>DATAXF010000120.1:0-13595 GCA_036273095.1 Steroidobacteraceae bacterium | reverse complement strand
CTCGGCGAGACGCTTCAGCTCCGTTTCGAGCTTGGCCAGCGCGTGCCAGTTGCCCGAGACGAGCAGCAGCATCGCGAACTCCGTGCCCAGCGCCGCCATCCGGCTCTCGGTGATATTGCCGCCGCACTCGCTGATCACCCGCGTCAGCTCGTGGACCATGCCGGTGCGGTCGCCGCCGATCGCCGAAACGGCCAGGTGCTGCTTCATCGGGTCAATGGGCTCGGTGCGTTCCAAGGGTGCTGCGCAGGAGTGTACCGGGTGAGCGGTCCCCTGGCGATGCTTGTGGGAGACGACTTCGTCCCGGGCCGAATGCCCCTTATACTTGTCGGCTTACCTGCCGTATCCCGGCATTACCCAGGGTTTCGATGCTCTCAGGCAGTCTCGTCGCGATAGTCACGCCCATGCGGGCCAATGGCTCCATTGATCACAACGCCTGGGAGCGCCTCATCGACTGGCACATCGAGAGCGGCACCACCGGACTCATCGTCGGCGGCACCACGGGGGAGTCGGCGACGCTGACGGACCCGGAGCTGTGGGAGCTCACGCAGCGCGCCTGCGAGCGGGTCCGGCATCGCGTCGCGGTCATTGTGGGCGTGGGCTCGAGCAGCACGGCGAGCTCCGTGGAGAGGGCCGGGCGGTTCTCGCAGTTGCCGGTCGAGGGCATCCTGGCGGTCACGCCCGCGTACAACCGGCCGACGCAGGAGGGCTTGTACCGGCACTTCGCTGCGATCGCAGAGGCCTCCTCCAGGCCCGTGATCCTCTACAACGTTCCGTCCCGCACCGCCGTCGACATGCTTCCCGCGACGGTCGGCCGGCTGTCGCAACTCGAGCGGATCAGCGCGGTCAAAGAGGCGGTACCGGGGCCGGAGCGGGTGCGCGAGCTGCTCGCCGCCTGCCGGCAGGGGTTCGTGGTGCTGAGCGGCGATGACCCCACGGCGAGGCAGGCAATCATCGCCGGCGCGCGCGGGGTAATCTCTGTAACCGCCAACGTCGCACCGGGCGCCATGTCGACCATGGTGGCTGCGGCGATTCGCGGCGACCGGGAATCCGCGGCGCAGTTGGATGCGTCGCTCGCGGCGCTGCATCGGGATCTTTTTCTCGAGGCGAATCCGATACCGGTCAAATGGGCGCTGGCGCAGGCCGGCAGGATCGAGCGTGGCATTCGGCTGCCGCTGACGGAGCTGTCGACGGCTCACCAGCCGGCGGTGCTCGCGGCGCTGCGGCGAGCGGCAACGCTCCAATAGATTTGAAAAGGGGTCCCGAAATGATGTCCAGAGCCGCCTTGGCTCTCACCTCCGCCGTGATGCTCGCGCTCAGCGGCTGCAAAACCATCCACCACATCACCCACGACGACAGCTGCAACAAGCCGGAGCCTTACCAGCGGGCGACCAGCATCGCGCCGCTCGCCATTCCGCAGGGTATGAGCTCGCCCGATTCCAGCCACGCGCTGGAGGTCCCGCAGCTCAACGGGCCCGCGCCGCCGCCACGCACCGTAAAAGATCCCTGCCTGGCGGCGCCGCCGACCTTCAACGTTCCGCAGGCGAATGCGCCCCCGGGGGAATAAGGGGCGGACGCGCCCCCGGGTCCGCGGGCCCGGAGCGTAGTATCATCCGCGCCAGCGTGCGGAGAGGTGGCCGAGCGGTCGAAGGCGCTGGACTGGAATTCCAGTAACATCTCAACGGGTGTTCGTGGGTTCGAATCCCACCCTCTCCGCCAGCCTATAAACGATCTGGGGGGCATTTATCATGATGCGCAAGCTCCTGGCGGAGTTCATCGGGACGGCTTGGCTCGTCCTCGGCGGTTGCGGCGCGGCAGTGCTGGCGGCAGCCTTCCCAAGCCTGGGAATCGGCTTTGTCGGCGTCGCACTCGCATTCGGATTGACCCTGCTGACGATGGCCTATGCGATAGGCCATGTGTCAGGTTGCCACATCAATCCGGCTGTGTCGGTGGGCCTCTGCGCCGGCGGTCGCTTCCGCGTTGCCGATCTTCCCGGATACATCATCGCCCAGGTGCTCGGCGGCATTGCCGGGGCGGGCGTGCTCTACCTGATCGCCAGCGGCCACGTCGATTTCAGCACCGCGGGAGGCTTCGCCAGCAACGGTTACGGAGCGCACTCACCCGGCGGATATTCTCTGCTGTCGGCATTCGTGTGCGAGGTGGTGATGACGTTCGGCTTCCTGTTCGTCATCATGGGCTCGACGCACGGCAATGCTCCCAGAGGTTTCGCGCCGCTCGCCATCGGGCTATGTCTGACGCTGATTCATCTCATCAGCATCCCGGTTACCAACACGTCGGTGAATCCCGCACGCAGCATGGGGCCGGCCTTGTTCGTGGGCGGGTGGGCGCTGCAGCAGCTGTGGCTCTTCTGGGTCGCGCCCCTCATCGGCGGTGCGCTCGGCGGCTTCGCCTACCGATGGCTGAGCCCCGAGGACCCGAAGCCCGCCCAGGTCACGGGGGACTGAGTCCGGGGAGCCGGGCGAGTACCTGAGCCACGATCCGGTCGCACCGCGCGCCGGCGAATTCCCACAGGCTCCGCTCCGCGGTATCGACCTCACGCGCCAGGGCCTCGCGCAACAGGCTCCTGGCCCGGAAGTGACGGCTGCGGACCGTTTCCGCCGGAATGCCGAGGCACTGCGCGGTCTCCTCGACGTTCAACTCCTCGAGGGCGCGCAGGACGAAGACGGCGCGGAAAGCTTCCGGCAGGGCGTCGATCCTGCGCTCGAGGATGGCTCTCATCTGTGCACGATCGGCCGCCGCATCCGGCGACCCGACCTCATCTGAAGGCACCGCTTCCACCTCGCTGTCGTCGGGAGAGGGGATCATCGGAATTACGTTCTGTCGGCGCGCGCTGCGGCGCTTCCTGCCGAGGCACTCGTTCACGACGAGACGCGAGAGCCAGGTGGCGAGGGAGAAGTCGCCGCGAAACTGTCGCAAGCGGCGATATGCGTTGAGATAGGCCTCCTGGAGGGCGTCTTCCGCCTCGGTATCATCGCCCATGATGGCTCGTGCTACGCGGTAGAGCCTGCGGTTGAAGCGCCGCATCAGGAGCGCGAAGGCCATGGGATCGCCGCCGAGAACTCGACGCACTACCGACGCGTCGTCGTCGGCGTCAGTAGCGGAGTCGATGAGCTCTGTGCCTGCCATTCAGTGAACCAAGAGCCTGCCCTTCACCTGGTTGGCGGTGACGACGATCGCGGCAATCTGCGCGTCGCTCGGCGCGGCGCCCTGTGCCGAGGCGAGTGCGATACCGCAGCCGAGGAGGCCCCCGAGGAAGTAAACGGCTCTTTTCATAGTCGATGCTCCGGCGTCGAGTGTGGATCTACCCAATGGATGTCACGAGCCGGCGGGGCGTTCCGGCGGTATGATGCGATCCGTGAACGAAGTGATCGATCGCCTGCGCCGCGCGTTGCCTCCGGGGGCGGTACTCTCGAATGCGGAGCAGCTGAAGCCTTACGAGTGCGATGCGCTGACGATGTACCGTCAGACGCCGCTTGCCGTCGCGCTTCCCATCGATGAGGCGCAGGTCGCTGCCGTGCTCCGCCTCTGCCACGCGGCCAAAGTGCCGGTGATCGCGCGGGGCGCGGGCACCGGACTTTCGGGCGGCGCCACTCCCCGCCAGGACGCCGTGCTGCTGTCGCTGGCGCGCTTGAACCGCATCATCAGCATCGATCCGCTGGCGCGCACCGCGCGGGTCCAGCCCGGAGTGCGCAACCTCGCCATCTCGGAGGCGGCCGCGCCGCACAAGCTTTATTACGCGCCGGATCCCTCGAGTCAGATCGCCTGCACCATCGGCGGCAATGTGGCGGAGAACTCCGGCGGCGTTCATTGTTTGAAATATGGCCTGACCGTGCACAATCTCCTGGCGCTGCGCGTGGTGGACATCGAGGGCGAAGTGCTCGAGGTCGGCTCCGCGGCGCCGGATGCGCCGGGCTACGACCTGCTGGCGCTGCTGACGGGATCCGAGGGTCTGCTCGGCGTAATCACCGAGGTGACCGTGCGCCTGATTCCCAGGCCCGATTGCGCCCGCGTGGTGCTCGCCGTCTTCGACGACCTGGCCAAGGCCGGCCGCGCCGTGGCCGATGTGATCGCGGCGGGCATCATCCCTGCGGGTCTGGAGATGATGGATCGGCCCACCATCGCCGCCGTGGAGCCTTTCGTCCACGCCGGCTATCCGCTCGATGCGGAGGCGATTCTGCTCTGTGAGTCCGACGGCGCACCCGAAGAGGTGGCGGAGGAGATCCTGCACATGGAGGCCGTCATGCGCAGCGCCGGCGCCACGGAGTGTCGGGTCTCGCGCGATGAGGCGGAACGGCTGCGCTTCTGGGCCGGCCGCAAGGCGGCGTTTCCGGCAATGGGTGCGCTCTCGCCCGATTACTATTGCATGGACGGCTCCATTCCGCGCAAGCGGCTGGCGGCGGTGCTGCAGGCCATCCGGCAGATGGAAGTCAAGTACGGCCTGCGCTGCACCAACGTCTTTCACGCCGGCGACGGCAACCTGCATCCGCTCATCCTCTTCGATTCCAACATCGCGGACGAGGTGGCGCGGGCGGAGGCGTTCGGCGGCGAGATTCTCGAGCTTTGCGTGCGCGAGGGCGGCAGCATCACCGGCGAGCACGGCGTGGGGCTGGAGAAGATCAATCAGATGTGCGTGCAGTTCGGCAGCGCCGAGCTCGAGACCTTCCATGCGGTCAAGCACGCCTGGGACGGGCTCGGACTGCTCAATCCCGGCAAGGCGGTGCCGACACTGCATCGCTGCGCGGAGTTCGGGCGCCTGCACGTGCATGGCGGGAAGGCTCCGCATCCGGAGCTGCCGCGCTTCTGATGTCGGACCTGCAATCCCTACAGCAGCGGATTCGCACCGCTGCCGCGACACGCCGACCGCTTTGCATCCGCGCCGGCGGCAGCAAGGACTTCTACGGCGGCCCGCTCGAGGGCGAGCCCCTGGATGTCGGCGGGCTGTCGGGCATCACGCACTGTGAGCCGACCGAGCTCGTGATCGCGGCGCGGGCGGGGACGCCACTCGTGGAGCTCGAGCGCGAGCTCGCCGCGCACCAGCAGATGTTGGCGTTCGAGCCGCCACGGTTCGATGGGCGCGCTACGCTCGGCGGCGCGGTGGCGAGCGGCCTGTCGGGGCCGCGGCGCGCCTACCGCGGCGCATTGCGCGACTTCGTGCTGGGCGTCGAGATCATCGACGGTCGCGGCGAGCTGCTGCGCTTCGGGGGCAGGGTCATCAAGAATGTCGCGGGCTTCGATGTGTCGCGGCTGATGGCCGGCAGCCTCGGTACACTCGGCCTGCTCACGGAGATCACCTTGAAGACCGTACCGCGGCCGCGGGCGGAATCCGCTCTGCGGCTCGAGGTGGATCAGCCGGGAGCGCTCGAGCTCATGACGCGCTGGGCAACTCGGCCCTTGCCGCTCTCAGCGACGGCATGGCATGACGGCATATTGCACGTGCGCCTATCCGGTGCGAATGCAGCGGTGCGCGCCGCGCGCGAGGCTTTGGGTGGCGAGATCATGAACGGTGCGGACGAATACTGGGACGAGGTGCGCGAGCAGCGGCTGGCATTCTTCGCGTCGGCAGCCGAGCTCTGGCGGGTCTCTTTGCCGGCGCACGCACCCATGTTGCCGCTTCCGGGACCGACACTGATCGAGTGGGGTGGATCGCTGCGCTGGCTCCCGGGTCCGCAGGACGAAGCCACCCTGCGGACTCTCGCCGCACGATCCGGCGGCCATGCCACACTGTATCGTGCAGCCGTGAAGCCGCCCGCGGGTCCGTTCCAGCCCTTGTCCGCCGCCATGCTTTCGGTCCACAAGCGACTGAAGACCGCATTCGACCCGCACGGTATCTTCAATCGCAGTCGACTGTATCCGGATCTGTAGCCGTGCAAACCCGACTGAGCGCCGCCTTTCTCGATACGCCCGATGGCCGTGAGGCCGACGCCATCCTGCGCAAATGCGTGCACTGCGGCTTCTGCACCGCGACCTGCCCGACCTATCAGTTGCTGGGCGACGAGCTCGACGGCCCGCGCGGGCGCATCTACCTCATCAAGGAGATGCTGGAGGGCACGGAGCCTTCGCGTACCACGCAACTACACCTCGATAGATGTCTGACGTGCCGCGCGTGCGAGACAACCTGTCCATCGGGAGTTCGTTACGGGCGGCTGCTGGATATCGGCCGGCATCACATCGAGCGGGTCGTGCCTCGAACGTTACGCGAACGGTTGGTGAGGCGTGCATTGCTGACAGTGGTTCCGTACCGCCAACGGTTTGCCGCGCTGCTGGCACTGGGGAGGGCGTTACGAGGGTTGATGCCGACAGCACTGCGGCGGGCAGTGCCGGCTGCACGTCCATCGGGTGCGTGGCCGGCAGCGCGTCATCAACGGCGTATGTTGGTGCTCAGCGGCTGCGTGCAACCCGCTGCCGCTCCCGCCATCAACGCCGCTGCGGCACGCATATTGGACCGGCTGGGCATCTCGCTGGTCGCGGTGGACGACGGCTGCTGCGGCGCGCTCGCCCATCATCTGTCCGAGGAGGACCGGTCCCGGCAGCAGATGCGGCGCAACATCGATGCCTGGTGGCCCGAGATCGAGCGCGGCGCCGAGGCTCTGGTCGTCACCGCGAGCGGCTGTGGCGTGATGATCAGCGACTACGGCGCTCTGTTGCGTGACGACCCGGAGTACGCAGGCAAGGCCGCGCGGATTGCGGAGATGTCGCGCGACATCTCTCAGATTCTGGCAAAGGAGTTGACGGATTCCGGGTCGCTTCTCGAGCGGGACCCGAGGCGCGCCGCCCCCATGCGGGTCGCGTTCCATTCGCCCTGCACCCTGCAGCATGGTTTGAAGCTCCGCGGCATCGTTGAGCCGCTCCTCGCGCGCGCAGGGTGCACACTGACAACCGTTGCCGACGGCCATCTCTGCTGTGGGTCGGCGGGCAGCTATTCGTTGCTGCAGCCGGAGATCTCGCGTCGGCTCAAAGCCGACAAGCTCGCGGCCCTGCAGGCGGATGCGCCGGACACCATCGTGACCGCGAATATCGGTTGCCTGATGCACCTCGCCTCCGGTACCGATCGCCCGGTCCGGCATTGGGTCGAAGTGCTGGAGCAGGTGTTGGCGGCCGATCGAGCTGGCGTCTAGACGCCGAATGTCCGCGCCAGAAAGTAAATGCCGAGCACCAGGAAGAGCGCGCTGGCGACATGGCGCAGAGTCTTGAGGGGCAGACGGTCCGCGAAGGCCTTGCCGCAGAAGATCACCGGCGCGTTGGCAAGCAGCATGCCGGTCGTCGTACCTGCGACCACCGCGAGCAGGTTGGAGTAGGCAGCAGCCAACGCGACGGTGGCAATCTGTGTCTTGTCGCCGATCTCGGCGATGAAGAACGTGATCAGCGTGGCGAGGAAAGCGCCCCGGCGCCTGCCGCCTGCGGATGACTCATCCAGGGTGTCCGGTTTCAGCGTCCACAACGACATGACGATCATGCTGATACCGACCACGGTATCGAGGATTCGCGGCGTGAGCGCGTGTCCGAGCCGCTGGCCGATGATTGCGGCAACGGCATGGTTGGCGATGGTTGCGCAGAGAACGCCGGCGAGGATGGGCCACGGGCGCCGAAAGCGCGCCGCGAGCATCAGGGAGAGAAGCTGCGTGCGATCGCCCATCTCCGCGACGGCCACGGTCGACAGGCTGATCAGGAAGGATTCCATCGGGGACCTCGACCGAGCGGGGCGAAACACGACGGCCGGGAGTCCCCGTCGCTCGTACCGAGGGTCTCAGCCGTTGGTCTCGCCAGGCCGCCTGCGCGGCCCCCTACGCCATGAGCGGAATCGCCCAAGTATGTTGACGTACGGCCCGGCTTCGAGCCGGTCGACTACTCCCCAAGGGGAGCCGCTTTGTAGCAGAGCATTCGGGTTGAGCGCAAGCGGCGGCCGCGCGCCGGCCAGGCCGTGTGAGCTCACGCATCCCCCCCCGGGTCTCCGACCCTCTGCTATCATCGTTCGCCGGCTCAGCTCCCATGGCGGCGCCGGGTACGTACAGGCTATGGTGGCCCGTGTCGGCTACTCCGCGACGACCAGTCGTGAACCCCGTCAGGGCCGGAAGGCAGCAGCGGCAGCGGCGATGTCGGGTGCCGGAGCTTACGCTGATACGGGCCGCCTCCATTTAGGGCCAAGCAATGACTGAGACCTACACGGCGCTGGCGCGCAAGTGGCGGCCGCGGGCGTTTGCCGAGCTGGTCGGGCAGGACCACGTCCGCCGCGCGCTCGTCAACGCGCTCGAGACCGGCCGCGTGCATCACGCGTTCCTCTTCACGGGCACCCGCGGCGTGGGCAAGACCACCATCGCGCGCATTCTGGCCAAGTGCCTCAACTGCGAAGCCGGAGTCACGCCCACTCCCTGTGGCCAGTGCGCCAGCTGCAGAGAGATCGATGCCGGGCGCTTCGTCGATCTCATCGAGGTCGATGCGGCCTCGCGCACCAAGGTCGACGATACCCGTGAACTGCTCGACAACGTGCAGTACGCGCCCACCCGCGGCCGCTACAAGGTGTACCTCATCGATGAGGTACACATGCTCTCGACGCATTCCTTCAACGCACTCCTCAAGACTCTCGAGGAGCCGCCGCCGCACGTGAAATTCCTGCTCGCCACCACCGATCCGCAGAAGCTGCCGGTCACCGTGCTGTCGCGCTGTCTGCAGTTCAACCTCAAGCGCATTCCGCTCGCGCAGATCGCGGCGCACCTGCGCGCCATTCTCGAGAAGGAAGGCATCGCCTTCGAGTCCGCCGGTCTTGCGCTGGTCGCGCAGGCTGCGGATGGCAGCATGCGGGACGGCCTGTCGCTGCTCGATCAGCTCATCGCCTTCGGCGGCGGGCGAGCGGGCGAGGCGGAGGCCCGCGCCATGCTCGGCACTATCGCCAGAGATCACGTGTTGCAGCTGGCGGAGCGGCTGGCGGCGGGGGACGCTGTGGATCTGCTGCGTCATGCGCAGTCCCTGGAGGAATGGGCGCCAGATTACGCCCAGGTGCTCGACGAGCTCAGCTCGCTCCTCACGCGCATCGCCCTGAAGCAGGTCGTGAAGGATTTCGGCGGCGACGACCTCTACGCGCCGGAGGTCCTCGAGCGGCTGGCGCGCGCCATCCCTCCAGAGGACCTGCAGCTCTATTACCAGACGGCCATCGTGGGCCGACGGGACCTGGCGCTGGCTCCCGACCCGCGTACCGGCTTCGAGATGGTGCTTCTCAGGATGATCGCTTTTCGTCCGCAGGCGGGCGCCAGCGATTCCCGGGCAGCGGGATCGCCGGGCTCGAGAAGCGCGGCCTCGGTGCCGGCCAAGGCTGCGGTGCCGTCAAAGTCCGGCTCGAGCGCGGCGGCGCCGGTCTCTGCTGTGGCGGCCCCCCCTGCTGCGGTCGTACCCGCCGTCCATGGCGGCGCTCAGGACTGGGCTGCCATCATCTCCGCCACCGAGCTGCAGGGGGCGGCGCGTCAGCTGGCGTCGCATTGCGTGCTCATCGGCCGCGAGGGCGCGGTCGTCCGCCTGGCGCTCGACCCGCGCAGCAAGTTCATGCGAACCGCGGCCGTGGAGGAGAAGCTCGCCCAGGCGCTCGCGAAGTACTACGGGGAGCCCGTGCGGCTGGAATTCACCGCCGTGATTCCCCAGGCGGAGACCCCGGCCCAGGCCGGCCAGCGCGTCTCCCAGGAAGAGGCCGAATCGGCGCGGCGCGCATTCGAGGCGGATCCGGGCGTCCAGGGCTTCCGCGACCGGTTCGGCGCGGCGCCGCTTCCGGAGACCGTCCGCCCGGTAAAATGACCGGCAGCGGGCCAAGGGCCTTTCAGCCAAGAGGATCACATGCCGAATTTCAATAACCTGATGAAGCAGGCCCAGGCCATGCAGGCCAACATGCAGAAGGTCCAGGAGGAGATCGCTGCCCTGGAAGTGGTCGGCGAGTCCGGCGGCGGCATGGTCAAGGTGACCATGAGCGGCCGGCACGAGACCCGCCGCGTGCAGATCGAGCCCGCGGTGATCGGTGAGGACCGCGAGATGCTCGAGGATCTCGTTGCCGCAGCCGTGAACGATGCCGTTCACAAGGTGGAAGCGAAGGTCCAGGAGAAAATGTCGGCCGTAACGGCCGGCATGCAGCTTCCTCCGGGCATGAAATTGCCGTTTTGAAGCACTCCGCCCGTCTCGCTCAGCTGATCGAAGCCCTGCGGTCCCTGCCGGGCGTCGGGCCGAAGACGGCCCAGCGCATGGCCTTCCATCTTCTGCAGGACGGACGGCCCGCGGCGCGGGTGCTGGCGCAGGCCCTCGATGGCGCGCTCGATTCCGTGACGCGCTGCCGGCGCTGCCGCATGCTCACCGAGGAGGAGCTGTGCTCGATCTGCGCGGCCCCGCAGCGCGAGACCTCGCTCCTCTGCGCGGTGGAGTCCCCGGCGGATGTCGTCGCCATAGAGCAGTCGGGCAGTTACCGCGGGCGCTACTTCGTTCTCATGGGACACCTGTCGCCGCTCGATGGCGTCGGTCCGGAGCAGCTCGGCATCCGTGAGCTCGAGGCCATCCTCGAGGAAGGCACGGTGCACGAGTTGATTCTGGCGACCAATCCAACTGTCGAGGGAGAGGCCACGGCGCATTTTCTCGCGGAGCTCGCCACCCGCCGCGGATTGCGCGCCAGCCGGATCGCGCATGGCGTGCCCATCGGCGGGGAGCTCGAGTACGTCGACGGCGGCACGCTGGCCCACGCGCTTACCGGCCGCCAGACGGTCGTCTGACGTCAACAGCAAGTCATTAAGCGGGGTCGAAGGCGCCACCCGACTGGCTGCTGCAAGCGCCGCAGGCGACTTGCAGCCAATTCACCTGTGTCCTCGAGCCGCCGTCAGCTCCTCGGCGAGCCGCCATAGCCGCCGGTAGCTTTCGTAGCGCCTGGCACCCATCGATCCTGACTCGACGGCCTGCTTCACGGCGCAGCCGGGCTCGCGCATGTGCCGGCAGTCGTGGAAGCGACAGCCGGGGGCGAGGCGCGCGACCTCGACGAACCCCAAGTGCCGCCGGTCCAGATGATCCACGGCGGGTGCGAAGTCGCGCACGCCGGGGGAGTCGATGAGTGTGCCGCCGTCCGGCAGCTCGTAAAGCCGCGAGACGGTCGTGGTGTGGCGTCCTTCCTCTTGGCGCACGAGTCCGCCGATCTCGACTTCGGCGTCGGGAGCGAGCCGGCGGACCAGAGATGACTTTCCGACGCCCGACTGTCCGACGAGCGCCGCGACGTGCCCGACACAGGCCGACAGCAACGCATCGACACCATCGCCTGTCGTGGCCGAGACTGCGATGCACTCGTAACCTGCCGCCGCGTAGACGTCGAGTTGGGTCCGTAGGTCCTCCTCAATGCCCAGCTCCGTCTTGTTGAGGACGAGCGTGGCCGCGATACCGGCCGATTCGGCCGCGGCAATGTACCGATCGGCTATGAACGGATCGGGCGGCGGCAGCGGCGCGATCACGACCAACAGCCGGGTGAGGTTGGCGAGAACGGGCTCAACCCTGCCGCGGGCATTCGAACGGTAGAGCGCCGTGCGTCTGGGAAGCACCTCGACCACGTGCACCTCCCCATGGCGAGGATCGTCGCGGCAGCGGACATCGTCGCCGCATACGGCCCCAAGCTCCCGTCCGAAGGGGCGGGCCCTGATCGTGCGGCCGGAGGCCTCCCGCACCAGCAGGTGCCGGCCGAAAGCGGCGATCACGCGTGCATCGAAGGTTGCTACACTCACGGTATGCCGGGCACCGACAATCTGATCTGGATCGACCTCGAGATGACGGGCCTGAAGCCCGACACGGACTCTATCATCGAGATCGCCACGATCGTCACCGATAAGGAGCTCACCATCCTTGCGGAGGGGCCGGTCATGGCGATCCACCAGCCGGAGGAGACGCTGGAGGGCATGGACGACTGGAACCAGCGCCAGCACGGCTCCTCGGGCCTGCTGACGCGCGTGCGCGCGAGCCGCACCAGCGCGCACGAGGCTGAGGCGCGCACGTTGCAGTTCCTGGCCCACCTGGTGGCGCCGGGCACCTCGCCAATGTGCGGCAACGGCATCTGCCAGGATCGGCGATTCCTCGCCCGCCAGATGCCGCAGCTCGAGAGGTTCTTCCACTACCGCAACCTCGATGTCAGCACCTTGAAGGAGCTGGCGCGGCGGTGGGCGCCGCAGGTCGCGGCCGGCGTCGCCAAGCAGAGCTCGCACCTCGCGCTCGCGGACATCCGCGAGTCGATCGAGGAGCTGCGCTATTACCGGGCGCGGCTCTTCGCCCCGGCCTACTCGGGCATCACGGGCTCGTAGCCTTCACCGATTCCCCGGCCAGGAACATCCAGGTCTCGACCACCGTATCGGGATTGAGGGACATGCTCTCGATGCCCTGATCGGCCAGCCAGCGCGCGAGGTCGGGGTGGTCCGAGGGGCCCTGGCCGCAGATGCCGACGTACTTGCCGCGCTTGCGGCAGGCGGTAATGGCCATGGAGAGCAGGCGCTTGACCGCCTCATCGCGCTCGTCGAAGTGCTGCGCCACGATCGCGGAGTCCCGATCGAGGCCGAGCGTGAGTTGAGTCAGGTCGTTGGACCCGATCGACATGCCGTCGAAGTGCTCGAGATACTCGTCCGCGAGCAGCGCGTTGGTCGGCAGCTCGCACATCATGATCACCTTCAGGCCGTTCTCGCCGCGGCCGAGGCCGTTGGCGGCCAACAGCTCCGTCACTTTTTTCGCTTCCTTGACGCTGCGCACGAAGGGAACCATCACCTGCACGTTGGTGAGGCCCATGAGGTCGCGCACGCGCTTCAAGGCGCGGCACTCGAGCTCGAAGCAGGGACGGAAGTTCTCATCGACATAGCGCGAGGCGCCGCGGAACCCGAGCATCGGGTTTTCCTCGTGCGGCTCGTAGCTGCTGCCGCCGATGAGGTTGGCGTACTCGTTGGACTTGAAGTCCGACAGGCGCACGATCACCGGCTCCGGCGCGAACGCCGCCGCGATCTGCGCAATGCCCTCCGCGAGCTTCTCCACATAGAAAGTGACCGGGTCGGCATAACCGCTGGTCTGGGTGCGGATCTGCGCCTTCAGGTCCTCCTCCAGGCGCTCATACTCGAGGATCGCGCGCGGGTGCACGCCGATCATGCGGTTGACGATGAACTCCAGCCGCGCGAGCCCGACGCCGCGGTGGGGGATCCCCGCGAAGTCGAACGCCCGATCGGGGTTGCCGACGTTCATCATGATCTTTACCGCGATCTTCGGCAGCGAGTCGAGCTCGATCTGCTTGCGCTCGTACTCGAGCAGGCCCGTGTAGACGTACCCGGTGTCACCCTCGGCGCAGGAGACGGTGACCTCCTGGCCCTCGCCGATCCGCTGCGTGGCATCGCCGCAGCCGACCACGGCGGGGATGCCGAGCTCGCGCGCGATGATGGCCGCGTGGCAGGTGCGGCCGCCGCGGTTGGTGACGATCCCCGCCGCGCGCTTCATGACCGGCTCCCAGTCCGGATCGGTCATGTCGGCGACCAACACATCGCCCGCCTGGACGCGCGCCATCTCGGCGACGTCACGGATGATGCGCGCGGGTCCGGAGCCGATGCGCTGCC
>DATAXF010000119.1:0-8347 GCA_036273095.1 Steroidobacteraceae bacterium | reverse complement strand
GCGCCAGCCGTACCGGTAAGCGATCGCGCCGGCCACCTGCGAGCCGAGCCAGGCGCCGATCGGGGCGCCCAGGGAGAAAACCGACAACGCCATGGCACGGCGCGATGCCGGAAAGAAATCCGACAGGATGGAGTTGGCGCCGGGGGTGCCGCCGGCCTCTCCGACGCCGACACCGATCCGCGCCCAGAGGAGCTGCCAGTAGCTGCGCGCGATCCCGGTGGCCGCCGTCAGCACGGACCAGGCGATGAGACAGATCCCGATGATGTTGCGGCGGCTGCGGCGGTCGATCAGCCACGAGAGCGGAAAGCCGAAGATGACATAGAAGATGGCCAGCGACACGCCGGTGAGGAACGCGATGTTCGCATCGGAGAGATGCAGCTCCCGTCGGATGGGCTCGAGTACCGTCGAGATCGAATAACGATCGGAAATGCTGAGCGTGTAGACCAGGCACATCATGCCGGCGGCGTACCACCGCTCGGCCAGTGAGGTGGTGCGGCGGTCGCTCATGTGGTCTCTCTCACAAAGCCGAACTCCGCTGCGCCGTGGCAGATGGCCTGATGCAGGCTGACCGCGAGGCTCCGCCCGGCCCAGATCTCGAACGCGGGATCGCTCTGAGCGCTGTCCTCCAGGCGCCACAACGTGACATTCACGTATCCGCAGACGGTTTGCGCGACGTCATTTACCTGAAAACCTCGGGGGTGGACGTCGATGGGAACCAGCTTAGCCAACATATCGCGCACCTTGGGACCGGTAAGCCGGAGAATGACATAGGCATCGCTCTGGTCGGAAACCGCGGCGCAGTCGCCGAGCAATCGACGTAATGACTCCGCGAAGGCGTTGCCTGCGCCATCGCGCGTGGCCAGCCAGGTCTCCGGGCCGACGCCCGCGACCCCGACGTCGCCGAGACTCGTTCGCCGCGGTCCGCTCGGAAGCTCGGCACCGAGGCTTGCTCGAAAGAGCTCCGTCAATCTGGCGCTCTGCCCTCGCCGCGCCGCGAGGCGCGCGACCCCGAGGCCATGGCGCTCCGTGGCGATCACGCCGCCGCCGCTGCCAACGGCCGCCGGCAGCCCTGCGAAGGCGGAAGCCTCGATGATGGTTGGATCCGCGTGCATGCTCAAGCCTTCAGCCGCTTGCCGTCGGGGTCGTAGAATACGGGATTCATGATTTCGACCTCCACATCGCCGCTCGTCAACGGATCATGCGCCCGAGCCTTCTCGCCGATCCGGTCGCGGCCCCTCTTCAGGAAGCCGAGTCCGATCCAGTGTCCCAGCGTCGGCGAAAAGGTCACCGAGCTGATGAAGCCCTCATCGTTCGCCAGGCTCGGCTGCGCGCCGAGCCGCAGGAAATGGGCGCCGGTGGTGAGCCTCGCATCCAGCCGCGAGGGTTTCAAACCGATCAGTGCCGGCCGGTCCGGCGCGCTGAGGCCGGGCCTGGTCGCGAGCACCCGGCCAATGTAGTCCTTCTGCGCCGACATCATTCGTCCGAGGCCGAGGTCGTGCGCCGTCGTCGTGCCATTGAGCTCGGCGCCGGTCATGTGACCCTTCTCGATGCGCATCGTCCCGAGAGCCTCCATGCCGTATGGCACGACACCGAGGTCCTCCCCGGCCGTCATGATTGCGCGTATGGCGGGCTCCCCCCGGCGCGCGGGCACCGCGAGCTCGTAGGCGAGCTCTCCGGAGAAGGAAATACGGAACAGCCGCGCCGGCTGGCCCTGCCACTGAAACTCCGCGCAGGCGAGATAGGGAAAGCCTGCATTCGAGACATCGAGGACGCCGGCGAGCAGCCGCTCGAGGAGAGCGCGCGAGCGTGGGCCGGCAACGGCGAACTGCGCCCATTGCTCGGTCGTCGATGCAAGCTGGACATCGAGCTCGGGCCAGAGCACCTGCCGCGCGTGCTCGAGGTGCTGCAGCACCTTGACCGCGTGTGCGCTCGTCGTCGAGAGCGCGAAGTGCAACGGCGCGAGGCGGGCCACGGTTCCGTCATCGAAAACGATGCCGTCTTCGCGCAGCATGATGCCGTATCGCGCTTTGCCCACGGGCAGGGTCGAGATCGTGTTCGCGTACACCCGCTCGAGGAAGGCACAGGCATCCGCGCCTTGCACGTCGATCTTTCCCAACGTCGAGACGTCGCAGACGCCAACACCGCCGCGCACCCCGCGGACCTCCCGCACCAGCGTGCGCTTCCAGTCTTCCTCGCCTGCGAGCGGAAATGCCTTGGCGCGACGCCACTCGCCGAGATCCACGAAGGTCGCACCCATGCTTTCTGCCCAGCGATGGCTCGGCGTCAGGCGGCATGGCCTGAAGTCCGGGCCGCGGTGCACGCCCGCGAGCGCGCCGATCGCAACCGGCGTGTAGGGCGGCCGGGAGGCGATGGTTCCGAAGTCAGCCGGTGCGCGCCCGGTGAGAGCGGCAACGAGCGCGTGTCCGTTGAGAGCCGACGTCTTGCCCTGATCCGTACCCATGCCCAACGTCGTATACCGCTTTAGCAGCTCCGCGGAGTAAAAGCCCTCGCGCACCGCGACGGCGATATCCTTGGTCGTCACGTCGTGCTGGGGATCGACGAACGCCTTGCCGCGAGCGCCTGACACGAACCAGAGCGGGGCCCCGGCTACCGCCTCATCATCGACACGCGGGGGACTCCACGCCGCCGCCTCGAATCCCGAGGCGCACGCAGCCTCACTCCCCGCGGCGGCTCCTGTGCGCAGCGCGCCTGCCAGAGAGAAATCGCCGGCCGCGGCGCCGACGGCGATCATGCCGCGTGGCAACTCGGCGGGCACGTGCGCACATATGACATCGGACCACCGCGGGCGCCCTCCCAGGTGAGTAGACAACGCCGTGTTTGGATCCCAGCCTCCCGCGACCGCCAGAGCATCCGTCGCAATCCGTATCGTTCGGCCACGCTCGTCGCGCACATCGATACCACTGACTCCCCTGGCGCCATGGGCGTCGAGAATCTGCGCTCCCAGCATCACGCGTAAGCTGCGATGTGCCGCCTCCTTCTCGAGCGGTGCGGGAATTTGCCGCCGCGCATCGACGATCACAGGCACCTCGACATGCGCGTCCAGGAGATCGAAGGCCGTCTTCCAACCGTCATCGCAGGTCGTAAAGACCGCGGTTCGGTGCCCCGGTGTCACTCTGAACCGATTCACATAAGTACGCACACCGGACGCGAGCATGACACCCGGCCGATCGTTGCCGCCGAAGACGATGGGCCGCTCCAGCGCGCCGGCGGCGAGCACCGTCCGGCGGGCGACGATCTTCCAGAGTCGTTGCCGGACCTGGTGCGCAGCGGGTGCAGGTACATGATCCGCCACGCGCTCGAGCGCGCCGAGCGTGTTGCCGTCGTACGCCCCGAATACCGTGGTTCGGGTCATCACTCGCACCTCGGGCATCGAGGCGAGCTCGTCGGCGACTTGCCTCGCCCAAAGCGCGCCGCCCGTGCCGTCGATCAGGTGGCGATCACCATTCAGGCGGCCGCCCAGAAGGAAGTCCTCATCACAGACGATCACGCGAGCACCGGCTCTGCCGGCGGCCAGCGCGGCGGCGAGACCGGCCGGGCCGCCACCGACAACCAACAGGTCGCAGAACGCGTGTGCCTTCTCGTACGTATCGGGATCGGCCTCGAGGCTGGCGCGGCCGAGTCCCGCCGCCCGCCGGATGACCGGCTCGTAGACTTTCTCCCAGAAGGCCGCCGGCCACATGAAGGTCTTGTAGTAAAAGCCGGCGATGAAGAGGGAAGACAGGCTGGAGTTGATCGCGCCGAAGTCGAAGCGCAGCGACGGCCAGCAATTCTGACTGCGGGCTTCGAGGCCGTCGAAGAGCTCCACGACGGTTGCGCGCGTGTTCGGCTCGCGGCGCGCCCCGGTCCGCAGCTCCACCAGCGCGTTGGGCTCCTCCGAGCCGGCCGTGAGAATGCCGCGCGGGCGGTGATATTTGAAGGAGCGGGCAATCAGCCTCACCCCCGCTGCGAGCAGTGCGGAAGCCAGCGTGTCGCCAGGATGACCCGCGTAGCGCTTGCCGTCGAACGTGAAGCAGAGGGCTCGATCGCGGCGGATGGCTCCCTCGCCTTCCTTCAGGCGGTAGGTGCTCACGAGTGCGGTGCCTTCCCCGCAGGCTGCACGGCAAGAATTTCGTGAGTGCGTGTGTTCCGAGTCACCCGCAGCCACGAGAGACAGCCGCTGGCGTGATACCACAGCTCCTGATGCGGCCCCGCTGGATTCTCGCGCAGATACACGGCTTCGTAGAAGCGGTCGGCGACATCCTCCGTGTCGGGCGGCGGGCGCTGGAAGGCCGCGTCACCGAGATAGCTGAACTCGCTGACATCCCGCTCCCCGCAGAAAGGACATTCGATACGCATGGCGACTCAGTGCAGATTCGGTTGCGGCCCCTGCCCCTTCTCATCGAGCAGATGACCGGTCGCGAACCGGTCGAGGCGGTAGGCGCGCGCCACCTCGTGCGGCTCGTCCCGCGCGAGCAGGTGGGCAAAGCAATAACCGGAGGCCGGGGTGGCCTTGAACCCGCCGTAACACCAGCCGCCATTCAGGTAGAGCCCCTCGATCGGCGTCTGGTCGATGATCGGCGAGCCATCCATGGACATGTCCATGATTCCTCCCCAGGAGCGCAGGACACGCACCCGCCCGATGACGGGCATCAGCGCCATGCCGCCTTCGCACACGTCCTCCACCGTCGGCAGGTTGCCGCGCTGCGCGTATGAGTTGTAACCGTCGATGTTGCCGCCGAAGACGAGGCCGCCCTTGTCCGACTGGCTGACGTAGAAATGTCCTGCGCCGTAGGTCACGACACAGGGAACGAGTGGCTTGATGGCCTCCGACACAAACGCCTGCAGCACGTGGCTTTCGATCGGCAGGCGCAATCCGGCCATGCGCGCGACGTTCGAGGTGTTGCCGGCGACCGCCATGCCGATCTTGCGCGCCCTGATGTCGCCGCGCGAAGTATGCACGCCGGTAATCCTGCCGCCTTCCCGGATGAATCCGGTGACCTCGCAGTTCTGCACGATGTCGACACCGCGTCCGCTCGCTGCGCGAGCGTAGCCCCACACCACGGCGTCATGCCTCGCCGTCCCGCCGCGCGGCTGCAGCAGCCCTCCTTGTATCGGAAAGCGCGCATTCTCGAAGTCGAGAAAGGGCAGCATCCGTCTGACGTCGCGAGCGTCCAGCAACTCGGCATCGACGCCATGCATGCGCATCGCGTTACCCCGGCGCACATAAGCGTCACGCTGCGAGTCCGAGTGATACAGGTTCAATACGCCCCGCTGACTCACCATCGTGTTGTAATTCAAGTCCTGCTCGAGCCCTTCCCAGAGTTTCATCGAGAGCTCGTAGAACGGGTTGTTTCCGGCCAGCAGATAGTTCGAGCGGATGATGGTCGTGTTGCGTCCCGCATTGCCGAGTCCGATCCACCCCTTCTCGAGGACCGCCACATCGCTGATGCCGTATACTTTTGCGAGATAGTGCGCCGTCGAGAGACCGTGCCCTCCCCCTCCGATGATGATCACCTGGTAGTCGGATTTCGGTGCGGCATCGCGCCACGCAGGCTCCCATCCCTGATGCCCCGCCAGGGCCTGTCGCAGCAGACTGAAGATCGAATAGCGCATGGGGCCTTATCTTACCCGTGCTACATTAGCGCCGCGGCCCGGTATCGCACCTGCCGGGCAGGAGGCGCGATGGCGCTCGGATCCTCGGGTAAGCCTGTTCGAATGGCGTTTCTGCTCGTTCCCCGCTTCTCGATGATGGCGTTTGCGGCCTGCCTCGAGCCGCTGCGCGCCGCCAACCGTTTGAGCGGCTCCGCACTCTTCGAATGGCAACTGGTCTCGGCGGAGGGCAACCCCGTGGAGGCCAGCAACGGAATCTCCGTCGCCACCCAGGGGTCGCTTGCGGAGCTCGACAAGGCCGACATGATCATCGTGTGCGCCGGTCTCGAGGCTCCCGAGGTCGAGCGCAGCACCAGGCTGCACCATCAACTGCGTCGCCTGGCGCGTCACGGCACCGTCGTCGGCGCCATCAGCAGCGGATCCTTCCTTCTCGCGGAGGCGGGACTCCTCGCCGGGCGGCGCTGCACGGTTCACTGGGAATACCTCGAGGCGTTCCGCACGCGGTATCCGCAGCTCGAGGTCACGGAAGATCTCTATGTCATCGACCGCAATGTGTTCACCTGTTCCGGGGGAACCGCCGCACTCGACATGATGGTGCATTTCATCAGTCAGGCAGGCGGCAGCCAGCTCGCCCTCGCGGTTGCCGAGCAGTTCATCCATCAACAGGTGCGGACGCGGGAGGAGCGGCAGCGGCTCGATCTGCATGCGCGCTATCGCATCGAGAACCCGAAGCTGATCCAGGTTATCGCGTCGATGGAGGGGGCGCTCGATGAGCCGATGGAGCTGCGGCAGATGGCGCAGCGCGCCAACATCTCGGTCCGTCAGGTCGAGCGGCTCTTCCGCGACCACATCGGCTCCTCGCCCAAGGCCTTCTATCTTGATCTGCGCCTCGCCAAGGCGCGCACTCTGCTGCGCCGCACAGTGGGGTCGCTGCGCACCATAGCGCTCGAATGCGGCTTCGGCTCGCCGTCTCATTTCTGTCACGCTTACAAGCGCCGCTACGGCATTCCGCCTACCCACGAGCGCCGCTCATTCGCCGCCGCCGACGGCGCTGGGCAGCCAGCCCCGGAGCGCCGGCCAATCGGGCTCCAGGCTCGCAAAACGGCTCAGTTGTAGCGACGACAGATCGGCGAACCCGCAGGTCCCGCTGATCACCAGATCGCGGATCGCCCGGCCGGCGGCTGGCGAGAGCCCGAATCCCACGCTCGAAAGGGTCGCAATCGTCAGGTTCTCCAGCCCGGCGGGACGGTCGATGATGGGCCGTCCGTCGGGCGTATTCTCGATGAATCCCGCCCAACTCCGTATGACACGCGCATGCGCGGCCTTTGGCAGCAGCTCGCAGAGCCGGCGCGCGATGCTACCTTGCAGCGGTGTCGAGTACGGACGTGTTTGCGTCACATCCGCGACATCGATCCATTCGTGAGGACCGCCGCCGTATGCGAGATTGCCACGCAAGGTTTGCCGGCCGTAGAGCCCGTTGCCATCGACGCCGCCCAGCTTCATGAGCGGCAGCGGCTCGGTCACGATCATCTCGGCCCGAGCGCTCATCAGCGGCACCATCACTCCGACCAGGGCCGCGAGCTCTCCGGTCGCAGGTCCCGCGGCGATGACGACGTGGTCGCAGGCAAAGGTGCCGCGGCTCGTTCTTACGGCCCCTATGCCGTTGCCGCGCATCTCGAAACCCAGAGCGCGGGTGTGCTGCAGCAGCCGCCCTCCGCAATCGCGCATCGCCCAGGCATAAGCCTGCAGCGTGCGATGAGGATTCGCGTGGCCGCCGAAATGGTGGAAGTAGCCGCCGAAGACGTTGTCTCCGGCGAGCGGCACGAGCTCCCGAAGCTGCCCGGGATCCAACACATCGGAGCGGAAGCCCTGTTGCGCGCCGTTGTCGAGCGCGCGCCGGTAGAGCTCGAATTGCCGTTCATCGAGCGCAATGCGGATCCGATTGGGCTGGAATTCGGTCGGATAGCCGAGCAGCTCGTCCATGAGAGGCCACAGGCGCTGCTCTTCCCGGAAGAGCGGGCTGTGATGATGCGAGCAGCCGCCGCCGTTGCGTCCCGAAGCTCCCCAGCCCGCGGCGCCCGCCTCGATCACGAGGACATCGACTCCATCGCGAGCCAGCCACCACCCGGCGCTGAGCCCGGTGACACCCCCGCCGATGATGACGACCGTGGCGCCCGCGCCGTCGCCAGAGCTCATTCGAGCCGCCAGAACGGGGTCCATTGCGAGGGTATGCCGAACCAACTCTCCCAGCCCTCGCCCATTGCAGCCGCCTCGGGCAACGCCGCCAGTTGCGCGAGGCGCAGCGGACGCACCGGCGGGCGGTACGTCGCAAGCGGAACGTCGGCGAGCGCGCTGCCCGTGCCCAAGGCCATGAGCGCCGCGATCTGCTCGCGACAGCGCCGTCCCTGACACGGTCCCATTCCGGCCCGGGTGAGCCGTTTCACCACATCGGGATGGGGCGACCCCTGCGGATCCACCAGGCCGGGCCGCCAGGCTTCGGGAGTGTCGTCCCGCCAATGCAGATAGCGGGGAGGCCTCAACTCGAGAACTTCTGCCGCCGTCACTTCCTCGCACTGGCAGACAAACGGTGCCGCTGTTGATCTCAACGTCATGGCACGGACCCACGCCGAGCGCTCGCGCTCGATATCTCTCACCATGGGGTCCGGAAGTACCGCCTCCTCCTCGGGGCCATTGGGCGCGGTGCCGAGGGCTCGGAGGGCCGCGACCGCGGCGATTC
>DATAXF010000118.1:0-4356 GCA_036273095.1 Steroidobacteraceae bacterium | reverse complement strand
TTCACATACTCCGGAGATTCGCTCGCCAGGTCGTAGCGGACGCCCGAGGCGATCAGAACCTTTTTGATGCCCGGCAAGGCACGCGCACGCCGATAGAGTTTGATCAGCGGGGAATGATCGGTGTTGAGGTTGGGGCAGATCCCGGGATACACGCAGGACGGCCGGCGGCAGGCGCTCTCGATCTCGCGGCTGCGGCAGGCAAGCCGGTACATGTTGGCCGTGGGGCCGCCGAGGTCGGAGATGACGCCCGTGAAGCCCGGCACCTCGTCCCGGATGGTCTCCACCTCACGGACGATGGAGCTCTGCGAGCGGCTCTGGATGATGCGGCCTTCGTGCTCGGTGATGGAGCAGAAGGTGCAGCCGCCGAAACAGCCGCGCTGGATCGCGACCGAGAAGCGGATCATCTTGTAGGCGGGAATGTTGGCATCGCCGTACGCCGGATGCGGCCGGCGGCGGTAGGCGCGCTCGTACACCCAGTCCATTTCCGCCGTGGTCAGCGGAATGGGCGGCGGGTTCAGCCATACCTCGAGGTCACCGTGACGCTGCACCAGCGCGCGCGCATTGCCGGGATTCGCCTCCAGATGCAGGATGCGATTGGCATGCGCATACAACACCGGGTCCGCCGCGACCTGCTCGAAGGAAGGCATGCGGATGACGCTGCGTCCGCGATCCGCGTTCTTCACGCGGCGCACGAAGCGCACGACTTTTTCGCTGGCCGCGGCGGCGGCGTTCGGCTCCTTACGATCCGGCTCCGTACGATCCGGCACCGCCCGCTCGGGGTCCATGGCGTATGGATCGGCGTGCGGCGTGACCGGGCCCGGCGCATCGAGATGCGTCGAGTCAATCTCGATCCAACCCTCGGGGACCGCTTTGCGCGCCAGCGCGGTGCCGCGCATGTCCGTGATGTCGCGGATCGATTCGCCGGCCGCCAGGCGATGGGCGATCTCGCAGATCTGCCGCTCGCCGTTGCCGTAGACCAGCAGGTCCGCCTTCGCATCGAGCAGCACCGAGCGGCGCACCTTTTCCGACCAGTAGTCGAAATGCGCGATGCGGCGCAACGAGGCTTCGATGCCGCCGACGACGATCGGCACATCCTTGAAAGCCTCCCGCGCGCGCTGGGCGTAGACGATCACGGAGCGGTCGGGCCGCTTGCCGCCGACTCCTCCCGGCGTGTAGGCATCGTCGCTGCGCAGCCGGCGGTCGGCCGTGTAGCGGTTGACCATGGAGTCCATGTTGCCGGCAGTGATGCCGAAGAACAGGTTGGGGCGGCCCAGCGCCGTGAACGCAGCCGCGCTATGCCAGTCGGGCTGCGCGATCATCCCCACCCTGAAGCCCTGCGCTTCGAGCACTCGCCCGACGATGGCCATGCCAAAGCTCGGATGATCGACATAGGCATCGCCGGTCACGATGATGACGTCGCAGCTGTCCCAGCCGAGCTCGTCCATCTCGGCGCGGGACATGGGCAGGAAGGGCGCCGTGCCGAAGCGCTCGGCCCAGTGCCTGCGATAACCCGTGATGTCGCGAGCGGTCTGCATACGTACTCAGTAGAGCAGGTACGCCTGCCGCTCCGCACTCCATGCCGCCTCATCCTTCGCCGCGAGTGCGTCCAGGTCTGCGGGCGCGGCCGCCGGATCGTCTACCCAACGCCGCAGGAGGTCGCTGCCGTTGATGACGTCGATCGCGAGACGGCCGCGCTCGTACTCATAGGCAAAGTCGCGCCATAACGGATAGTCGGGCACGAGCTGCCGCAGCGCCTTGAAAGCGAGGGCCATGAGCCGCCACGGCCGGAAAGCGTCGTGGTCGTAGTAGATCGGGTCCTCGACGTGGAATTGCACGCCGGCGCAGAGCTTGCCCACGTGCTTGTGGAAGGTGGGCTCGAACCAGAAGGCCCGCGTCCGGCAACCGCGCATCCAGGTCGGCGCCAGCTCGCGCATGGTTGCGAGCAGCGTGCGCACATCGAGATCCGGCGCGCCGAAGACTTCCAGCGGCCGCGTGGTGCCGCGCCCTTCCGACAGGGTCGTTCCTTCCAACATCACCGTACCGGGATAACACCGCGCCATCCACAGGCTGGGGGCGTTGGGGCTCGGGTTGACCCAGGTACGCTGCCACATCGGCCAGCCGTAGCCCGGCGCGGCATTGGGCTCCCAGCCGTCCAGCGCAATGACCTGACAGTCGACATCGAGCTTCAGCGTCGAGACGAACCAGCGCGCCAGCTCCCCGAGTGTCAGCCCGTGGCGCATCGGCATCGGCGCCGGGCCAACGAAACTCTCACAGCCCGGGCGCAACGACAGGCCCTCGACAGGGCGGCCGACGGGATTCGGGCGGTCGAGCACCCATACCGTCTTGCGCCGCCTGGCGGCCTCCTCCAGGACGTACCGCAGCGTCGTCACGAAGGTATAGATGCGGCAACCGACATCCTGCAGGTCGACCAGCAGGTCATCGAAACTGTCCATCATGCGATCCGTCGGTCGCCTCACCTCGCCGTAAAGGCTGAAGACGGGTATCCCATGCACCGGATCGACGAAGTCGGCCGACTCCATCATGTTGTCCTGCTTGTCGCCGCGCAGGCCATGCTGGGGTCCGAAGGCGGCCGTCAGCCGAACGTCACCGAGCGCCGCCAGGGCATCCAGGGAATGCACGAGATTGCGCGTGACGGAAGCAGGATGAGCCAGCAGCGCCACGCGCCTTCCGGCGAGGGGCTTGCGGAGCTGCGGCTCCTCGAGCAGACGATCGATGCCGAACTTCATGGGGAATTGAAAGGTTGACTGGGAAGCTCGAGCTCGAGCGAAAAGCCTTCGGGGTGGTGGAAATCCGGCCGCCCGGGCGGGTGGCGCAGCGCCCAGTATGACAGTCTGCCCTCCCGGTCCTCTACTACCGTGCTCAAAGCGAGCCTGAGCCGTGGCCGGGATGCCCCCGAGCCAGGCCCCATGGCGAGGAGACCCCCGCCGAGCCGTACCTCGGCCTGCAGCTCCAGCCTCGCCGCGCGCTGCTGAATCGCGAGCTGCGGTGCCTCTTCCAGGGCGGGCGCCATCCCCTGCCGGTAGGAGTCGAAGCGGTATGCCGCCCACTGCCCGGAAGGCGAGAAGTTGAGCTCCAGATAGCCGGGGGAGTCGCAAAGGCCGACGAACGCCTCGAAGCACGTATGCGCCCAGAGCTTGTCGGTCCTTCCTGCGTCCGCCACTGGCGATGGGATACGGATGAGCTGCGGGTCGGCCTCGAGCACGTACTGAAACCGCAGCGAATCCGGGCCTGCGACCTCGGCACGGGCGGCAACCCGCCGCAGCGCGTGGGGCGCAAGCTCCGGGTGCGCGAACAAAGGGACGAATGAGGAATTGCCAGTGGCCATGACTCCATCTTAAGGGGGCCCGCCGCGGCAGCAAGGCCACCGCTCACAGCGCTTTGAGAGCGTCCCAGCCCAGCTCGAACATGCCGCGCACGACACCTACGACGATCTTGACCCCGGTAGTCGTGATGTCGACGACGCCGCGTATTGCCACGTGGCCCGCCTCTGCAAGGATCCCGTGCGGATGGCGACGCGCGTAAGTGACAGCGCTCCGCTCATCGGTCCGCGCGGCAGCCCGCTGCGCCGCGCTGAGCTCTGTAGCCGGCACGTCCGTGACTTTCACGCGTGCCGTCCCGTTGCCGTAAAAGCCCAGCCGCTCAGCGACAGCGGGCGTCGCGTCGATTACCCGGCCGCCATAGAACGGCCCGCGATCATCGACCATGGCCACGGCCTCGCGGCCGTTGCTCACATTGCGAATTCTGACCCAGGTGCCGAATGGCAGGGTCTTGTGGGCGATCCGCATCGCAGCGGGATCGAAGGGAGCGCCGCTCGCTGTCGGTCTGCCCGCATCGCCGCTGCCATACCACGAAGCGATGCCGCTCGCCCGATATCCCGCCCCCGAGGCGAGCACGCGGTAACAGCCGTGGCCCGCGACGCAGTAGCCGCGGGTGGGCGCCTGCACTCGCCGCGGCCCCGAAGCGCAACCGACAAGTCCGAGCAGCACTGCAGCGAGCGCCGGGCAAAGTCTGTGGTTGCTTACCGAAGGCAATGTATCTTTGCGGCTCGCGCTTACGGAGCATCGAGTATGGCAGAACCTTCGGGAGAGACTGTGACGGCGGCCGGACAGAACGACCCCGCGGACGCCAGCCTCGTGTCGCAGCTCGACATGATGCTGCAAGCGCTGTGGGCTTCGCCGGCCCGCGGCGCAATCCTCTGGATCACGGGCGCCGCGGTCGCCGTCGTCGTGGTGACCGCCTACGGCCAGGTGCGCCTCAACCGCTGGAACCAGCCGTTTTACGATGCCCTGTCGCGGCGGAATCTGCGCGGCTTCGCGCTGCAGCTCGCCGTGTTCG
>DATAXF010000117.1:0-22844 GCA_036273095.1 Steroidobacteraceae bacterium | reverse complement strand
CCTGTCCACCGCCTGGTACGTGCAGCTGCTGCACAACCGCCAGCTGCTCGATGCGGGGCTGCTGTCGCTCGAAGTGGCACTCTCGGCCTCCACGGCGGCGGTGGTCCTCGGCACGCTGGCCGCGATCGCGCTGGTGCGCTTCGTCAGATTCCCCGGACGGCTGCTGCTGAGCGGCATGGTTACCGCGCCGCTCGTCATGCCGGAGGTCATCACCGGCATCACCCAGCTGATGCTCTTCGTCTCGCTGCTGCAGACCTTCTCCTGGCCGCATCGGGGCTTTCTCACCCTGGTCCTCGCTCACGTCACGTTCTGCATCGCCTACGTGACGGTCACGGTCCAATCGCGCCTGCACGGCGCCGACCGCTCGCTGGAAGAAGCCGCACAGGACCTCGGCGCCGGCCCAGCCCGGGCATTCGTCGAGATCACGCTGCCCATCATCTCGCCGGCCATCGTCTCGAGCTGGCTGCTCTCCTTCACGCTCTCACTGGATGACCTCGTCATCTCGAGCTTCGTCACCGGCCCGGGAGCCACGACGCTGCCAATGCTGATCTACTCCAAGGTGAAGCTCGGTGTGAGCCCGGACATCAATGCGCTCGCCAGCCTGATCATCGGCATTGTGGGCAGTTGTGTCATCTTCGCCGGCTGGCTGATGCGCCGCAGCGAGCGGCGGCGCGAGCTCGAGATGCGGATGGCGGTGCACGCGGACGAGCCGCAGGCGCTCAGATCCCCGTCTTGACCTTCATCCAGACGCGCGTGCGCAGCCGCTCGAGCGGCGCCGAGACTTCCTTGGAGCCGTAGAGTCGCGCCTCCACCTCGGGGGTCGGATAAATGGCGGAGTTGTGCAGGATCTCGGGATCGACGTAGGGGTCGGCCGCGGCGTTATCGTTGCCGTACTCGATCTGGTTGGTGACCGCTGCGATGACCTTGGGCTCCATCAGGTAATTCAACCACTCGAGCGCGGCCTGCGGATGGGGAGCGTCCGCGGGTATCAGCCACGCATCGAACGATAGACCGGCGCCTTCCCGCGGGACCGTGAAGGCCAGATTGACGCGCAGGCCCACGGCGCGGGCGCGCGCCTCGGCCACGGCGTAGTCGCCCGACCAGGACATGGAAATGCAGAAATCGCCGTTGATGAGTCCGTTCATGTATTCCTCGGAGTCGAATGCGCGGATGTAGGGACGGACGGCGAGGAGCAGCTTCTCGGCTTTGAGGTAATCCTCGGGACGGGTGGTGTTGGGGTCGATGTGCAGGTAGTTGAGGGCCAGCTGCAGCACATCTTCGTCCGAGTCGAGGAATGAGACGCCGCAGCCGGCAAAGCGGGCGATCACCTTCGGGTTGAAGATCATGTCCAGGCTATCGACGGGGGCGTTGGGCATGCGGGCGCGAATGGCATCGACGTTGTAGGCGAAGCCGTTCACGTGGCGCATGTAGGGGGCGGCGTAGCGGTTGCCGGGGTCGGCCCAGGCCATCATCGCCAGTACGTGCGGGTCGAGATTCTTCCAGTTGGTGAGCTTGCTGCGGTCGAGGGGCCGGTAGACGCCAGCCTGGATCTGGCGGGCGAAGAAGTCGGAGGACGTCGTCACCGCGTCGTAGCCGGAGTCGCCGGCAAGCAGCTTGGCCTCCAGGGCCTCATCCGAGTCGTAGGTATCGTAGACGACGCGAATCCCCGTCCTGGCTTCGAAATCCTTTACCGTGTCCTTGCCGATGTAATCGGCCCAGTTGTAGAGATAAAGCACTTTCTCGTGCCGAGGGTGGCTACAGGCGGTTACCGCACAGGCAACTGCAAGGAGCGCAACGGAGAGCCGCCGCATCGGCTGCTCTACAGCTTGACCATGATGTGACGCGCGACCGTGTAGTCATCGAGCGCGAAGACGGACAGGTCCTTGCCGTAGCCGGAGCGTTTGAAGCCGCCGTGGGGCATTTCGCTGATCGTGGAGAAGTGGGTGTTGACCCAGGTGACACCGTATTGCAGGCGGGCGGCCACCTGCATCGCGCGGGAGACGTCGCGGGTCCAGATCGAGGAGGCGAGACCGTATTCGGAGTCGTTGGCCCAGGTGATGGCTTCTTCGGGATCGGTGAAGCGGGTGATGGAGATTACGGGGCCGAACACTTCGCGTTGCACGATCTCGTCGGTCTGACGGGCGCCGGCGATGATGGTGGGCTCGTAGAAGAAGCCGCTGCCGGTGCGGGGGCGGCCGCCGGTGGTGATCTCGATGTGCGGCAGCGCTGCGGCCCGCTCGATGAAGCCTGACACCCGGTCGCGTTGGGAGGAGGAAATCAGGGGGCCCATCTCCACGCCGGAGTCGCGTTGGGAGCCCACTTTGATGCTGCTGACGGCGGCGGTGAGGTCGGCTACCAGGCGATCGTGGATGCGGGCACCGGCGTAGAGGCGGCAGGCGGCGGTGCAATCCTGTCCGGCGTTGTAGTAGCCGAAGGTGCGGATGCCGGAAATGACGGCCTGCAGATCGGCGTCATCGAAGACCAGGACAGGCGCTTTGCCGCCCAGCTCGAGGTGAGTTCGCTTGAGGTTGCCGGCTGCGAGTGCGAGGATTTTCTGGCCCGTGGATACATCGCCGGTCAGGGACACCATGCGCACGCGGGGATGTGAGACCAGCAGCTTGCCGACGGGCTCGCCGCGGCCGCAGATCACGTTCACCACTCCTGCGGGCAGCAGCTCCGCGAGGGCTTCCGCGAGCTTCAGTGCCGTGAGCGGGGTCTGCTCGGATGGCTTCAGTACCACCGTATTGCCTGCCGCGATAGCCGGGGCGAGCTTCCAGGCCGCCATCATCAAGGGATAGTTCCAGGGAGCGATCGAGGCCACGACCCCGACGGGATCGCGGCGAATGAAGCTGGTGTTGCCGGGCAGGTACTCGCCGGCCAGGGGGCCGACCGAGGTGCGACATGCACCGGCGTAGAAGCGGAACACGTCGGCGATGGCGGGTATCTCATCGGCCAGCATCGCCGCGAGGGGCTTGCCGGTGTTCTGCGACTCGAGCAGGGCGTAGTCGGCAGCATCGCTTTCCAGGCGGTCCGCGATGCGCAACAGGGCGGCGGCGCGGTCTTTCGGCGCGGTGGCCGCCCAGCCGGCGAAGGCGCGCTCGGCGGCCGCCACTGCTGCGTTCACCTGCTCGGGAGTGGCCGCCGGCACGGCGGCGATCCTCGTTCCCGTGGCGGGGTCCAGGATGTCTTCCGGCGGCCCTTCGCCGCCGAGGAGCCGGCCATCGATCAACATCTGCGTCTGCATGATCGTCTCCACCGTCGCTTGCGGCCGCTGCCGGCTTATTTTATTATCACGTTCATAATATCAAAACTCGCACGAGCAGGCACATGAATTCCGACGTCATTATCACGTGCGCGGTCACCGGGGATGATACCAAGGTCACCCGCAATCCCCACTGCCCCATCAGCCCGGCGCAGATCGCCGACTCGGCGCTCGCGGCGGCGCGAGCCGGCGCCGCCATCGTACACATTCACGTGCGCGAGCCGGAGACGGGCGCATTCAGCATGGCTACCCGCCACTATCGCGAGGTCGTCAAGCTGATCCGCGAAAGCGGCGTCGATGTCCTCGTCAATCTCACTTGCGGCATGGGCGGCTATATCTGCGTCGGCGAGCACGGGCTCGAGGACACCCCGGCTCCGGGCACCGACTTCGTCAGCCAGGAGGAGCGGATGCGCCACGTCATCGAGCTCTGCCAGGAGGGCCTCTACCGGCCGGACATCGCCACGCTCGATTGCGGCACGCTCAATTTCGGCGACGACAACCGGGCCTATGTCTCGACGCCCAACTACCTGCGCAAGGGCGCCGGCATCCTGCGCGAGCTCGGGGTCAAAGCGGAGCTCGAGGTCTTCGACACCGGCAACCTCTGGTTCGTCAGGCAACTCATCAAGGAGGATCTCATTCCGGCGCCGGCGCTGATCCAGCTGTGCACCGGGATACCCTATGGAGTGCCGGCCGATACCGGGCATCTGCTCGCAATGGTGAACACCCTTCCCGCGGACTGCGTGTGGACCTCCTTCGGCATCGGGCGTATGCAGATGCCATGGGTCGCACAGTCGATACTTCTCGGAGGCAACGTCCGCGTCGGTCTGGAGGACAACCTCTACTTGAGCCGTGGCGTCTACGCGAGTAATGCGCAGCTCGTCGAGAAGGCGCGTACGATCATCGAGGCGATGGGCGCCCGGATACTGACTCCAGCGCAGGTCCGGGAGCGTCTGAAACTGCGCTGAGGCGCGCCACAGAGATCGACGGGAGGGCTCGTGAGCGGAGTAGCGATCTATCGCACGCCGATTGCGCCGGAGTGGATCGATTACAACGGTCACGTCCGCGACGCTTACTATGGGCTCATCGCCAGCTATGCCGTCGACAGCCTGATGGACAAGCTCGGAATGGACGAGCCCTACCGGAGTCAGTCGGGATGCACGCTTTACACGGTGGAGATGCACACGCACTTCCTACGCGAGATCAGCGTCAATGACACTGTCGAGGTGAGAGCGAGAATCCTCGGTGTCGACGAGATACGGCTCCACGCCGCCCTGGAGTTGGTTTGCGACGGCGGCCAGAAGCCGGCCGCTACCTGCGAAGTGATGCTGCTGCACGTGTACCAAACTCCAACCGTGCGCGCGGCGCCCTTCCCGCAACCGGTTGCCGCCGCAATCGCCGAGCTGCGGCGCGCGACCGCCGCAATGGCCGCCGCCGGACCGGGCTCGCGCCATATGGCATTGCCCAGCAAATAACGTATGGCGGACGACGACCCGAACGGCGCCGCAACTCTGAAGCGCCTGCTGGCACCGCGGCACATCGCACTGTTCGGCGGTCAGTGGGCGGACGCCGCCGCGGCCGCGGCGCAGGCCATCGGTTACACCGGTGAGGTCTGGCGCGTTCATCCCAACCGCCCGTCGAGTGCCCAGAGCCGCTATTTTCGCTCCGTCGACGAGCTTCCGGAGGCGCCGGACGCGGCATTCATCGCCGCACCCAACCGCGAGGTCCCGGCGATCGCCGCTGCTCTCGCACGCCGCGGCGCCGGCGGGTTCGTCTGCTTTGCGGCGGGCTTCTCCGAGACCGGCACGGCTGAGGGCCAGCGCCTCGCCGCCGCGCTCGAGAGCGCCGCCGGCGCGCTGCCCTACTTCGGCCCGAATTGCTACGGCTTCATCAATCTCTTCGACGGCGCGGCGCTGTGGCCCGATCAGCTGGTCGGCGCACCGCCGGCGCGCGGCGTGGCGCTCATCTGTCAGAGCGGCACCATCGCGCTCAATCTGCTCTTCAACCAGCGCTCGCTTCCCATCGGCTATCTCATCACCACCGGCAATCAGTCACGGCTCGCGGTCGAGGACCTGATCGACAGGCTGGTGGACGATCCTCGGGTCAGCGCGTTCGGTCTCTACATCGAAGGCATCAAGGACACCGCGAGCTTCGCACGCGCTGCCGCCAGGGCTCGCGCCGCGGGCAAGCCGATCGCACTGATCAAGACAGGCCGCACCGCGGCGGCGGCTCGCACTGTGCACAGCCATACGGGGTCGCTCGCAGGCGCGGATGGCTCGTTCGATGCGTTCTGCCGACAGGCCGGGATTGCGCGCTGCGATTCGCTCGCGACCCTCTGCGAGACGCTGAAGGTGTTACATACCGGCGGACCACTGTCCGGACGACGGATGCTCATCATGGGCGCATCCGGTGGCGACATGGCGATGACGGCCGATGCCGCGAGGCAGCTCACGGTCGAATTTCCACCGTTCTCGTCCGAGACGAGCGCGCGTCTGGGCGATCTTCTGTCGGACCGGGTCACTATCGCCAACCCTTTCGACTTCCACACCCATGTCTGGTTCGATGTGCCGCGCCTGCAGTCACTCTTCTCCATCGTGCACGGCGCCGGCTATGACTCGGTCGGCCTGACGGTCGACTGCCCGCCTGAAGATGAGGCGGACCCGGCCAGTTATGTCGCCGTCATAGAGGAATTCATCGCCGCCTATCCCGGTCCGCCCGCGCGCGCGGCGATCATCAGCTCACTGCCGGAATCACTTTCCGCCGGCACACGGGCCCGCTGTCTCGCGGCGGGAGTCACGCCGCTGCAGGGCCAGCGGGAGGCCCTGGAGGCACTCGACCACGCGGCGGCGATCGGCGCGGCCTGGGGTCGCGGCGGGACCGTGGAGATCCGCCAGCCGCGAGCCGGCCGCACCGGTGGCAGAACGCTGCCCGAGCACGAGGGCAAGGCTGCCCTTGCGGCATATGGTGTGCCGATTCCACGCTCACGAGTCGTGGCGGCCGACGAAGCCGCGGCCGCCGCTGGCGCAATCGGGTTTCCCGTGGTGATGAAGGCAACGGGGGCAGTCGAGCACAAGTCCGATATCGGCGGCGTGATCCTCAACGTGCGCACGGCCGCGGATGCGACCGCCGCCGCCGCCCGACTGTCGCGGATCTCGAGCACTCTCCTCGTCGAGGAGATGGTGAGCGAGGCAGTCGCGGAAGTGCTGATCGGAATCACGGTCGACCCGCAGTTCGGCGCGCTGCTGGTGATGGGCGCGGGCGGAGTGCTCGCCGAGCTGCTGCAGGATACCGCGACCCTGTTGCCGCCCTTCACCGCGGTGTCGGTCCAGGCGGCGCTCGGCCGGCTCGGCATCGCCAGGCTCCTCGCAGGCTACCGCGGCCGGCCGCCCGGCGACTTGCCCGCGCTGGTGAGCGCGGTGTTGGCCTGCGCGCGCTATGCTGAGGACAATGTGGACCGACTGCTGGAGCTCGATCTGAATCCCGTGATCGTCCGCCCCGCCGGCCTGGGCGTCGTGGCGGTCGATGCCCTGGTTCGCCTTGCCGAGGAGACGTGAGATGACCGAAGTCAGTGAGCGCGCCGGAATCCGTACCCTCACCGCGGGCCCCGTTCTCGAGGTGACGCTCGATCGGCCCAAGGCGAATGCCATCGATCTCGCCGCGAGCCGGCGGCTGAACGAGGTGTTCACCGCCTTTCGCGACGATCCGGCGCTGCGCGTCTGCATCGTCACCGGCGCCGGGGAGCGCTTTTTCTCTCCCGGCTGGGACCTCAAGGCCGCGGCGGCGGGCGAGAAGTCGGATGAGGATTGGGGAAGCGGCGGCTTCGGCGGCCTCAATCACCCGCGCAATCTCGACAAGCCGCTGATAGCCGCCGTCAACGGCATCGCCTGCGGCGGCGGCTTCGAGGTCGTGCTCGGCTGCGACATCATCGTGATGGAGGAGCACGCGAAATTCGCGCTGCCCGAGATCAACGTCGGCGTGCTGGCCGATGCCGGCACGATCAAGCTGCGGCGGCGCATTCCGTACCACGTGGCGGTGGAATTCCTGATGACCGGTCGCTGGATGGACGCTGCCGAGGCGAAGCACTGGGGACTCGCCAACCACGTCGTGCCCCGGGGTCAGTCGCTGGTGAAGGCGCGGGAGATCGCGGTCCAGCTTGCCGCCGGGCCGCCCCTCCTCTTCCCGGCGATCAAACAGCTCCTGCGCCATTCGGAGATGATCCCCGAGAATCCGGCCTTCGAGCTGCACGACAGTCTGGATGCCGTGCGGCGGGTCATCCAATCGGAGGACCTGAAGGAAGGCGCGCGCGCCTTCGCGGAGAAGCGCAAGCCGGAGTGGAAGGGGCGTTAGCAGCCCCCGGGTCCGCCGGCGTCAGCCGCCAAGCGGCCGCAGCAGGGAGCGGGAGATGATGTGACGCTGCACTTCGCTGGTGCCGTCCCAGATGCGCTCGATGCGCGCGTCGCGCCAGATGCGCTCCAGCGGCAACTCCGTCATGAGGCCCATGCCGCCGTGGATCTGCAGTGCCTCGTCCGCGACCATCGCCAGCATCTCGGTGGCCTTCAGTTTCGCCATCGCCATGTCCATGTCGGTGGCGGTCTTCTCACCCAGCTTCCAGGCGGCCTCCAGCGTCAGCAGCTCCGCGGCACGCAGCTCCACCGCCATGTCGGCCAGCTTGAACGCCACGCCCTGGAACTTGCCGATCTGCTGCCCGAACTGCGTGCGGTCGACCGCCCATTGCTTGGCGAGCTCGAGCGCCCGCTCCGCGCGTCCGAGACAGTTGGCCGCGACCTGCAGGCGCGTGGCGCCGAGCCAGGTGTTGGCGACCTCGAAGCCCTTGTGGACCTCGCCCAGCACCGCGGATCTGGGGAGCCGGCAGTCGCTGAACCGGAGAATGCTGTTGGTATAGCCGCGGTGTGAGACGTTGCGGTATCCGGGCAGCACCTCGAAGCCCGGCGTGCCCTTGTCGACCAGGAACGCCGTCATGAGCCGGCGCGTCCCGCGCGGCGTGCTCTCCTCGCCCGAGACGGCGAAGAGGATGGCGAAATCGGAGTGATCGGCGTGGCTGATGAAGTGCTTGGTGCCGTTGACCACGAAATCGCCGCCCGCGAGCACCGCGGTGGTCTTCATGCCGCGCAGGTCGGAGCCCGCCTGCGGCTCGGTCATCGCGAGACACTCGACCCGCTCGCCCCGCACCGCCGGCAGGAGATAGCGCTCGCGCTGCTCGCCTTCGCAGGCGAGCAGGATGTTGGAGGGGCGCGCGACACAGGAGTAATGCAGCACGTAGCTCGCGTGGCCGAGCTCCTTCTCGTACAGCACCCAGGTGACCGGATCGAGTCCGGCGCCGCCCACCTCCGCCGGCATGTTGGCGGCATAGAGGCCGGCATCGATCGCCTTCGCCTTGAGCTCGCGCAGCAGGTCCTCGCGCAGCACTCCGCTCTCCTCCACCTCCTGCTCGTGCGGCAGGAGCTCGCGCCGCACGAAATCGCGCGTGGTCTTGAGGATGAGCTGCTGCTCTTCGGTGAGTGAGAATTGCATGGGTGTCAGGCCGCCGAGGAGCGCTCTTTGCGTGACTTCGCGGCCCAGTCGCGCAGCAGCTCGACCTGCAGGCGCATCTGCGCCACCTGCTTCTCGGCCGGCCAGTCGCTGCGATTCGCGACCGTGCTCGCCGTCAGGCCGTTGATGAAGGTGCTGACCGAGCGCAGCACGCTATCGCGCGCCTCCGCCGACCAGCGCTGCCATTCCGGCCAGGCGCGTGACAGGCAGCGCTCGTAGAGTCGCTGGTACTCCCCGTGCACCCAGGCGTTGATGCGCTTCAGGCGCTTGTCGGCCGTGACCTGGCCCCAGAACGCGATCCAGAATGCGCACTCGACGTATCGCTCCTCGTCCACTGGCAACATCTCCGCCAGCAATGTCAGCAGCTCAGGCCGCTCGCCCTCGCTGTTGCGCTGCAGCCGCTCGTCGATGCGCCGCAGCATGAGCCGCAAGGCCGCGATGATGATGTCCTGCTTGGTGTCGAAGTAGTGCGCCACCATGCCGGTGGTGTATCCGGCCTCGCGCGCGATGCGCACGATCGTCGCCTGGTCGAAGCCGCCCTCGGCGACGACGCGGCAGGCGACGAGCGCGATCTCGTCGCGGCGCTTCTCGTGGTCGACGATCTTGGGCACGGGAGTTCAGCCCGCCGATGCCGCGTGCGCGGCACGCAAACTGTCGAGCCGCTCGTGCACCGGCCGCTCGAAAGGCGAAGCGCGCTTCGCGTGGGTGTCGACGTGAGCATAGAGCTGCGTGCTCCTGGCAATCACGGCCTCGTCGCGGCGGCGATGCAGGGAATGCTGCAGGCGGATCGACTTCGCGTCGAGCTCGAGGACCTGGGTGGTGACGTAGATGGGCTCGAGCACCTTGGCTTCGGCAACGTGCATGACGTGCGATTCCAACGTATACATGGCCCTCCCGGCCTTCCTGTAATCCTCGTCCACGCCCGCCCACCGGAAGAGCGCATCCGTCGCGTCTCCAAACACCTGCAGATAGCGCGAATCGGTCATGTGGCCATTGTAGTCGATCCATTCCGGACGCACGTACGTGTCCAACAGCCGCACCGGGCCGCGAGTGCCGGCCGTCGCGGCCGCGTCGAGACCGGTGACGGCGTTGCGCCCGCTGCGCTCGTACAATCTTTCCTCGAGCGCGCGCAGCGTTGCGCCGGCGCCGAGATCGAACTGCTTGAGCACCTGTTGGGTGGCGAGGAGATACTCGTCGCGCAGGCGCTCGAGCTCACGTATGGAGCGGCCGCCGGCCTGCGCCTGCGTGCCCTCCACCATCCGATCGATCAGCGTCTCCGTGAGCTCCGGTGCCTCGAGCTTCGTCCACGGCCATTTCAGGCAGGGACCGAACTGGCGCAGCATGTGGCGCATGCCGGTCTCGCCGCCCGCGAGGTGATAGATGAGGTTGGTCCCCATTCCCGCCCAACGCAGCCCGGGACCGTAGACGATGGCATCGTCGAGCTCACCGGTGGTCGCCACGCCGTCATTGACCAGGTGCAGGATCTCGCGCCAGAGCGCTTCCTGGAGTCGGTCGGTCAGATGGCCGGGCACCTCGCGCCGCACGCGCAAGGGATGCATACCGATCTCGGTGTAGAAGCGCGCCGCGGCTTCGAGCGCCGTGACGGAAGTCGCCCGGCCGCCGACCAGCTCCACCAGCGGCAGCAGGTAGACCGGATTGAACGGATGGGCAACGAGAAAGCGCTCCGGGGCCCGCATGTCGCGCTGCAGATCGGTCGGCAGCAGTCCCGAGGTGCTCGAGGCGATGACGACATCCGCGGCTGCGACCCGGCTCGCCTGCGCCAGGACCCGCTGCTTCAACTCGAGCTGCTCGGGGATGTTTTCCTGGATGAAATCGACCTGGCCGGCCATGACCTCGACATCAGTGGTGAAGGTCAGCTTGCCTTCCGGCGGCAGCGGCGCGAGCGTCAGGCGTGACAGCGCCGCGCGTGCGTTCTCGACCGCGCCGCGAATCCATGACTCCATCTCCGGCTTCGCGTCCATGGCCACGACGTCGATTCCGAGATGCAGCGCCCGCGCCGCCCATCCGCCGCCAATGACCCCGGTACCCAGAAGCCCCAGCACTTTGACTTGTCGCATTCTTGTTTTATATCATAGCCATAATAATATAACAAGATCGGCCACGATCCGCAGCCGGCGTAACCTCAGGCCTCGAGACCGAGGTCGGCGGCGGCCGCCGCGGCCCGATCGGCCTCGAGATCGACCGAGCGGCAGGCGAGCAGATATACGCCCGCGGACACCGGCAGGCCCACCAACATGGAGATATCGATGCCGCCGAGCGCGCGGGCGGCGGGCCCGGTGTAGAACCCGGTGCTGAAGAACGGCGCCATGGCGGCGAAGCCGACACCGTAGGCGAGCAGGCCGCGCCATTGCCAGCGGCCGTACATGCCGTGCGGATTGAAGATCTCGCGCACCGAATAATGTCCGCGCCGCACCAGGTAGAAATCCACGAGATTCACCGCCGTCCAGGGTGTGAAGAGATAAAGCAGCAGCGACAGCAGGTCCGAGAAGCGCGCCAGAAAATTGCTGGAGGAGTCGAGCGCGATGAGGGTCGAGACGATTGCGGTGAGAGCCAGGGTCGCGATGCGCCTGCCGGCCCCGACCCTGACTGCCTTGAAGGTGTCGCAGACGCTCAGCAAGGTGAGCGAGGCGCCGTAGAAGTTGAGTGTGGCCACGGTGACGAGGCCGAGCAGCGAGCCGATCAGCACCACGGGTCCGAAGCCACGCATGATACCGTCCGCCGCGCCCTCGAGAGCCGCGGGCACATCGAGCTGGGGTGCGACCGCCGCGGCAACGCTCCCTACCAGCATCATCCACGCTCCGCCGACGAAGGCACCCAGGTACGTCCACCAGAAGGAGGCGCGCACGCTCGCCGTGCGCGGCAGGTAGCGGGAGTAGTCGGAGACGTAGATCGACCAGCTCAGCTGATAGGATGCCGCGGCGAGCAGCTCGGTGAGGAACGGTCCGGAGCGGAAGCCCCCGAGGTTCCATTGTGCGGCTGGGATCCTGAGGAGCACCGCGCCTGCCGAGAACACGCTGAGAAGCGCGATCATGACGAACGCAACACCCCGTTGCGCCAGATGGATGGAGTCGTAACCGACGACCGCGAGACCCGCGGCAAGCACCGCGAAGCCGATCATCGCCGCGGCGGAGTCCGCGGGTATCTGCCGCACGAGCTCGTGCAGCGCCTGGGCGGCCAGCACCTGGTTGAAGGAGTTGTAGCCTACGTAGTTGACCAGGGCGACGACCCAGACGAGCAGCGCGCCGACGTAGCCGAACTGCGGCCGCGACTGGATCATCTGCGGCAGACCGAGCTGCGGTCCCTGCGCCGAATGGAAGGCCATGAAAAAGGTGCCGATGGCGCACCCGAGCACGACCGCGATCCCCGTCCAGAGAAGATTCCCGCCGAGGGAGATGCCGAGCATTCCGACGGCAAGCGTCGCGAGATGCGCATCGCCGGCGAACCATACCGGCCAGAGATGCCACACCTTCCCGTGCCGCTCCGCGAGCGGCACGTAGTCGATCGAACGCTTCTCGAGCAGGCTGCCGCGGCTCATCTCGTCGGCTCTCAGCGGCCGCGTGCGGCGAGTGACTCGAGCAACGCGCGATAATCCTCGAGTCTTCGGGTCGCGAGCCCCGCCACCTTGCCGCGATCGTCACAGCGTCGAACCACGATCGCGTCGCGGTAACCCGGCTCTGCCTCGAAGCCCGCGACCTCTGCGGCCGACATCGGGCCGCCCTGCAATCTCAATGTATGAACAGAGGCGGGACTGAGCTGCGAGAAATAGGTCGGGTCGGTGGCGCAGAGATATCGCTTCGCCCTGACGTGCAGCCGGACAGGCTCGGAAACATCGCGGCCGAACCGGTCTCCGAGCCATCGCGCACCGGTGGCTTCGTGGCGCGCATCGACCGTCCACTCCTCGATGTCGTCCGGCACCGTTGCGATCAGGTGGCCGACATCGTGTAACAGCGCGGCAACGACGACGGTTTCGCGCGCCCGCGCGAGCTCGGCGAAATGAGCGGCCTGCAGCCCGTGCTCGGTCATGGAGACGGCCTCGCCGAAATAGGCCGCCGCCCCGCGAGCAGCGTAAAGGGAGAATATCTCGTCGCTGACGCTCATCTGGTGGTCGCCTCGGCGAGCAGCGCCGCGCGGCTGAAGACACTGTCGCGCGTGAGGTAGCATCCCTGGAGGTGGCGCGGATAGCGGGCCGATGCGAAGCCCGTGCGGCCATGGAGGATCCGCTGGTTGTCGAACACGACGAGATCGCCGGCCCGCATCATGAATCGCAGCATGAAGCGCGGCTCCCGCAGCAGGGCTGCGAACCGGCGATACGCCCCGTAGTACTGCTCCGCCGCCTCGGCGGCGAACGGCAGCGGCTGGATCGAGCGGCTGTTGTAATGAACGGCGAGCACCTCATCGCGACAGGACAGCTGGATCAGCGGCCGCTCGGCATTGAGGGCGGCGTTCCTGGACCGGTAGGCAAAGGGCACCGGTGTCCGCGCAAGCACCTCGAATGCGGCCGGATCCTCCTGCCGCAGGTGCTCCGCGAGCGCAAAGCCATCCGCAAACAGACTCTCACCGCCGTCCGGCGCGGCGACCAGCACGTGCAGCGCCTGGAAGCCCGGCACCGGCTCGCGGTACGGGTTGTCGGTATGGAGCCCCAGCCCCCGATCGGAATAGGCGAGATTCTCGGGCTCGGGAACTGCGCGCACGTCGAACAGCAGGCCATAGTTGGTCTCCGCCACCTGCCCCGCGAGCGGCATCGTCTCCAGTATGGTCCCCGGCTCGGTCGGAACGTCCGCCAGGAATGCGAGGCCATCCGTCACGAGGCGTCCGAGCCAGATGGCCTGAACGCCAATGTCATCGCGCGTGGCCTGCAGAGGCGCCCATGCGAAATCGCGAGCCGCATCGAGCCGTCCGCCATCCAGCCAGAGGCGCGGACGCTGCAGCGCTCGTGCGCCGGCGATCGCCGCCGCCTGAGCCTGCAGCCAATCGAGATCGAAAGAAGCGCCGCCCTCCTCGTGCTCCCACTCGATGCGGACCGCCGCGCCCAGCAGAGTGGCGTCGCGAATTCGGGGTGCCGGCGGGAGGTCCGCGACATCGATCAGGCGCTGACCATTGCCCGGATCGCGATCCTGCCGCAGATTATCGCGCAGCCAGACACTCGCCAGCTCGACTCGATCGCCGTCAGCCCACTCCAGCGTCAGCGCCGCGGGCGTCCAACGCATCTCTGTGATTGCGCGCATTGCTTTCACAGTCAGAGCCTCCTCGCTTGTTCAGGAACCCACGCCAATCGCAACCGCACGTGTCGCGACTGCGCGTCTTTCCGTAACGTACAGCGCTCCGGCGCCGATCGCCCCCACCGTACCTATGGCGGCGAGCGTGCCAAACACGCCTCTCCAACCAAACGTCACGGCGATCTTGGCGCCACCGACCCCGGCAAACACCGCGCCGAGATAGCCAACGCCGTCGATGATACCCGAGGCAATGGCGCCCGCCGCCTTGCCGCCAAAATCGAGCGCCATCGCGCCCCCGAGATAGGCGTATGGTCCGAGCAGACAAAAGGCGACCACGCCGATCAGGGTGATCGGCAGCGCGGCGCTGGTGGCGCCACGATGGATCATCGTCAGAAGAACGAGAGCGACGGTCGTGGCAGTCATGCCGACGAACAGGATCTGCGGTCGGCCATTGGCCCCGAGCCGATCGCCGAGCCAGCCCGTCACGAGCACTGAAATCGCGCCGACACCCGGAAAGATCGCGCTCAGCCCGGCGGCATCGCTCATGCTGAGGTGGACGAAATCCCTCATGTAGACCGGGGTCCAGTCATTGAAGGTCTCGCGGACGATCGTGCAGACGAGCGACAGCACGCAGACCATCAGGAATGCCGGGCTCCGCAGGAGCGGCCCGAGCCGCTCTCTGACGGTCGCCGGGGGTGCCTTCGCGCTCCCGAACACATTGAGCGGGTTCGCGGTCGTATCGCCATGTCCGGCCGCGACCCGCGACTCTCGCAGCAGCGCGAAACTGGCGATGAGCATCGTGCCGGAGACCGCCGCAGCGAGCACGAACAGGCTCCGCCAGCCGTACCCGTGCGCGATCAGGCGTCCCATCCACTCGCGTGCTGCCGCATCTCCAATGAGATAACTCAGGCTCAGTACGCCGATGATTGCGCCGTGCGAGGAGTAGTCGAACCAGCGCGACGACACCTTGAGGAGGCCCGCCCACGCGCCTGACTGCAGCAGGCGATTCAGGAACCATGTGAGCGTGAAGAGCGGCAGCGCACCGGAGAGTGCGAAGAGCAGCGTGAACAGGGTTGCGCCCGCCAGGCCGATGAGAAAATTGACGCGGCCGCCCCAATAGTCACCAAGACCGCCGATGAACGGCTTGCCCAGTGCATAAGCGAGGATGCCGAGCGAGGTGATGCCGCCGATACGAACGAGCGCATCGTCGTAAGAGAGTCCGTGTGCGGTGAGCTCTCTCGCGAGAAGCGGCGCCGCGACGGAAAGGTCGGCGCGGCAAAAGTAAAGCGAGGCGTAACCGCCAAAGAGAAGCGCAATGACGAGCGTCTGTCGGATCCTGAGCGACCGGGCGCTCCCCGCGGGGCTTGCGGTCGGCGTCGTCATCTGGCGCCGAGCGCTGGCCTGAGCCTCCTGCTGAGCGTCCGATACAGGCTCCTGGGACCATCCAGGTCGATGTAACACCCCTGCAGGTGCCGGCGACCTTCGTTCGGATCGTAAGCCGTCCGCCCGTGCAGCACGCGGCTGTTGTTGAACATCATGAGCTCACCGGCCCGGAGCGGGAATCGCAACTCGAAGCGCGCATCGGCGAAGAGCTCGCTCAACCGCCGGCGTGCGCGCTGGAAGCGCCGCGTCGTGTCGGCATCGAGCAGCGGCAGATAGTCCAGTCTCGGACTGTAGTGCACGCCCGTCATCCGGCCGCTGACATCCCGCTGCACGATCGGCCGGCGCTCGACCAGCTCCTCATTCGCGTCTATGAACCGGAAACGGACCGGCAGCGATGCCAGGAGCTGCAGGCCCTCTGGATCCTCCTCCTGCAGCGCCTGCGCGACCGACAGGCTGTCAACCAGCGTGGACCATCCGCCCGTGGTCTCGTTCACCAGGCAGTGCAGCAGCTGAATCCCCGGCACCGGCTCGCGGTACGGGTTGTCGGTGTGCGCTCCGAGGGGCACCGGGCGATAGGCGAGATCATTCGAGCCGGGCCGTGAATAGACCTCGAACAGGCGCCCGAAGTTGGTCTCGCGCACATGGCCGAAGCGGCGTGCCACCTCGAGAATGCACTCGGGCTCGGTGGACAGGTTGCGGATGATGACGACGCCGTGCGTCAGGAACGTCTCCACGGACCTCAGGTGCAATTCGGCGCTGTCCAGGGCGCGCCCATCCACGCTGATCTCATCCAGAGGCAGATCGGCGCGCCACAGGACCTCCCGCGGCAGACCGTCCTCGAGGTCGAGATCATCGGCGAGGAGGCTGAGCTCATACTCACCGGAGTACCCGTCGCTGAAGGCAAGCCATGCCCGGCCCTGCCCGCTCCGCTCGGCGTGCACGAGGGCGAGATCATCGGGCAAGCGATGCGGGTCGAAGAGACGTTGCTGGGTGTGCGGGTCGAGATGAGCCGGGTCCTGGCAACGCTCCCGAAGCCACAGTGCCGGCAACTCCCTGGCGCTGCCGCCGCTCGCGACGACTACCCGCGGCGGATCCTCTTCGAGCTCGAGACGCACGTCAGTCATGACGCGTCCTTTCGCGGAATCTGCTCCGGCGGCACGATGTTCGCGCGCGCCAGCCTCTCCGCGCGCTCGGCATCGCCGGCGCAGATGCTTTCCACGAGCTCGCGATGCGACTCGCAGATCTCACGCGCATCCACCTCCCGGTTCGAGAGCGCAATGTAGACCCGGAACTGATTTTCGACGCGCACGTAGTGCTGCAGCAGCCGCTCGTGGCCGGAAAGCCGGATGATGAGCTTGTGGAGCTCGCGGTCGAGCCGATCCGCCCGCTCGTGATCCTCCGACTCCGCCGCCGCCATCAATTGCGCGAACGCTGCCCGCAGCTGCGCGATGCCGTGGCTGTCGACCCTGAGCGCCGCGAGGCGCGTGCCGAGACTCTCGAGCGCTGCGCGCAGCGTGTAGAGCTCCCACAGATCGTGATCACTGAAGTCGATGACCTGGTAGCCCGTGTAAGGGACGTGACAGACCAGTCCCTCCTCGATCAGGCGGCGCAGCGCCGCACGGATGGTGCCGCGCGACAGCCCACAGCGCTCCGCGATCGGCGTCTCGAGCAAGCGCTCGCCGGCCCGCAGTTCGCCGCGCAGGATCTGCCGCCGCAAGAGATCCGCCGCCTGCGCCTCCAGGCTCTGCTTGTTGATCGTCGCCGTCACTCCGTCCTCGACGGCGCTCATTCGCCCTCCGCGAACACGTAGCGGGTCTCGGAGGGAATGACTTCCTGACCGGTCTCCTCGGGCTCGAGGTCCACGAGCTGCGGCGGAAATCCCGGCGCGCGCACCTGGATGCGGCAGTGGTCCTCCAGCCGCTGAATGATGCGCGGCGACAGGGCCCGCGGGCCATATCGCGACTGCGTGTCGCGAAACATATCCGTCACGGTGTCGGCAACCTCGGTCGGCACACCGTGCCTGCGGGCCACCTCGAGAAACAATCCGATGTCCTTCAAAGCCAGCTCGACCGTGAAGTTGATGTCGTAGCTGCCGTTGAGGATGACCTGGCTCTCGGTCTCATGCACGAACGAGTTGCCCGATGAGGCCTTGATGGCTTCATACGTCGTCTTGGGATCCATTCCCGCTTTGCTCGCGACGATCCAGGCTTCGCTGAGAGCGGCCAGATTGACGAAGGCCAGATAGTTGGTGATCACCTTGAGGACCGAGGCGCTGCCCAAGGGCCCGACGTGAATGATTCTGCGGCCCATGATCCGCAGCACCGGCAACGCCTGCTCGAACGCAGCGCGCTCGCCGCCGACGAGGATCGAGATGTTCCCCGATGCCGCCCGGTGACAGCCACCTGACACGGGGGCATCGAGCGCTTTGGCGCCCGTGCGCATGACCCGCTCACCGAGGCGCTTGACTTCGCCCTCATCCGTGGTGCTCATCTCCAGCCAGAGCTTGTTGGCGGACAGTCCTTCGAGCACGCCGTTGCGCTCCTCGAGGACCTGCGCGCTGATGGCCGGTGACGGCAGGCATGTGATCACGAGATCCGACTCGAGCGCGAGCTCCTTCGGAGTCGATGCCCATCGTGCGCCGCCATCGAGCAGCGGCCTCGCGGCCGTTGGGTCGACGTCATGGACGATCAGCTCACGTCCGTTGCGCGCCAGCGTCGCCGCCAGCTTGGAGCCCAGATTTCCCAGGCCGATGAAGCCGATGATCATTGCGCTCGCCTCAGATGGTGCGACCCAGGACAGCGGGGTCGAAAGCCCGGCGAGAGAAGATGCGGCGCACGAGCGGCTCGAAATGCTCGAGTGATTGTGTCGGATAGTCCGGATCGAAGGCCGCCTGATCCCAGCGCTCGCAGAACCGGGCGCAGCTCTCGTAATAGGGATGCTCCCGGTACGCCGCGCGCAGCTCGGGTTCCTCACCCAGAAAATGCGCGTAGTAGATCTTCTGGAAGAGGCCGTGATGCTCGACCACCCAGCTCACCTCCGCCCTGACATAGGGCCGGATGATCTCGGCGGCAAAATTGGAGTGATTCTCGGGCGCCAGGCTGTCGCCCATATCATGGACGAGCGCGCCGAGGATCATCTCTTCGTCGGCGCCGTCAGCCTCGGCGCGGGTGGCCGTCTGCAGGGAATGCGCGAGGCGCGTGACCCGATAGCCGCTCAGGCCGTCGTCCATGGCACGCAGGGCATGCAGGATGCGATCCGGCAATCGCGCGATGTAGTCGCGCTCCAGGCGGCCCAGGAACAGGTACTCCGCCTTCGTACCATCCTTCATCTGCCGGAAACTGACTGTGCGCATGGCTGCCAGGACGAGTTTTGCCAGATTCAAGCAGGCTAATTGTTAATTGTCAACAATCCGCTCAGTCGTCGGGCGGGGACTCTCCCGGCCACTGCGGCAGTCCGTCCGCGATGTCGTAGTAGTCGCCCTTCTCGGCGACGAAGATGTGCATCGACGGCTTGAGGCCAGTCGGTGTATCCAGAGTGCCCGCCCATATGCTCATGTGGCCACCGTGGGCGGGCTCCCAGAAGAGTTGCGAGCCGCAGGTGGAGCAAAAGCCCCGCCGGGCGATGGCGGAAGATCGATACCAGCGCAGCGGCTGCGCGGACAGCAGGTGCAGGTGCTCGGGCGCGCAGGCGGTGGCGGCATCGAAATGGCCGCCCGAGCGGCGGCACATGGTGCAGTGGCAGTAGATGATTGGCCGCAGGGGGCCGTGGACCTCGAACCGCACTCCTCCACAGAGGCAACTGCCGCGCGCAACCGGTGACTCAGACATGGCGACCCCTCTCGCGCTCCATGCCGCGAAATTCGATGAATGACGTCATTCGTTTCCAGAGAAAATCGCCGTACTCGAAGGGCGTGAACAGGTCAGGCCGATCGAGCGGCAACGGCGCAATGGTCGCATGCGCGCGCGCCTCATAAAAGAAGGGAATCGAGCAGCGCTCGCGGCCCGACCCCAGCACCCGGTGCTCGGTCGCGCGGATCCGGCCCGCCGACCATTGCTCGAGCACCTGACCGAAGTTGACCACCAGCGTGCCCTCGAGCGGCGGCACATCGATCCATTGGCCGTCCCGCGACCGCGCCTGGAGGCCTGCAACACCGTCCTGTGCCAGTAGGGTGACGAAGCCCGAGTCGGTGTGCGGCGCGCCGACGAGCTCCGCACTGTTGCGCGGTGGATAGCGGATCAGCCGTAATGTCGATAGTCCGCGGCCGAACGAGCCGTCGAAGTAGTCCGGGCGCAGGCCGAGGCCGCGCGCCAGGGAGCGCATCAGGAGCTGCGCCACCTGCTCCATCGAGCGGTAATACGCGGCAACTGACTCGCGCCAGCCAGGCAGCTGGTCCTCGTCCGGCAGCGGACTCGGCTCGCGCAACGGGTCGCCGGGCACGATGACGGTTGACCCGTGAATGAGGTCACCGCCGATGTCGATACCCTCCTTGGAAGTCAGATTGCCCGGCTGCACGGGAAACCAGCCGCGATAGACGTTGGGGTTTTCCGGCGCGAACTTGCGCCGGTAGAGACGGCGCTTCGCGGCCTCGCTCAGCCCGAATACGGCGAGCAGGCGCGCTCTTTCAGCGGGCCCCGGCGCCGCTTCGCCCGGCAATCCGGCTATGCACACGAAGCCAGTGTCCCGAGCCGCCGCCGCAAGTGCGCGGTCAGGGACTTGCCAGTCCTTCCGCTCCATGTCGAAGAGCGGTGCGACATCAACTACCGGAATCGAGCCCATCACGTGCCGCTCTCAATCGAATGGTTGCAGACTCTCCACCGCGCGAATGGTCTCCGGACCTGCATCGGACCTGGCCATCTCCCCGGGCGCGAGCTGCAGCGCTTTCGCAATCACTATCGAGACCAGACCGTTCGGGTAGAGGATCACTTCGCTTTCGCCGGCGCCCCACATGGTGGGCAGATAGTACCGCTTGCCGCTAGCACCGACGTAGGGCTTGAAGTGGAATCCCATCCTGTAGAGCTCGCCGTCGGCGCCATCGCCGCGCTTTGGAAGCGCTTCCCGTGCGGCGAGCAAATCCTCGGTGAGAGCCCGATGCAATATCTGCTCGCCACCATATGCGCCGCGGCTCTGATAGAGCAAGGCGATCTTTGCGAGGTCATCCAGCGTCGGGTAATAACCCGCATTGAACCAGGGGATTCCGCGACGATTCCTGGCCTCCCGGGTTCGAACGACGGGCGCGTGCGCGATGCCGATCGGCTCGAGCACCTCGGCCCGCAGCATGTCCCAGACATCGGCGCCCGGTCCTCGCAGGGCTTTGACGAAGCGGTCGATGGCCACGCCGAGGAGATAGAAATCCTGGTCGCGATATCGCATCACCATTCCCGGTTCCCAGGGATACGGGCGCAATGACCGTCTGATCTGTCTCAATTTCTCGCGGTGGGAGCGCGCGGTGTACCAGGCGTCATAATCACCTTCGAGGTAACCATCAAACGGATCGTTCGGATGCGTCTTCCACGTTCCCGTACCGCCGAAACCCGTGGCCATGTTGGCGGCATCGATGAAGCGAATCGCGCGATACTTCGGATCCAGTCCCGCCACGAAATCGCCTATCTTCAGCGTGAGAACGTACGGACCGCATGTCTGCGCGAGCCGTAACAGCGCAAGTGGCGCCCCGATGCTCTTCATGACGGAGCGGACGCCGAGCCGCATCTCGAGCGGATAGGCATAGTTGCCGTACCGCGTCGACGACTCCTGGTAATAGACCACCCCGTCCCGAACCAGCGCCGAGAGAACCCGCCACTGCTCCAGCACCGGCCCGCCGAATCCCTGCAGCGCCCGGGGTGGTGTCTCGCGGACGAGATCCGCCCAGGGCCGGTGCGGCAGGCGCCTTGCGAGCTCCGCCTGAGCCGACTTCCGGTGCGGTGCCGCCTCGCGAGCAGACAGCGGCGCGAACCTCATTCGTGCCCGGCCCCAGCCGATGAAATGCTGCTGCAGCAGATAGGGCGCGGTCTGTTGCACGAACTGAAACTCGAGCTCGCCGACCTCGCGCCCTTTGTATGTGAAGGTGGCGACACCCTGATGGGCGTGATTCTCCGTGTCTCCGACGAGCATCAGCGGAAATGCCGCACGCGACCAAGCACCGTCCTCGGCGGGATCGCGCCAGATCCGCCCGAATTGGGGGATGATGGACCAGTAGCTCGGCGTCTTCCCGGGACGGTGCTCGGAGACGATCTGTCCGCGTTGCAGCGGCACCAGAACATCGCCGATGGTGACGAAGCCGAGTGAGAGACGCGGAAAGAGCCGCGCATCGCGCCCTTCGATTCTCGGGCTCGACAGCCGCGGGCGCGTCTCGAGCGATGACTGCGCAATGTGCAGCAGCCCGGAGAATTCAGGGGCTGCGCGCGCGCCGGCGGGCGGGCGAAAGCGGTCGTTGGGAGCTGGAAGCTCGATCTGATCGCGGACCGGCACTGCGGATGCCTTCAGGCGGATTGAGCCGCGGCCGCAGCCGTCGCGGCGAGTCTCTCATCTTTCAACAGGTCGTGTGACGACAGCCAGTAGTGCCACGCCGCCCAGAAGCCGGTAGGCACGAGACAGAGCATCGCGAGCCGCAGTGACTCCGCGTCGGGAGCGTGGTGGGGCGCGAACCAGTCGCTCAGGAATCCGACCATCTGCGGCGCGATGACGAGATTGCAGACATTGGCGAGGAAGAGCAGCACGGCGCAATACATGGCGCGCATGCGCGGTTGCGCCAGATTGTTCAGAATCCCGAAACCCGGGCCGAGATACACGTAGATGGACGGCACATACAGCCAGAAGAGCGCCTTCGTGAGCGCCAGGGAGTGGCTCGAGTAGATGATCGCCGTCACGGCAGTGGCAAGAGCGATGTTGAGACTGAGCAGCCGCATGACGCGCCGCTCGTCGGAAAGCCAGGGACGGGACAGCAGCCACGTGCTGCCGATCATCGCCGCGCTACCCCCTATGAGATGTATGGGCCCGAGAATGCCGCCGGCCTGCGCAACATTGAGCGAGTAGCTGCGCATCAGGAACGCGGGCGTCCACCACATGAGGCCCCAACCCCAAAGCGCGGTCAGGGACTGCGCGACGATGGAGTGCATCGCGGAGCGCTGGCGCAGCAGGAAGCGCATGGTCTCGAGGAAGGACGGTGACTTGCCGCGATCTTCGCACTCGTCGAGGCAGCCGCGGCGCGGCTCGCGAAGGCTGAGCAGGACGAGCAGCCCAACCAGGACTCCCGGGATTCCGAGCGCGAGGAACATTGCGCGCCAGCCGTACCGGTAAGCGATCGCGCCGGCCACCTGCGAGCCGAGCCAGGCGCCGATCGGGGCGCCCAGGGAGAAAACCGACAACGCCATGGCACGGCGCGATGCCGGAAAGAAATCCGACAGGATGGAGTTGGCGCC
>DATAXF010000116.1:0-3377 GCA_036273095.1 Steroidobacteraceae bacterium | reverse complement strand
GTGTGGGATAATCGCCTCATGACTGCTCGACTCTTCTGGACCCTCGTGGGCTTTGGCGCTCTCTGCGCGGCGCTCGCCGGATTTCTGCTCGCCGGTGAAATTGACAGCTCCCGGCCGGTGCTGGCAAGTGGCACGTGGTTGTCCGATCCCAGGCTGATCGCCGACTTTCATCTGACCGACAGCCAGGGACGCGACTTCACCCGCAGCTCTCTCCTCGGTCACCCCACACTGATGTACTTCGGCTTCACGCATTGCCCTGATGAGTGTCCGGACACCCTCGCCGCCCTGGCGCGAGTCAAGCAGCAGGCGCAGCTGTCGGGCCTGCAGATCCTCTTCGTCACGGTGGACCCGGAGCGCGATACTCCGGCCGTGCTCGCCGGTTATCTGCGGCATTTCGACCCGGGCTTTCTCGGCCTCACCGGCGCGCCCGGCGAGATCGGCCGCGTCGCCGCCAGCCTCGGGATCGGCATCACCCGCATCAACCTGCCAGGAGGCGGGTACGACTTCGATCACACCATGGCGATCCTGCTGTTCGACTCCAGGGCCAGGGAAGTCGGAGTATTCACGCCGCCCTTCGACGTGCGGCAACTCGCGCAGTCCCTGCGCGGCGTGGCCCCCGAACTGCGCTCCGCAGCCTGAGACCCGCATGGATGGCGCAACCACGACCGGGACGGATTCGCCGACGCTGCGGGCACGCCTCTTCGTCGCCATGCAGTACCTGTTGCCGCAGCACTTCCTGTCGCGCCAGGTCCATAGGCTGGCCCGCTGCCGCCTGAAGCCGCTCAAGAACGCGCTCATCGGCGCCTTCGTGCGGCACTTTCGGCCCGACATGAGCGCGGCGGCGGATCCCGAGCCGCTCGATTACCAGAGCTTCAACGCCTTCTTCACGCGCTCACTGCGGCCGGGCGCGCGGCCCTGCGACCCGGACCCGCGCGCGCTCGCCTCCCCGGTCGACGGTACAGTGAGTCAGCTCGGCCGGCTCGACGGTCTGCGCATGCTGCAGGCGAAAGGGCACGACTATTCGCTCGAGGCCCTGCTCGGCGGCGCCTCCGCCTGGGCGCAACGCTTCGCCGGCGGCTCGTTCGCAACGCTCTATCTCGCCCCGTTCAACTATCACCGCATCCACATGCCGGCGGCCGCGGCCCTGCGCGCCGCATGGTTCATCCCCGGAAGGCTCTTCAGCGTCAACGCAGCCACCGCGGCTGCCGTGCCCGGTCTCTTCGCGCGCAACGAGCGGGTCATCTGCGCGTTCGAGGAGGGGCCCCTCTCGTTTGCGCTGGCGCTCGTCGGCGCGCTCTTCGTCGGCAGCATCGCGACCGTCTGGCACGGCGATGTAACGCCGTGCAGTCCTCACCGGGCCAAGGAGTTGCCGCTCGATACCGGTCGGGCGCCAATGCAGCTCGAGCGCGGAGCGGAGCTGGGACGATTCAACATGGGGTCCACGGTCATCCTGCTGCTGCCTCCGGGCGCGGCGGAGTGGCTTCCGGATCTGCAGCCGGGCTCGCCGGTGCGCGTCGGTCAAACCATTGCGCGGCTCTCCCCGCCATGACAGCGACCGGCCGCGGCAGCGACACCGATTGGCGGCCCACCGCCTGCCGCGAGATGTTGCAGCTGCGCGCCGCGCTGCTGGCCCGCACCCGCGGCTTCTTCGCAGCCCGCGGCGTGCTCGAGGTGGATACGCCGATCGTGGTCAACGCCCCGGTGACCGACGTGCACATTCACTCTGCGCGCGTGCTGCTCGAGCCGGCCGATCCCGAGGAAGCGGCGCGCCGGCCCTACTTCCTCCATACCTCGCCGGAGTACGCGATGAAGCGCCTCCTCGCCGCGGGGGCGGGCGACATCTACCAGATCTGTCACGTGGTGCGCGCGCTCGAGCGCGGCCGGCTCCACAACGCCGAATTCACGCTCATCGAGTGGTATCGGGTGGGTTACTCGCTCGATGCCCTCATGAGCGAAGTCGGTGCACTGGTGCACGAGCTCCTCGGCCGCTCGCAAGTCCCGCCCGTGACCGAGCGGTTGAGCTATCGCGAGGCGTTTCTGCGCGCGCTGGCACTCGACCCCTTCACGGCGCCTTTGGCGCAGCTCGCCGAGCAGGCAAGGCTCGCGGGCTTCGACGGCATGGCCACGGACCGGGACGAGCTGCTCGAGCTGTTGATGGGCACTGTCGTCGGACCGCGGCTCGGCCATGGCGGCTTGACCTTCGTGCAGGCCTATCCCGCCAGCCAGGCCGCGCTTGCCCGGCTCGATCCGAGCGACCCGCGCGCGGCGCAGCGCTTCGAGCTCTACTGCGACGGTGTCGAGCTCGCCAACGGCTTTCATGAGCTCGCTGCCGCGAGCGAGCAGCGCGCACGCTTCGAGCACGACGTCGCGGAGCGCCGCCGGCTGGGCCTTCCCGTCGCCTCCCTGGACGAGCGCCTGCTTGCGGCTCTGGAAGCCGGTCTGCCGGACTGCTGCGGGGTCGCGCTCGGCTTCGATCGCACTCTGATGCTCGCGGCGGGCGCGGAGCGCATCGATGCGGTCCTCCCCTTTCCAATCGAGCGGGCCTGAGATATGACCTACAGCAGCGAGCGATACGACTTCACCGACAGGCGCGCCGGCTACGAGCAGCTGGCAACACAGCTTCACGGCCTCCTGGAAGGCGAGACCGATCCTATCGCCAACGCCGCCAACACGGTCGCGCTCATATTCGATGCGCTGCCGGAAGTGAGCTGGGCCGGCTTCTATTTCCTGCGCGGAAGCGAGCTGATCGTCGGGCCCTTCCAGGGGAAGCCGGCCTGCGTGCGCATCGCCCTCGGCCATGGTGTTTGCGGAACGGCCGCCGCGAGACGCGAGACCATCATCGTCCCGGACGTCAACGCCTTCCCCGGACACATTGCGTGCGATACGGCGTCGCAGTCGGAAGTTGTGGTGCCGCTCATCGCGGCAAACGGGCTGGTGGGAGTTCTCGACCTCGACAGCGCACGGCTCTCGCGCTTCGATGAAGTTGACGCAAGCGGCCTGGAGCGGCTCGCCGAGCTATTCGTCCGGGGCAGCCGGCTCGACCAGCTGCTGTAGCCCGCCGCCCGGGCCTACTGCTTGGCGCGCGAGACGTACTCGCCGGTGCTGGTGTTGATGCGGATGAGCTCGCCCTCGTTGATGAAGAGCGGAACCCGCACCACGGCGCCGGTCTCGAGCTTGGCCGGCTTCTGACCGCCGGTGGCGGTGTCGCCCCGCAGGCCGGGGTCGGTCTCGACGATCTTGAGCTCCACGTGCGCGGGCACATTCACCATCAGCGGCTCGTTGTTCCAGAGGGTGACGATGCAGACCAGCCCCTCCTTCAGCCACTGCGCGTTGTCGCCCATTGCGGACTTGCCGGCCGTGTACTGCTCGAAGTTGTC
>DATAXF010000115.1:0-17770 GCA_036273095.1 Steroidobacteraceae bacterium | reverse complement strand
CGACCGGGGCGACGGCAAAGTCCGGCCGGAGTTCATGTCAGCCGCGCTCGATTGCCCGGGCTTCTACGCGGTGAGCCGGGACGATCGCATGATGCTCCTCGGTGAGATCACCGTGCACGTCAACCGCCTGGTGCATGTCGGGGAGCGCTGCACCGTGATCGGCTGGGCTCTGAGAGCGAGCGGACGCAAGCACGGCGCCGGAACCGCGGTCTTCGACGAGGACGGCGAAGTCTGCGGTCTTGCGCGGGCGCTATGGATCGAGCCCTCCCTACGCGAAGACGCTTCGGGAGGCAGGCCAAAGGGCTAGGCGCTGTCGGCGGCCAGATTTCCCGACACCATGCGCGCCGCGCGCCAGCCGCCGAACTTGTAGTACAGCGCACCGAGGAAAGCGGCGAGCGCGGAGGATATGGGGAAGCTCCACCAGATGGCATCCGCCTGATAGCGGGACAGCAGCACATCGGCAAGCGGAAAGCGCACCAGCAACAGCGACACAGTCATGATGGCGAGCGGCAGCAGCACCGCGCCGGTCGAGCGCACGGTCGCGAACAGAATCATGGCGATCGCGAAGAACATGTACGAGGGCGTCGCGATGTGGTTGAGGTGCGCCGCGATCGCGAGTCCCGGGGACCCCGCCGGCAGGAAGGGCGAGAAGGCAGGCGCACCGAGCAGCTCGAGGACGATGATCACCGAGCCGGTGATGGCGATGCCGTAGGTGACGCCGATCGTCGCGATCCTGTTGACCCGGTGCCATTTGCCCGCCCCGACGTTCTGCGCGGCCATGGCGGACACGGCCTGACCCACGGCGAAGGCCGGCATCTGGATGTAGTTCCAGATCTGCAGCGCCGCGCCATACGCGGCCGCGGTATCGACCCCGAAGCCGTTGACCAGCGAGATCATCAGCAGGCCGCTCACCGACATCACCGAGATCGTGCCGCCCATCGGCAGGCCCTTGCGCAGCAGGGCGCCGGCCAGAGACCAGTCGATGCGCAGCAGCTTCAGGTCCTCGCCATGGAGGCAGAGGACATGCCGGCGCCGGTACAGATGGCGGATCATGGCCGTGAGGCTGATGGTCTGCGCGATGAAGGTGGCCAGGGCGGAGCCGGCGATGCCGAGTCGCGGCACCGGTCCGAAACCGAAGATGAACAGCGGATTCAGGCTGATATCGAGGCCGACGGACAGCATCATGAAGTAGAACGGCGTCTTCGAATCGCCGGCGGCGCGCAGCACGGCCATCACGAAGGCATACATGTAGAGCGCCGGCAGGGCGCAGAAGATCACGCGCATGTAGGCGATCGCGAGCGCCAGCGACTGTGGCGGCGTCTTCATGGCCACGAGGATCACCGGCGAGAGGGTGAGCCCGGCGATCGCCATCAGCACCGAGACCCCCGCGAAGAAGCTGGCGCTGGTCCCAACGGCGTGGCGCGCACCGGCGAGGTCATTGGCGCCGATGCGTTGGGCGACGAGAATGGTGGCCGCCATCGCGATGCCGAATGCGAGACCGATCAGCAGGAACATCACGACGTTGGCGTTCGAGGTGGCGGTGAGCGCCGCCTCGCCGAGATACCGCCCCACCCAGATGGAATTCACCGAGGCATTGAGGGACTGCAGGATGTTGGCGTAGAGGATGGGCAGGGCGAACTGCACCAGACCCCGGCTGATGGAGCCTTCGGTCAGCGAGCGCATCAGAACAGCCGATAGACGATGAGGAGCCAGGCGGCGCCGAACCCCGTCAGCGTCCATCCGGGCCAGGCCTCGCGACCGAGCGCGAGCCAGATGATGCCGCCGAGCAGGGCCGCGGCCCCGAGGATGACCGCATCGCGCCGCCGGTGACCGCGGCGCAGCTCTGCGTGCAGCAGCTCGACGGCTGGCGTCTCGACCAGCAGCCGCAGCACGCCGCCCTCGGCTCGCTGCAGCGTGCTCTTCAGGATGCCGGGCAGCACGCGTGCCGCCTCGATCAGCTCCGGCATCTGGGTGCGCATGTTGCGGAAGATCTGCCGCAGGCTCATGCGCTCGCGCATCCACTGCCGCAGGATGGGCGCCGCGGTGTGCCAGACATCGAGCTGCGGATAGAGCTCGCGGCCGAGCCCCTCGACGTTGACCAGCGTTTTCTGCAGCAGGATGAGCTGCGGCTGCAACTCCACGTTGAAGCGGCGCGAGATCTCGAACAGGCGCACCAGCAGGGTGGCGAACGAGATGTCCTCGAGCGGCCGGTCGAATATCGGCTCGCACACGGTGCGTACGGCCGATTCGATCTCATCCACGCGCGTGCCCGCGGGCACCCACCCGGACTCGACGTGCAGCTCCGCCACGCGGCGGTAGTCGCGATCGAACACGGCGAGGAAATTGGCGGCCAGATAGTGTTGATCGCGCGGATCGAGCGTGCCGACGATACCGAAGTCGACCGCGGCGTAGCGCGGCCGCCGCGGGTCTTCGATCAACACGAAGATGTTGCCGGGATGCATGTCGGCGTGAAAGAAGTTGTGCCGGAACACCTGGGTGAAGAAGATGCGCACGCCGTTCTCGGCGAGCAGCTTGATGTCGGTGCCCGCGGCGCGCAGCCGCTCCATGTCCGAGATCGGGATGCCGCGGATGCGCTCCATCACCATGACGTCGAGGCGACAGTAATCCCAGTAGATCTCGGGGACGTAAAGCAGGTCGGAGCCGGCGAAGTTGCGCTTCAGCTGCGAGGCGTTGGCCGCTTCGCGCATGAGATCCAGCTCATCGATGACCGTCTTCTCGTACTCCGCCACGATCTCGCGCGGGCGCAGCCGCCGCCCCTCCCGCCAGTAGCTCTGGGCGAGATCCGCCAGCGCGTACAGCACTTCGAGATCGCGCTCTATCGATTCCCGCATGTCCGGGCGCAGAACCTTCACCACTACTTCCTTGCCGTCCGGGAGACGCGCGACGTGAACCTGCGCGATTGAAGCGGCGGCGAGCGGTGTCTCCTCGAACTCCGAGAACGCTTCCGAGACCGGACGGCCGTAAGCGCTCTCGACAATGGCGCGCGCGATGGCGCCCGGGAACGGCGGCACGCGGTCCTGGAGCTTCGCGAGCTCGTCGGCGACATCGGTGGGCAGAAGGTCGCGGCGCGTCGAGACCGCCTGGCCGAACTTGACGAAGATGGGGCCGAGCTCCTCGAGCGCGAGCCGCAGGCGCACGGCCGGGGGCGCGGTGCGGTTGGGATTCAGCCAGGTGTCGGGCGAAAGATAGAAGAGGAAGCGCAGCGGCGCATAGAGATGCGTCGCCCGCACGAAGTCGTGCAGGCCGTATTTCAACAGCACCCGCTGGATCTGTAGGAGCCGCGCGAGGACGCGCAGCTTCACGGGCCTGACACCGGCGTCACTTCGCGCCGAGCCGCTGCTGCAGCAGCTCGAGGCGCGCATCGAGGCGATCGGCGTCCTCGCGCAGGGCGTCCACGCCGCGAAGGAACTGCTCGCCCTCCTCGCGTGATACCAGATCTCCGCGCTCGTGGCTGAAGTACTCGCCGACGTCCTGCAGCAGTGTCGTGGCCGCGCTGCGGCTCCAATCCAACGCACCGCGCGCCAGCCGGCCGAGGCGATGCGCCGCCACATCGCCGATGAGGAGCGACAGCTCTTCCTCCGGGTCGGGCCTGAGCAATCGCGCCAGCTCACGGAATTTTTGCGCCAGCTCCGCGTCGCCGCGCACCACGATCTCGCCGCGGGAAAGCGGCGCGTCGGCGGCGCTGCCGCCGAGCGCGAGCAGGCTCAACGGGCCGCCGATCACTTCCGCGTCGGCCGGCAGGTTGCCGCGAGTGATGCGCAGCGAGTTGCCGGTGGACTCCACCAGCAGCCGCGCCATCGCCGGCGCCTCGATCGCGATCCGGCGGCCGGCCAGCTCCGCGCACAGCTGCTGTGCGCGCGGCGACCGGGGCAGCCCGCGGTTGAGGACGTTCTCGATCGTGGCGGTGAGCATAGGTCGGCCCGTCAGTACTTGTAGCCGCGGTGCACCGCGACGATGCCGCCCGAGAGGTTGTGATAGCGGCAACCCTCGAGCCCGGCTGCCTGCATCATCTCGAGCAGTGCCTCCTGACCCGGATGTGTGCGGATGGACTCGGCGAGATAGCGGTAGCTCGCCTCGTCTCCGGCCACGATCCGCCCGAGGAGCGGCAGCACTCGGAACGAATAGACGTCATAGAGAGCCCCGAGCCCCGGCGCCACGGGGTGGGAGAACTCCAGCACCAGAAGCTGCCCGCCGGGCTTCAGCACCCGCCGCATGGCGCCCAGCGCGGCAGGCTTGTCGGTGACGTTGCGCAGCCCAAAGCCGATGGTGATGCAGTCGAAGCTGTCGTCGGGGAAAGGCAGGCGCTCTGCGTTTGCCTGTACATATTGCACGTTGCCGACGACGCCTCGATCCGTGAGGCGGTCGCGGCCTCGACGCAGCATGGCCGAGTTGATGTCGCTCAGGACGACCAGGCCCCGGTCCCCGACCTGCCGCGCCACACCCGCGGCAAGATCGCCGGTGCCGCCGGCCACGTCGAGCGCCCGCTGCCCGGGCCGCAATCCCGTGAGCGACAGAGTGAAGCGCTTCCAGAGCCGGTGTGCGCCCCCCGACATCAGGTCGTTCATCAGGTCGTAATGGCCCGCGACGGAGTCGAAGACGCCGCGCACGCGGCGCGCCTTGTCGCGCCAGGACACGCGCTCATAGCCGAAATCGGTGGATCGGGGGTCGGTCATCGCCTTGCCGGGTCGCGGGGAGGGCGCATTGTATCGTCTTGCTTTTTGGAGCACATGCTGCGCAGAATCCGGCCCGGTTAGGGGGTCTTGGAACGTAAAAGGCCGGGCGGTGTCAAAGCCGCCCGGCTTTTTATCTCTGGGCTGCCTTCCGCGCTAGATATTGGGCCCATTTCTCCTGCCGATCGCGACCTAGCTCGTAAAGGTATTTCCAGGTGTAGAGGCCGGTGTCGTGGCCGTCGTCGAAGACGAGCTTCACGGCGTACTGGCCTACCGGCTCGATCGCGCGCACGCCCACCGCCTCCTTGCCGAGCACCAGGGTCTCCTGCCCGGGGCCGTGGCCCTTGACCTCGGCCGACGGGGAATAGACGCGCAGGTACTCGAACGGCAGCTCGAAGCGCGTGCCGTCCTCGAAGGTCACCTCGAGGAGGCGCGCGGTGCGGCGCAGCTTGATTTCGACGGGCTGGAGGTCGGGCGCCATAGGGGTCAAGGGGGGCCAATAGGGGCCAATAGGGGAAATAGGTGCCGGGGTCGCGGTTGCACTATTATGGACGTCCCTGCTCCAGCAGCGATACATCGTGGAAGCCACAGACACCTCCCACCCCGACTACTATCACCGTGTGGTCGATTGCCAGTGGGCCTGCCCGGCCCATACGGATGTCCCCGAGTACATCAGGCTGATCGCCCAAGGCCGCTTCACCGAAGCGTACCTGGTCAACCGGCACTCCAACGTCTTTCCCGGCATCCTCGGTCGAGTCTGTGACCGTCCCTGCGAGCCGGCCTGCCGCCGTGGCCGGGTGGAGGCCAAGCCGGTCGCCATCTGCCGCCTGAAGCGGGTAGCCGCCGACCATCGCGACGATGTCAGCGACAAGCTGCCCCCCATTCCCAGGATCAAGAACGGCAAGCGCGTCGCCTGCATCGGCGCCGGCTGCGCTTCGCTCACGGTCGCCAATGACCTGATGCCGCTCGGCTACGAGGTCACGATCTTCGAGCAGTACGGCGAGCCGGGCGGCCTCATGCGTACCAACATACCCTCCTTCCGCCTGCCGCACCCGGTGCTCGAGGAGGAGATCCGGATGATCGTGGATATGGGAGTGGACCTCAGGCTCGGGCATCCCATCGAGAGCATGAAGGAGCTGCTCGCGAGCGGTGGCTTCGATGCGGTGTTCGTCGGCTCCGGGGCGCCCAAAGGCAAGAACCTCGACATCGCCGGGCGCGCCGAAGCGGCCGCCAACGTGCACATCGGCATTGCCTGGCTGGAGTCGGTGGCCTTCGGCCACATCGAGCGGATCGGCGAGCGCGTCCTCATCATCGGCGTCGGCAACACGGCGATGGACTGCTGTCGCACGAGCCTGCGGCTCGGCGCCAAGCAGGTGAAGGTCATGGCGCGCAAGCCGCGCGGCTTCTTCAAGGCCTCCGAATGGGAGCTCGAGGACGCCGAGGAGGAAAGCGTCGAGATCGTGGTCAACCGCTCGCCCAAAGCCTTCGTGATGGAAGGCGGGCGCCTCGTTGGAATGACTTTCGACTGCATGGAATATGAGCTCGACGCGCGCGGCCGCATCACCGCGGAGCGGCTGACCGGCGAGGAATTCATTGCCGCCGACGATGTCATTCTCGCCATCGGCCAGGAGAACGCCTTTCCCTGGATCGAAGGCGATCTCGGCATCGAGTTCGACAAATGGCACGTGCCGAAGGTCGACCCGGTCACCCACCAGTCGACCCGACCCGGCGTCTTCTTCGGCGGCGATGCGGCGTTCGGCCCGAAGAACATCATCTGGGCCGTGGAGCACGGCCATCAGGCCGCGATTTCCATTCACAGACATTGCCAGGGCGAGGCCGTGAGCGAGCGCCTGCCGCCGGGCGTCAACCTGCAGAGCCGCAAGATGGGCATGCACGAGTGGTCGTACTCCAACGACTACGCGCCGGTGGAGCGGCGGCTGATGCCGCATGTCTCCCTCAAGGAGCGCTTCAAGAAGCTCAACATCGAGGTCGAGCTCGGATTCACCGCGGAGCAGGCGGCGCAGGAAGTGCAGCGCTGCCTGAATTGCGACGTGCAGACCGTCTTCGTCGCGAAGCTCTGCATCGAGTGCGACGCCTGCCTCGATATCTGCCCCGTCGACTGCCTCACCATCACTGCCAACGGCCCGGAGCAGGAGCTGCGCGGGCGCCTCAAGGTCCCGGCGCGCAACCTCGCCCAGCCGCTCTACGTGTCAGGACCATTGCCGCAAACGGCGCGCGTGATGGTCAAGGACGAGGATCTCTGTGTGCACTGCGGCCTCTGCGCGGAGCGTTGCCCGACGGCCGCCTGGGACATGCAGAAGTCCCTCGTCCACTGGCCGCAGGCCGAGGATGAGGCGCGGACGACCATGGCAGCCCGTAAGCCGAAGATCGCCTGAACCAACCATGACCGGAATCAACGATTTCACGATCAAGATCGCCACGGTCAACGGCACCGGCTCGGCGAGCGCCAACTCGCTGCTGATGAAGTCCATCTTCCGCAGCGGCATTCCCGTGATGGGCAAGAACTACTTCCCGTCCAACATCCAGGGCCTGCCCACCTGGTACGAGATCCGCGTCTCCCGCGAGGGCCACCTCGCCCGCTCCGGCGCCGTCGACATCATGGTCGCGATGAACGCCGAGACCTATTCACGTGACGTGAAGGAGGTCGCGCCCGGCGGCTATCTGGTGTACGACTCCACCTGGCCGCGCCCGGCGCTCCTCGGCCGCTCCGACATCACGGTGCTCGGCGCTCCGCTCGCCAAGATGTGCAACGAGAGCTTCAACGGGGTGCGTACCCGCATTCTGATGAAGAACATCTGCTACGCGGGCGTTCTGGCGGCGCTGCTCGACCTCGATCTCGAGCGCATTCGCGAGCTGCTGGCGGAAACGTATGCCAAGAAGCCGCAGCTCGTCGACAGCAACATGAAGGCGATCGCGCTCGGCTACGACTACGCAAAGCAGAATTTCCCGTGTCCGCTGCCGCTGAAGGTCGAGAAGATGGACCGCACCGGCGGCCACATCATGATCGACGGCAACACCGCCGCTGCGCTCGGCTGTGTCTTCGGGGGCGCGACGGTCGCGGCCTGGTACCCGATCACTCCCTCGACCTCGCTCATGGATGCCTTCAAGGGTTTCTGTGACCGCTCGCGGATCGACCCGCAGACCGGCGCCAAGCGCTTCGCCTTCATCCAGGCGGAGGATGAGCTGGCCGCCATCGGCATGGTGATCGGCGCGTCCTGGAATGGCTGCCGCTCGTTCACCGCGACGTCCGGACCCGGCATTTCCCTCATGAACGAGTTCCTTGGGCTGGCCTACTACGCCGAGATCCCGGCGGTCGTGTTCGACATCCAGCGTGTAGGTCCTTCGACGGGCATGCCGACGCGCACCCAACAGTGCGACCTGATGGAGTGTGCGTACGCTTCCCACGGCGATACGCGCCACGTCTGCCTCTATCCGGCCAACCCGGAGGAATGCTTCTACATGGCCGCGCAGGCGCTGGACCTCGCGGAGCGGCTCGAGACGCCGGTGATGGTGTTGTCGGATCTGGACATCGGCATGAACGACTGGATGTGCCGCGACCTGAAGTGGGACGACGCCTACCGGCCTGATCGTGGCAAGATCCTGGACAAGGCGCAGATCGAGAAGCTGGAGAAGTTTCAGCGCTACCTCGACAAGGACGGCGATGGCATTCCATACCGCACTCTGCCGGGCGTGCACCCCAAAGGTGCATGGTTCGCACGCGGCTCCGGACACTCCCAGTACGGCGTATACACGGAAGACTCGACGGAGTATCAGATCGTCCTCGACCGGCTGATGAAGAAATGGGACACCGCCAAAAAGCTGGTGCCGCGGGCCATCATCGATGCGACGGCGGGCAGCGATATCGGAATCGTCTCGATCGGAAGTTGTGACAGCGCGATTCACGAAGCTATCGCGATCCTCAAGGGACACGGCGTCGGCGTGAACTACATGCGCGTGCGATCCTTCCCATTCAGCGAGGACGTGGAGCGGTTTCTCGCCGCGCACCGGCTGCTCTTCGTGGTGGAGCAGAACCGGGATGCGCAGTTCCGCGGGCTGCTGACCCTCGAGACCCCGGTGGAGAAATCGAAGCTGCGGTCGCTCCTGCACTACAGCGGGCTGCCGATCTCCTCGAGCTTCATCGTCGAGGGCATCCTCGCCGAAGGCGAGGTGCGCACGGACAGGATGTCCGGGCCGGGGGCCCTGCCGCCACGGACGGCCAGTGGCACGGCCTGATGCCTGATCGGGACACACACGCATGACTTTCATCGCGAAACCCAAGGTCGTCCACCCTTCGCTGCCGCGTAACGCGCTCGGCCTGATCCGCCGCGATTACGAGGGGGCGCTCTCGACGTTGTGCGCCGGCTGCGGCCATGACTCGATCACCGCCGCCATCGTCGAGGCGTGCTGGCATCAATCGCTCGAGCCGCAGAACGTGGTGAAGCTCTCCGGCATCGGATGCTCCTCGAAGACCACGGCCTATTTCGTCAGCGGCGGCCACGGATTCAACTCCGTGCACGGCCGGATGCCCTCCATTGCGACGGGAGCCAACACCGCCAACAGACGGCTCACCTATATAGGCGTCTCCGGCGACGGCGACACGCTCTCGATCGGTCTCGGCCAGTTCTGTCACGCCATCCGCCGCAACCTCGACATGCTCTACATCATCGAGAACAACGGCGTCTACGGCCTCACCAAGGGGCAGTTCTCCGCTTCGGCGGATATCGGCACGAAGGCGAAGAAGGGCGAGACCAACTTCCAGCCGCCGATCGATCCGGTGTTGCTGGCGATGACGCTCGGCGCATCGTTCGTGGCGCGCAGCTTCTCGGGCGACAAGCAGCAGCTGGTGCCGCTCATCGAGGCCGGTCTCAGGCATCGCGGCTTCGCCCTCATCGATGTCCTCTCGCCCTGCGTCACCTTCAATGATCACGAGGGCTCCACCAAGAGCTACGCCTATACCCGCGAGCACTACGAGCCCGCCGTCCAGGCCGACTTCGTGCCGCCGGAGCGGGAGATCACGGCGGAATACGGTGCCGGCGAGGCGTTGGCGGTCACCATGCACGACGGCAGCCGCATCATGTTGCGCAAGCTCGACGAGGGCTATCAGCCTACCGACAGGGCGGCCGCGCAGGCCAGGGTGCAGGAGCGCCTGAAGTCGGGGGAATACCTGACCGGGCTGCTCTATGTCGATCCCGACGCGGGCGCGGAGGGGGGGCGGCTGGAGTTCCATCAGGTCAACGGCACCCCCGAGGAGCCGCTGAACAGCCTGCCGTACGAGATGCTGTCACCCGGCTCCAAGGGACTGGCCAAGATCCTCGCTCGTTATCGCTGACCCGCGTGCCGCCCGGCCGGCTTGTATCCCGCCGGTATCCTGGGGTATCGTGCGCGCCAACCCGTCCGTGACCTTTCCCTTATCCTAAAAGCCGAATCGTTCCCGGCCAGGTCTCATCTGTTTCCTGGAGTTTGATTGCATGACGAAGATCTACGTCGGAAACCTTCCGTTTTCGGCCACTGAGAGCGAGGTCCGTGAGCTGTTTGCGCAGCACGGCACCGTCGAGTCCGTAAGCCTCATCACCGACCGGGATACCGGCCGGCCCCGCGGCTTCGGGTTCGTGGAAATGGCGCGAGCCGATGCTGCCAAAGCGATTCAGAACCTGAATGGCAAGGAGCTCGGCGGACGTGCCCTGCGGGTAAACGAGGCGCAGGAGCGCACGGGCGGCGGCGGCGGCGGCGGCGGACGGGGCGGCGGCGCTCCCAATCGCTGGTAAGCGGCCGATCTGAAGGCCGGCCCCCCTGGGCCGGCCTTTTTCATTGGCGCAAATCGCTCCCGGCGATTTGCGCGGCCAGCCATGTGGCCTTGATCATCTCGCGGACCAGGGGCGGCCTTGGTCCGCTTACTGACTTGCTTTCGAACGGCGCACGGCTTGATGCACTCTCTAGTAGCCAGCGGAGCCGAGGCTGTAGCGGACGCTCAGTTGCCCTTGGTTGTCGGTGACCGGGCCTGAGAAGCCCAAGTCCTCTCCCCAGCTGTAAGAGCTGCTCGTCACGTGCAGCCATTCCAGTGTGACCGTCCAGCTCTTCCCCGCATCGAACACGTAAGCGACGGTCCAGGCATGACCGCTCTGGCTCCCGTCGGGCTCCGTGTTGCGGCTGTCGACCTGGAAGCGGTCGTAGCGGGCGCTCAGCATCTGGCGGCCCCAGCTCTTCGAGAGCAGCAGATAGCGGGCATCGAACGGCCACTCGAGTGTGGTTCCGGGCGGGGCGATCTCCGTCTCCCCTGCCATCCATTGGGCGATCACTGTCCAGCCCGCACCGTACTCCAGACGTGCACCCGCGGCGTTGAAGTCGGTGCGCCACGCGAGAATGTGCGCCGGGGCATCTGATGCCGACGGGTCTGCGCGGTTGTCGTATCGCAGCGCCGTGATCAGCAGGCGCCCCGGATCATCCAGGTCCAGGCCGCCGTAATATCCCACGCGCCCGTCGATCTGACGGAATGGCTCGATGTAGGCGCCGCCAGGGCTTTCGAGCCTCCCGACGGTATCGAACAGCGGGGTCTGGCGGTCGTCGAGTGTGAACCCGCCGTCGGCAAGCGCTGCGCCCGCCCCCTCATTCCAACCGAACGCGCCGGCGACGGCGCCGATGTCGAACGGCAGCCCGGTGCGCGTGCCGAGCCAGTCCACCTTGGTCTCCACGCCCAGGGTGCGCAGCTCCTCGGCGATCCAACTGTTCAACGCCGAGTATGACAGCGTGTAGGGAGACGCCCACCCTCCGGCGCGGTTCTCCAGCGAGATGGGCGCATAAAACGCACCCGCTTTGACGCGCACGCGCAGGTGATTGCGCGGGTAGGGCCGGAACTGCAGGTATGCTTCGGTCAGCCCGAACGGATGCCTGTAGGAATGATCCCAGGCGGAAGCGTCGAGATGGATTCTCCAGACCTCGCCGAGCGGCATGTCGAGGGCCAGGCGCAAGCGCCCGAGCCGCAATCCGGACTGTCCCTGACTGAATCGCGTCGGGCTGTGGCCGCCATCGAGCACCGAAGTCGTGGCATCGGAGGCTACGGCACGAAGATCGAGGTCCAACTCCCAGGCGCCCGCGCGGGCGGCCGTGGCGGCCAGCAGCGCGGTGCCGGCAAGCGCGAGCAGGCATGGAGTCGCGCGCATCAGTAGCTTTCCCAGGACGGTGACCCGCCTTCCATGGGCGCAGGCCGCAGGGGCTTCGTCAGCTGCAGAGTCAACGCCGCGCTGTCCCCGGTATCGATGGAGAGCTCGCGAACCAGTGTTGGCGTCTGCTCGTGCATCCGCGGATGCCAGACTGTTATCTCGTAGCGGCCCGCCGGCAAGTGAGCCGACCAGGCGCCGTGCGCATCGGTGGTCCCATAGAAAGGCGCGTCCGTCACATCGATGTATCCGATCATCCAGTCGTGGATGTTGCAGCCCAGGATGACGATCCCGGTCTGGTCGAAGAGCAGCGGCGGATAGGGTTTACCCCGGTAAAGCGGCAGTTGGAAGCGCTTGGCGGGCGAGAAGGAGTAGATCTGGTGACTCACCGAGTCGCTGTTGGGAAAGGACACCGTCGATCCGAGGGCGACCACCAGCACTTCGGGCATGAACATGCGATTCATCTGGTCCATGACCGCGTGGGTCGGTGCCGGCGGGGGCAGCTTGCGGCCTACCGGTTGCACGGTGACGACGGCATCGGGCACGGGGTGGCCGTCCGGCAGCTCCACCGCAATGGCGAGGGTCGCGGCCGCCACGGGGGTGGCGCGCAGCAGCGCGCAGCTCAACACCACCGCAGCGATGGCGATGGCGGCTGCGCCGCGAAACGCGCGGCTCAAGCGTGCTGAAAGTCTCATTCCTCCCACCAGTTGCTCGCGCCGCAGCCCCGCGACGCCTACGATGCAACTTATTCGAGCGGATTTCATGGGTAGTTTCCGCAAACGACTTCTCGTGCTGATCATTGGTCTGGCGGTTCTAACCCAGACTGTGACGCTGTTTGCAGTGCTGGCAAGTACCGCGCGCAACGTGGAGGCGCGCGGCGCCGAGCAGCTGACTGCGGCCGGCTCATCCGTTGATCAGCTCATCCGCTACCGGGCCGAGCAGCTTGCGAGCGCCGTGGCGGTGCTGGCCGAGGATTTCGGCTTCCGCGAGGCGGTAGCGAGCGGCGATGGGCCGACGATGCTCTCCGCTGCCGGCAACAATGCCCGGCGGATTGGTGCCGATCTCGTCCTGCTCCTGAATACGCAGGGACGGGTGCTCGCCACGAACGCACCCTCCGATGCTCATGTCGGCTCCTCGATCGGCGGCCTGCTGCTGGGGGACTCCGGCGGGCGGCACGAGCGGCCGCAATTCATAGTGCTCGGCGACCGGACCTACCAGTTCTTTCTCGCTCCGGTGCGCACGCCGGAGATCATCGCGTGGGTGGCGATGGGATTTGCGGTCGACGATGCGCTCGTACGCAAGATCCGCGACCTCGGCGGTGTGGAGGTCACACTCGGCGTAGCGGGACCCGCAGGCTTCGCGCGTGTCGCCTCGAGCCTGCCGGAAGCCGGACAGAGCGGATGGCGCGCCTATGCGGCCGGTCCATCACCGGGCGGCGTGCACGTGATGCGCCTGGGTGACACGAGCTATCTGACCTTCGTGCAACGGATCGACTCGCGTGGCGAGCCGGTCGAGGCGATCCTGCAGAAGCCCATGGCCGCCGTGCTGGCGCCATACCGGCAGCTGCGCTACTCACTTCTGCTGATCGACGGCGTGACCATAGTGCTCGCAGCGGTGATCGGCATGGTCCTCGGCCGGAGTGCGACGCGTCCGCTCGGGGAACTGGTGCGCGCGGCACAGCGCATCCAACAGGGCCGTTACGACACGGCGGTGACGGTATCGGGCGGCGAGGAGTTTCGCAGCCTGGCGGCAACCTTCAACGCCATGCAGCGCACGATCGCCGACCGCGAGGCCGATATCACGCGCCATGCGTTCCACGATTCCCTGACGGGTCTTCCCAATCGCGCCCTGGCAGAGCGGCGGCTGGAGGATTTGCTGCGCGGCAGCCAGCCGCCGGCGGCTCTTGCCCTCATCCTGATCCTGGTCGGCAGTGTGCGCGAGGTCAACGCCACCTTCGGGCATGAGGTCGGTGATGAGGTGCTGAGAGAAGCAGCGCGGCGCCTCAGCCGCAATGTGATGGCGGAGCATGTCATCGCGCGCCTCGGCGAGAGTCAGTTTCTCATCATCGCGCCGGGGTTTTCCGCCGAGCGCGCGCGCATCTACGTCGATCAGCTCGCCGGCGCCCTGCGCGCGGGCTTCCATCTCTCCGGAATGACGCTCGATCTCGGCGTGACCTCGGGGATCTGCGTGTATCCCGAGCACGGCCTGAGCGCGCAGGATCTTCTGCGCCGGGTGCAGGTCGCGCTGGAGGATGCCGCCGACACCAGGCTGCGCATCGCGAGCTACGAGCCCGGCCGCGACGAGCAGCACCGGCGCAGGCTGACACTGATCGCGGGCCTCTACACCGCCATCGAGCGCGACCAGCTGACACTCAAATTTCAGCCGAAGGTGGAGATCGCCACCCGCTGTGTGAAGAGCCTGGAGGCGCTGGTGCGCTGGCAGCACGCGACGCTCGGGGCGGTGTCGCCGGGAGAGTTCGTGCCGCTTGCGGAGAGCGCGGGCGCCTCCAGGATGTTGACCAACTGGGTGCTCGGGGCTGCCATACGGCAGCTTGCGGCATGGCGTCGCGAGGGCCTGCAGGTGGCCCTCGCCGTCAACCTGTCGGCGCCCGACATTCTCGACCCGGATCTCGGCGATGGGATCCTGACGATGCTCGCCGATCAGCACGTCGAGCCGGGGGCCCTTCTCCTCGAGATTACTGAAAGCGCGGTCATGCGCGATCCGGAGCTTGCGGCCCGGCACATGCAGCCGCTGCGGGCGGCGGGGGTGCGGTTCGCGCTCGATGACTTCGGCACCGGCCACTCGTCGCTGTCGCTTCTCAGCAGGCTGCCGGTCGACGAATTGAAGATCGACCGCTCGTTCATTTCCCAGGCGCTCGCCGGCGAGGGTGCGGCAGCGATCGTGGCCTCGACGGTCGCGCTGGCGCACGGCATGGGTCTCAATGTGGTCGCGGAAGGCGTGGAGAAGGCCGAGGCCTGGAACCTCCTCAAGCGCCTGCACTGCGATTGCGCACAGGGGTATCTCATCAGCCCGCCCATGCCGGCCGATGCCGTGCCCGCATTCGTGCGGCAAGCCAACGATCTGCTGCCGGCGTCAGACTCCACGGTCATGCAGATCCGCGCCCTGGAGAAGCTCGCCGGGGCTGGCAAGCCCTGAGGTTCTTGCTTTCGGCCCGGTACTCCGTAGACTGCCCGCCGGCTTCCAATAGGCTCAACCAAGGCGAGGCACTACATGGGCAAGGGTGATCAGCGGTCCCGGCGGGGCAAGATCTACCGGGGCTCCTTCGGCAAATCACGCGCCAAGGACCCGGCCAAGAAGAAAAAGCGCGCCACGGCCAAGAAGTAGGCCGCGCCGCTAGGGGCTGGACACCCCCCTGGAGCGACGGTCTGGCGTGGAACGCGGCTTGCGACGCGGCGCCTCCGTCTGGCGACTCCTTAGAGGTGACCCTTATGAATCGTAGCTTGCCGTTGCTATGCGCCGCCGCGCTCGCGCTGTCCGTGGGCGCATGCTCGCACCAATCGACCAGCCCGGGTGACACGTCGAGCTCGCCGTCGAGCGAGTCGACGACTCCCAGCACTCCTCCCTCCGACCAGCAGGCGGCGCCGCCCGCCAGCTCGCCCAGCGCGCCCAGCTCGCAGCCCGGAGGCGCGCCGGAGCAGAACCCGCCGCCGCCGCCGCCGAGCACCAATCCCAACCCCGACGCTCCGCCTCCGGCCAACGGCGCCAGCCCGCCGTCGAACAGCGGTAATCCGCCGCCGCAATAATCTAGAATCGCTGGCGGGTCCTCGGACGAGGACAGAGCTTCCACCAGCATCGGCGCTTCCGCCTCGCCTGCAAGCGATGCGGGAGCGCCGACTCGATCAGGACCAGAGCATGACTTCCGACTCCAACCTCGGGTATGCCCGTTGGCGCCCTCATCCCTGGCACGGGCTCGATCCCGGGCCGGAGTGTCCCCGCGTGGTCAACGCCTTCATCGAGATCACACCCTTCGACCTGATGAAGTATGAAGTGGACAAGGCCACCGGCTACCTGCGGGTGGACCGCCCGCAACGCACCTCGTCGCATCCGCCATCGCTCTACGGATTCGTGCCGCAAACCTACTGTGGGGAGCGGGTGCGGCGTCTGGCGAAGGACTGTGACCGCGGCGACGGCGATCCGCTCGACATCTGCGTCATCAGCGAGCGGCCGATCACCCACTCGGAGATCCTGCTGCGGGCGCGCGTCCTCGGCGGTCTCAAGATCATCGACCGCGGCGAAGCCGACGACAAGATCGTCGCGGTGTTGGATGGCGATTACATTTGGGGCGGCGCGCAGGACCTGACCGACGTGCCGGCCGCGCTGCTCGAGCGGCTGGAGCATTATTTCTCGACCTACAAGCTGGTGCCGGGTGAGCCCGCCAAGATCGCCGTCGTCGGCCGCTACGGCTACGAGGAGGCGGCCCGGGTGATCACCGCCGCGATAGAGGATTATCGCGAGATGATCGGCCCGATGACCGCGGAGAAGGACGGCTCCGGGAGCCGATGAGCCGCGGGGCGACCCAGGAATGAAACGCCCGGGCGAGTACCCGCCGATTGCGGACTACGCCCTCATAGGCGACTGTCATTCCGCCGCGCTCGTTTCCCGGCAGGGCTCGATCGACTGGTGCTGCCTGCCGCGGTTCGATTCCGACAGCTGCTTCGGGCGGCTGCTCGACTGGAGCAACGGCGGCCATTTCCAGGTCTGCCCCATCGGGCGCTTCAGCTCGCACCGCGAGTACCTCGAGAGAAGCCTGGTGTTGGTCACGACCTTCCGCTCGGCGGCCGGCGAGGCGCGGCTCATCGACTTCTTCGCCATGCGCGCCGGCGGCCGGCAGCGCCCGCGCCGCGAGATCGTGCGGATCATCGCCGGAGTCAGCGGCACGCTGCGGTTGCGTGTCAGGTTCGTGCCGCGCCTCGACTTCGGCGAGGTCAAGCCGTGGATCCGCCCCTGCTCCGGGAGCGCTCACGTCGCGGTCGGCAGCAACGCGGGGCTCCTCATCTTCGGCGATGCGCCGCTTCACGCCGGAAGCGATCACGACCTCGAGGGAGTCCTCGAGGTCCGCCCCCGGTCGCGCTATCACTTCGGGCTGCAGTTTCTGGCGCCGGAAGAGTCGCAGCAGCGGCTCGACCGCGAGAAGGAGGTCGCGCAGCTCGAGCAGCACTACGACGAAACACTGCGCTGGTGGCGGAAGTGGGCAGCGAAGATCAAATGTCAGGATGCGCCGGCCGACGGAGGCGGCCGCTCGCGCTCCATGCGCCGCCCCGGAGCCAGGCGGACAGGCAAGTCGACGACGACGCATTTCGCGCGCGCGAGCGGCACGGCTGTCGCGCGCTCGGCCGTGGTGTTGAAGGCCCTCTGTTACGCGCCGACGGGCGCCATCATCGCAGCGCCGACCACCTCGCTGCCGGAGGCGATTGGGGGCGAGCGCAACTGGGATTACCGTTTCTGCTGGCTGCGCGACTCGATTTTCACCGTGCACGCCTTGAGCAATCTCGGGCTGCAGGCGGAAGCGGCGGGGATGCGGCGATTCATTCAACGCACCGCCTCGGGCAACGCGAGCGAGCTGCAGGTGCTCTACGCCGTGGACGGCAAGCGCCGCCTGCCGGAAATCCGACTGCCGAACCTCGATGGCTGGCGCGGTTCGCGTCCGGTGCGCATCGGCAACGGCGCGGTGCAACAGTTCCAGGCTGACATGTATGGTCTGGTGATGGAGCTGTCGTGGCGCTGGAGCGAGCGCGGCGAGCAGCCGGATGAGAATTACTGGGGATTTCTCACCGCCATCGTGGAGGTGGCGATTGCCCGGCGCCATCTGCCGGATCGCGGCATCTGGGAGGTCCGGTCGCGGCCGATGCACTTCGTCCACTCCAAGGTCATGTGCTGGGCGGC
>DATAXF010000114.1:0-45659 GCA_036273095.1 Steroidobacteraceae bacterium | reverse complement strand
GGACATGGAGTCTCGCGTCTGAAGTCAGGAACGCTTGTCTATCGGCACGAAGCGCACCGGCTCCGGCCCGATATAGTTGGCCGCGGGGCGGATGATCTTGCCGTCGGCCCTCTGCTCGATGACGTGCGCGGCCCAGCCGGCCGTGCGCGCGATCACGAAGAGCGGCGTGAACATTTCCGTCGGCACGCCCATCATGTGATAGGAGACGGCGGAGAACCAGTCGAGATTCGGGAACATTTTCTTGGCGTCCATCATCACCGACTCGATACGCTCGGCGACGGCGAACATCTTCATGTCGCCGGCCTCCTTGGAGAGGCTGCGAGCCACTTCCTTGATAACCTGGTTGCGCGGGTCGGACACGGTGTATACCGGATGGCCAAAGCCGATGACGACCTCCTTGTTGGCGACACGGGCGCGGATGTCAGCTTCCGCGGCGTCGGGGCTCTCGTAGCGTTTCTGGATCTCGAAAGCCACCTCGTTGGCGCCACCATGCTTCGGACCGCGCAGCGCGCCGATCGCGCCGGTGATGCAGGAGTACATGTCGGCGCCGGTGCCCGCGATGACCCGCGCGGTGAACGTCGACGCATTGAATTCGTGCTCGGCGTAGAGGTTGAGGGAGGTATGCATCGCGCGCACCCAGGCGGCGGGCGGCGGCCTGCGATGCAACAGATGGAGGAAGTGGCCGCCGATCGAATCGTCCTCGGTCTCCACGAGCGGCCCGTGGCCGTTGTGACTCACGTGATACCAGTAGGTCAGCATGGAGCCGAGCGAGGCGATCAGCCGGTCGGCGATGTCGCGCGCACCGGCGGCGGAATGGTCGTCCTTCTCGGGCAGCGCACAGCCGAGCGCCGAGACGCCGGTACGTAACACGTCCATCGGGTGCGCCGCGGCGGGCACGGCATCGAGCACGGCGCGCACCGCAGCCGGGAGGCCGCGCAGCGCCTTGAGCTTGCCCTTGTAGGCCGCCAGCTCGGCGCGCGTCGGCAGCTTGCCGTGGATGAGGAGGTGCGCGATCTCCTCGTACTCGCAGGTCGCGGCGATCTCGAGGATGTCGTACCCCCGGTAGTGCAGGTCGTTACCGGTGCGGCCGACGGTGCAGAGGGCGGTATTGCCGGCTACGACGCCGGAGAGCGCGACGGATTTCTTCGGCTTCGGCCCCGTCGTGGCCGGCTCTTCGGTATGCGTCATGGCGTCACTCTAGACGGGGCAAGATGCCGAAGAAAATACCTTGAAGATGGCATCTTCATATGAGAAAAGTATCGTCCATGGAGCTGCGTCATCTCAGGTATTTCCTGGCCGTCGCGGAGGAGCTCAATTTCACCCGTGCGGCGGAGCGGCTCGGCATTTCTCAGCCACCGCTCACGCAGCAGATCAAGGCCCTGGAGGCGGAGCTCGGGGTCACCCTCCTCGACCGCTCCGCCTATCGCATCGAGCTCACCGATGCCGGGCGCATCTTCGCGGCGGAGGCAGCCCGGATCCTCGGCGATGCACGCAGCGCGATGCAGGCCGCCCGGCGCGCGGCAACCGGCGTCACCGGCGGGGTGCGGGTGGGGTTCACCGAGTCGGCCTCGTTCAACTCGTTGGTGACTTCGACCTTGCGGACATTTCGCTCCGACTTTCCCGCCGTCGAGGTATCCCTCGAGGAGCATCCCTCGACGGATCTCATCACGGCGCTGCGCGAGGGGCGCATCGATGCCGGTTTCGTGCGGCCGCCGGTACCGACCCGGCGCGGACTGGCGCTGGACCTCCTGGAGCGGGAGCCGCTGCTCGTGGCCGTCCCGAGCGGCCACCGCCTCGCCGGTCATCGGGAGATCGATCTCGGCTCACTCGCCGCGGAGACTTTCATCCTCTATCCGCGCGCGGTGCGCCCGGGGCTCGCGGATACGGTCGTCGCCGCGTGCGAGAGCGCGGGATTCACGCCCAAAGTCGGCCAGTACGCGCCGCAGCTCTCCTCGACCATCAATCTCGTCGCAGCGTCGCTTGGCATATCCATCGTTCCCGACAGCATGCGCTGCCTGCAGGCGCACGCGGTGATCTACGTGCCGCTGCGCGGGGAGCCCCTGCATGCGCTGCTCGGCATCGCCTACCGGACCGACGAAGGCTCGGCGGTGGTGCACAACTTCATCGAAGCGGCGCGGCGCGGCGCGGCAGGAGTCCCGCCGCCGCCAGCCTGAGCGCGACCACCGGGAGGGCATGATGATCCAGAGCTTCAGCGACCACGCCGCGAATGAGCGCACCTATCTCGCCTGGGTACGCACCGGGATCGCGGTGATTGCCCTCGGATTCGTGATCGAAAAATTCAATCTCTTCGTGCTCACCCTGGCGCGGACCGCACGGCTCGGACAGAGCCTGCGGCTCGAGCGGCTCGCCGGCTCGCTCGGCCGTTATGAGGGGCTGGCATTCATCGGCGGCGGCATTGCGCTCATCGTGCTCGCGACCACGCGCTTTGCCCGGACCACGGCCCTGATCGATGACGCCAGGACGCACTCGGCGAAGAGCATCCGCACGGAGCTGATCGTGTCCGCGGTGCTCATGGTGCTCATCGCGAGCTACAGCATCTATCTCGCCTTCGACTGAGGGTCTCGATTACCGGGCGCCTGCCGCCTGGAGTGTGAGCCAGGTCTCAGAAGCGACAACATCCGGCGCACCCGTTGGCCGCCCTGCCGAAAACGGGGGTGAGGGCATCGATAGTTTCCTTTAAGGCGGCTGCCGCTATGGTGATCGGTCTCGTGACAGCGCTGCTCGCGGTCGCCGCGGCGGCGGCCCTGTACCTGGCCAGGACAGCCGCGCCGCCCGCGGCATCGCCGCCGGTCGAGATCCTGCTCGGGCCCCAGGAACTGCGGCAACTGCTGGCGCCGGCGGAGGCGAAGCCGCTGCCGTCCGAGCCGCCGCGCCCCTCCCCCCTCGCCTCGGCGCAGGTGCTGCAGAAACTGCGGGAGCTCGCCCTGGGCGCCTCCCTACCCGGTAACGCCGGTCCCAGGCACGCCGCCATAGCCGCAGCCGCCGTTGCGGCCACCGAAGACGGCGCGACGCTGCGGCAACTGGCGCCCCGCCGCCCCAGCCTCCTGCCGCAACTCATCCGCGCGGCCAACGATGATGGTGCTCCACGGCGGGAGCTCGCGGCCATCATCCGCCGCGATCCGTCGCTGGTGGGGAGCCTCCTCGAGATGGCCAACAGCTCCTTCTACCGGGTGGCCGAGCGACCGGTGGAGAGCATCGACCGCGCCGTCGTGTTGCTCGGCAGCGAGGGCATCCGCTCGCTGATCGCGGCTGCGGCGATGCAACCGATATTCCGTGTCGCCGTCGGCCCGTTCCCGCGTTTCGCCCAAACGGTCTGGGAGCACGCCTGGCGCTCGGCCAATGCTGCGGTCGTGCACGCTGCCATGGCGGAGAAGGCCGACCCGTTCGCCGCCGAGCTGTTGAGTCTGGTCTGGGGACTGGCGGATGTAGTGCTCTTCCGCGCGGTACTGGAGCGGTACGAGGCCGCAGCGGATGGCAAGCTGCGGCCTGACGCCGGTGTCGTCGCGGCGGTTCTCGAGTCTCACTCCGCGCGTGTTGCGCGCTGCATCGGCGCCGGTTGGGATCTCTCGGAAGCAAGTCTCGCGGCGCTCGAGCAGCAAGCGGGCGCGGCCGAGGCCGTCACGCCGCTCGGCCGGTCGCTGCGCTTCGGACGCATCATCGGCGCGCTCGCGGTTCTATGCATCAACGGCGTGATCGACGAGACGACCGCCGCGGCGTCCTTTCCACAATCATCCCTGGCGCGCGCGCAGGCCGAGCGCATGTGGGTGCGGATCAATCCTCAGGCATCTCCTCCACCCAGCCGCGCCAGAGGGACAACAGCGCCGCCATGAGCGCCGGGCCGAGAAAGATACCGACCAGTCCGAACGATTCGACACCGCCCAGGATGGCGAGCAGCGCCCAGAGGAAGGGCAGCTTCGCGCCCTCGCCGATGATGACCGGCCGCACGAAATGATCGGCGACGAAGAGCACCAGCATGCCCGCCACGGCAACGACCACCGCGGCCGCGACCGAGCCGCGCAGTACCAACACGATCGCCACGGTGCCGAAGACGATGGGCGCGGCGAACGGAATGGTCGCAAAGACGCCGGTGAGCACACCTGACAGGATCGGGTGCGGCGCATGTGCCAGGGCGTAGACGCCGCACATGATCGCGCCTTCGGCGACGGCGACGAACACGATGCCGTCCACGGCAGCGCGGATCGCACTCACCACGCGCCGCAGCAGTCGATCGACCGACGACCCGAAGAGCCGCCGGAACATCTTCGGCACCTGTACGCTGAGGCGCTCGCGCTCGAGGTAAACGAAAAAAAGCGTCAGCAGAGTGAACGCCAGCGTCACGATGCGCCGCGCCACCTGCAGGCCTACGATCCGCGTCCACTGGATCATCGCGGGACTCGGACGCACGTGTGCAGGGGCGCCGCCGCCACTCCCGGGCCCGAGATACTCCACCCACAGATCCCGCACCCAGTGGGCGAGCCACGGCATCTGCGTCAACCATGACGGCAGCGGCGGTGGCCCGCTCCCTGCCGAGGCGGCAAACTCGCGCACGACTGCGATGGCCTCGCGCCCGGCCACGAAACCTCCGTAAATGAGCGGCACCAGCAGCACGGTGCCGACGATTACCGTGAAGGTGAGCGCGGCCCAGACATCGCGCCGCTTGCCGCGGAACCTCGCCAGCCAGCGGTCATAGACCGACGAGGTCGCGATCGCCAGCACCACCGCCCAGCAGAGCGCGGGGATGAAATGCCGCAGCATCCAGGCGCCCGCGAGCACGAGCGCGCCCATGAGCACGTAACGCGCGGTCTTCTGGCCTATCGTGACATTCTCTGGCGGCACACCGAAACTCCGGATCAGGGCCCCGCCTATGGTACATCGGCACGCTTCCTGCGGAGTGCCGGCCGCATGCGGCTCGGCCGGCTGGTATAAACTGGAATGCTCCCGAAATCCGGAGTCTCAGATGACCATCACCCACGACAGTGTCGTTTCGATCCACTACACCCTCAAGGACGACTCCGGCGAGGTCATCGACAGCTCCGCCGGCGGGGAACCGCTGGCCTATCTTCACGGTCGCGGCAACATCGTCCCCGGGCTGGAGCGGGAGCTGACGGGCCGCAACGTGGGCGACAAGGTCAGCGTGCGGGTTTCGCCTGCCGAAGGCTACGGCGAGTACGACAAAGACCTGGTGCAGACCGTTCCCCGCCGCACGTTGCGCGGCATCAAGGACGTGCAGACCGGCATGCATCTGCACGCGCAGACCGAGGAAGGGCCGCGAACCGTGACAGTCACCCGCGTCGCGGGCGACATGGTGACACTCGACGGTAACCATCCGCTGGCCGGTAAGCATCTCAATTTCGACATCCAGGTCGAGGAGGTGCGCCAGGCGACCGAGGAGGAGCTGTCGCATGGCCACGTGCACGGGCCGCATGGGCATCATCAGCATTAACTCCGAGCGCCATCGGGCGCTGCGGCTGCATGGCACCATTGCGCGCGACATCGGCGTGCGGATAGTGTCGGGGAAGATCGCCCCCGGCCGGGTGTTGAACGGTGAGATCGAGGCAAGCGAGCGCCTCAAGGTCTCCCGTACCGCCTATCGCGAGGCGGTGCGCATCCTTGCCGCCAAGGGCCTGATCGAGTCGCGGCCGAAGCTCGGCACCCGGGTGAGCGAGCCACGCTCCTGGCACCTGCTCGACCCTGACGTCATCTCCTGGATATTCACCGGCACCCCCGATGAGCGGCTGTTGCGCGGCCTGTTCGAGCTGCGCACCATAGTGGAGCCCGCGGCCGCGGCCCTGGCGGCGCAGAAGCGCAGCCCGCAACAGCTGCAGGCGTTGCGCCGCGCGCTCGATGCGATGGCCGTCAGCACTCTCGCGGAAGAGGAAGGCCGTCTGGCGGACCGCAATTTCCACTCCATCCTGCTCGAAGCCTCCGGCAACCCCTTTCTCGCCTCGCTGGAGAGCGGGGTTGCCGCGGCGGTCAGCTGGACCACCGTCTTCAAGCAGCGCAATCGGCCGCTGCCGCGCGATCCTCTACCGGATCACGAGCGGGTGTATGAAGCGGTGGCGGCGGGCGATGTGGCCGCGGCGCGCGCGGCGATGGCGGAGCTGGTGCACCTCGCGCTGCTCGACACGACCGGCGAAGGAGCGGTCAGCCGACGAGCTGCTCGTCGTGCACGGCGCCCGTCGGGCGGCAGCCCCAGACCGCGTAGAACAGACAGAATGAAGAGATAGCACCCCCAGGGCAGCACGTAGGAGAGCTGCAGCCCGATGTGGCCGGCGAGTCTGCCCCGACCGGTAGCGCTACCATTTCTGCTATCATGACTCCTCCAGCTGATACCCGGAGGGGAGTGCGCATGACGATTCGGTCCCGCATGTGGGCCACGGCCGCGTTGGTTGCGAGCCTGGCGTTCCTCACCGGCGGCGCTCATGCCGCAGATCCCACGACCCCCGCGTATCTCAACACCAGCCTGCCGCCGCAGGTGCGTGCGGCGGATCTGGTCCATCGCATGACGCTGCAGGAGAAAGTCTCACAGCTCGTCAACGGAGCCCGGGCGATCCCGCGTCTCGGCGTGCCCTCGTACAACTGGTGGAGTGAGGCCCTGCACGGCGTTGCCGTGAACGGCACCACCGAATTCCCGGAGCCCGTCGGACTCGGTGCGACCTTCGACGCCGCTGGTATTCACCAGATGGCGCACGACATCGGCATCGAGGGGCGCGTCGTGCACGAGCAGGCGGTGCTGAGCCTCGGCTCGACCTTCCATCATGGCCTCGACTTCTGGGCACCCAACATCAATATCTTCCGCGACCCGCGCTGGGGCCGCGGTCAGGAAACCTACGGCGAGGACCCGTTCCTCACCGCGCACATGGCGGTAGCGTACGTGACCGGAATGCAGGGCTCGGACCCCCGCTACTACCTCGCCATCGCCACGCCGAAGCACTTCGTCGTGCATAGTGGACCGGAGCCCACGCGTCACTTCGCAGACGTCGATGTCAGCAAACATGACATGGAAGACACTTATTTGCCGGCATTCCGCGCCGCCATCGTGCAGGGCCGCGCCGGATCGATCATGTGCGCCTACAACGGCATCAACGGTCAACCGGCCTGCGCCAACGAGTTCACGCTGCAGCGCACCCTGCGCGGCGCCTGGCAGTTCCAGGGTTACGTCGTGTCCGATTGCGATGCCGTGCGCGACATATTCAGCGGGCATCACTATCGCCCCAGCCAGCCGCAGGCCTCGGCGATCTCACTCGAGCGCGGCATGGACAACGAATGCACCGACTTCGGCGAGCCGCGCGATGACAGCGACTACACGCCGTTCCTCACCGCGGTGCAGCAGGGGTATCTTTCCGAGGGCGCCATCGACACCGCTCTCGTCCGCCTCTTCACCGCACGGATCCGGCTCGGGATGTTCGATCCGCCCGCGATGGTGCCTTACGCCCGGATTCCCCAGAGCGAGCTCGACAGCCCCGCTCATCGCCGGCTCGCCCTGCGCCTGGCCGAGGAGTCCATGGTGCTGCTGAAGAACGACGGCGTTCTGCCGTTGAGATCCGTCAAGCGCATTGCCGTCATCGGCCCGCTCGCGGACCAGACCGCGGTTCTGCTCGGCAACTACAACGGCATCCCGACGCACACCGTGTCCCTGCTCGAGGGTATGAAAGCCGCATTCCCCAAGGCCACGATCACGTACGTCGCCGGAACGCAGTTCCTTTCCAACCCGCACGTCCCGATGCCGGCCTCGGCGTTCGCCGACACACCCGACCCGGCGGCAGTCGCCGCGGCGAGGGATGCGGATGTCGTCGTTGCGGCCATCGGAATCACGAGCCGCCTCGAGGGCGAGGAGATGAAGGTCCGTTATCCCGGATTCCTCGGTGGTGATCGCACCGACCTCAAGATTCCGGAGCCCGAGGAGGCTCTGCTGCGGGCAGTCGCGGCGGCAGGCAAGCCGCTGATCGTGGTGCTGATGAACGGCAGCGCCCTGGCAGCCACATGGGAAAAGGAGCACGCCAACGCCATCCTCGAGTCATGGTATTCCGGTGAGGAAGGCGGAGCGGCCATCGCCGCCACCCTGAGCGGCAGCAACGATCCAGCCGGGCGCTTGCCGGTGACCTTCTACAAGGACGTCAATCAGTTGCCCAACTTCGAGGACTACTCGATGACGGGGCGCACGTACCGCTACTTCGCGGGAGAGCCCCTCTGGCCGTTCGGATATGGCCTGAGCTACACGACATTCAGCTATGCCGATCTCACCCTTCCCAAGGCTCCCATCGACGCCGGCGCGCCGCTGGATGCCGCGGTGAAGGTCACCAACAGCGGCACGGTGGCGGGCGATGAGGTCGTACAGCTGTACCTGAGGTTTCCCGATGTGCCGGGAGCGCCCCTTCGCGCCCTGCGCGGCTTCCGGCGCATCCATCTCGCCGCAGGCAAGAGCCAGGTGGTCAGGTTCCAACTGACGCAGCGCGATCTCAGCATGGTGACCGGGAGCGGCGACAGAATCGTCGCCCAGGGCGCGTATACCGTCTCGGTGGGCGGCGGTCAGCCTGGCAGCGGCGCGCCGTCAGTCAGCGGAACGTTTCAGGTGAAGGGGCGGATCCAGCTGCCGGAGTAACCAGACCGAGCGGTGCGGCCGGGTCCGGCGGACAAGGCGAGCCGGACCGCCGCGCCGATGGTCCTTCCCGCGGATGGCCTTTCGCGGGGGCGCGGCGGTCCGGCGGCCTACTCAGTGATTGTGTTGTCCGCCGCCGCGATTCTCAGGGGGGCGATGCCCGCCGCCGCCGTGCTGCTGCGGACGGGGCGCCTCGCGGTGAGCCTCAGGCCGTGCCTGAGGCCGTGCCTGAGGCCGCGCCTGCGGCCTGAAGCTCTGATGGGCTTGCGGTCGCTGCTGAAAGTGCTGCTGCTGCGGCCGCCCGAACTGCGCCTGTCGGTGCATGGGTGGGGCGTGTTCCGCGGGGCGGCCGGCACGGTACTGTCCGCTCGCGCCCGGTGGACGATCCGATCGCATCGGCCGCGTCGACGCGACGTGCATGGGCCCGCCCGCCGCACGGGCAGCAGCAACACCGTTGCCACGGAAGACCCCCGCTCTGGCGGTGGCGGCGACCGGCGGCCGTCCGTGATTGTTGTCAGCGCGCAGCGAGCGGTTGGCGAAGGCCATGCGCTGCTGTCGTTGCTGCACCGAAGTGAATGCGACGTGATGATCGTGAGCGGCCTGCATCTGTGCCCGCGACGCGTGGGCTACAACTCCTCCAGGTCCGCCGTTGAAGCTGACATGCGCGTAGCCCCCGCGATAGTGGTCGGGGCGAGAGTAGACGTTGGTCACGAAGGTTGGCCCAACACGAACGACCGCGCGGTTGTACATGAATGTTCTTCCGCGCCAGTAGCCGCCGGCGTAGCCGGCGCCGTCATATCCGAAGCCGTAGTTCACGCCACCGTAAAAGCCGACGTGACGTCCCCAATAGCCGGCATGCCAAAGGTAACCACCGTCCCCCCAGCCCCAGTAGCCGGGAGTCCACAGAAATCCCACCGTAGGCGGCTCTATCCACGTCCCCGGCACCCAGTAGTAAGCGCCGTCATTCCAGGCCCAGTAACCCGGCGTCCAGAGGTAGCCCGCCTCCGGGCACGGCGGCTGCACGTACACCGGCAATGCCGGCGGAGCAACGTTCACCGAAACGCCGACGAATAAGGCTGCGGACGATATGGCTGGCAGTGCTGCCAGCGCGAGAGCGGGCAAGAGACCACGAAGGAATCGGATGTGCATGGGCTCTCCTTTGTACCGTAGAGTGGATCGGCGGGGCTGAACGGTCGCTGAACCTGTCTCGGACCTTGTTGTCGGCGAGACGCTCCCGGTCACATCAGCCAACGGCACCTCGGCTGATCCGTTGACGGAGGTGTCCGCGCTGCTTTGACTTGGCCGGACTCGGCTGACTAGAACCAGCCGTAGTTGAAACTGACGCTGATCCTTTCGCCCGCAACGAGGTTCGCGGGCACCTCATGTCGCAGCCAGCTCTCGAAGAGCAGGAGGCTCCCGGCCTCGGCCGGCAGCATGACCCAGGGCTTGTTCTCCCGCGCAGCCCTCGCCCGCCGCGGCGGCGCCGCCATCATTCTCTCGAGCCGCGGATCTTCGAGTTTGAGCCCGGGACAGCCGCGCGGCGTCCTGACGTAGTAAGTCCCGCTGATGGTGGAGAGAGGGTGCAGATGGAGACCGTGAGCCACGCTCCGCGGCATGATGTTGACCCAACAATCGGTCATTGCGAGCGCGCGTCCCGCGAGGTCGAGATCGAGCGAGCCGGCGAAGCGGCTGACGTGCAGGTCGATCGCGCGCTCGAGCGCGGCGAATGTCGGCGACATCCGGTGCATGCGATGGGCGGAGCCGTACGACGTATAGCCGCCGGGATAACTCCCGGCCGACCACCGCCGGCCCGCCGCATCGTCCAGCCTGAGCTGGCGGCACTCGCGCAGCAGCCGGTCATTGAGCCTGCCGCCCGCCGCGCCCTTGAGGCGCGCCGAGTACAGCTGCGTCGGAAAGAGCTTGTATACCGCCATCCAGGCAGTATATGGGCCCCCGGCGATCGTCGCTGAGGCGCTACGATGCCTTTTCGAACTGCTGCAGCTCCGTGCTGCCCGTCAGCGCCGTGAGGGATGAGGTACCGCCCGACACCGCCTGGGCGACCTCATCGAAATAGCCCGCCCCGACCTCCCGCTGGTGCTTGGTTGCCGTGTATCCGTGCTGCTCGGCGGCGAACTCGGCCTGCTGCAGCGCGACATAGGCGGACATCTGCTGCGACTTGTAGGCGCGGGCGAGCTCGAACATCGAGAAATTGAGCGCGTGGAAGCCGGCAAGCGTGATGAACTGAAACCGATAGCCCATCGCGCCCAGCTCCCGCTGGAACTTCGCGATCGTGGCATCGTCCAGCTTGCGCTTCCAGTTGAAGGACGGCGAGCAGTTGTAGGCGAGGAGCTTGCCGGGGAAACGCTTGTGCACGGCTTCGGCGAAGTGGCGCGCCTCCTCGAGGTCGGGCTTCGCCGTCTCGCACCACACCAGATCGGCGAAAGGTGCGTAGGCACAGCCGCGCGCGATCGCCTGCTCCAGGCCGGCCTTGACGTGGAAGAAGCCCTCGCTGGTACGCCCCTTCGCGCTATCGACGAAGGGACGATCACGCTCGTCGACCTCGGACGTCAGAAGGCTCGCGCCCTCGGCGTCGGTGCGCGCCACGATGATGGTGGGCACGTTGCATACGTCCGTGGCGAGACGCGCGGCAACCAGTTTGTTGATCGCCTCCTGAGTCGGCACCAGCACTTTCCCGCCCATGTGGCCGCACTTCTTTGCCGAGGAGAGTTGATCCTCGAAGTGCACGCCCGCCGCTCCGGCGTCGATCATCTGCTTCATCAGCTCGAACGCGTTGAGAACGCCCCCGAATCCGGCCTCCGCATCGGCGACGATGGGCTTCAGCCAATCGATGTCGCCGTTGCCTTCCGCATGGTGGATCTCATCGGCGCGGCGCAGGGTGGAGTTGATCCGCCGCACCACGGCGGGCACGGAGTCGGCCGGGTAGAGAGACTGATCCGGATACATCGCGCCGGCAAGGTTGGCGTCCGCCGCCACCTGCCAGCCGGACAGATAGATTGCATCGAGCCCCGCCTTCACCTGCTGCATCGCCTGGTTGCCCGTGAGGGCACCGAGCGCGTTGACGAAGGGCTTCTCGTTGAGATAGCGCCACAGTTTCTCGGCCGTGAGCCTCGCGATCGAGTACTCCACCGGAATGGTGCCACGCAGGCGCACCACGTCCTCCGGGCGGTAGCCGCGCTCGACCCCGCGCCAGCGCGGGCTCTCGCGCCAGGCGCGGCGCAGCTCATCAGCGGTCGGAAGCGGTCGGGTCGCCGTCATCGTTCTGGTCTCCGTCGGTTGTTCAGTCGAGCAGGTCGTAGGCGGGAAGGGTCAGGAACTCGTCGAACTCATCCTGCTTGATCATCTTCTCGAAGAGGCGCACGGCGGTCGGGAAGATGCCGTTGAGCAGTCTCGCCGCCCCAACCTCATTGTGGATGCGGTCGAGCTCCGCCATGAGCAGGGTGTCGAAGCGCTCCGCCGTCACGGGGATGCCATCGCTGGTACGCGCCTCGTGATGCAGCCATTGCCAGAGCTGCGCCCGGCATATCTCGGCGGTGGCCGCATCCTCCATCAGGTTGTAGAGCGGCACGCACCCGGAGCCTCGCAGCCAGGCCTCGATGTACTGCACGCCCACACGGATGCAGCTGCGAAGCCCTGCCTCGGTGATCTCGCCCTGCGGGACCCGCAGCAGGTCCCCCGGCATGACGGTGACTTCCTGACGCAGCACGCCTATCTGGTTGGGCCCCTTCATCACGGCATCGAATGCGTCCCGCGCGATGGTTGCGAGGCCCGGATGAGCGATCCAGCTACCGTCGTGACCGGCGTTAGCCTCCCGCAGCTTGTCGGCGCGCACCCGCCCCATCGCGGCTTCGTTCGCCCGCGCGTCGTCGCGGATCGGAATCTGCGCCGCCATGCCTCCCATGGCGTGCACGCCGCGCCGGTGACAGGTCTTGATGAGCAGATCGACGTAGGACTTGAGAAAGTGCCGGTCCATGGTCACGCTCGCCCGATCCGGCAACAGGAAGTCAGGCTGGTTGCGGAACTTCTTGATGAAACTGAAGATATAGTCCCAGCGTCCGCAGTTGAGTCCCGCAGTGTGCTCGCGCAGCTCGTAGAGGATCTCGTCCATCTCGAAGGCGGCGAGGATGGTCTCGATGAGCACCGTCGCCCTGATGGTGCCGCGGCGCATGCCGAGCGCATCCTGGGCGGCCAGGAAGACGTCGTTCCACAGCCGCGCCTCGAGATGGCTTTCCATCTTCGGCAGGTAGAAATAGGGACCGGTGCCCGCCCGCGCCAGCGCCTCGTGGTTGTTGGCGAGATACACCGCGAAATCGAACAGCGCCCCCGAGACCGGCTCACCGCTCACCAGAACGTGCTTCTCCGGCAGATGCCAGCCGCGCGGGCGCACGATCAGGGTTGCCGTGCGGTCCGCGAGTCGATAGATCTTCCCGGTCGCCGGATCCGCGTAGCTGATGGTCCGGCGGATGGCGTCCGACAGGTTGACCTGGCCGCGCACGATGTTCTCCCACGTCGGCGCGCAGGAGTCCTCGAAATCCGCCATGAAGCAGCGCACCGGGGCGTTGAGCGCGTTGATGACCATCTTGCGGTCGACGGGACCGGTGATCTCGACCCGCCTGTCCTGCAGGTCGGCCGGAACGGGTGCGATCCGCCAGTCGCCGGCGCGGATGTCAGCGGTCTCGGGCAGGAAGTCGGGCAAGGCTCCCCCGTCCAGCTCCCGTTGCCGGCGCGCCCGCGCCGCCAACAGCTCCAGGCGGCGCGCGTTGAATCGCCGGTGCAGGCTCGCCACCAGCTGCAGGGCGAGCGGCGTCAGAACCTCCGCGGACCGCTCGACCCGGGCTCCGAGGATTTCCACCGGCGAGCCGGCCGGTTCCCGCGAATAAACGAGCTCGTCGCGACTGGCGTTCATGAGGGAGAGCATACCGTTGTCCTTGGCGTAATTTGACTAAGGAAACTTCACAATGTTAATTTCACAAGAGAAGTTCACGGGAGGCACGCATCAATGGCGCCCCTACTGCGCAAGGGTCATTTCCTCGGGGCCAAGCTTCGCTCCATCCGCAAGCGCAACGGTCTGACGCTGGAAGACCTGTCTGCGCGCTGCGTCCAACGCGACGCGCCCCATGCGCCATCGGTGTCATACCTGAGCATGATCGAGAGCGGCAAGCGCGCGCCCTCGGCCGACATGCTCGAGCTCCTGGCCCAGGTTTTTCAACGCGACCCGCAATGGTTCCTCGATGAGAGCGCCGACCTCGAGCTGCCTACGCCCGCGGCACCGTCCGGCGGCGCTGCGAAGGTTCCGCTCGAGCCCGCATTTCTCTTCTCCAAGGACGTGTTGCAAGCAGCGATCCCGGAACTCCTAGCCCAGACAGGCACCAGCGGCCGACAGTTCGCGCACCTTCTCATCCGCTCGCACCAGGAGATGTCGCGTAACGACTTCCCCGACCTCGAGCGAGCGGCGGACGGTGTCGGCGACCGAAAATTTCCCTTGTCGGTCGACGATCTGCAGCGCCTTTGCAGGAAGCACGGGCTCGAGATCCGCTGGTTCGAGAGAAAGCCGGTGCTCGCGCGCGACAAGGACCGAGAGGTTCGCAGCATGGTGCGCTCGTTCTTCGAGCCGCCGCGTGTCATCTACGCCAACCGCGCACTGCTATCCGACCCGGCGCGACTCAAGTTCGATCTGGCCGCGCACATCGCGCACAAGGTGCTGCATGGCGGCGACGGGCTGAAGTCGGCGCACGCCACCGGAGGAGAGATGGGCGGCAGCCCCGAAGGCGGCTCGGATACCGTCGGCATGAACCCGCAGGACGTGCTGCATGCGTGGCGCGACTTCGAGTGCACTTTCTTTGCCGGCGCCCTGCTCGCCCCGCGCGTTCCTTTCCGGCGGTTCCTCGCCCGCGAGCGCTACCGCGTCGAGGCAGGTACCCGCCTCGAGCTGACACCCGCCGTCATCATGCGGCGCATGACCAAAGTGTCCCCCTATCCCTACTGGCACTTCTTCGACGCCTACCCGCCCGGGTACCTGCGTGCCGTCTACCGCGGCAACGGCATCCCGCTGCCCTGGGGCAACCTTGCGCAGGTGAGCGACCCATGCCCCAACTGGGCCGTCTTCCGGATGATCGACGCTCCGCGCGGCGAAATAGGCTCACAGATCTCCGTCCTCAGCGACGGGGACCGCTCACTCCTATACTGCTGCCATTCCCGCCGGGTCAAGGACATGGCCGGTAACCCGCACGTCCTCTCAGTCGGTTTGGACCTGGCGCCAGCGTTGGACGCCAACGGCGTCGCGAGTCGCGACATCATCGACAGCGTTTTCGCGGAATGCGTTCACCGCCGCGGTGAAGGCCGCATTCCCAAAGCGGCGACCGAAGCTCTCGTGGCCGTTGCCAACGTCCTCAACATCGCCTGGATCGAAGACGCACTGGAGCAACCGGCACGCATCATCTGCCCGCGCAGCAGCCGGTGCCCGCGCCCGGAGCGGTGCGAGGGGGCAAGAGTGAGGCCGTCACGCGCGCGGGAAATTGACGATGTCAGGGACGAGATTCTCGGAAAGGAACCACAGCCGGCGTGACGGCCATGCCGCGCCACTTTCGGACTCCTGGTCGCGGTTGTCATGTGACTGTAAAGGGACTTCCGGCGGACGCCGCGTCGTCGCTGCTTCGCATTGCGCCCAACCCAAATCCGCTGGTGTGGCCATGAGTCCCTCAGAGATCATCCCGGTAGACTTCGGGAATGCCGACAAAGACGGCGCGGTATGTCTGGTTACGGAAGGTACGTTAAAGTATTGTGGAGAGGTGGCTGCAATAGCACTGGACACCTGCTGGTTCACGGGAACCAACTCCACGACGCCAACGCCATCCCACCTGTTTTGCGCAGAGCGACTCGCTTCGAATGGCGAGCTCGAATGGGATCTCTGGCGAGGGCTCGATGAGGCGGCCGCCCCGCTCCCGCTCGCCCTTGCATCCGCACCGCTATCCTGCGCTTGATGCGCCGCCAGCCATGAGCTGGCGCGGAGCAGATCACGACACCCACCGTCCGCAAGCAGCTGGATGCTCTATCTCACTACCTTGGAAAGAACCGCGAGCGTCTCCTGCAGCTGTGGCGCGAGGCGGTTCGTGGCGATGCCGAGCTCGCGACCTCCTCGGGGCTCTCGCGCAGCGCGCTCGACGACCACATCCCCCTGATCATCGACGATTTCGCGCGCCGACTGACATCGGAGCGCGCGGATGAACCCTGCCCACCCGACCGCCAACAGCGGCGGGATGCGGCCGAGCACGGCATGCACCGTTGGCAACAGGGTTACGACATTCGCGAGGCCATGCGCGAATGGGGTCACCTCGAATCGGTGATCATGCGGGAGCTCGAAAGATATTCCGCGAGCCACCCGCGGCTCCACCCCGATGTGATGCCGGCCGCGCGCGCGTCGCTGGTGGCACTCTGCCTCGAAGGCACGTGCGAGAGCGCCGGCCGTTACGTTCGCCTGCAGCAGGCGGAGGCCGCCAGCCGGGTTCGCGACCTCGAAGCCTCGCTGCGCGCGCTGCAGGCGCTGGAGGACGAGCGCTCCAAGCTCCTGCGCGAGACGGCGCACGACCTGCGCGGGAGTGTGGGTGTGCTCGCGACCACGACGGCCCTGCTCGCCAAGCCCCAGGTTGCCGGCCCGGCCCGGGATCGTTTCCACAATCTCCTGCAGCAGCGCATCCGCTCGATGGGCGCGCTGCTCACCGACCTGGTCGAGCTCGCACGGCTGGAAGCCGGGCAAAGCCCCCTGAAAGTCGAGCGGTTCGATGCCGCCGAGCGCCTGCGCGAGCTTTGTGAAGTGCTGCGGCCCGCCGCCGCGGAGCGAGGTCTCTTTCTGAAAAACAAGGGGCCGAAGTCGCTGCCCGTCGAGGGGGATCAGCTGAAGTTGCAGAGAATCGTGCAGAACCTGTTGCTGAACGCCCTGCAGGCCACGAAGCAGGGCGGCATCGTGGTGCGTTGGTCCGCAGGCAAGGAGAACGCCGCGCGACAATGGGTACTGTCCATCGGAGACACCGGGCCCGGCTTCGCCCTGCAGTCGGCCGGCCCGCTGCGCCATGCGCTCAAGCGCGCGACCGATGCCGCACGCGGAGCCGAGGCCCGCGCGGATCAGTCCGACGAGCCAACAGACCGGAAAGACAGCGACGTTCTCACCGCCGGATCCGGCTCGGAGTCGGCCACCTTACCTTCGGGCGAAGGCATCGGCCTCTCGATCGTCAAGCGGCTCTGCGAGCTGCTCGGGGCCACTATCGAGCTCGAGACCGCTCCGGGGCGCGGCACCACGATCCGGATCTTATTTCCCGTGCGTTACCCGGAGCCCGCATCGGACCCGGGCTCGCCGCTCTCCTAGATCACCCGACGAAGATCGTCGCCGGGTGCTCGATACGCTCCTTCAGCGCCTGGATCATTGCGGCAGCGTCGAAGCCGTCGACGAACCGATGATCGAAGGACGAGGATAGATTCATCATGCGGCGCACCGTGATGGCACCGCCAACGACTACCGGACGCTCGACGGCACGATTGACCCCGATGATGGCAACCTCAGGCGCATTGATGATCGGCGTGCTCGCGATGCCGCCCAGCTTGCCGAGACTCGTGATCGTGATGGTCGAGCCGGCCAGCTCTTCGCGCGTCGCCTTGTTGGTGCGCGCCGCTTCGGTGACGCGCCGCATCTCCGCCGCGACGTCCCATAGCGACCGCAGCTGCGTATCGCGCACGACCGGCACCTTCAGTCCTTCCGGCGTCTGCGTCGCAATGCCGAGATGCACCGCGTTATAGCGCACGATCACGCCCCGCTCCGCGTCGTAATGAGCGTTGCACTGCGGGAACTCTTCCAGTACCCGCACCAGCGCGAGTGCCAGGAACGGCAGATAGGTGAGCGCGGCTGTCCCCGGCTCCGCCTTGCTGTTGAGGTGTTTCCGGAGCGACTCCAGCTCTGTCACATCCACCTCCTCGACATAAGCGAAGTGTGGGATGTTGCGCTTGGCATCGGTCATCCGCTGCGCGATGAGCCGCCGCAACCCGATGACTTTGATCTCTTCCGTTCCGCCGGAGGGGCGTTGCGCCGGAGCCGGCGCACGGGCGGCGGGCAAGCTGGTCACCGCGGCCACGGAGGCGCGGCCTCCGGATCGCGCGGCCGCGTAGGCCTCGAAGTCCTGGCGCCCTATGCGCCCCTGTGGTCCCGATCCCGCGACCTGGTGCAGATCGATTCCCGCCTCCTTCGCCCGGCGGCGAATCGCCGGCGAAGTCAACACGCGCCGGCTCGGATCGGGCGCTGCGGCCGAGCGCGTCCCGCCGCCGGTTGGCGGTGCCGATGACACCGGGCGTGCGGCGCCGTTGACCATTGCGGCTATCGCGCCTTTCTCCGGCGCCGCCTGACTGGTAGTCGCGCCGCCACCGTTCGCGGTGCTGGGCGACGGAGCGGCTGCCGCGGCCGCAACGCCTGCGGACGCTGTTTCCAGCACGACCAGCTCCGCCCCCACCGCGACCATGTCGCCCGGCTGCCCGGTAGTCGCAACGATCTTCCCGGTCACCGGCGCCGGCAGCTCCACCGCCGCCTTTTCGGTCATCACCTCGACCAGCACGTCGTCTTCCGACACGTCATCGCCTGGCTTCACGTGCCAGGAGACGATTTCCGCCTCGACGGTACCCTCGCCGAGGTCCGGCAGCTTGAAGACGTACCGGCTCATGTTTCCTCCATCACGCGCGTCAGCGCCGCGGCGATGCGCGCCGGCCCGGGGAAATACTCCCACTCGAACGCATGCGGATAGGGCGTATCCCAGCCGGTGACCCGGGCGATCGGCGCCTCCAGGTGCCAGAAGCATTCCTCCTGCACGGTGGCGGCGAGCTCGGCGCCGAAGCCGCTGTAACGCGTTGCCTCATGGACGACAACGCAGCGGCCGGTCCTGCAGACCGAGGAGCAGATCGTATCGGTATCGAGCGGCGCGAGCGCCCGCACGTCGATGATCTCCGCGTCCACCTTCGCCAGCCTGACAGCCGCCTCCGCGACGTGCACCATCGTGCCGTAGGCAAGTATGGTGACGTCCTTCCCAGGCCGCACGACCTCGGCCTTCGACAGGGAAACCTTGTAGTAGCCGTCCGGCACCGCGCCCTTGGGATGAGTGCTCCAAGGCACCGCGGGCTTGTGAGGATCGCCGTCGAAGGGGCCGTTGTAGAGCCGTTTCGGCTCGAAGAAGACGACCGGATCCTCGTCCTCGATGGAGCTGATGAGCAGCCCCTTGGCATCGTATGGGTTCGAAGGCATTACTACCTTGATCCCGCAGACGTGTGTGAAGACGCCTTCCGGGCTCTGCGAGTGCGTCTGGCCGCCGCGGATGCCGCCGCCACAAGGCGTGCGGATGGTCACCGGCGCGGAGAATTCCCCGGCGGTGCGGTACCGCAGCCGCGCGAGCTCGCTCACGATCTGGTCGAAAGCAGGATAGATGTAATCGGCGAACTGAATCTCGGCAACCGGCTTCAGGCCGTTCACGCCCATGCCGATGGCGGCCGCGACGATGCCACCCTCCGCGATGGGGGTATCGAGCACTCGTTGCTCACCGTATTTGCGCTGCAGCCCGTCCGTACAGCGGAAGACGCCGCCGAAGTAACCGACATCCTGCCCCAGTACCACCACGCGCGGATCCCGCTCCAGCATGATGTCCATGGCGGAGTTGAGCGCCTGCACCATATTCATGTTTGCCATGGCTCAACCCTCCTTTGCAATGGCGCCGGAGCGCGCATCGAGGCTCTTCTCTTCTTCGGACTCCTTGCGCGGCTGTGCCGCGGCCAGCTGCTTCAGCTCCTCCCGCTGGCGCACCAGGTTTGGCGGCATTTCGTGAAAAACGTCCTCGAACATCGTCGCCGGATCCAGCGTCGGTCCCTCCGTCAGAGTGCCGAAGCTCGCGGCCTCCTTCCAACAGGCGACCACATGAGCCTCGAGCTGCTTCTCGAGCACCGCGTGCCGCTCCTCCGACCATTCGCCGAGACCGATCAGGTGCTGCTTCAGGCGCGCGACGGGGTCGCCGAGCGGCCACGCTGTCCCCTCCTCCTTCGGCCGGTAGCGCGAGGGATCGTCGCTCGTCGAGTGTGCGCCCGCGCGATAGGTGACGTGCTCGATCAGTGTCGGGCCGCCGCTCTGGCGCGCACGCTCCGCCGCCCACCGGGTGACGCCATAAATCGCGAGAAAATCATTACCGTCCACACGCACACCGGGGATGTCATACCCAGGCCCGTACTGCGCGAAGGTGCGCCGCTCACCGCCGGCAAAGCCCTGGAAGGTCGAGATTGCCCACTGATTGTTGACGATGTTGAGAATCACGGGCGCCTGATAGACGGCCGCGAACGTCATTCCATGGTGAAAGTCCGCTTCCGCGCTGGCGCCCTCACCGATCCAGGCCGCGGCGATGTGGTCCTCGCCCTTGATGGCCGCGGCCATTGCCCAGCCCACCGCCTGCGGAAACTGTGTGGCGAGATTGCCCGAGATCGAGAAGATGTTGCCCGCGCCCCAGTGATACATGATGGGCATCTGCCGCCCGCGGCACATGTCCCGGGTATTCGACAGGCATTGGCACATCAGGTCGACGAGGCTCAGCCCGCGGACGATGAACAGCCCCTGGTTGCGATACGATGGAAACAGCATGTCGCCCGGCTGCAGAGCCATCCCCTGCGCGACCGACACGGCTTCCTCGCCGGTCGATTTCATGTAGAAAGAAATCCGACCCTGGCGCTGCATGCGCTGCATGCGGTCGTCGAAGAGACGCGTCAGCAGCATGTGGCGCAGCGCCACCTGCAGCTCTTCGGGCTCGAGGTGCGGATTCCAGGGACCGACAGCGCGCCCATCGTCATCGAGCACCCGCACCATCTCACGGCCGAGGTTCTCGACCTCGCGGACCGGTGCCTTGGCGTCGGGGCGGGCCACGGCGCCCGCTGGCGTCAGGCTCAGATAGCTGAAGTCCGGCTTCTCACCCGGGCGGGCCGGTGGATGAGGGACGTGCAAACGTGACCGTTGGGCCATCGGGAATGAGCCTTTTCACCACCGCCAGGGTCTGGCGCGGTGCGAATTTTAGCGCTCCGAACGCGCAATGCGCGTTCCAATCGGTTCGCAATTCCGAGGGATACCGCAATGAAGATGCCAGAGGCGGGGTACGAGGGGTTTAAAGTAGGGCCCAGGAGCACGCCCCATGAGCACGTTCAACAACAGCCGCCCCGCCACGCCTGCGCCCGCGCGCGTACGCGTCGGCCGGCAGGTGGCAGGGCGCGGCGGCAAAGGGGTCTCGGTGATCTCGGGCCTGCCGCTTGCCACCGTTGAACTGGAGGCACTGGCCCGCCAGCTGAAGAGATTCTGCGGCGCCGGAGGCGCCGTCCGGGACGGAGTCATCGAGATCCAGGGCGAGCACCGCGACCGGCTGGTCGTGGAGCTATGCCGGCTCGGCTACGACGCCAAGAGGTCGGGTGGCTGAGGCCACGGTGACGAAAAGCCGGAACCTGCGCATAATGTAAGGAGTTTGCAATGTACATCACCCAGGCAGGGCACACCGTGTCGAACAACCAGCCAATACCAAGCCGGACACGAACCGGGGACGCCCTGCTGTTCGCCCGCAATTTCTTCCGCCACCCCCGGATGCTCGGCTCGATCATCCCGAGCTCGAGATTCCTCATCAACGAGCTGCTGCGCCCGATCGACTGGGATCAGGCGCGCGTCATCGTGGAATACGGACCCGGCGTCGGTGTGATCACCGCCGAGATCCTGCGGCGCATGCGCTCCGATGCCCTGCTGATCGTCATCGAGTTGAACCCCGACTTCGTCACCCACCTGCGCGCCTCGTTTCCCGACCAGCGGCTCAAGGTCGTGGAGGGCTCGGCGGAGGCGGTGGGTGAGATCCTCGAGCGCTTCGGCCACGGCAAGGCCAACTACATCATCTCGGGAATTCCCTTCAGCACCATACCGGCCGCGGTGCGCGAGCGCATCCTGCGCAATACTTCCACCGCGCTAGCGCCCGGGGGCGCCTTCCTCGTCTTCCAGTTCTCCACCCGCGTGCTCGAAGACCTGCAGCGCATCTTTCACTACGTGCGGCGCAAGTTCGAGCCGTTCAACGTCCTGCCGGCCCACCTGTTCTTCTGTGAGGTCGGGACGGCCTAGCCGCCGGTCCCTTCGGGCGGAGCCGCCGCGGACTCCCGCACGATCAGCTCGTGGGGCACCAGGTGGTCCACGGCCGCAGCGGGCAGACCGTCGCGGCGCTTGCGGATCTCGCGGATCAGAAGGTCGAGAGCCACTTCGGCCATGGTGGCGGTCGGCTGGCGGATGGTGGTGAGCTCCGGCCAGACCGTGGTGGCGATTGCCGTATCGTCGAAGCCGACGACCGAGAGATCGCGCGGCACATCGAGGCCGCGCCGATGCGCCACTGATACGGCGGCCGCCGCCATGTCGTCGTTGCTGGCGAAAAGCGCGGTCGGACGCGGGTTGACCGCCAGCAGCTTCTCGGCGGCCTCGAGCCCCGAACGGTAGCTGAAGAAGCCCTGCTCGATGACGGGCGGCTGCGGCTTGCAATCGGCCTCGCGCAAGGCCGTCTCGAAACCCAGCCAACGCTCGCCGCTCGCTGTTTGGTTGGGATGGCCCTTGATGAAACCGAGGCGCCGGTGTCCGAGAGAGAGAAGATAACGGGTCATCTCGTAGGCGGCCTTGAAGTCGTCGATCCGCACGCACGAGGCGTCGGAGCGAAATCGTCCGGTCGCCACCGCGACGGTGGGGATGGCCGCCTTCTTGAGCTCCGTGAGGATCACATGTGACTCGCAGACGGGCGGCGGCAGAATCACCCCCGCGACGGAGCCGTCGATCAGCCTGCGCACCGCGGCACGCTCCGCCGACGGTGAGCTGACCTCACACTTCTCCAACAGAAGCTGCGCGCTCTTGCGGCTGCTCTCATCGAGCGCTCCCAGGAGGAATTCGCTCAGGTACGCGGCGCTCGGATTGGCGTAGAGCAGTCCGATCCGCAGGCTCTGCGCGCCGGCAAGGCTGCGCGCTGCGGGGTTGGGGGCGTAGCGCAGCTCCTTCACGGCCGCAAGCACCGCGGCGCGGGTTGCCTCGCGCACGTTGCGCTCGCCGTTGACGACGCGGGAAACCGTCATTGGGGAGACGCCCGCCCTGCGGGCGACATCGTGGATGGTGGTGCCGCGCCGGCTGCGGCGGCTGGTCTTGCGTGCGGGTGCGCGCCCGGAAGCCATGATTTCGTGTTCTCGTGCGGCCCGCCACGAGGGCCGGGAAGCGGCATTGTACCGAAGTCGCGGTAGCGCTAGCTGGCTTTATGGTCCCACGGTTGCCCACAGGCATCCAGGTGTTCGCCGACCACTGCACGCAACCGCTGCAGCCCGGACTCGTCGGCCGCTTCGCAGCGAACGGTGAGCTTCGGCTCCGTGCCCGAGGCGCGCAGCAACCACCAGCCCTCGGGCTCAGCGACGCGCAGGCCATCGGTGGTATCCACCCGCGCACCGACTGCCGCGAGCCGCTCGGCAACCTGCCGCAGCACCTGCGGCTTGCGATCCTCCGCGCACGGGATGCGCAGCTCCGGAGTCGCCGCGGTGGGCGGAAGACTGCGCCGGAACTCGCCGAGAGTATGGCCGGCGCGGCCCAGGCAATCGAGCAGCCGCATTGCGGCAAAGAGCGCATCGTCGCTTCCCTGCCAACACTCGGCGAAGAAGATATGCCCGCTCATCTCCCCGGCGAGCGGCGCGTGCTCGCGCCGCATGGCCTCGCGCACGCGCACGTACCCGGATGGCGCCATCACGGGCCGGCCGCCGAGACGCGCCACCTCCTCGAAGAGCACCCGGCTCGACTTGACATCACCCACGATGGCCGCACCGGTGGCGGTCCGCAACACCTCAGCCGCGAGAAACAGAAGCACCTGATCCGGCCAGACGATCGCACCGGTCTCATCCACCACACCCAGGCGATCACCGTCACCGTCGAATGCAATACCGAGATCGGCCTTATTCGCGCGCACCAACGCGCGCAGCTGCCGTAGGTTGGCGGCGATCGATGGGTCGGGATGATGTGCTGGAAAGCGCCCGTCGACCTTGGCGTTGAGGAGGAAATGACGGCCTGGCAGCGCCTCTGTCAGACGCTTGATCAACGCGCCCGCGGCCCCGTTGCCGCAATCCCAGACGACAGTGAGACTCCCGGCCCGAACCTGCTCCACAAGCCTGGCGAGGTACTCGCGCGAGACCGGAAGGTCGATGCTCGCACCACCCGGGGCCGCCGAGGCAGGCGTCGCCACGAGAGCGCGCAATGTCTCGCTGTGCACCGGCTCCATGCCGATCACCAGTTTGAATCCGTTCTCCTCGCGTGGGTTGTGAGATCCGGTCACCATGATGCCGCCATCCAGTCCGTATGCATCCAGGGCGAAATGCAGCTGCGGTGTCGGGCCCAGCCCGATGCGATGCACCAGCATGCCGCCGGCGACGAGCCCTTCGACGAGAGCCCGCTCGAGATCCGGTGACGATTCCCTCCCGTCCCTGCCAACGGCGATGCGCCGCAGCCGGCGCGCCCGCATCCAGGTTGCATAGGCGAGCCCGAGCTGCCGCGCATCGCCGGCATCGAGCTGCCGCCCGACGACTCCACGCAGATCGTAGGCGCGGATTGCTTCGGGATTTATGCGCGCTGAAGTCGATTCCACGAGAAGTCAGGCGACATCGGCGGAGCGAGCGCGCTCCGCGGCAGCAAAGCGAGGCGGCGACTCAGGCACGGCGAGGAGACCGGCGTAGAGCCGCTCGAGGCGCTCGGCGCTGCGTGCCCAGGTGAGCAGCCGCTCCGCCCGGGCGCGCGCGGCGGTCCCCATCGCCAACAGGCGCGCCGGCTCGGCCGCCATCTCCCGCAACGCGTGCGCCAACGCCTGTGCGTCGAGCCGCGGAACGAGCTTGCCCGTCGCCCCGTCCTCGATGAGCTCGGGCACGCCGCCGCTCGCGCTCGCGAGCACCGGCACGCCGCACGCCATCGCCTCCGCCACCGGCAGGCCGTACGATTCCTGCCAGACTGAAGGCAACACGAAAACGTCAGCCGCGCGGTATTCGGAGATCAGCCTGGGTTGCGGCACCGTGCCGAGGAAGCGCACCCGCGCCGCCGCCGGCCGCGAGAGTCGCGTCCGCAGCGCATCAGCGTAGCTTCTGCCGCGACCCAGAATCTCCTTGGCGAGCCACGACCGAAACGAGTGGCCGTAGAAGACGCGCACCGCCGCAAGCGCGTGCTCGTCGCCGCCGAGCAGCCGGCTCAGCAAATCGTAAGGCAGAAGCCCCGGCTTACCGATCAGCGTCAGCTCGAGGTCAACGCCCTCGCCTATCAAGCGGTCGAAGGCATCCATCAGCAGATGAACTCCCTTATCGGGCGCAATCCTGCCGACGTACAGCAGGCGTAGCGGGCGCCCGTGGCCGGGAAGCGTACAGCGTGCGCCGGCCTCGGGCCTGAATCGAAGCACGTCCACGCCGTTGCCGACGGTATGTATTCTCGCAGCCATCTCGGGCAGGCGCGCGCGCCCGCCCGTCGTCACGAATTCGGAAACGGTGGCGACCGCATCGACATCCGGCAGATCGCGCCGCAGCAGCGGGCGATCCAGCTTCGCGAGCTCATCCTGATGGATGTGAACGACGACCTTCAGTCCCGGGACGGCGCGCTTGAAGAGGGATGCGAATTGCATCTGCTGGGGCAGATGCACTATGTCCGGACGGCTCACCGCGAGATCGCGCGCCACCTGCAGGAAGTACTCCTTGTAGTACAACCTGGAAGTGAAGTACGGCGCGCCCCAGCGCAGGCGCCCCGCGAGAAGCTGCACGGCCTTGTGGTAGCGGCGCGCGACGAAGCGGATGCGGCGGATCTCGATCGCGCCCCAGCGCTCGCGGTCGGGCTGGCCGCGCGCTCTCGGGGCGTACACGATCACCTCATGGCGGCCGGCGAGACACCGGGCCAGCTCCCAATTGACGATGGCGACCGAGCCACGCTGTTCCTCTGCGGCTGCAATCGGGTCCTGGGGCTGATTGAGGATTGCGATCTTCATGGTCCACCGCCGAGGCGATGGTCCAGCAAGAATCGGTGCCCGCATCTCCCCCGGCGGACAGGCTCAGTGCCGCCCGATCGGAAACTGCAGGAAGATCTGATGCGCGGCCAGATCAATGGCCTCCGCGGGATGATCGAGCATCTGGCGGCTGTGATCCGAGTAAGCCGTTCCGCTCCAGACGACGGCGTTGTCCGCATGATTGATCAGGTCGATGCTGAGGGATACGGTGGTCACGGTCTCGATGTCACCCCCGCCCCAGGGCCCCCACGGGCCCCACCGTCCCCATCCCGGACCCCAGCCTGGGCCCCATCCCGGTCCGCCCATCGTGCCTTCCACACGGTCATGCGCGCCGACGATGAAGTTCACCAGCAGGTCGGGCTGCTCTCCGGCTGCCGCCGGCACGAAGCCGCGGGACTGGAGCTCCTGGCCCACGTCCGTCTCGAGCTGTTGCGTGGTCAGGGACCTGTAAGGACCGACATCCGTACCGGGCTTCGCGAGGAAAGCATAGGTGTGGAAGCTGGCGAGGTTGGCCTGCGGCGCCAGCCGCGTGCGTACCACCGGCGTTACGGCGCAAGCGACCAGCAGTGCCGTCGCGGCGCCCACGGCGAGGACCTTGAGCGAATTCATTTGCACCTCTCCGCAATATCACAGTGTGGAAACGCACCCGGGTTCTTGCGGTTGACCCGAGAGCCCGGACGCGGCAGCGCCGGCTGCCACTCTAGTACACTCCGGGCCGCCATGACCATCAGGGTGCCGGCCGTCTGCTTCGCGTTCCTGCTTGCTCTTGCCCTGCTTCTGGCCGTGCCTCCGGCCAGGGCCCTCGGGGCATCCGCAGCCGGCATTCCGCCCATCGATGCGCACACTTCACTCCTGGTCGTCTCCCCCCATCCCGACGATGAGACACTGTGCTGCGCCGGCGTGATCCAGCGGGTGGTTGCAGCCGGTGGGCGCGCCAGTGTCGTCTGGTTGACGAGCGGTGACGCTTCCGAGCTCGACATGTTCCTGATCGAGCGACAACTGCTCATCCGACCGGACAAAATGCGCGATCTGGCGGCCCGGCGCATGCGCGAGGCGCGGGCGGCGGCGGCGATCCTCGGCGTGCCGCCTGAGCGGCAGTTCTTTCTCGGTTACCCGGACGAAGGGCTCATGACTCTCGTCACGGATCATTTCACGACACCCTACTATTCCAAGTTCACCGGCGCGGCGAGTGTGCCTTACGCCGGTACCTTCGCCGCCGGACATCCCTACAGCGGCGAGAGCATGGAACGGGACTTCGCGCGCGTGCTCGACCGGGTGCGGCCAACACTCGTGCTCGCGCCGAGCCCGCTGGATGCACACCCGGATCATCGCGCCGCGGGCATCGTGACCCTGCAGGTGTTGAGCGCCCGCCACGAGCTTACCGCCGCACGCTTCTGGATCGTGCACGGGGGCGCCCTCTGGCCGAGCCCGCGGGGCCTGCGGCTGCAGCGGCCGCTCAGCGAGCCGCCCAGGGGCCGCGGCCTCGGGCTCACCGCATTCGATCTCGACCCGCGCGAGGAGGCGGGCAAGCTGCAGGCCGTACGCCAATACCACACCCAGCTGAGCGTGATGTCTTCTTTCCTGCTCGCCTTCGTGCGCACCAATGAGTTGTATTCCTCGCTGTCCATGCCGACGGCGATCGCGCCCCGCAGCACAGCGCCGCACTGAGCGGCTGTGTCACGCACTCGGGGCAGCGCTCGTTCTCGTCCTGCTCCGACCGGCACCGCTGCTCGCCAACGCGATCGCCGCGGTCAACGCCGCGCGCAGCGCGTACTGCGGCTTGCCGCGGGCCACCCCTGCGCTCATCGAGAGCCGCAGGTTGGACCAGATCGCCGCCCTGATCGCGCGCGGCAAGCCGCTCGAGCAGGCGGAGGCCCTCACCGGCTATCACGCCAGGCGCTCGGTGTGGATTCGGATATCCGGCGCGGCCGGCGATGCGGCCGTCGAGCAGATCGTCGGCCAGCAGTTCTGCGGCCAGATCGGCGATTCGCGGCTGCAATACATCGGCGCCTACGGCCGCGGCAAGAGCGGCCTCACGATCGTGGTGACCCAACCCTTCATGGCTCCGCCCGAGGACGCCGCCGGCATGAGCCGGCTCGTGCTGACGCTGACCAATCAGGCGCGTGCACACGCGCGCACTTGCGGCTCGCAGCTCTTCTCAGCCGCTCCGCCCCTGTCGCTCGCGCCTGCTCTCACGCGTGCCGCGCGCGCGCATTCACGGGATATGATCGCGCAGGACTTCTTCGGTCACACCGGCAGTGACGGCACCACCCCCGGAGAGCGGGCCACACGCGCCGGTTATCGCTGGAGCATGGTGGGCGAGAACATCGCGAGCGGTGCCCGATCGGCACGCGATGCAGTCGCCGGCTGGCTCGCGAGCCCGGAGCATTGCGCCAACATCATGACCGCGGGATTCCGCCAGATGGGCGTCGCCTTCGCCGTCGATCCGGCGAATGTGGAGGTGATCGACTGGACCGAGGACTTCGGCACACCCCGTTGAGGCGGAGCATCCCGAATCGGTCTTTTTTATTAAATCTGCGCTACCGAGGCTGCCGCGGCCCGGCGCCGCACGGCCAGGATGGTCATACCGGCCAGGGTATAGAGCGCCGCAAACCAGGCGATCGTGCGGGTGAGCAGCAGATAAAGAAGGTGGTACTCGGGATGCAGATGCCAGCCGAGATGCTGCGCGGTCTGGAATCCTCCTACCGCCGCTGCCGCCGCGAAGATCATCGCGACCAGGACGGGGCCGCCGGTGGTGCGACCGCCGTTACCCGGCTCCCGCGCTGAGGCTGGAGTCGGCAGGCGAATGAACCAGATGGCCAGCACGGTGAGCCCGAACACGGAGCTCGCGTACTGCAGCACATGGCAGAGTTGGCCCGTGTACGAAAAGAGGGATACGGGCCCGCTCAATGCCGGGATCCGCTCCACCATCCAACCGTCCGCGTGCGTGAAGGAGTCCCAAGCCAGGTGGGTCCAGGCGCCGACCAGGATCGAGAGCGGCGCCAGCGCCCAATTTCGCGGCTGGCTGCCGAAGCGCTCAATTGCGGCGCCGCACTTGGCCCGCGCAGCAGGTCCCAGCGGCTCCAAGAGCGGCGCTCGCAATAGCCAGACGAAGAGCAGCAACAACAGCCCGAACGGCAAATCCAGTGTGAATGTGCCGAGTAGCGTATGCGTGAGATCCGGTATGTGCTTCGCGATCCGCCACGGCAGGTAATACGGCACATCCGGCGTCATGGCGCCAATGATGAGCGGCACGGTGTGCATCAACCGTAAGCGCCGCAACGGCAGAACGGCCGCAGGGTGCGCGAGAGTGAACGGCATGAGGGAAGCCTCTCAGGCTTGTCCCTCTGCCGCAAGTGCCGGCCTGACGGCCCCACCGGCAGGCACGATCGAGATTCGGAAATCCCGCCCGATCCATTCGCCGCTCGGCTCGAGGCGGTAGGTCAGGTCGATGGAGCGGCCGCTCTTCAGGTGCGAGGTGTCGATTTCCACGGTGTACAGCCCGAGAGCCGTTGCCGTCGTGCTCCGCTCGCTGATGTCTTTCCACCCATCGAAGCCCCAGCGGAATTCCGCAGGCTCCGTGACCGCCAGCGTCAGCGCCGCGCCCTCGGGAATCTGCGAGGCAGGCGCGTGTGGGCACCAGATCACCCGCTTGAGCGCAGGCGGCCTGCCCGAGTACCGCTGCCAGACGCAATCGGGGCGGTCGAAAGCCCTGCCCTGCAGGCGCGAAACGACGAGCTTGATGTACTCGGCATGCGTCCACGCCAGCGGCATGGCGCTGCCTGTGGGACGACCGGGCTCGAGGCCGCGCGAGGGCACCGGCGCGGCGTCCCAGATCTGTTCCGGCAACATGCCTCCGGGCGATGCCATCCGGACCATGGCGAGCAAGTAGGGCAGTGGGTCGCGCCCGGCTGCGAGCTCATAGTGGCCTCGCTCGCCCGTGAGCAGCGGCCACGCGCGTCCCCTGCCGGTGCCGTCGAACGCCGAGCCGTCGTCGTGCTCGCCGTAGCCGTCGTCGTTGTAGCGGTGCCAACAGGGACCCGTCGGCGTGTCGACTTTGAGCAGCATGTCGGCGAGGAGGACGGTCGCCTTGATCAGCGGATCATCCGCGCGGCGCAGCCCGAAGCGCACGAGCTGCAGGAAGTCGACACCAACCTGCGCGGACGCCGGCAGTCCCGGGTCGAGCGCCTGATTCTTGACGGGCAGCACGCGCTGCAACGCGGTCCGGTCGCGCAACGCCTCACGCGGCGCCACGCGCACGTAATAGCCGGGCAGCCCATGACGGCCGCAGAGCGGAGTATCGATGACGGCTGTCCAGTCCTCGAGACTCGCATTCCAGTAATCGGCGATTGCGAGCGCCAGCTCGCGACTCGCCGGCTCGAGATACCGCGCTCCGCATACGAGCGCCGCGATGCATGCAGCCAGAGTGAAGGTGTTGATTCCCGCATCTTCCTCCCAACGGTCCTGATCGCTCGCCGGGCCGTTGCAGACGATGAACGCGAGGGCGCGGCGGATCATGTCCGCCACCTCGATGCCATCCAAAGCGCCGCGCTCGTCGAGTTGCGCGGCAAGGAGCACCGGGAATGCGGTCTCGTCGAGCTGCACTCCGGTCCAGTAGGGCTTGCCGCCGAGCCACTGATTCTGATTCCAATGACCGTCGGCGAGCTGCGTGGCGCGAAGGTAGCGCAGCGTGTCGAGAGCCTCGCGTGTCGCGCCCACCGCCAGCAACGCGCCCGCGCATTCGCACAGATCGCGCGGCCAGACGAGGTGATATCCCTCCCGTTCCTCCTTGGTGTTGCCCCACGGGACGCTCAGGCTCGCCACCATGGCGCCCGGGTAGGTCTTGTCCACATGCGTGCGCAGCGCCATGGTCGACAGCTTGAACTGAGTCACGCACTCGGCAGGCAGGGCGTCGGACGGCGCCGCCAGCGTGGTGGACTCCCGGTGCCAGGCGCTCCAGTCGTCGATCTGGCGCTGCCAGGTAGCCTCGAAAGGCTCGAAGAGCGCGCTCAACGCCAGCGTCGCCGCCGATTCCGTGCTGCTGCCGAAGCCCAGTGCGAGAACCGCTTTGCGGGGCAGCTCGCCCGTCAGAGCGATGTTGCCTGGGCCGGCCTCGGCATACTCCCACGTCATCGCTCCGTTGTGCGCGAAGTCCTGCCAGCCGTCGCTCACCCCGACGAACCCACAGCTCCCGCGCCCCCAGGCATCCCGCTGATCGGACGTCACGGCGGCGAGCGCCAGCGCGTAAGGGCCCTGCTCCGCCCACAGCACGCGATGTCCGCGATGGCCGACGATCGCCGCGGAGTTGTTGTTTCCGGTGCCGCCCAGATGCGGCGCGAGCAACGCATAGGGGCGCAGCGACTCATCGCCCGCCAGCTCGATCTCCATGAGCAGCACATCGCGCTCGCGCGAAGGCGCGATGCGCAGCGTCAGCTCGAAGCGCTCATGCCGGTGCACGATGCGCACTGCGGGTACCCCGGGCCCGGCGAGCGCCAGGGAATGGCGGTACATCCGCTTGACCTCCACCCAGAAGCCGCGCCCGTCCGCAACGACCAGGCCGAGATCGCGGATCTGCGGAATATCGACGCGCGGATGGTAGACCTCGTTGAGGATACCGCCGCCGATCGTGAACCAGAGTCGCGACGGACCGAGCGAGCAGCCGACCATCTCCTTGGCGCTGCTCGACCACGTGGGAGGAAGGCCGGGCGCGCCTGGAGCGCTGGAGCCGCTCATCGGCGGGACCGCGGCCGTGGCGTCGCGCGCCACAAATTCAGGCCGCCCTTGAAGGCATTGAGGTTGTCACCCAGGCGTGCATCTTTGGGGAGCTCCTTCAAGCGCATGGCATTCCCACCTCCCAACACGACGTAATCCGCTTCCAGCACTTCCTTCAGCCGCGTGACGACGTCGGCTACAACCTTGCGCCACTTCTTGTTGCCGAGGCGCTCGCGCCCGCGCTCACCGACGCAGTCCTCGAACGTGCGGCGGTTTTTGTAGGGCATATGGCCGATCTCCATCGGCTCCACCGTACCGTCGAGAATCAGCGTCGCCCCGAGCCCGGTGCCGAGCCCGAGAAAGAGCATCCGGCCGCCTTCGTAGCTGCCGAGCGCCTGCATGGTCGCATCGTTGATCACCCGCACCGGCCGGCCGAAGGTCTTCTCGAAGTCGTAGCCGACCCACCCCTGACCGAGGTTGAAAGGCTCGGCGGCGATCCGCCCGCGCAACACCATGCCGGGATAACCGATCGACACGGCCTGATAGGGCAGCTTGTGGACGAGCTTGCAAACCTGGCGCGCCATGTCGGCGGCAGTCATATCCGGGCCGGACACGAACTTCCGGATGGGCCCGCGGGGGCCCATGCGGAATTTGATGTGGGAGCCGCCGACGTCGATGACGAGTATGCGCGCAGGATCCGGCGGCTTGGATGGGCGCGAGCCCTTGGGGCGGGAACGGGACGGCATGTGCGGATTGTCCCCCGAATCGGGGCCTTCGGCCAAGCCGACCCGTTCCGCCCACAAAGGTTCCTATGACCTCAGTGTTGAGTGGAGGCCCCGGCGGACACGCTTCCTTGAGCCGACGCCGACGTATTTCCCGAAACGCTTCCGCTCGCCGGCTTCAGAGAGGGAGAGACGGCGGCCTGACCGTTCGTCGAAGAGCTGCCTGCCACTGCCGTTTTGCCTGCGGACCCCTGCGCTCCCAGGCTGCTCGAGCTCGATGGCTTCGATAATGCCTTCGCCCCGGTGGCACCCGCGGCGCTGCCGGAGGTGGCCGCGGCCGCTGCGGCGGTGGGGCTGTGGCCTTTCCCGGCCACCTTTGCAGTGCTCTGCGCCGCGCCGCTACCTTGTGCAGCGCCGCTGGTCTTCCCCTTCGTAAGGGTCTTGGCGGCACCGGTCGCAGGGCTGCGCGGAGCCTTCAGTGCCTGACTCCGGCTCGCCAGCGAGCCGTTCATCATGCCCCAGCCGCCGCCGTTGATTGCGCCTCCGGCAGGGCCGAATCGCCCCCCCATGGCACCCCCCAGCGCACCACCGGCACCGCCGCGCAGGAGCTGCGCATGCGCCGGCGCCGAGAAGGCAAACAGGGCGGCAACGGCGGCACTCGCGAAAAGATAATGAGTTTTCATGATCGTTTCTCCTCTCGAGGCCGCGGCCAATCCGCGACCTTCTGAGGAGAACTACGACCGCGGCGGCCGATTCCTTCCCGAGGCGGCCGACGATTGTTCGGTTTGACTTATTGTTTGGACTGCGGCCGCGGGGACGGGAGATCGGCACCCACGACACCATAGCCGAACACGACGTTGCGGCCCGGGGCACCCAGGTGGACCGCCGCGCGCGCCAGCGCATCGATCGCCGCATGAGCTGCAGCGGGATCGATTCCGGGCAACGGCCCCGGATCCTGCGCCGGCGCCGCGATTTCCAACCGCTGCGCCAGAAGACCGGCCACGAGGGGCGCGGCAAAGGACGTTCCGCGCATGTTTTCGAAGCCATCCGGCAGAGCGGCCACCGGGATGTCCGCGCCCGGCGCGGCAAACATGACCTGCGGTCCGCGCTCTGCTTCGAAGATCACACGTCGGCGGCCATCCACCGCGGTCACACCTACCACGCCAGGGTACGCTGCGGGATAGAGAGGCGGCGCCGCGGGACCATCGTTACCCACCGCGGCGACGATCAGAAACCCCTGCGCCACCGCGCGAGCGACTACCGCCTGCAGTAGCGCGTTGGGCGGGCCAACCAGACTGACGTTGATGACCGGCACCCGCTCCCCGGCGAGCCACTGCAGAGCTTCGGCGATGGCATCGACGGCGCCACCCGTTGGCTTGCCGCAGTAAACATCGGCCGCATAAAGGGGCGCACCCGGCGCCGCACCGCCAAAGCGCGGCGAGCGGCCCACCATGAGCGAGGCCACTCCGGTTCCGTGTGCGCTCGGTATCGCCACGCCGTCACAGCCATGTTGATGAATGACGATGCCCGCGAAAACAGGCTGCGCGGCTGCGACACCACCGTCGATGAGCCCGAGCGAGGTCGCCTGCGCGCTCGCCGAGTCGGCGGCTGGCGGTGGCGAAGCGACGCTCGAGCTGATCGTCGCGCCGCTTTCCGTATAGATGTCGTTGAAATCGTAGGTACCCGCGGGATCCAACCTGCGGAGCAGAGTCAATGCGCGCCTCGTCGCAACACCACGCGGTACGCCGAGCACCACGATGCGAACGCCGAGCGCGCCGCCCGCGAGGTCGCGCACAACAGAGAATCCAGCGCCGAGCGCACGCGTCAGCGCTGCTGCGGTGGGCGCGACCGCCAGCACTTCGCCGCGCACGATTGGATTGCCGCTCGGGTCCGTGTCGATTACATCGCCGTGGCGTCGCAAGAGCTGCGTGATGAGAGCCTTGCGTGCCCCCTCGAGGCGGCTGATCTCATCGGTCGGGGGGGCGAGGGTCTGCTGCAGGCCGGACGGAAGCCCCAGGCTTGACGGCAACCCCCCCGGCACGCCGATCGGCAGACCCCGCAGCGGCAGCCGCGGCACACCGATCTGCGCCTCGGCTGCCGTACCCAGCATCAGGCCCGCGAGAAGCAGCACTCGGATCATGGCGCTACGCTAGTTGAATGTCGGTCCGCATGGAAGGAAATGGTCGTCACCGTCGTAGTACGATCGAGGAGCATGGACTCATCCGGCGAGGATCTACGTGATCACATCATCGAGCTGTTGCCGCGTCTGCGGCGATTTGCGCGCTCCCTGGCGCGCAACGCCCAGGACGCCGACGATCTCGTGCAGATCACGGCGGAGCGCGCCCTCGCGCACGCCGCTCAGCTCCGTCCGGATCACTCCGTGGCAGGCTGGCTGTTTGGCATCCTGCGCAACGCCTGGATCGACGAAGGCCGGAGCCGGCGCCGGCGCGGCTTGCTGCTCGAGCCCGAAGATCTGGCCGAGCGCGTCGCGGATCCTGCGGCAGGCGCCGACCAGGAGCTGCTCTGCCTGCAGAGCGCCCTGTCGCAGCTGCCTGAGGAGCAGCGCCTCGCGGTTGCCCTGGTCCTGGTCGAGGGCTTTTCCTATAAAGAGGCTGCCGCGATCATGGGCATACCCGTAGGCACGCTGACCAGCCGCCTGGGGCGCGCACGCGAAGCGCTGCAATCCCTGTTATCCGAGACTCCGGGAGCACCGTCGTGACTTTCACCGACGACGTACTGATGGCGTACGCGGACGATGAGCTCGACACGCCAACTCGGGCGGCCGTGGAGGCCGCGATGGCGACGGACCCGGAGATCGGCCGCCGGATCGCGCAACATCAGGCGCTGCGCGGCCGGATCCATTCCGCCTTCGACAAGGTTCTCCTCGAGCCGGTGCCCGCGCGCTTGCTGCAGGCGGTGCGCAGCGAGGCGCCGCCGCATGGCGGGAACAACATCGTGCCGCTGCGCATGCGCGGGGCACGGCGCCCGGCGTGGCCGCAATGGACCGCCATCGCGGCCAGCCTGATCGTCGGCGTGATCGCCGGCCGGTTGGTGTTGGCTCCCTCCGGCACGGGCCCCATCGTGATGCGAACCGGCCAGGTGATGGCGAGCGGTACGCTGGCCGATGCGCTGTCGGATCAGCTCGCCGCCCATCAGGCCGCCGCCGGGCCGGTATCGATCGGTGTCAGCTTCCGCTCGAAGTCGGGTGAATACTGCCGGACGTTCGCCTGGCGCCAGACAAGCGCCATGGCCGGACTCGCGTGCCGCGCGGCGGATGGCTGGCGGGTCCGCGTGGTGGACGGGACGCAATCGGCGGCTGCGGCCTCGGGCTCATACCGGCAGGCGGCCTCCCCCATGCCGCCGGCCGTGATCGCGGCCGTCGGCGCTCTGATCGCCGGCGAGCCGCTCGATGCGCAGGCGGAGTCCGCCGCGCGCGCCAGGCACTGGCGCCCCTGAGCGCGCGGCCGCACCCGGCCGCCAACTCACGTGAGCCGATGCGTTAACATGCGCAATGCTCTGGCTCAAAGCCTTCCACATCGTCTTCGTCGTCACCTGGTTCGCCGGCCTCTTCTATCTGCCGCGGCTCTTCGTCTACCACTCTGCCGCGACCGATGCGCCCGGCCGCGAGCGCTTCCTCGTGATGGAGCGGCGCCTCTTCGCCCTGATGACGGTGGGTGGCGCGCTCGCCATCGTGTTCGGCATCTCGATGGTTGCCGCCGCACCGGCGTATCTGGATTTTCTCTGGCTGCGGGTGAAGCTCGCCCTCGTGGCCGGGCTCGTGCTCTATCACCTCTGGTGCTACAAGTTAGTGCGCGACTTTCGCGACGGCCGCGACGCTCACTCGCAGCGCTGGTACCGGATATTCAACGAGGTGCCGGGCCTCTTCCTCATCGCCATCGTGGTGCTGGCGGTGGTCAAGCCTTGAGCCCGGGCTCACCGCTCCAGTAGCTCACCCGATCCTGCCATGAGGTCCGCGCCGGCGGCGGCGGGGAGTCGGCGGGGACGGTGCCTAGGTAGAGAAATCCCACGATGGCATCCTCGGCCGCAAGGCCGAGCGCCGCCTTCACCGCGCCGTCATACGCCGCATCGCCTGTCTTCCACATGGCACCGAATCCCAGTGCCGTGGCGGCAAGCATCATGTTCTGCGCCGCGGCGCCCGCTGCCAGTATCTGCTCGATCGCCGGAATCCTGGCCTCGGGGTTGCACACCGCCGCCACCACGATGATGAGCGGCGCGCGCAGCGCCTTTTGCCGCTCGCGCTGCAGCGTCTCGGCGGTTGCCGCCGGGAGCTTCCGCAACAGCTGGCCGGCCATCAGCTCCCCCAAGCGCTCGCGCGCTGCGCCGCGGATGACGATGAAGCGCCACGGCCGCAGGCGACCGTGATCAGGAGCGCGCGCGGCGCATTCGAGCAGCAGCCCGAGCGCGCCCTCATCGGGCGCGGGGTCGATGAGAGTCTTGGCGGAACGTCGGTTGAGGAGAACATCGATTGCTTGCATGGCTGCATTGTCCCAAATTGAACGGTGTAAAGTCAGCGTCATGGACCCGACCGCACTGCAAGAGCTCAAGGCCTCGATCCGCACCATTCCCGACTATCCCCGCGCCGGAATCCAGTTCAGGGACATCACCACCCTGCTGGGCAACGCGCCGATGTTTCGCCGCGCAGTGGACGAGCTCGTGAAGCCCTGGACGGGCTCCAAGGTCGATCGGGTGGCCGGTATCGAGGCGCGCGGCTTCATTCTGGGCGGGGCCATCGCCCATCAGCTTGCGGCCGGCTTCGTGCCCATTCGCAAGAAGGGCAAGCTGCCGCACGAGACCGTGCGCGTCGCCTACTCGCTCGAGTACGGCCTGGACGAGATCGAGATGCACCGCGACGGGGTGGCCCGCGGGGAGCGCATCATCCTGGTCGATGACCTCATCGCCACCGGCGGCACCGCCGAGGCCGCCGTGAAGCTGCTGCGCTCCCTGGGCGCCCAGATCCTGGCCGCGTGCTTCGTCATCGACCTGCCGGACCTCGGCGGCTCCCGCCGCCTGGAGGCGCTCGACGTGCCCGTCCGAACACTTGTCGCCTTTCAGGGACATTAGGTCGCAAGCAGGCCGGTAAAGGGGCCCCAGGGGGCTCCAAGATTACTTTCCGGTCATCCAAGGCTCCGGCGGCCGGCTTGCGGAGATAATGCGCGCCGTTCCGGGCCTGAGAGCCCGGGAGATTGCACACTGCTCTCAATCCTCGCCATTTTGGAGATGTCGATGTTCAAGAAGCTCCTTCCCGCCGTCCTCGGCGCGCTGCTGGTTGCCAGCCCGGTATTCGCGGTGACGACCGCTGCGGCTGCTCCCCAGGCGGCAGCGCAGTCCGGCGCCATGAAGTCGTCCCATCACAAGACCATGAAGCACAAGAAGTCTTCGCATCATTCGATGAAGAAGCATGCCAAGAAGAAGGCAGCGCCGAAGAGCTGAAAAGCTCTCGCAGCCAAAAAAGCCCCGCCCGGTGCGGGGCTTTTTTTTGCTCCCGGCACCTGTCTAATATTCAGAATGAAAGACCTGGAAAGCCTGGTCACGCACCTGCAGGAGCTCTCCGAGAAGGAGAAATCGGAGCTCGCCCGCAATCTCCACGATGAGCTCGGAGGGCTGCTGACGGCGGCGAAGATGGACCTCTCCTGGCTGCAGTCGCGGGTGACGGACCCGCAACTGCAGGAGCGGCTGGCGCAACTCGGTGGCGTCCTCGATGAGGCCATGGACCTGAAGCGCCGTGTCGTCGAGGATCTTCGACCCTCACTGCTCGATCATTTCGGACTGCCGACGGCGCTGCGCGCGTACGTGGAGTCAGCATGCGCCAAGGCGGGACTGCGCGCGGAGCTCGCGCTGCCCGAGGACGCCGCGCCGATGGCGAGAGACACGGCTATCGCCCTTTTCAGAATCGTCCAGGAAGGCGTCACCAACATCATCCGGCACGCGAGTGCGCGGCTGGTGACTCTACAACTCGCTCTGGAGCGCGACGCCTGGCGCATCACCCTGAGCGACGACGGCGGCGGCTTCGATGCCGCCGACCCGAAGTTCGGCTGGACGCACGGCATCACCGGCATGCGCCAGCGCGTAAGGGCACTCGGCGGCCAGTTCGAGATTCAGTCGGCCCCTGGCGCCGGCACCACGCTTCGCGTGAGCGTCCCCAGCGTCTGATTCAGCTGTTCCCGGCCCACCTCGAGTGGCCGTCGGCGACCACTCCCTTCAGCTGGGAGATATCCCGCATCTTGTCGAGGAAGTAATCGGCGCCCGCCGCGAAGCAGTGCTCGCGCACGAAGTCCGAAGCGTAATTGGTCAACACCACCACCAGCGGCTGCGCCTCGGGCGGATAGAGCTGCCGCACCTGACGGATGACCGCCACGCCGTTGCCCTCGGCGAGCTCGATGTCGACCACGAGCACATCGTAGGTGGCCTCCTGCAGGCGCAACAGCGCCTCGGACTGCGTCGCCGCCTGCGCCGTGACGGAAACGCGCCCCGGCTCCGACAGCAGATCGACCAGCCGCCGCGACAGAACCGCGGAGTCCTCTATGAGGAGGATGCGCCGCTCGGCCTTGGAAGAGCCGTTGCTGCCGGGAGATCGCGCTTCAGCACCCACCACACGCCTCACTGCACCAGGTTGTTCTTGATGGCGTAGTAGGTGATGTCGGCGTTTGTCTTCATTCCCATCTTCTCCAGTACCCGAGTCCGATAGGTGCTGACGGTCTTGACGCTGAGAAAGAGGCCGGCCGCGATCTCCGAAACACTGCGGCCCTCGGCGAGCTTGCAGAAGATCTGGAATTCCCGCTCGGAGAGCACACTGTGCCGCGGCTCGCCCGGAGCGCCCTGCATTCCGCTGACCAGCATCTCCGCCAGCTCCGGGCTCACGTAGCGTCCGCCGCGCACCGCGGCGCGGATCGCACGGCAGAGCTCGCCGTCGTCGGCGCTCTTGCTCACGAAGCCGCTCGCGCCCGCCCGCAGCACGTTCAGTCCGTATTGGCTCTCCGGATAGGCACTCAACACCAGCGTCGCCACGGCCTCGTGGTGTGACCTGATCTGCCGCAGCACATCCAGCCCCGACATGTCGGGAAGCGAGAGGTCCAGCAGCAGCACATCGCACGGAGCGGTGCGCAGCAGCGTCAGAGCCTCGCGCCCTGTCTTCGCCTCGCCGGCCCAGACGAAATCGGCTTGCGCCTCGATGATCTGCCGCAGCCCTATCCGTACGAGCTGATGATCATCCGCGACTGCGACTCGAATGGCCGGCATCAGGGTAGACGCGCGATCGTGCGCCAGCCTATGGCAGTTGCGGAAGCAGCCAGGGGCGCTGCGACCCAACGGGTTGTAGGAATCGTCCGACGCTGCCTCAACGCAGCGAGTCCCGGCCGGTATCGGGCTCCTCGTCCTTGGCCGCGGACGGCGGCCGGCCGCCGCCGGCATCCCTGCCATTGTAGGTCTCCAGGCGGTTGTACAGCGTCTTCAGGCTGACCCCGAGGATCTCCGCCGCCTTGCGCTTGACATGGCCGCAATACGCCAGCGTGGCCATTGTGACGCGGCGCTCCACCTCTTCCAGCGGAGTCCCGACACGGATGGTAATGGTCGTTCCATCATCGGACTTGGGCGGCGGCGCATCGTTCAGGGTTATGTCACATTCGATGACGTCGTCGGCCATGATGAAGGCGCGCTGCACGAAATTGCGCAGCTCACGGACATTGCCCGGCCAGCCGTACTGATACAGGCGTACCAGCGCATCGCGCGAGAACGTCTTGTGGGTGCCTTCGGCGCGGTTGAGCTCCTCGAGGAAGTACTGCGCCAGTTGCTCTATATCGGTGTCCCGATCGCGCAGCGGCGGCAGACGGATGGGAAAGACGTTCAGGCGATGGTAGAGATCCTCGCGCAGCTTGCCGTCGGCAACGGCTCTCTCCGGCTCGCGGTTGGTCGCGCAGATCACCCGGACCTCGCTCGTAATCGGCTGGGTGCCGCCGACGCGGTTGACGGAGCCGGTCTCGAGGACCCGCAGCAGCTTCACCTGCAGCTCCATCGGCATCTCGGTGATCTCGTCCAGGAAGATCGTGCCGCCGTTGGCGCGCTCGAAAAAGCCCTTGTGCTGCCGGTCGGCGCCGGTGAAGCTACCGCGCTCGTGGCCGAAGAGCTCGCTCTCGATGAGCTGCGGCGCGACGGCGCCGCAGTTGAGCGGCAGGAAGGCGTTGCCTCGTCGCCGCGAGAGCTCGTGGAGGGTTTGAGCAGCGAGCTCCTTGCCGGTGCCGCTCTCTCCGATCAACATGACGGTGGCAGAGGTCGGCGCCACCCGTGTCAGCTGGTCGTACAACACCTGCATGCGCTGTGAGCTGCCGAGTATGCGGCCGAAGCGGCCCATCCGACGCAGCTCGTCCCGGAGTTCACCGATCTCGTGCTGCAGCGCGGAGGTCTTCTTCGCATGCCGCAGCACCGCCTGCACCCGCTCGAGGTCCGCGGGCTTCACGAGGTAATCGCTGGCACCCGCGCGCAGCGCCGCTACGGCGCTGTCGACAGTTGCGTGACCGGTGACGACGATGACCTCGGTGGCATCGGGCTGGTCGAGTTCGCGGAGCAGCTCGATTCCCTCACCGTCGGGAAGCTGCAGATCGGTGAGGAGGACGTCGGGACGCTGGCGGCCGAGCTCGATGCGGGCATCGCGCAGGCTATGCGCACGAGCCACGGTGAAGCCTTCCATACGCGCCACCTCCTGCAGCCACTCCACTACGTCCGCGTCGTCGTCGATGATCAAAGCGTGTGCCATGTGCTCGCCTTCAGCCCATAAAGGGCGGTCAACTGTATGCTCTCCGCGGCACGCCGCCAAGCGCGAGCGGAGCTGCGTGTCCCCCGCCTCAAACGCGCCATGATCGCTCCAGTTCCCCCCGCCGGCCGCCGGCTCACAGCGCCGCGCCCGGGCTGGGCCTTCTGGCAGTGAGTGCCGACGCCGCGCCCGAGATGACCGATACAACGATCACCGCCAGTACGGCGCTCTCGAGTTGCCTCCCGAACGCCGCCGGCAGGTCGTGGGCGGGCACCAGCGCGAGGCAGTAGAGTGCCGCCGGGCCCCGCGCGGCGAACAGCTCGACCGCGCGCCGCTGTGCGGACGTCATCGCGGGTTGCCCGAGGCCGAGCCGCACCGCCACCGGCCGGACCAGTATCAACAGCACGGCGGCAAAGACCACCGTGCGCGCCGTGAAATCGCCGGCGCCGAGCAGCGTGCCGAGCAACACCATCACCAGGACGGTCGCGCCCCGCTCCGCCCGGCCGGCAAATCTGAGTACGCGCATCCCGAGAGGTTGCTTGCGCGTGATGCGCCGGCGCCCGCCGTGTGACAGGGCCAGGCCGGCAGCGAGGGCGGCCAGAAGCGCATCCGTGTGCAGCGCGAGTGCGCACACATACGCGAGCACGCCGGTGGCGAATACGATCATCTCCTCCAGGAGGTCCCCCTGGCGCTCCCGATCTATCAGCGCCAGCCAGCGCGATGCGGCCATGCCGATCAGCCAGCCGACGGCCGCGCCGCCGGCAAGAGACCAGAAGACAGTGAGCGTCAGGGATCCGAGCACGAAGCCGCCCGCCGTCGCCAGGCCCATCCGCGTGAGCACCAACACGACTACCGGCGCCGCGATCGCGCTCGTCACGGCACCCTCCGCCGCCAGCGTGAAGGGCACCACCTCCTGTTCGCCCTCCCCCGAGGCATACGCGTCGGAAGCCAGCACCGCATCGGTCGGCGCGACGACGACCGCCAACAGCAGGGCCTGCAGCAGGCTCATCCCGAAGATCAGGTACGCTGCCCCGGCCGATAGGAGCGCCGCGCACACGGTCGTGAGCGAGGCGAGCTGCAGCGGCGGCCGCCACGGTGCCCACTGGAGCGGCGCGCGCAGCCGCAGCCCGGCGCAGAACAGGCATATAAGCAGCACCGCTTCGCTCAGCGATTGGACGAGCGCGCCGTCCTCGGAGAGCTGCGGCTCGATCAGCCTCAGCCCAAGGGGGCCCGCGAGCAGCCCCACACCTATCCCCACAATGACGGGGCTGGTGGACCATCGTGTCAGGGGAAACTCGGTCCTAGTGTTGACCTGCTTGTGCACCGGGAGCCGCCACCGCATCGCCGCAGACAGGCCGCTGTACGCGGCAGCCGCGGATCGCATCGTGTGTGGTCATCAGGACCTCGAACTGGCGCAGCACGGCATCGCGCACGAAATCGGGGAGGTGGTCGTCCAGGGTGTTGCGATACGCCTCCAGGATCCAGCTTTCACCGCGCTCGCACGCATCGAGAATAGCCCCATCCTCGCCGCGCGCAAGAGCGGCGCGCAAACCCGTCCAGCCGCTGCGCCAGAAGGCGGCCACGGCCCGTGGCGCCTGCCGGGCCCCTCCCAGCCGCTCGACCAACGTCTCGAGCTCGCGGACGGCGGTGGCGCACTCGGCGCCGCCCCGGACGGAGAGGTCCCCCAGGGGGCCGGCGCCGAGCGATGCGGCGCACAGACGCCACGCCTGCTCGCTGTCCCGGTGAACGGAAATGAGGTCCCGCAGAGCTTCTATTGTGTACTTATGACTCATGCGCTTCTCTTTCGGGCGGCCTGCTGACGAGAATGAGGCGCCCCAGGAAGGAACCGGACGGATGCTCAAGCAGGAGATGTGCCAGGTCCGCCGTTGCACCCCCCCCCCCGGAGGCCACCAGCGCCGCCAGCTCGGCCGCAATTGCCAGGCCCTCTGAGGGGCCCCTGCACAATTTTCACCCGCTGTACCTTTTTACAGACGTCGGCGGGCTCCCGAGGGCCCCGGGGCCCCTTTAGGCAGCCGAATCCCCCTGGCATGCCCGTTGCAAGAGGTGACTAGACCCCCCGTTTGGCGGGCCGTCGTGCGACCGGCCCGCTTTTTTTTGTCTTTTTTTTCTGTCTCTGCGGCGCAAAGTGCGGCATCGATTTGCTTTCGCACTGCGGCGGGTTCAGATTCCCAGCCGCTCAATCTGATCACTGCGAGCGGGAGGGTCCGATGCATCAGATGATGAATACGGAGCAGGCTACCGCAATACACCAGGCGCTCATCTGCGTGCAGAGCGCCGTCACGGCGATGACGTTTCCGCGGTGCGATCAGGAGGATCTGATGGAGCTCATCGACAGGGTGGAGGAGCAGCTCCACTGCTCTCATCCCAACACCGCCCTGATGTCCAACTTCCTCAACTCCATCGCCCGCAGCCTGCGTGCGCAGCCGGAGGCGCGCGATGCGTGTCTCACCATCGAGCAGGCGATCGAGGTCGCCGGTATGCCGAGCACCTGGCAATCAGGTATTTGAGCTGATTGGCTAATGGCGCCCGGTTGTGAGGCGCCGGACCAGCGGCACGAAGGTGTCGAAGTCCACCGGCTTCGGTACGTGCAGATCGAATCCCGCATCCATGGCCGCCGCCACATCGCTGCGCGACGCGTGGCCAGTCACGGCGATCGCGAGCATGCGCCTTCCCGCCTGCGTCGAGCGCAGCTTGCGCACCAGAGAGTAACCATCTTCCAGCGGCATGCCGATGTCGGAGACGACGATGTCGAAATGAGCGCCCCGCGCCTGCAGCTGTCGCAGCGCGGAGGGCGCGGAGTCGGTTACGGTGACCGAGGCGCCCTCGAGCTGCAGCATCTCCGCGACGATCGTGCGCGCCTCCAACTCGTCATCCACTACCAGGATCGTCAGTCCCGCGAGCGTTTGCGGCCGTTCCGGCGCTTCACCGCCCGCGCCGTCGATCTTTGCGGCCGACGCCAGCGCGGGTAGGGCGCCAGGCAAGCGGACAGTGAAAGTCGCGCCGGCGTCCACTCCGGCGCTGTGCGCGGCAACGGAGCCGCCGTGCAGGGCGACGATCTCGCGGACCAGCGTCAGGCCGAGCCCGAGGCCGGAGGCCTGGCGGGTGCTCGAGTCATCGCCCTGTCCCAAGCGCTCGAAGATGCGCGGCAGCAGCTGCGGCGCAATACCCTGCCCGGTGTCCTCCACCGTGAGCTCGGTGAATGCGCCGTCCACGCGCAGGCCGACGATGATCCGGCCGCCGCTGGGGGTGAATTTGACGGCGTTGGAAAGCAGGTTGCCGACTACCTGCTGCAGACGGTCGGGATCGGCACGCAGCTCGCCCGCACCCGGCTCGAACCGGCTCGAGATCTCGATGCCCTTCGCGGCCGCCGCGGGCCGCGCCGCGTCGATCGCCAGCCGTGCCACGCGCGCGAGCTGCACCGGACGCGGCTCCACCTTGAGCTTCCCGGCGCTCACGCGCCCGAGGTCCAGCAGATCGTTGACCATTTTCAGCTGCGCCCGCGCGCTCTGCTCGACACGCGGCGTGATCGCCGCGACCTCCGGATCCTGGCCGCACTTCAGGGCGAGAATGCGGTTCCATCCGAGGATCGCATTGAGCGGCGAGCGCAGCTCGTGCGAGATCACCGACAGGAATTCGTCCTTGCGGCGATTGGCGGTTTCCGCCGCCTCGCGCGCCTGCCGCTCTCGCTCGAGCAGCTGCAGATGCGCGCGTTCGCTCAGGATGCCTTCGGATGAGCCGTGCTCGCTCGTCACATTCCGGGAGGTGATGACGAGATCGGTGGACTCGGCGTCGTCGGCGTCTCTGACGATGCCCCCGCGTAGTGCGATCCAGCGCGCGGCCCCCTCCCGCGCCGGCCAGACCCGCACCGTGAGATCGAGCGGTGAGAGACCCGCGAGCGCCTGACGCACCGCTTCGCGGAACCGGCCGCGATCGTCCGCGTCCACACACGACTGAACCGCGTCCCAAGTGAGCACCTCATCAGGAGGCCAGCCCCATTCAGCCTTGAATTGCGAGTTGGCCTGCGGCGCGAGATCGGCCGCATGCAGCCGGCAATAGCCGATGCGGCCGGCCGCCAGCACCGTTTCCAGCTCATCCTTGCGGCGCGCGAGGCGCTCCCATTCGGCGGGCAGCGCGCGCGCGGCCGCGGCAGGCGCGAGCGCGGCATCTGAGCGGGAACCGAGGTCGTCGTCGTGAATTGATGTCATGTCGCTCGTACGGGAGTTTGAGCCAAGGCTGGGCGCGACAGGCGTTCTTACACGCCCTTGCAAGTTCTCCCCGGCGGCATGCTGCGCCGCTGGGGTGGGGGCGGTGCTACTTGTAAGAAGAGGGTTCCTCGAATGTCCAATGCCGTAATGGGACTGCGCCTGAAGCAGCAGCTGACGCTGACTCCTCGGCTGCAGCAATCAGTAAAATTACTGCAACTTTCAGCTCTGGAGTGCGTGCAAGAACTGCACCAGGCGATCGCGCAAAACCCCTTCCTGGAGGAGAGCGCGGAGTCGGCGGAAGCCGCGGATCCACGCCCGGAGCGCGAGGAAGCGGCCGAGGACAGCTCCCGGGCCGATCTCGATTTCTCATCGCCCAGCAGTGGTGGCGGCGGAAGCAGCGACGAGACGCCCGATTGGACGGAATGGACGGCCTCTCCTTCGACGCTTCACGACTCATTGCGCGAGCAGCTCCTTCTCCTGGGGCTGTCGGAGCGCGATCACGTTCTGGCTAATCTCATCATCGACGCTCTC
>DATAXF010000113.1:0-19445 GCA_036273095.1 Steroidobacteraceae bacterium | reverse complement strand
AGGACAACGTACGCGCCCTTCTTGTACTCGTAGCCTTTCACGATGTGCTTCCAATCCACCTCTTTGCCCGTGCGCTTGTTGAAGTGTTGATAACCCACGGGCGAGAAATCGCGGCTGTCGAGCATGTGCAGCGGCAGCGGAGTTTCCCGGGAGGCGGTATGCACCTCGACGGGCAGATAAATGAGGCCGAAGGAGATTGCACCTCGCCACAGAGCTCTTGCCATGGTAAATCCTCAGTGTCGGTTGCTCGCGGTCGAGCAGCAATGTTCGCGCCCGTATCCGTATGGAGGCGGAATCCGGCGGCGCCTCGACTTACATCTCCAGCGCTTGTATATTACATGTGTCCTTCACACGTGTTGTGCGTGCATGAGACCGGCACCTTACGACGCCAACATGGCCGATGACCTCGACTCATTCATGGCGACGATGGTCGCACAGTCGGGTCCAATGCCGATCGAACGGGCGGTGGCGCTCGTCCGCGAGCGCTTCGGACTCGAGGCGCAAGCGGCACGACTGACTGGCGAGCGGGACGAGAACTTCAAGCTGACGCTGCCCGACGGAACGGAGTACGTCCTCAAGATCGCCAATCCGGCCGAGGCCGCGGCGGCGACTGACCTGCAGATTGGCGCACTCCTGCACCTCGCGAGGACGGAGGCAGAGCTTCCCGTTCCGCGAATTCTGCACACGCCCAGCGGCGAAGCGGGGGTACGCTTTCAGGACGCCCACGGTGTCGAGCGGACGGCACGTATCCTGAGCTATCTGCCGGGACGGCTCCTCGAGGATTCCGTTCGCTCACCGCAGCAGCGCGCCGCCTGCGGCAGCCTGGGAGGGCGTTTGAGCCGGGCTCTGGGAAGCTTCGAGCATCCGGCGGCTCATCGCGCCGTCATCTGGGACGTGTGCCACGTGGGGTACCTCTCGCGGCTGCTCACGCAAATGCCGCGCTTCGCATTTCGCGCCCACGCCACCGAACTGCTCAACCGAATAGTCCCTGCCGTCGACGGGCGGTTCGGAATGCTCCGCCACCAGGTCGTCCACAACGACTTGAATCCGCGCAACATCCTGGTCGACCCGCAGGACGGATCGCGGATCGTCGGCATCATCGACTTCGGCGATCTGACCCACACCGCGTTGATCGCCGATGTGGCGGTTGCCGGGGCGGAGCTGATTCCGCCGGATTGCGCCGAGCCGGCGGCGGCGCGTGACTGCGTGCTCGATGTGGCGCGCGCCTATCACGAGAGCGTGCCGTTGCTCGCGCCGGAGCTCGCCATTCTCGGCAGCCTCGTCGCGGCTCGGCTCGCCATGAACATCGTGGTGCACGAATGGCACGTGCACCAGAATCCTTCGAGCCAGCACTTCGCCGCCCTCGATGCGCACTTCATGAGCGCCCGGCTCGAACTTGCCGACCGATTGCTGGATGAGGAGTTCGGGCTGTGACGATGCGTCCTGATGGCTCCTCGCTGGTGGCACGCCGCGCCCGGGTACTTGCGCCGGGTTATAGGTTCTTCTACGACCAGCCGCTCGAGATAGTACGTGCCGAGGGAGTCTGGATGTACGACCGGCAGGGGCGCCGCTATCTCGATGCATATAACAACGTACCTGTCGTGGGCCATTGTCATCCGGCTGTCACGCAGGCGATCTGCAGTCAGGCGAGCATCCTCAACACGCATACGCGCTACTTGACAGAGGAGCCGGTCGCGCTTGCCGAGGAACTGCTGGCGACGCTGCCGCGGGAGCTCGGCAACGTCATCTTCACGTGCACGGGCAGCGAAGCCAATGATCTCGCGGTGCAGGTGAGCAAGGCCGTGACAGGCGGCACCGGCTTCATCATCACGGATTTCGCCTATCATGGATCCAGCGACACACTCGCCGGCATGTCTCCCGAGGAGGGTGCTCCGCTCGGTGCGGCGGTATACACGGTACCGGCGCCGCTTCGCCCTGGGGACGTCGACAGCTTCGGCGAGCAGGTCCATCGCTGCATCGAGCGCATGCGCGCCGCGGGCGTAAAGCCCGCCGGGTTGCTGCTCGATACGATCTTCTCGAGCGACGGGGTGATCGCGGATCCCCGCGGATTTCTCGAGCCTGCCGTACGGCTCGTGCGCGAGGCTGGAGGCCTCTTCATCGCCGATGAGGTACAGGCTGGCTTCGGGCGTCTGGGTGATTCGATGTGGGGCTTCGAGCGCCACGGGCTGCGTCCTGATCTGGTCACGATGGGCAAACCCATGGGCAACGGGCATCCGATCGCGGCCCTCGTGGGACGAGCGAGTCTGCTCGAGGAGTTCGCACGCCGCAGGCACTACTTCAACACTTATGGGGGAAACAACGTCTCGTGCGCGGCGGCGCGCGCGGTGCTCAGGGTAATACGCGAAGAAGGGCTGGTGCAGAACGCCCAGCGCACCGGCAGCTACCTGCTGAGCGCGCTGCGCTCACTCGCTGAACGCTGTCCGGTGATTCTCGAGGCGCGCGGCGCGGGACTCTTCATCGGGGTCGAGCTCGGAGTCCCTCCAGGGAGCGGATTGAGCGTGAAGGCGCAGACGCGGCGGGTCGCGAGCATCATGCGGGATCGGGGCGTTCTCCTTGGGGTCACCGGGCGCAATGGCGAGGTGCTCAAGATCCGGCCCCCGCTCACCTTCGGAGTCGAGCACGCCGATCTCCTGTTGCAGGAGCTCGAGCGGGCGCTGTCAGGGGGGTAGCGCCCGGCACCGCGGATGAATTGCCGCCCGGCGACCGACGCCGGTCACTCTTCGACCGTTGCGTGATTGTTGGCGAACGACTGGTGATCCCTGATCATCACAATGAAGGAGGCAATCCGCCCGCTCACCAGATCGGGTCTGTCGTCCATGATGTAATGAAGGCTGCCTTTGGCAATGATGCGCAGACTATCGGTTGACAGACCCTTTGCCTCTTCCTGCATTTGATTCCACGCGACGGCGTTCGCTTTTGAGACCGATGCCGGCCAGTTGGGAGCGAGCACGCCGGGGTCACGCGAGAGAATCAGGATCGGAAGATTGCCAAACGGGCCCGCTCGAATCGTTTCCTGGCCCGACGCCTGCTCCGCATCCAACTCCCGCTCAATTGCATCAATTTGCGACGGCACGCAGGAGTCCGCCCTGATCCACGCGGTATAGGCTTCAAAGCCCGGGGGAACGGAAGTGCAGTCGCCCCGCAATCGATACCATCCCAGCGTCATGAGCAGCTTTTGCCATGGCATTTCCCGTCGCTGGTCCTGCTGTATCTCGAGCAGCGCCTTTGGGATCCGGCTGTCCTGGAGCGGAGTGGCGCCATCGATGAAGACAAGCCCGGCCAGGTCGCCGGGATAGTGCGCGGCATAATATCGTAGGTAAATACCTGAAATGGAATGCCCAACCAACACAAAAGGACGCTGGATGCCGGCAGCTTGAACCAACTGGTGAAGTTGCGAGGAGATTGCGTTGGCGTCCTGAAGCCCTGGTCGCGACTCACTCCAGCCGAAGCCGGCCCGGTCGTAAGAGCAAACCCTCGTCAGTCCTGCGAGCACGGGCTGCACCCTGGCCCATGCGGTAAAGTCATCACCCAGACCTGAGCTCAGGAGAACCGTTGGTGAGCCCGTCCCCGTGCAATAGAGGTGCATTGAATACCCGCCCACGTCGTAGAGTTTGCCGGGCACTCCGGCGACGTGACGGAAGTAGAGGAGGCTCAGGACGTTGTATGCAGCTCCGACCCCCGCGATCAGAAGGCAGACGAGCACCGTCAACGCGCAGATACGGCCTCGACGGCGAGCCACTTGGCTCAAGGCTGCTCGATTCGAAATTGCATCGCACCATTCCAGAGGGCACGACGGCCGAGCTCCGGGAGGAGCGAGAATGAATCGTCGAGCGTCAGCACGGGGTTACCCTCGAGCAACCCGGCTTTGCTGGCGAACCGGCACGTGCCATACGGGATCAGGAGTTCCGGCTCGCTCAGATCGCCGGCATAAAGCAGGATGTCGCCGGTCTTCGGCTCAGAAGTCGCGTGTTCTCGCGGCAGGCGCTGGCCGGCGGGCCAGGCGGCGGCCAGCGGTGACCAGAGCGCCTCACCGCTCCATCGGGCGTGTATAACAGTGCCGTGATAAGGCAGCAAATCCATCAAGCGCTCGCACGAATGCGGGGCCAAATCAGTGCGAAGCGCGGCTGATAATCGTACTGCGCCTATTTCCAGGATCAGCTTACTGGTTTCCACGGTATCAGCGACCATCCGTCTCTATGGAATGCAAGTCTAGCCCCGCCGCAGCGGATCCGTATTGGACGAATTCAAGGGCGGTTGGGGCATCTCCTTGTTGCCAGTGCGTGCACGGCGGTAGGCTATTGAACTGAACGAAGACCGACCGGAAAACGATAAATGCTGCTGCATAAATTTTCAGGCGCCGTCATCTCGAGGACCATCGATCGCAGCCATTCGCGGGTACCGGAACACGCGCATGACTGGCCTCTTCTGTCGTTCTTCGTGCTCGGCGCTTACTCCAATCGGACAGACGTCGGCGTGCGAGACATATGCGGGCCGTCTGCCGTTCTCTATGGCGTCGGCGCCCATCATGCGAATACCGTCTCGACCGATGGATTCGAGCAGATCGAGATCGAATTCGATCCCGCGTGGCTGCAATACTCCGGGCTGCCGCGCGTGCCCGTCACTCATTGGACTGGCGGACGCATTGGCGCTGCGACCCGCTCCGTGATTTACGCCTGTGCCAACTCCACTGACGAAGAGAGAATTGCGAATGTGCTACGGCGATTTCTCACGCTCGCGCTAGGGCAATCGGCGGAACGGCCTCCGGCATGGGTCGATCAAGTGGCTCGCCGGCTGAGGCAAGGTACCGCTCTGAGGGTGACCGACCTGGCTAGAGAAGTCGATCGGCACCCATCCTGGCTGGGAGCAGCATACAAGCAGGCCGCTGGGGAGGGCATTTTGGAGACCGCCGCGCGTCTGCGCGTCGAGCATGCCGTGCGGCTGCTGCGCGAAACCGACCTGTCTTATTGCGAAATTGCACACGATGCTGGCTTCTGTGATCAGAGCCACATGAGCCGAAGCTTCCGTCGCCTCCTCGATCGCTTGCCCTCGACGGTGAGGAATGAGAGGTCGGGCTTCAGAGATTTTCCTCCCTCCGGGCGTATGCAACATAGGCATGGGTTGCCGCTACGCTTTCCCGTGCCGGAAGCGAGCCGTGAGCTTGTGTTGGTCGCAGGGGTAGAGGAGGCGTACGTACGTAATCGATCGGTCTTTTAGCCAGGTTCGCCGTTCTATGCAGAGGCAGGCTTTATTCCGTGCGATCTCCAGACATTCGGCGATTGCGGCGCTCGCGTTGAGCGCTGAGATCTGGTGCTCTGCCTCCGTCCACGGAATGCGGGTGAGGAGCCAACGTCCAGGGGAGCTCTTGGTGAAGCGCTCTTGTCGCGCGTCGGGAACCGCCGCGAGATTGATCACGCGTTCCTCGAGTGCGTGCGGGCGGCTATCCGCCCGGTGCACGCCATGCAGAAAAAGTACCGGCGTTTCTATTGGGACGTTCAAGGCAGCAGCGTCACCGGGCGTCGCGAGGCGCGCTTCGCGACTCAGGCAGAGATACTGATATTCGTGTCCGGCCGCGCTGATCTCGGCCTCGATATCGTGAATAGCGAGCACGGTTTCCTGAGGCCGCGGCGCGTTCACGATCGTTCCGGCGCGTCGCCGGCGAGTGATGAATCCTCGCTCGGCCAACGCCCCGAGGGCTTTGCTCAGGGTCATTCGTGCGCAGTCGAAGCTCTTGGCGAGCTCGGGCTCTGAAGGCAGTTTGAAACCGGGTGGCCAGACGCCTGTGATGATCTTCTCGCGCAGCGCGTCGTGGATCTCACGATAGCGCGGCATCGATACCGATTCCGTATCCGTGACGGCTCTGGTGTTCTTCATACCGGCCTTTGCCCGGCCTGGGCATCCCGCAGGCTCTTGCTAATATGACTAGACATGATACTATTGTCTAGTCTTTAGCGCAGCCCGACCATCTTCGTTGCTCATGCAACAGAGTGCCATGCTCACGGGGTCAACACACGTCGGCGCGGCGGAGCCGCTCAAACAGTGGGCCAAGATGGCGCTCGTAATTCCTCCAAGAGCCGATGGAGCTCGTATAAATGGAGCGGCGCGCCTGCACGGCACTTGCCGTGGTGATTGCGTGGCCCTGAGGCGCCTCGGAGGCGTAGCTCGGCAGATAGGTCAGGCGGCAGTGAGAGAACACACTCGAGCACGTACCGTCCGGGTCTCGCGCAAGCTCCTCGTAAGACACATCGACGATGCGGCCAGGCGAGGTCGCGCGCCAATGACTCATGAGCTTCCGATACGCGACGAAATAACGCCCGATATCGTCCAGATCGTAGGAATAGGGGTGAGCGTTCTCGAATCGCTGCTTGTAAATCGCCAGGCAAGTGTCCATCGGGTCACGGACCATATGCAGGATGCATGCCCGCGGAAGCGCCAGATGGATGAGGCCGATGTAGAGATAATTCAAGGGAAATTTGTCGATGAAGCGCGCGCCCCCCTGGCGTCCTTCATTGACGCTCGTTACATAGCGCCGACCTAACTCAGAGTGGTCGATGAGAACGCTTTGCCGCACGGTCTCCAGAGCATTCAAGGCGCGGCCACCGCTCTGCCGGCGAGTCAGGGCCGTGACGAGAGCGCCAAGGTCGGAGCGCTCGCCCGCGCGTCTGACTTCGGGACTGTTGCACAGGATCCGTTCCAGCAGAGTAGTGCCCGTCCGCGGCAGACCGACGATGAATATCGGCTCATCGGCGCAGTCTGGCCCTCGAACGGCGGATAGCACGGTGGACTGGAACGTCGCAATGATTGCAGCAATTATCTTCTCGTCCTGGGCGACGTCGTATTGCATGTGTGAGCGGCGCACAGCACCGGCCCGTGTCATGGCGTGGAAAGCGACATCGAAGTCGCCAAGGTCTTCATACTCCTTGGCGAGGGCATACTCGATGCTGCTGATCGCGCGCGGTGTCTGCGCCAGACCGCGCGCCTCGAGAAGTTCCTTGACATGATTGCGCTCGCGACTCTGCCGGGAAAGGCCGCTGAGCAGGTAGCACGCATCTGGGTCGTGAGGCCGCAGACGCAATGCGTCAGCGCAGGATTTCTCCGCGCCCGGAAAGTCGCCGATGAAACGCTGCACCGTGGCGCGGTTGTAATGCAGATCGGCATCGGCCGGCTCGGCGGCCACGGCCTTCGTGTAGGCCTCCGCCGCGAGATCATACTGTTCGCATCGCGCAAGGAGCTCGCCGAGCTGGCCGTACTCCCATCCGCTCGAAAATGGGGATCCGACGATGGAGCGCAGCAGCTCGGTCGACTCATGCACTTTGCCGAGGCGGTGCAGACAGATTGCACGGCAGAGGGCGGTGCCCGGATTCTGCCCCCCGATAGCCTGCGCGCGATCCGAGGCGGCCAACGCTTCCACGACTCTATTCAGACCCAATGCAGACCAGGCGAAGAGGCTCCATGCCTCAATCTCGTCCGCATGTTGGTTCGTGAGCGCTCGTGATCTGGAATAGGCCTCATTCCCGCGGCGCGCCGTTATCAGACGGCGCACTTCAGTGAGCTCTGCTCTGACGTCGAACATGCTATCCATCATCCCATCACCGGCTCCGGCAGTCCACCCATAAGGGATGGCCTGAATCAATGAGTACGCCAGACATCTGTGTGTCTTCAAACTCGCTGCTCGCCGCGTTTGCGCGAGTCGGGCCCTGGTTGCGGCGTTTCTTTTCGCGGCGAGCGCCGCCGGAGGCGGTAGACGATCTGATGCAGGAGGTCTTTCTGCGTGCGCACGCAAGCGGCATCGGCTCATCCCCGATCGAGCACCTCGACCATTATCTTTTCAGGGTGGCCTCGAGCGTGCTCGCCGATCGCGCGCGGCGGCGCGCAGCCCGCCGCTACTCGCTCCATGGATCACTCGAGGAGGACGATCATCCACACGAGCATCTGACGCCTGAGCGAATACTCTTGGACGGCGAAGCGTTGTCACGGGTGGTCAGTGCCATTGCGGAGCTTTCCCCCCGCACGCGTGATGTATTCATCCTGCATCGATTCGAGGACAGCAGCGCTACCACGATCGCGGCCCAGCTCGGAATGACGGTGAGCGGCGTGGAGAAGCACATCATGAAAGCCCTGCGTCACCTGCACGCACGGCTGCATGCGGATTGATACGCCGGCTTACTCCCGCATGACCATGCGCGATGACACCATTGTGAGGCAGGCGGCCGCGCATTTCGCGCGCCAGCGAGCGGGCTCACGGTCCAAGGCTGACGAGGCTGCCTTTGTGGCATGGCTTCGCGCGGATCCCGCTCACGCCGCCGCCTGGCTCGAATACGAGCGTCTCTGGGGGCTCCTGGAAGGCATCAGGGCTGACCAGCGGGTGCTGGACATGCGTGAGAAGGCTCGCCGTCGCCGGCGCGGGCTGGGATCACCGGGTCGCGTCGGGTTTGCGGTGATCGGTGTAGCGGCAGCAATGCTCGCCGGATTCGCCTTCTGGCTTGGGATGGCTCCTGTTCGCGAAGTCCCCGTCGCGGGACGGATCTTTGCCACCGGTGTCGGCCAGCGGTCGCATATCGTGCTGGTCGACGGCAGCCACGTGATGCTCGATACCGCGACGGTCCTGCGCGTGGATTATTCGACGCGTGCGCGCCTACTCATCCTCGAGCGCGGTCAAGCCTATTTCCAAGTCGCGAAAGATCGTGCGTGGCCCTTCGTGGTGACCGCTGGCGGCAAGGAAGTGCTTGCAACGGGAACCGTCTTCAATGTCTCGGTCCGACCACATGGAATGCAGGTGGTCCTGGTCGAGGGAAGAGTGCGCGTGAGTCCGGATTCGACGCGAGACTCCGCCTTCACTCCGGTCTATCTAGAGCCGGGAAGCATGCTGACTGTCAGGGACCATGGAGCGATACGCATCGAGCGAGTCAATGCTGAGCGCGCTACCAGCTGGCGCACCGGGCGACTGGTCTTCGAGGGCGAGCGATTGGGAGATGTCCTCGCCGAGATGAATCGCTATTGGCGGCAGCGCATCATCATCACCGACACGGCGCTCGCGGATCGGAAGATCACGGCGGTTTTTGCCACCTCCACCAGCGCTCAGAGCCTGGCGCGGACTCTGCAGGCTTACGGGCTCGCACGGGTGATCAAAAAATCTCCGGCCGCCATCTATTTAGCTTCCCGCAGCCGATCACAGGTGAGGGGTTCAGCGGGTGCTGCGTCTATAGCCTGGAAGAACTGACAACTCGTAATCCAGAAGGGGGAGATCCACGATGCACTCCTGCGGTCCTGTTCACAAGGCCGTTGCGGCCGCGCTCGCCGCCAGCTCGCTCATCGCCGCCTCCGGCCTGGGCCACGCAGCCGACATAGTGGCGAGCACCAAGCAGGTGCAGGTGGATATCAAGGCGCAATCGCTGGCCTCGGCGCTTTCAGCCTTCGCGCTGCAGACGCACGAGCAGATCATCGTCACGCAGGAGCTCACTCGAAATAAGACGACTGCGGGCGTCAGAGGAACATATGTGCCGCTGGCGGCCTTGCAGCATCTGTTGCACGGTACCGGCCTGACTTATTCGACTTCGCCGGACGGGACGATCCTGGTGGCGGCCGTCAGGCACGCGCGGCCTGCTGCGGACCCGCCGCAACAGCCGTCGGGCGACCCACCGCTCACGACGGAGCAGAATGCCAAGTACGTCCTGCACGAGGTCGTGGTCACCGCGACTGGGCGCGCAGAGAGCGTTCAGAACATCCCCTACAATATCTCGGCCGTTAGTGGCGCGACGCTGCAGGCTGCCGGGGTCAGCGATTTCCACCAGCTCGCGCAGCTCGTGGGCGGCGTCGATTACGCGGATGTCGGGCCCCGCGGCGCATTGTCGTCCAGCTTCGTGATTCGCGGTATCAGTGTCGGCGCGGGATCATCGCCGCAGTTTCCCTCGGCCACGGCGGCGCCCATATCGACCTATATCGATTCCACGCCTATCTTCGCCAATCTCTGGTTTCTCGACCTGGATCGCGTGGAAGTGCTGCGCGGGCCGCAGGGTACGCTATACGGGGCGGACTCCGAGGGCGGCACCATTCGCTTCATTTACAACCCGCCGAGCTTCGATCGATTCACAGCCGACGTCTCGGCGGACGGAAGCCGCACGGATGGAGCAACGGGCTTGAACGGTCAGGGCGTCCTCACGCTCAACGCGCCGATAGCTCACGACCTCGCATTCCGAGCCACCGTCGGTGAGCAGCGGGACAGCGGATTCATCAATGCCCCGGATCGCTACGCGCTCGGCTCCAAGGGTGACCCGCTTCCCGTCGATCCGAGCGACCTGATCGACAGCCCGGCGGTGCGCAGCCTCGCCCGCGGTGTGAATTGGGACACCACCACGGCGGCGCAGGCCGCCCTTCGGTGGCGGCCCAGCAGCCTGTTCGATGCCACGCTCTCCTATCACCACCAGGTGCAAAACTCCGGCGGACCGCAACTCGTGTCGTATCAGGCGTTTGGGGTCGACTCGGACGAGACCATGGCGCAGATACCGGAGCCTTTCCACTCCACGGTGGATGTCGCAGCGCTCGAGGTGACGAGCAATCTCGGCTTCGCCACATTCACCAATTCAACCTCGAGCTATGAGACGAGAGCGACCGCAACCAATGATTTCACGGGGTTCTACTTCAGCTTCCCCTTCTATACCGCGGTCTATGGCAATAACCCGCGCCCGCTCTTTACCGGTCAGGACGCATATAATTCGCATGGAGTCGTGCAGGAATTCCGCCTCGTCTCGGCGACGCCCGGGCCATTCAAATGGGTGGCCGGTGCATTCTACGAGCGCGTTCGTACCACCACCATCAATCAGCAATACGCGCTCGGGTACTCCGATTTCTACACCGCCTGCAGCGCCAGCACGACCACCACGGTTCCGTGCGGATACGGCACGTTCTATCCGCAGATTTCAAGCTTCGACAACGGCGAGGTCCCGAATTCCGAGGACTTCTGCTATCTGAATGACGCTGACGTGCTATTCCGCGACATGGCGGTGTACGGCGACTTCGAGTGGCGTCTGTCTGATCACTGGCGGCTCACGGGAGGCCTGCGCGGCTATCACGATTCGTCATCCAACGACGAGAATGGCGGCCTGTTATTTCTTGGCCCGACCGGGGTGGGTGGCAGCACGATCACGACCTCTGACAGCGGCGTTCTCGGAAAGGCCGGCGTTTCCTACAATTTCACGCCATCGACGATGGTGTACGCGCTATTCTCGCAAGGCAATCGACCTGCCGGTACGAACGGACTGCCGCAGGAGGTGTACAACTTCGGGGGCGCCCCCACCCCGACCCAGTCGGCTCTGTTCGTCTACCGATCGGACACGGTCGACAACCGGGAGGTCGGAATCAAGGGAGTTTTGGCGAACCGCATCCAATACACATTCACGTATTTCAACGACAACTGGAACGACGTGCAACTCGGGACCACGGTGACCGCGCTCGAGATCGGAGCGGTCATCAATGCGGGCGACGCCCGCAGCGATGGCATCGAGCTCGAGCTGAATGGGCCCATCACCCGGCAGCTCAATCTGTCCGTCAGCTATACCTATGACAACTCCAGGTTGGTTTCCACCAATCCGCCGGCGGGAGTTCCTGCCTCGAGCTACAGCGTCGGGCAGAATCTTCCGGGTGACCCGAAGGAGTTCGGCGATGTGACTCTGCAATACACACAGCCGCTTCCGCGGGACCTGGTGCTGACCTATGCCCTGGGCGTGAATTACGTCGGCCGCTCGGCTTCGGCTTTGCTCACCAGTCAGAACGTCGAGGTCGGAGGTTTTGCGACGGTGGAGCCCTCCGTGTCTCTCATAGGGGATTCCTGGACTGTTAGAGCATATGTCGACAACGCCGCCAACCGCGTCGGTGTGTATGGGTACAGCGCAACGAACTGGGGTTTGTGGTCGGGCGCCAGTGTCACGCGACCTCGTACCATCGGACTGAGCGGGTCGTATTTCTTCCGCTGAGGCTGCCTGCGAGCATTCCATCCCAGGCCGCAAGGGCCATTGCCTTGGAGACGTTCCATGTTGCGCTGCCGTGCGTTCCTGATCACCTGTTGTGCAATGCTGTTCGCCATGGGGGTGGACGCGCCGCTTCCGGCCATCGGGGCCGTGTCTCCCCGTGTCACCGTCGCGAACTGGTATTGGGCTCCGTGGAACCAATGGTCGTGGCAGCACACGCGTAGGATTTTCCCTTCCGCGAACATCGGGCGCGGCGACGGCCCGATATCGGCGCTTGCGCCGGCGCACCGCGATCTGTCGAGTATCAGTTTCCTCGATCCCGTGAGCGGCCGGCACATGACGGTTCGCGAGATGCTCGCCCGGACCAACACGGATGGCTTCATCGTCCTGCGGGGCGGCAAGATAGTCAGTGAGCAGTATTTCAATGGTATGACGCGGAGTACTCCGCATCTGCTCATGTCGATGACCAAGTCGGTCGTGGGCGCGCTCGCCGGGATCATGGTCGCCAGAGGCAAGCTGCGCCCCAACGCTCTAGTGACCGAATATCTGCCGCAGCTCAAAGATACGGTATACGGTATGGCGACGGTTCGCGAAGTGCTGGATATGACGGTTTCGGCGCGGTTTGATCACGCCAACCCGTACGTTGGCGACGATCAGGCGGCGGGCTGGCTTCCCCCGGGACCCGATGCGGCGCCGGGCCTGAGGGCATTTCTCCTGACGATGAAGAGCAAGAACGGTCCGGACGGGAAGAAATTCCTGTATCTCGACCCGTCGCCGCTGGTGATCAGCTGGATCATCGAGAGTGTGACCGGCAGGGATGTTTCCGAGAGCCTGCAGAACGACATCTGGTCGAAGCTCGGCGCGCAGCAGGATAGCTACATACTCCTGGATCACTACCAGGAGGCGTATACGACGCCCGGACTCAACATGACGTTGCGCGACCTTGCGCGGTTCGGGCAGATGATGAGTCAGGACGGGTGGTACAACGGCCAGCAGATCGTTCCGCGTCCATGGGTGGAGGATATCCGCGCGGGGGGTAGCACAAGCGCCTGGCAAGCTGCGCAGGACCCGGGGACAGTCTCGTGGCCTGGCTACGCGCAAGGCTCCTACCGCGGCTTCTGGTGGGTTTCGCAAAAGAGCTGCGGACGCTTTGCGGCGATAGGACTCGGCGGGCAACTCCTGATCGTGGATCCGGTCGCGAATATGGTCATCGCCAAATTGAGCTCGGCACCGAGCCCGGAGGCCGGGGAGTCCACGACCCGCACCGCCTTTTACGGCGCGGATGCGATCATTCGGGCGCTGAGTGGTCATGGGTGTTGACCGCTGATGGGAATGGGCCTGCCGCGTATCGAGACCCGCTCGATCAATTATGTGCCGCTCGCGGAACGGCATGGAAAGGTCTGGCACCTGTGGCCGGTGTGGTTCTCCGGTAATGCGCAGCTCGCTACCGTCGCCGTGGGTACGCTCGGGATCACGCTCGGCGGCAATCTCCTGTGGAGCAGCGTTGCGGTACTGACCGGCTGCCTCGTCGGTACCTTCTTCATGGCGTTCCACGCGGCGCAGGGGCCGCAACTCGGACTGCCGCAGATGATCCAATCGCGGCCCCAGTTCGGATACCGGGGCGCGATTCTGGTGTGGGTGGTCGCCTTGATCGCCTACATCGGCTACAACGCGCTCAATCAGGTTCTTGCGGCGCAGGCGCTGCACGAGCTGAATGGCGCCATCCCGGCGACCTCTCGAGCCGCGATGGTGCTGTTTGCATTGGTGGCCATGGGCCTGGCGCTCGTGGGTCACGACAAGATCCATCTCGCGCAACGGGGTGTCGCCTATCTCATGATCGCGATTCTCACGGTTTTTTCCGCGGGGGTCCTGCTCGCCATCCGGCTCCCTCCGGCGCAGTGGCAATGGAGCGGCTTTCGAGTGGTCTCCTTCCTCACCGAGTTCACCGCCGCGGCGTCGTATCAGCTCACATGGTCAATCTACGTCTCCGACTATTCCCGTTACCTGCCGAAAGATGTGGGCGTGCGCGCGGCTTTCTGGTGGACCTACCTCGGGGCGTTCGTGGGCGGAGCCTGGATGATGCTGGTGGGTACGCTTGCCGCGGCCGTCGCGCCGACACTCGGCGTGGCCGCCGCCATCAGGCAGGCCGCAGACACCTTATTCCACGGGTTCGGGGATGTGGTGCTCGTCAGCGGACTGTGTGGACTCATCACGATCTCTGCGCTCAATTTCTACGGTGCATCGCTCACGCTGTTGAGCATCGCGGATACGGTCCATCCGTTGCGTTGCACTCTTGCAGAGCGTGTCGCGAGCCTCGGCGCCGCGCTTGTCGCCACTGCAGTCATGGCGCTGGGCGCTTCCGGCAGCTTCGTAGCCAGCTATGATGATCTGCTCACGCTGCTGCTCTACCTCTTTACGCCATGGACGGCAATCAACCTGATCGACTTCTACGTTGTGCGCAAGGGGCATTACTCTGTCCGCGAGATTTTCAATTCCCAGGGTATGTATGGCCAATGGAACTGGCGCGGTCTCACGGCTTACTTTGTCGGCTTTCTCGTAATGATTCCATTCTTCAGCACGAGCGCGTACACAGGTCCGATTGCCCGTTCTCTCGGGGGCGCCGATGTCTCCATGTTTGTCGGACTGCCGGTCGCCGCTGCTGTCTATCTGCTGGCCTGCCGATCGATGGATTTCGAGCAGGACAGGCGGAGGGCAGCCGATGCCGACCTGGGCTTGGATGCCGGTGTTATTTAAAACCGGGTCGCGAGGCGTAATGTCCGCTTCATCGGCAGGCTCTCAGCAAGTTAAAGATGGCTTCCTAATATGCCTAGACATGATACTATTTGTCTAGTCATTACAAATTCGGCCCTTTGATGCGGCTCGCTCCGAGACTCTGGCCTGTCGCCAGATTGGCGACATCCCCCACGCGGCGCTGCGCAAGGCGCGTGTGTCGCGGTGAGCAACGAGGTCACTCGATATGACCACCACGATAGACACTCCGCAGATACATTCACGTCGGGCCCGTATGGATGGCAAGCGAGTCATCTCTGCTCCCAGAGGTCCGACGCGCACCGCTCGAAGCTGGTTGACCGAAGCGCCGCTACGCATGTTGATGAACAACCTCGATCCCAATGTGGCGGAGCGCCCCTCGGAGCTCGTCGTCTACGGCGGCATTGGCCGGGCTGCGCGCGACTGGGAGAGCTTCGACACGATAGTCGCGACACTCCGGCGCCTCGAGGACGATCAGACCCTCCTCGTGCAGTCGGGAAAGCCGGTGGGAGTCTTCACCACCCACGCGGATGCGCCGCGCGTGCTGATCGCGAACTCGAACCTGGTGCCCCATTGGGCTACGTGGGAACACTTCCACGATCTCGATCGCAAAGGGCTGATGATGTTCGGTCAGATGACGGCCGGATCCTGGATCTACATCGGCAGCCAGGGCATCGTGCAAGGCACCTACGAAACCTTCGTAGAGATGGGCCGCCGTCACTACGGGGGTGATCTTGCCGGTCGCTGGCTACTCACCGCGGGACTCGGCGGCATGGGTGGCGCGCAGCCGCTTGCGGCGGTGATGGCCGGCACGTCCTGCCTCGCTGTCGAGTGCCAACGCTCGCGAATCGACATGCGCCTGAGCTCGGGATATCTAGATCATGCGACTGAGAGCCTCGATGAGGCACTCGAGATCATGAAGCGGTCCTGCGTGGAGAGGAAGCCGTGCTCGGTGGGACTCCTCGGCAACGCCGCCGAGGTTCTACCGCGTATCTTCGAGCGAGGCGTGCGGCCCGATCTGCTCACGGATCAGACGTCTGCGCACGATCCGATAAACGGCTACCTGCCCATCGGATGGACCCTGGAGCGTTGGGCCGAGATGCGCGAAAGCGACCCGGCGAGCCTGACACAGGCGGCGAAAGCCTCGATGGCGGTCCATGTACGATCCATGCTCGCCTTTCAGGCAGCCGGTGTGCCCACCGTCGACTACGGTAACAACATCCGGCAAGTGGCACTCGAGGAAGGCGTGAAGAATGCCTTTGATTTCCCGGGATTCGTACCTGCCTATATCCGTCCCTTGTTCTGCCGGGGCATGGGCCCGTTCCGCTGGGTTGCGCTCTCGGGGGATCCAGAGGACATCTATAAGACCGATGCCAAGGTGAAGGATCTCCTGCCGCATGATGCCCATCTGCACCACTGGCTCGACATGGCGCGGCAGAAGATCCAGTTCCAGGGCCTGCCGGCGCGCATCTGCTGGGTGGGGCTCGGGGACCGGCATCGGCTGGGACTCGCCTTCAACGAGATGGTGGCTCGCGGAGAGCTCAAGGCGCCGATAGTGATCGGGCGCGACCACCTCGACTCAGGCTCGGTAGCCTCGCCGAATCGAGAAACCGAGGCCATGCGCGATGGCTCGGACGCGGTCTCGGATTGGCCGCTACTCAACGCGCTCCTCAATACCGCATCGGGTGCCACCTGGGTCTCTCTCCACCACGGCGGAGGTGTTGGAATGGGGTTTTCGCAGCACGCTGGAGTCGTCATAGTGTGCGATGGCACGCCGGCGGCAGCGAAACGAATTGCCCGCGTTCTGTGGAATGATCCTGCGACTGGCGTCATGCGTCATGCGGATGCCGGATATCCAGAAGCCATCGAATGTGCGCAGCGGTCCCGGCTGGACTTGCCTGGCATTTTGCCCCGGTGACCGCAGGCCGGGGTCTCACCGTCTCCGGAACGGACCGGGTGATTTTGGCGCTCCCTACGGGATTCGAACCCGTGTTACAGCCTTGAGAGGGCTATGTCCTGGGCCTCTAGACGAAGGGAGCGTTTGGCTTGGGGGCCGGCTTCAGGAGCGCGGTATTATAGGGGGCTGTGTCCAATGCTCAAGCCGAAAGCCACGAATTGAACTCTCCCCAAGCGCCGGTCGCGCCCGCGGCCAAGCCCCGGGTGATTCCGCGGGCGGATCACACTATTTCCCGGTCCCATATCTCCCCCAATGCGTTGCGGGTGCTCTACCGCCTGAAGGACGCGGGATTTCAGGGGTTTCTGGTGGGTGGCTGCGTGCGGGACCTGCTGCTGGGCATGGAACCGAAGGACTTCGACGTGGCCACGGACGCGTTGCCGGAGCAGGTGAAGCGGCTTTTCCGCAACTGCCGTCTGGTGGGGCGGCGGTTCCGGCTGGCCCACGTCTTCTTTGGCCAGGAGATCATCGAGGTCGCCACCTTCCGGGCGGCGAGCGCGCCGTCCCAGGGCGAGGAGCCGCTGGCGGACGCCGACCCAGAGGATGGTGAGGCACCGGAGCTCGATGAGGATCCGGACCTGCAGGAGGAGGGGGCGGACGATACCGGCGAAGAGACGAACGGCGCCGAACAGGCCGCTCCGGCCAAGGCCCTCAGCCGGGAAGCGCGACTGTCTCTCGACGACGATTCGGAGCGCAAGTTCGACTCGACTGGGAGGATCCTGCGGGACAACGTCTACGGCACCATCGATGAGGACGTCTGGCGCCGCGATTTCACGGCCAATTCGCTCTACTACAGCATCGCCGACTTCTCCATTTGGGACTATTGCGCCGGTGTCGAGGACATTGCCGCCAGGCGCCTGCGGCTGATAGGTGATCCGGAGACACGCTTCCGCGAGGATCCGGTGCGCATGCTGCGTGCCGCGCGCTTCGAGGCGAAACTCGGCTTCGGGATCGACCCGGCGACGGCCGAGCCCATTGGGCGGCTGCGGGAACTCCTCGGCGGAGTGCCTCCAGCGCGGCTCTTTGACGAGATGCTCAAGCTCTTCCTTACCGGCCACGGGGCAAAGAGCCTCGAAGTGCTGCGGCGGCGAGGGCTTTTGGCGCAACTGCTGCCCAGCGTGGATAGCTATCTCAGCGCCCACGCCGACGGCCTCGTCGAGCGGCTGTTGGTGAAGGGGCTCGCCAACACCGACGAGCGTGCCGCTGCGGGCCGTCCACTGACGCCCACATTTCTTCTGGCGCTGCTCCTTTATGGTCCCATCGCGCAGATCATCGAGGCGATGCCGCCGGAGAAGTGGCACGAGATCTCGGCCATCGGCGATGCTTGCGATCGCGCGGTGCGCCAGGCGCAGGCGCATCTGGCGATTCCGCGGCGCTTCTCGCTGGGGCTGAGTGAGATGTTCTCGCTGCAGCCGCGGCTCGAGCACCCGAGCGGGCGGCGTGCGCTGCGTCTCCTGACGCATCCGCGCTTCCGGGCCGCCTATGACCTGCTGCTCCTGCGGGCGGAATTCGGCCTGGCCTCGGCGGAGATGGCCAGCTGGTGGACCCAAGTGCAGACTGCCGCGCAGGAGGAGCAAGAGCGTATGGCCGACGCGCTGGCGCAGACGGCGGGACCGCGGCCGGGCCGACCCAAATCCGGCGGCCGCCGGCGTCGTCGAGGGGGACGGCGCGGCCCCCGGGCGTCGTGAACGGCCGGACGGTGGCGATCTGGCAGCCGGCGTACATCGGGCTCGGCAGCAATCTGCAGGATCCGAGAGCCCAGGTTTTGCGCGCATGCGCGGCGTTGGAGCGCTTGCCTGTCACTCGGGTAGTGAGCCGCTCCCCGCTCTACCGCTCCAAGCCCTTTGGGCCGGTCTCACAGCCGGACTCCATCAACGCAGTAGCGGGAGTGCTCACACAGCTGGATTCCCGCCGGCTGCTGGATGAGCTGCTCGCGCTCGAGCAGACCTTCGGCAGGCCCGCAGAGCGGGAGCGCTGGGGGCCCCGTGTCATCGATCTCGACCTCCTCGTTCAAGGCCGGGAACGCCGGGAGGAGCCGGGCCTGACCCTCCCTCATCCTGGGATAGTGGAGCGGAACTTCGTTCTGTATCCTCTTTGCGACCTCGCTCCGGACCTCGATGTACCCGGGCTCGGCCGGGTAGCCGAGCTCAAAGGACGCCTTGCGCCCTTGGGCCTCGAGCGTCTGGGCGACCCCTGAATCCAAACGCATATACGTGAGACATGACCGGGGCTGAGCACCAGTTCATCGTGGTGGAAGGGCCGATCGGCGTTGGCAAGACGAGCCTCGCCCGGCATCTCGCCGAGAGCCTCTCGGGCCAGGCGGTTTTGGAGGATGCGGCGCAGAATCCGTTCCTCGAGCGCTTCTACAAGACTCCGCGCTCCGGCGCGCTGCCGGCACAGCTCTACTTTCTCTTTCAGCGCTGCCAGCAGCTCGCCGCGCTCAACCAGCAGGACCTCTTCGCCCAGGTGCGGGTCGCGGACTACCTGTTGGAAAAGGACCGCCTGTTCGCGCGCGTGACGCTGGACGAGGCGGAGTTCGCTCTCTACGAGCAGATACACGCCAAGCTCGACGTGCAGGCGCCGAAGCCCGATCTCGTGGTTTACCTGCAGGCCCCCGTCGATGTGCTGCTCGAGCGGATCGCGCGCCGCGGCATTGCCTACGAGCAGTACATCGAGCGTGATTACCTGGTGCGCCTCAACGAAGCCTACGCGCGATTCTTTCACGAGTTCGCGGCGGCACC
>DATAXF010000112.1:0-20722 GCA_036273095.1 Steroidobacteraceae bacterium | reverse complement strand
CGGCGACACGCTGTGGCGGATCGCAAGACTCTTCCAGGTGCGGGTGGCGCAGATCCTCGCCTGGAACGCGATGGGCACGCATAGCCACATCCTGACCGGCCAGAGGCTCACCATCCGGCTGGCGGCGTCGGGTGGGTGAGGGCGGTGCCTTGATCGACGACACTTAACGTGTCGTCGATCCGCCCGAACGCCCGGCCCCGGCCGGGCCGGGCCGGGCCGGGCCGGGCCGGGCCGGCGGCCCTGCCGCCATGGACGGCCATAACTGACGCCCGCGATTCGTCTAAACTCCCCCGACCTTCGTCACCGTCGGCGGGCTCGGTTATGGGATTTCTCTCAGGCAAGCGCGCGTTCATCGTCGGCGTCGCGACCGACCGCTCGATCGCATGGGGCATCGCCCAAGCGATGCATCGCGAAGGCGCTGAGCTCGCCTTCTCCTACGTCAACGACAAGATGAAGGAGCGCGTCGAGCCCCTGGCCCAGTCGCTCGGCTCCAGGCTCACGATGCCGCTCGATGTGGCGCTCGACGGCGAGATCGACTCGGCGTTCGATCTGCTGAAGCGTGAGTGGGGCAACCTCGATGTCGTGGTCCACGCAGTGGCTTATGCGCCGCGAGAAGCCCTCACCGGCGGGTTCGTGGAGAGCACCGACCGCGACGCTTTCCGGGTGGCCCACGACATTTCCAGCTACAGCTTCACCGCCCTCGCCCGCGGCGCGGCGCCACTCATGGCGGGCCGATCAGGGGCGCTGCTCACCCTGTCCTATCTCGGCGCCGTCCGTTCCATCCCAAGCTACAACGTCATGGGCCTGGCCAAGGCGAGCCTCGAGGCCAACGTGCGCTTTCTGGCCTACGACCTCGGTCCGCGGGGAATACGGGTCAATGCCATCTCCGCCGGCCCCATCAAGACACTCGCCGCGGCGGGGATTCCCGGCTTTCGCAAGATGCTGGGCCGGGTCGCGGAAGTCGCCCCGCTGAGACGCAATGTCACCCAGGAGGATGTCGGCAATGCCGCCGCGTTCCTCTGCTCCGACCTCGCCGGGGGGATCACCGGTGAGATCCTCTACGTCGATAGCGGATTCAACACGGTCGGGATGAGCTTTCCGCAGGAAGCGGAGGGGTAATCCCGCTACTGGAAGGCGTCGGGATTCTTTCGGACCTTCGCCGTCGCGCGCATCTCGGCGAGATAACCCGACGCCTCGGCGCTGCCAGTCTGCTGGAGCTGCTCCTGCTCGAGCGCCATCTCGAGGTACTTGTTGGGTTGCGCGTTGCTGCGGATCTGGGTGACCGCGATCAGTGCGGCGCCGCCGCTCTGCAGGGTCACGGCCTCGTACACCGGGCCGTGCACCGGCTTCGCCGAGTCGAACGCCACGGACAGGATCTCCGCCGGCACCGACGGATCGCCGCGGCCGATGAACTTCGCCGGGTCGGCGCTGACATTGAGGCTCTTCGCGACCTGGTCGAAGGAAGCGCCTGACTGCAGCTGCGTGCGCGCGGCCTTCGCGGCAGCAAGCGCAGCGTCCGTCTCACGCTGCTTCTGTAGGGCCGCAATGATGCTGTCGCGAACGTCCGCGAGCGCCTTGACGTGCGCCGGGTGACGCGCAACCACTTCGAAAACCACCATCTTGTCGTTGTCGAGGATGACCGGACCGCCGAGCGTCTGGTCGGCAACGGCGTTGCCGCCGAAGACCTGGCTCTGCAGCGGCTTCGCCTGGCCGAGCGGCGCCCCGCCGGCGTCCTGCAGGAACTGCGGCACCTCGCCGGTCGTCAGGTTGAATTGCTTCGCCAGGGTCGTGAGGGTCGCGCCCGGGTTCTGCAGAGTGTCCTGCAGCTGGTCCTCGATGTCGCCAAAGCGGTTCGTGGCCGCGCTCTTCTGAAGTTGAGCCTGAAGCTGTGGGCGCGCCTCGGCCAGAGTCTTGGTCCTGCCGGGCTGGATGCCATCGAGGCGAATGATGTGATAACCGTACTGCGACTTCACCGGTCCGACGATCTCGCCCACCGTCTTCATGCCGAAGAGCGCATCGGCGAACGGCGCGACGAAGCCGCTGCGGTCGATCCAGCCGAGACTGCCGCCGTTCTGGGCGGAGCCGGGGTCCTTTGAGTACTTCTTCGCCAGGGCGGCGAAATTCTGTCCCGACTTCGCCATGGCGAGGACCTGATCCGCCTGCTTCAGAGCCGCGGCCGGATCCTTGCCGAAGGGAATGAGGATGTGGCTGGACTCGCGCCGCTCCGGCAGCACGAAGCTGCTCTTCTGCTTGTCGTAAGCGGCCTGCAGGTCGGAATCAGACACGGTCTCGGTGCTCGCGACCTGCTGCAGAGTCAGCTGCGCGTACTGCAGGTCGACCGACTCCGCCACGCGGTAGTCGGCCTGATGGGCCTTGTAGTAGGCCGCGATGGCTGCCGGGTCGATCGGCGTATCGCTCTTGTAGCGATCGGCCGGAAGAGTCGCGTACTGGATCTCGCGCTCCTCGTCGCGCAGCGCCTGCGCCCGAGCCGCCTCCGTCGGGGTCACGAAATCCGAGGTGACGATGCCATCCAGCAGCTGCAGCCGCCGCAGATCGCTGCGCTTCTCGTCGAAGTACTGGTCTTCCGTGAGGTGGTTCTCTTCCAGGATTTCCCGCGCCACCTGCGTCGAGTACTGTCCGGCGACCTGGAAGGCTGGCTCGTGGCGAACGGCCGCTTCGAGCTCGGCGTTGCTCACCCGGTAGCCGAGCTTGTCCGTGCGCTCGGATATCAGGGCTTCGCTGATCAGGCCCTCGAGCACCTGGTCCTGCACGCTCTTCTGCATGGCAGGCGGAACATTGCCGCCGAACTGCTGCTGCAGCTGAGCCTGCTGGCGCAGCCAGGCGTTATGCGCATCGTCCAGCGAGATCGTCTTGCCGCCAGCCTCGGCCGCGTAGCTCGAGGTGCTGACATTCAGGTTGACCAGGCCGTAGGCACCCCAGGCGGCAAAGACGAGCGCGAGCGCGCCCAGGATGCTGTACCACAGCCATTTATGCGTCTCGATGGTATCGGTAATTCTCTGCAGCATGATCGACAGCGCTGGCTAAGCCCGCAGAATGGCGGAGCGGACGGGACTCGAACCCGCGACCCCCGGCGTGACAGGCCGGTATTCTAACCAGCTGAACTACCGCTCCGACTTTGGGGGGCGAATCCTATAGGACGCTCGGGCTACTGTCCATGTGGGGGGCTCGCGGGCAGGTCCTTCGCGGGAACCGCCAGGGAGGGGGCGGGTCCGATGACCGGCTACGGCCGCCTTTCCGCTCGTTCATTGACGCGACTCACAAACCGCCGCGCCCGACTGTCTTATTGTGGGCCGTCGCCCCCCTCCCCGGGGGCCATGACCGGCTCGAGGTCAACCGAAGGGGCGCGGGCGCGCTGAGAGGGACTGGGGAATCAGGGGCTTGCGGCCGAAGACACGCTGCAACAATTGCTTGAAGTTCCGCCGACGAGATTGAGTTAAGGATTACCTCATGAAATCGCTGCCCGTTTTCATTACCGCGGTGCTGACCCTCGGGGCGGCATCGCTTCTCGATCTGTCGGTCCGGCCGGCCTATGCGGGACTCGGAGCGACGACCGCGTCCATCGAGGCCGATCGGATGAGCATGAAGGGCCAGCTGCGGGCGAGATCCGGGGCGGGCTACTCGGTGCAGGAGATCACGGCCGGGAGCGGAACCGTGGTTCGCGAGTACGTGTCTCCCTCGGGGGTGGTGTTCGCCGTAAGCTGGCAAGGGGCGTCCATGCCCAACCTGCAGCAGACGTTCGGCAGCTACTTCACCCAGTTCCAGGCCGCGGTGCGCGCGCGACGGACGCAGCAACCCCATCTGCGCGGTCACAACCATCTCGAGATTCATACCCCCTCGCTGGTCGTGCACGCCTTCGGGCACATGCGGCAGTATTTCGGAGTCGCTTACGCGCCTGCGCTCATGCCGGCGAACCTCTCCATCTCCGACCTCCACTAACTCCCAGAGAGCGGAAATAGTGCGCAAGCTCATTTGCATCGGTCTCGTGCAGGTCCTTCTCGTCCTCGGCGGCTGCGGCGGCGGCGGGGGCAGCGGCGCCCTCACATCCGGCGGCGGCAGCAGTGGTAGTGGCAGTGGCAATGGCGGCGGCAGCACCAGCGGATCCAATGTGGTCGCCATGGCAGTCAACGCTGGGCCCGGCACCGGCGAAGATGTAGACACCCCATTCATCACGGTCACGGTGTGCGCGCCCGGCAGCACGACCAATTGCGCGCAGATTTCCAATATCGAGGTCGACACCGGCTCTTACGGTCTGCGCATCCTCTCGTCCGCACTCTCTTCCAGCGTCATCGGGTCGCTGACACAGGAAAACGCCTCGAACAGCCAGCCGCTCGTCGAGTGCACGCAGTTCGTCGACGGCATCAGCTGGGGACCCGTGATGCTCGCGGACGTGCAGATCGGCGGCGAGTCGGCCAGCAATGTCCCGATCCAGGTGATCGGCGATTCGAGCTTCCCGGACAGCGGGATCCCCTCAGGCTGCCTGACCAATGGCACTCCGGAGGACACGGTCGCCGAGTTCGGCGCCAACGGCATCATTGGCGTGGGCCCTTTTGCGCAGGACTGCGGCAGCGGCTGCGTGCTCTCCAACTCCCAGTACGCACAGGACCCGTCGTACTACGCCTGCCCCTCCGGCGGCACCTCGCCAAACGACTGCGTAGCTACCGCACCTGCGCTCGAGCAGCAGGTTACCAATCCCGTGGTCGGCTTCACCTCGACCGGAGACGACAACGGCGTCATCGTCCAGCTGCCCTCGGTTCCCGACCCCGACGGCGCCGCGACGGAGAGCGGTTACCTTGTGTTTGGCATCGGTACGCAGAGCAACAACTCTCTCGGTAACGCGACCGTGCTCACAGGTGACGGCTACGGCGACATCAGCACGATGTACGACGGCACCACGCTCCCGTATTCATACCTCGACACGGGCTCGAACGCCTATTACTTCGACGCCTCGGGCTCCAGCTCGATCCCCGACTGCGCGAGCTCGGGCGGCGGCTCAGGTGGCTCGGGCTTCAGCAGCTCGTGGTTGTGCCCGACCTCCGAACAGACGATCAATCTGACGAACGAAGGCCAGAACGGCACGTCCTCCAACGTCAGCATCAAGATCTACAACGCCACGACGCTGTTCAACGAGGACAACGCCACGTTTACCGCCTTTGACGACCTGGGCGCGGATACCGGCTCGCAATCCAGCCTCTGTACCAACTATTACCAGATCAACGGCGATTGCTATTTCGATCTGGGCCTGCCGTTTTTCTTCGGCCGCAACGTCTACGTTGCGATAGCCGGCTACAACACCCCCGGCGGCGAAGGTCCATATTTCGCGTATTGATTCATCTCGATAGGCTGACTGTCGGGAGGCCGGCGTGGTGCAGGCGCACGTTCAGCGCGCGGATCGCGACCTGATTCTCGCGCCAGGCGCGCGCAGCCTGGTCCAACGCCTTCGAGTCCATCTCGAATACCTGCTCGTCCGCGGGCGTGGGTGCCAGGTCGGCCGACTCGGCGTCGGCTTCGATGCCGCTGATACGGCCACTGATGGCGCCGGGGTCCGTGTCGCCCTGGCCAGCCGTGGCATCGCGCAGCTTCTCCACCTCGCGCAATAGGGTCCGATCGCCGTGGGCGCCGGTCAGCCGCTGAGCCAGCGACTCGAGGTCATCGTGCGCCGATTTCTCTTCCTGGTACAGCGTGTCGGCACGCTCGAGTGCGGCGCAGAGCGACTGGCTGAACGTGAGCAGCGCGTTCAGATCGGCGGTGCTCGTGTGGACGCGCGGGTCGAGTTGCACCACCAGGGGTGCGCGGTACTGCTGTCCGTCGACGGTCAGCACGACGCTGTAGATGCCTGGCAATACGAACGGGCCATTCACGGCTGTGGGCGTGTCCTCACCGAACACTGCCCCCATTCCGTAGTCGTATGAGATCGCCTCAGGACGCGCGTAGCGCAGATCCCACACGAAGCGATGCATGCCTGGCGCGCCCGAGAGCCGCTCGGCCGGCCGCAGCCACTCTTCCTCGAAATAACGGAATGCCTGCACGTGCTCCGGCCCCTCATCGGAGGCGAAGCGGCGCACGAGCTGCCCGGTGAAGTTGTAGACCTCGAGCGTCACCGCGCCGTGCGTGTCCTTGCCCAGCCAGTAGTCGATCACCGCGCCCGCGGGCGGATTCAGTCCCTCCGGCGTCTCGGGCGGCAGCGGCGTGTCCTTGTTGTTGTTGGAATGAACCCTCCAGGCGACCTCCGGCGCGAAGAGGTGCGCGGGCGCGCCGAGCACGGCGCTGGTCAGCTGGCGCAACGGTGTCACATCGTCCAGCACCCAGATCGACCGGCCCTGCGTGCCGGCGATGAGGTCATTGCCGTGCAGCACGAGATCGTTGACCCGGGCGTGCGGCAGATTGAGCCGCAGCGACTGCCAATGATCGCCATCATCGAGTGAGACGTACACGCCTTCGGATGTGCCGGCATAGAGCAGCCCGCTCCGCACCGTATCCGCGCGCACGACCGGCACATCCTCACCGGTCGGCAGCCCTGCGTCGACCTCCGTCCAGGTCTTGCCGTAGTCATGAGTGCGCAAGACATGCGGACGGAAGTCGTCCTGACGGTGATCGTCCACCGCGGCGTATGCAGTGGCTGGATCGAGCGCCGAGGCATCGACCGAGCTCACCTTCTCCCAAGGCTTCAGCGCCGGCGGCGTGACGTCCTGCCAGTGCTGGCCGCCATCACGCGTGAGCTGTATCAACCCGCTGTCGGCGCCTACCCAGATCAGCGCGGCATCCCTGGGAGAGGGCGCAATGGCGCTGATCACACCGTAGCCGCACGCCACGGCCTGCTGGCCGGCCACCTGCCCGTCGCAGTCGCTGGCGTCCGCCTTCTTGCCCGTGAGATCGGGCGAGATGACATCCCAATGGTCGCCCTCGTCCGTGGAGCGTAACAGCACCTGCGCGCCGAGCAGCAGCGCATGCGGCGCGGTCGCAGTGAATGCGATGGGCGTCACCCAGCCGTAGCGATATTTCACCGCGGTCGGCCGCGCGCCGTAGGAATTGACCGGCCAGGGCGTGACGTTGGCGACCTGTCCGGTGCTGCCATCGTAGCGGGACACTCTGCCGCCCATGCCGCTGCCGATCACGAGCTCGGGATGGTCCGGGTCGGGCAACATGTAGTCGCGCTCATCACCCCCCACTGGATGCCAGTCGCGGAAGGTGATCGCGCCATAGTCGCTGCGGCTCGCGGTCCCGATGGTGCCGCTGTCCTGCTGGCCGCTGTAGATCCAGTATGGAAAGCGATTGTCGGCCGCGACGTGATAGAACTGACCGGTCGGCTGGTTGTACCAGCTGCTCCAGGTTCTGCCGTCATCGACGGTGACCACCGCCCCCTGATCGGAGGCGGTGATCCAATGATCCGGATGGTCGGGGTTGATCCACACGAAGTGGTAGTCGTCGCCGCCCGGCGCACCCTTGATGATCGTCCAGTTCTTGCCGCCGTCACTCGAGCGGCGGATCGATTGCCCGGCCGAGTACACGACGTCCGGGTTGCGCGGGTCGACCGTCAGGCGCGAGAAGTACCAGTTGCCGAAAGTATTCTGGTCGGTATTCACCCGCTGCCAATGACCACCGCCGTCATCGGAGCGCCACACGCCGCCCTGGTCGGCCGAGGCGACGGTCGCATAGATGCGTGTGCCCTGGGGCGTATGCGCGACGGCAAGCCCGATGCGCCCCAAAGGCCCCTGGGGCCAGCCGATGCCGCCCAGACGTGTCCAGGTAGCGCCCCCATCGGTGGATCGGTAGATCGCGGTCCCCGGACCTGCCGGCGGCTCGAAGTAGCTCAGCCAGGGACGCCCGCGCATCTGCCAGGCGGCCGCATAAAGCAGATCCGGGTTCGTCGGGTCCGCGGCAAGGTCGACCACACCGGTATCGTCATTGATCGCGAGAGCATGCACCCACGTCTTGCCGCCGTCCGTCGAGCGGTAAATGCCGCGCTCGGGATTGGGGCCAAAGATATGGCCGAGTGCCGCCACCACCACGACGTCCGCATTGCGCGGATCGACCCAGATCCGGCCGATGTCGCGGCTCGCGCTCAGGCCGAGGGACTGCCATGTCTTGCCACCATCGGTGGACTTGAACACGCCGCGGCCTGCTGCGACGTCATAGCGCGGCGCAACCTGGCCGGTGCCGACGTAAATCGTGCCTGGAGCGGTCGGCGCGACGGCAAGCGCTCCGACGCCCGGAGTCAGGCTGTCGCCCACCGACTGCCAGGTCCTGCCGGCGTCGGTCGTCTTCCAGATGCCGCCGCCCGCGCCCGAGAAATAGAACGTGTCCGGGCTGCCCGGCACACCCGTCGCCATCGTCGCCCAGCCGCCGCGGAAAGGACCCACGAGGCGCCATCTGAGCTGCGAGTAGGCGGCGCGCGGCACGCCCCGTACCCCGGCCATGGTGGCGCGCCCCTGCGGGAAAGGCACTTGTGCAGCCGCAGCGACGCTCTGCGCCCGCGCTGGCGGGGTGGCAGCGAGCAGCGCGGCGGCCCCCACCAAAAATCCCACGGTCAGCAGCAGACGCGAGCGGCGATCGGTTGTGGTCATTGGCGACCCCCCAGGAATGAGACCGGTAACCATACCGGATTCGGTCACCGGGCGCCGTTACTCCGGGCACCTTCTGCCGCGTCATGCTGGCACACTGCCTCGGGCACGTCATTGAACATACAATCGAGTGGTTTACCCCACGCGGAGCGAGCAGTCTCGATATGGTCCACGTCATCATTCTCGCCATCGTTCAAGGGCTCGCGGAGCTTCTTCCGGTCTCCAGCTCCGCGCACGTGATCGTCGCGGAAAAGCTGATGGGCATGGACCCGTCCGCGCCGGCAATGACGCTTCTGCTCGTCATGCTCCATACCGGCACGATGCTCGCCGTGATCGTCTATTTCTGGCAGCGGTGGCGTCGCGCGTTCTTCAGCTCCGTGCCCGAATTCAGGCATTTCGCCGTCGCCCTGATCGTCGCCACGCTCCTCACCGGCATCGTCGGCGGCGGCATCATCGAGTTCATCGAGAAAGTCCTGATGCGCCACCAGGCCCACGCCTGGGTCGAGCAACTCTTCAATCGTCTGGATCTCATAGCTGTGGCGCTTGCGGCCGCCGGCGTGTTCATTCTCGTGGCGGGTCTCGTGGAAAACCGCCGCCGGCAAGCGGCGGCGGGTCACAGACTGAGCGCTGCGCAATATTCCTCGATCGGCGCCGTGCAGGGACTCTGCATTCCCTTCCGCGGCTTCTCCCGCTCCGGCGCCACCATCTCGACCGGACTGCTGGGGCGCGTGCCGCGCGGCAGCGCCGAGGATTTCAGCTTCGCGCTCGCCGTCGTGCTCACACCGCCGGCCGACGCGCGCGAGATCTGGCGCCTCTACCAGTCGCAGCATCATCACCTCGCTGGAATGGCGCCGGCCCTGATGCCAAGCATCGTGGGAGTGATCTGTGCGTTTCTCGCCGGGCTGCTGGCGCTCAAATGGCTCAGCCGCTGGCTGGAGACGGGCCGCTGGCACTTCTTTGGAATCTACTGCCTGTTGGCGGCGATCGTCGTCGCGTACCTCCACCACACGGGTCTCTAGCACATGCCCGAACTGTCAGCATTCCCCATTACCCGCAGGTGGCCGCCGCAATTCCCGGACCGCCTCCAGCTCTACTCGCTGCCGACGCCGAACGGCGTGAAGGTCTCCATCATGCTGGAGGAAACCGGCCTGCCTTATGAGCCGCACCGCGTGAACTTCGACGCGCACGAGCAGACATCGCCGGAGTTTCTCGCCCTGAATCCCAACAACAAGATCCCGGCGATCATCGATCCCAACGGTCCGGGCGGCAAACCGCTGCCGCTGTTCGAGTCCGGCGCGATCCTCATTTATCTCGCGGACAAGACCGGCCAGCTGCTGCCGCGCGAGCCGGCGGCCCGATACCCCGTGCTGCAGTGGCTCATGTTCCAGATGGGCGGCGTCGGACCGATGTTCGGCCAGGTGGGCTTCTTCAACAAGTTCGCCGGCAAGAGCTACGAGGACAAGCGCCCGCGGGATCGCTACGTCGCGGAAGCAAAGCGCCTGCTGGGCGTGCTCGACGAGCAACTCGGAAAACAGCCCTGGATCGCCGGCGAGGAATACACGATCGCCGACATCGCCACATTCCCCTGGGTGCGCAACCTCATCGGCTTCTACGAGGCGGGCGGTCTCGTCGGGATTGCCGACTTTCGCAACGTGACGCGCGCGCTCGAGACATTCCTCGCGCGTCCTGCGGTCGCGAGAGGACTCGAAATTCCCAAGAGCGGCTGACGTGACCGCCCGCACCCTGATGGTGCAAGGCACCACGTCGGATGCCGGCAAGAGCACGCTGGTCGCGGGGCTGTGCCGCGTGCTGCGGCGGCGCGGCATTCGCGTCGCGCCGTTCAAGCCGCAGAACATGGCCCTCAACAGCGCCGTCGGGGTCGACGGCGGCGAGCTCGGCCGCGCCCAGGCTCTGCAGGCACAGGCAGCGGGCATCCTCCCCACGGTCGATCTCAACCCGGTGCTCCTCAAACCGAACACCGATCGGCGCTGTCAGGTCATTATTCACGGCAAGGCCGTCGGCGAGATGGGCGCGTGGGAATATCACGAGTTCAAGCGCCGCGCGCGCGAGGCCGTGCTCGCTTCCTATGCGAGGCTGCGCGAGTCGTACGACTTCATCGTCGTCGAGGGAGCTGGCTCCCCCGCCGAGATCAATCTGCGCGAGGGCGACATCGCCAACATGGGATTCGCGGAGGCGGTCGATTGCCCGGTCGCGCTCATCGCCGACATCGACCGGGGCGGCGTGTTTGCGCACCTCGTGGGTACGCTCGCGCTGCTAAGCGACAGTGAGCGTAACCGCGTGCGGGGATTCGTCATCAACCGCTTCCGTGGCGACCTGTCGCTGCTGCAGCCTGGGCTGGACTGGCTCGAGCGTTACACGGGCAAGCCGGTGCTGGGAGTTCTGCCCTATCTGCACGGGCTCCATCTCGATGCGGAGGACGGCATCAGCCGCGACGCCCCGGCGGCTCCTGGCCAGTCGAATGACAAGCTGCGGATAGTGGTGCCCGTCCTGCCACGAATCAGCAATCACACCGACTTCGAGCCGCTGGCGCAGCATCCGCAGGTCGAGCTGCGCTACATCGATGCGGCAACCTCGCCGCCGCCGGCCGACCTCGTCATCCTGCCCGGATCCAAATCGGTTCGCGCCGATCTCGACTGGCTGCGCGCGCGCGCGTGGCCCGGGTACATCGAGAAACATCTGCGCTACGGCGGCAAGGTCCTCGGCATCTGCGGCGGGATGCAGATGCTGGGCAGAGTGATCGCCGACCCCGACGGCATCGAAGGAGACGCTGGCGAGAGCCCCGGTCTTGGTTTGCTCGACCTGACAACGGTGCTTCTGCCCAGCAAGCGGCTGAGCAACGTGTCCGGCCATTTGCGGCTGGAAAACGCGCGCGTGCGCTGCTACGAGATCCACGCTGGCCGGACGCAAGGCCCGTCACTGGAGCGTCCCGCCGTCCTGCTGGACGACGGCACCGCGGACGGTGCGATCTCGGATGATGGCCAGATCCTGGCCACGTACCTTCACGGTCTTTTCGAGGAAGCAGGCGCCTGTGCCGCACTGCTGCGCTGGGCCGGCCTGACGGCACCACTCGAGATCGATCACGCCGCGCGACGCGAGCAGATGCTCGACCGGCTCGCGGACACCATCGAGCGCGACTGCAATCTCGAGGTCCTGCTGTCACCTAGCTGAGCCGCTAGCGGCTCAGTAAACAGCCGAGCCCAGCGCGATTCGGATGTGCGCTGGCGCACCGTTCATCGCCCAGGCTGGCCCTATACTCGGGGCAGCAGGAAGGCATGAAGCGGAATGAGCCAGAGCCAGAACGAGCGAAGGTATCGCGCGATCTTCGAGAATCCATTCGATCAGATCGCCGTCGTCGACGCGGTGCGTGACGTCCGCGGCGCGATCGTCGACTGGCGCTACAGCGATGCAAATGCCAATTGGGTGCGGGCGCTGGGCCGCCCGCGTGACCAGGTGCTCGGCAGGAGCGTGGGCGAAGTCATGCCGGCGCGCGCGGCCGAGCTCATCCCGCTCTACGCGAGTGTGCTGACACGGAGCCGGCCGGAGCAATATGAGGAGCGCACTGGCGAGAGGCACGTCCTCATCAGCCTGTTTCCGGTCGGTCATGACTCCATCGTCACATCGGGCGTCGACATCAGCGTGCGCCCGCACGTAGACGCCAAGGACAGGCGGCTGCTGGACGTCAATCGCGCCGAGCGCGAGTGGCTGTCGGCGCTCCTCAACTCCATGACGGAGGAAGTCTATTTCGCCGATTCGCGCAGGCGCTACACTTACGCCAATCCGGCCGCCATGCGCGAGTTTGGTCATGACAGCGTGGAGGGCGTGGACATCGAGAAGATCGTGTCGCAACTCGAGGTCCTACGGCCCGACGGGACGCCGCGGCCAATCTCCGAAGCGCCACCGGTGCGCGCGCTCGCCGGCGAAGTAGTGCGCAACGAGGAGCAGATCGTCCGCATCCCGCGCACAGGAGAGCTCCGTCACCGTCAGGTGAGCGCCGCCCCCGTTCGTGACAGCAGCGGCAGTGTCATCGGCTCGGTCTCCGTGGTGCGCGATGTGACCGACAAGCGCCTGCGGGAGAAGGACCGTGAGGAAAGCGAGCAACAACGCCAGCAGCTCATCGCCGCACTGGCGCACGAGCTGCGCAACCCGCTCGCCCCGCTGCGCACGGGTGTCGAATTGTTGAAGAGAGTGCGCGAGCAGCCGCAGCTCCTCGATACGCTCCCTTCGATGATGGAGCGGCAGATTCGCCAGCTGGTGCAGCTGATAGACCGTCTGCTCGACGTCTTTCAGGAAGGCCCCGGCCACCGCGAGCCGGAATCGCGCCGAAACTGTTAGCGCGGATCTCGAGCAAGAAACGGATGCGGTGCTGTCGCAAGTCGGTGTATTGAGAAGCCGATTGCAGTCCCGATCCCGATGCTCAGCAACACCGGGGTGATCCAGAACCAAAACCGCGGTAAGAATTGCGGATGGGCGGCGCAGAGCCAGTAGTAGTTCCCGGCGGCGTAGACCACGAGGCAGAGCAGCATGAACTCGGAAATGAAACTCTGGCGTTTCGGAGGGAGCGTCGCCAGCTTCTGCAGAGCGTAGACAGTATAGGTCAGCCACAGGATGAAAAGGCACACTGCGAGCAGGCCGATGCTCGAGAGCGACTCTCCTTTGAGCAGGAGGTCTGCGGAGCCCAACAGGAGTACGACTCCGAGCCACAGCAGAGGCGGCGCGAGGACAGCGCCGTAAAGCGCTCGACGCTGCGCGGCCGGAGGGCCGAGCCCAGGCATGAGGGCTATCTCGCCGATCTGCTCGCGCGTCAGTTTGGAGAGCTGGCTGAGGAATGCAGTCGACACCACTCCTGCGGCGGCGAGCCCCAGGATGCTGACCACCCAGAGCCATCCCCTCGCGCCGAGCCATGGCAGGCCGATCGCGGCCGCAACGAACAGGACCAGGAGCGCGCTACCGATGAGAAGCTGCTGCGAAAGCTGCACGAACACGCCGCCAAGGCAGGCTCGAACGATTTGAGCAGGGGGCTGGCGCTTCCCGGAGCCGTGCCGGCTCGATGCCATCCGCGGTGCGTGCCTGAGCACCCTTGGTTCGTCGATTGAGCCCGGTCCTATGACCCGACGCCACTTGACGGCCGCCAGCAGCGGCAAAGCGGCGCAAAGGACCACGATAGCCGCGGCAAAAAGCGCGAAGCACCACTCCTTGCCACGCATATGATGGCCCCCTCCACTCGCCGCCCAACAGGCAGTGAGCACGACCAGCAGGAGCAGTCCCACCGCGACGGCGGCCCGGCGGAGAGCCAGCCGTCCCGCGAGGGCGGTGGCGAGTATGAGCACCGGCGGCACCCAGACTGGCCATACCGGGTTGCCGGCGAGCGCAGCGACAGTCAGCACGAGTGTTGGGAGAAGCAACGCTGATGCGAGGAGATTTGCGCGGCGCGCAAGTCGCTTCGATCCGGGCAGGCACGTGCGCTTCGCATCGACGACGAAGGCGAGCGCCCCCGACCCGAGCACATGGGCGAGAAAGGCCGTCGCCAGGGAAAACACGATCGCGGCACCAACCGTGCCCGCGTAGCCGCCTTTGGTCGCGAGCGGATAGGCGAGCGCGGCGCAACCCCACAACATGCCTGTCGCGAAGGCAGGGCGGCCTATCGAGCCGAACAGTGCGGCGAGGTCTTGTCGAGCCCGTCGCATCACCGCGCAACCTCGATGAACAGATCCTCGAGATTGAGGGCATCGAGACGTAACCCCGGTGCAGCGACAATCTCGGGCCACTCCGCCCCGCAGCGGCGGGCAATCACCAGCGTGACCGAGCCATCGGGCTGGGAGCGCCGCGAGACCTCGCCCGGGACCTGGCTCGCCGAAAGCGCTGGCGACCCAGCGGGCACCGTGAGCCGCGCATGCGTTTCGGCGAGATCGTCGAGCGTTGCGTCGACGACGATACGGTGGTCGTGCAGGAACAAGACGCGCGATGCGACACGCTCGAGATCTGAGACGATGTGCGTCGAGAACAATACTGTCGTCCCGCTTTCGGCGGCGCGCGCGACGATCTCGCGGAGGAGGTCGCGGCGCATGACCGGGTCGAGGGCCGACGCGGGCTCATCGAGCACCAGTAGATCCGGGTTGACTGCGAGGCCCCGAATGAGGGCGACGCGCTGTCGCTCGCCAGGTGAAAGGCTCTCGAGCCGCCGTTCCGGAGAAATGTGCCAGCGTGCGAGCGAGAGCTCCACAAACTCGCTGTCCCAGTGCGGATATTGACGGCCCACGAACTCCAGCATGTCTCCGATCCGCATCCAGGCGAACGCATCCGGCTGCTGCGGGACGTAGCCGATGCGTTGTTTAGCTCCGTCAGTCAAGACGAGCGACGGCTCGCCGAAGACGAAGGCCCGACCATGGTCCGGTTGCTCGAGACCGAGGAGAGTCCGGATCAGCGTGGTCTTGCCGGCCCCATTGCGGCCGATGAGGCCCAGCACGCTGCCGGGCGTGACCCCGAGGGACACATCCCTGAGCACATCTTCGCCTGCATATCGCTTCGTGATCCGCTCGCATCGGAGGGGGTAATTGGATGACATCTCGGCGTCCACGATGGCGTTCACTCGGAATCCTCCAGAAGCGACTTCAGGCGCTGCAGCACCAGGCGTGCAGGCAGATCGAGCTCGCGAGCCTGCCGAGCGACCTCGGTAAGCTGGGCCTGCAGGCGCGCGAGCCGCTGCTCCGGTGATAGGACGGTGCCCGCACCCTGGGCGACAGCCATGCCTTTACCACGGAGGCGCGTCAGCAGACCCTCCCCTTCCAACTGGCAGTAGGCGCGCGAAACGGTCATCGGGTTGATGGCGTGCTGAACGGCCATGTCGCGAACGGAAGGTAGTACTTCACCGGGAAGCAACTGACCGCTTGCGATGAGGCGGCGCAGCTGAGAGCCGATCTGTTGATAGATCGGCTCAGTCGCACCCGGCAATATCGTGAAGCGGTCGGCGTTCATCTATGTGTATTGAGACACTAATACACATAGGCTCGGGAGTCAAGCCCTGCTGCGCCGATTGACGTCGAGACCGTCGTGTATTACTGTATGCATGTATGCACACAGTTATATCGAAGTGCCTGATTTTCACATAGAGAGCAACGGCGTCCCGATCTACGTGCAGATCCGCGACCAGGTCCTCAGGGCCATTGGCAGCGGCGCTCTGCGCCCGGGCGAGCAATTGCCGACGATGCGTCAGTTGGCGGTGGAATTGAGAGTTGACCTGAACACGATCCGCCACGCCTACGACGAGCTCGAGGACACCGGAGCAATCGTCATCGTCAGAGCGAAGGGAACATACGTCGCGGAAAGGCCGCCGCCGGTCGATATGGCACGTCACACGAAGAAGGTTCAGGCATTGGCCCACCAGGCGATCGCCCTGGCGACCTCCGCGGGTGTGGATCCCACTGAGGTCGCCCGGGAAATGCTGCAGGCGTCAAAGCGAGCAGGAGAAAAGCGATGAACACTGAATTCCGTACCTTCCCTTACGGCCAGAACGCTCCCGCCGCCGTGATTGCGGTGATTGTCCTTGTTGGGGCAATCCTGCTCGCGTTCTTTGGCCACGGCGCGGCGTGGCCTGTCGCCTACGCCATCCCAGCTCTGCTTGTGCTTTGCGCCGCACTGCTGCCCCTTTCCCTGCTGGTGGCACTCCAGTGGGAAAAGGCCGTAGTGCTCCGCTTTGGCAAGCTACAGGCGCTGCGTGGTCCCGGTCTCTTCCTGATAATGCCATTCGTGGATACGGTGGCGGCATGGATCGACCAGCGTATCCAGACTACGGAGTTCAATGCCGAGCAGGCGCTGACGCGTGACACCGTACCCACGAATATCGATGCAATCCTCTTCTGGCAGGTGCATGACGCCGAGCGGGCGGCGCTGGAGATCGCCGACTATCGGCAGGCCATTCTAAGGGTCGCGCAGACCTCTCTGAGAGAAATGATCGGCGCATCGCCTTTGAGCGCGCTGCTCTCGGAACGAAAGGCAGCCGATCTCAAGCTCAAGGAGGAGATCGGCCGCAAGACCGCCGAATGGGGCGTATCCGCTGTATCCGTCGAGATCCGCGACGTCGGTATTCCAACCCAGCTGCAGGACGCCATGAGCCGGCAGGCACAGGCCGAGCGTGAGAAGGCAGCGCGCGTCATCCTCGGCTCCGCCGAGGCGGAAGTTGCTCAAAAGTTCCTCGAAGCGGCCGGCACATACGGAACCAATCCGGTCGCCCTGCAGCTTCGCGCCATGAACATCATCTATGAGGCGACCAAGGAGCGCGGCTCCACCATTCTGATCCCCTCTTCCATGGTCGACAGCTTCAACGTTTCCGGCGTCCTCGGTATCACCGGTGCAGTGGCCACCACTCAGCCAGGCACGACGTAGGACGCCTGCACGACGCTGACTAACATCACGGGCGCGATCATAGCCATGAGGAGCCATATCCGTGTCTGCGAGATCCCGAAGACCTCACACCCGAAATTCAATGGCCCCCGCACTGTGGGTTTGCACGATATTGGCCGCCATGATTCATGCTGCTCTCGCTGGGAACGCGATTCCGACTACGCCGGCCGGAAATGCACTCCGTTCGTGGCTTTCCGCATTCAATAGCGGCGAGAGCGCCCGCATCGAATCTTTCGACCAGACTCACGCCCCTTGGCTGACGCTCGATGGAATGATGCAGCTTCGCGCGCGTACCGGCGGCTATGATTTGCTGAGTATCCAAGGAGGCGGTGACTTCTGGATCGTCTTTCGCATCAGGGAGAGAAAGACCTCCGCAGAGGTGATCGGCAGCATCGTGGTCAGGTCGTACGAGCCTGGCCACGTTACCCTGCTGTCGCTCGCGCCGGCTGGCGCCCATTCAACGGAAGCCAATCTGGATGGCGCGGAACGCGCTCGTGTGATCAGCGGCGCGGCGAAACTGCTAGACGAGTACTACCTCTACCCGGACGTGGCGAGAAAGGTGTCCGCAAAGCTCAAGGCGCTGCAGAGACACGGCGAGTACCGCGACATTACCGATGGGGACATCCTTGCGACCCGGCTGGGCGACGATCTGGTCGAACTGAGTGGCGACAAGCACATTGGGGTGGATTTCTTTGCGAAGACCGTACCCGGCCCTGCGCCCGCTCGAGATCCGCGCTGGCTCGCCGCCAGCAACTGCGGATTCGAGCAGGCCGACCATTTCCCTCCGAATATCGGCTACCTGAAGCTGACTGCTTTCGACGAGCCCGAGTACTGCACCCGAACGGCGATTGCCGCTATGAACTTTCTCGCCGATAGCGACGCCCTTATCATAGACCTGCGAGACAGCCACGGCGGCGCGCCGCGAATGGCGGCCCTGATAGCAAGCTATCTTTTCGCCAAGCGTACTCACTTCGACGACATCGACTACCCGACTACGCATCACGCGGAGCACTTGTGGACCCTCCCGAACTTGCCAGGGAAGAAATTCACGGGCAAGCCGGTTTTTGTGCTCACCGCCAGCAGCACGTTCTCGGCGAGTGAGGAATTCGCCTACGATCTACAGAGCCTCAAGCGCGCGACCGTGGTTGGCGAGACCACCGGCGGTGGTGCCCACGTGATGGCGCCCCATAGGATTGATAATCACTTCGTCATTCGCGTTCCCTTCGCGCGCTTCGTCAACCCGATCACCAAGATGGACTGGGAGGGCACGGGAGTCGAGCCGGACGTGAAAGTCTCAGCGGCTGAAGCGCTCGCTGTTGCGGAGAAACTCGCAGCGGAGGAGATCGGCAAAGCCAAACTGCACCAGGGGTCCTCGGCGACGAGTTTTCCAATCGTTAAGTCGGGCGGTTGAAGGACATCACACCGAGTCGTGATTCGATCACGGATTTTCTCGAAAATGCAGCGCAAATTCCTTCCGCGCGCTGTCATCTGTGATACAGGTTGGGACCGCCCCCGGGGGCGGCGGGCAGAATCCGACGTCGATCGAACGGAGGGAGCGGATATGGTCAGAGCCGGTCCGAGGTGTCTCATACCCTTGCTCGCGTTGCTCGGGGCGGCTGCCGGCGTGGCGCACGGCGAGGAGGCCGACCTTATCAACGCGGCCATCCCTCTCTCCGGATCCGCGCAAACGGCCATCCTCCAAATGCGGCGTCTGGTCCGCGACGGTAGCGTGAGAGCGGGCATCGAGGCGCAGCTCGCCCTCAGAATGCGCCTGCGGGCGCTCGCTTGTGGGCAAAGCCTGGAAATCCCATTGGGCCTGTCGAGTGAGCACATCCACGACCGCTACGGTGGGGATCCGTGTTTTGCCAAGCAGGATGACGACATCGCAGACTGGCTGGGTCTGCGTACGGTTGGCTCGCTGCTCGCGCTTTCGGCCCTGAGGCCGATGTCGGCCTTCGCGCCACAGAGCGTCGCTGATGCAGTGGCGCCGATCCAGCGGGCCTACTTCGCGAAGGGGGCCGGAGTGGCCGCCGTAAGCTCGTACCGAGACGTAGAGGTGGTCGACCTGGCGCTCGGCGTGCCCATCAATACGCGATTCGAGTCGACTGGAGCGGTCTTGCTTTCGATAGCCCCGAACGGGCGTGTCTACATGGCGAGGCAGCGCGGGGTGATTCGCTTCTACGACTCCGAGGACGGTACGCTCATTGCGCAGCCTGAGTGGTGCCTGAATGCCATCGACTGCGGCTTCCACTGGCTCGATGAGCGCACCGCATTGATTGAGGACCCGGCCACTCGCGCGCCGGCGCTCTACGACTTTCGATCGGGAACGATCGGGCCGTTCGATGGAGATTTCGAGCCGGTCAGCCGCGTCGCGCCGGTGCCCGGCGCCTCCGCCACCTTCGTAACCTTCAGGAACTCCGGCATTACCGAATTCAAGCTGATCTTCGGTGCGGACGGCAGGCCGCACGCCCAGGTGATGCAGGTCGAGCATTATCGGCTCAATCTGACTCCCGTGGAAACCGGTGGACTCGCTGGCGGTGGCCGTCAATACGTCAACACCTCGAGCGGCAAATTGGTCATCACAGACCTCACCCACCTGCGAACCGAATCGATAAATCTCGGAGGCCTCTCCGTCGAACGTGTGCTGCCGACGTCCGACCCAGACACCGTCATCATCGTCGGATTCGTCCGAGGGGGTCCGCCGGGATTGCAACTCTATGAGTACGCGCTCCGGGAACGGACCCTAAGCCAGCTCGATACCGGCACACTGCCGAGTACCCAGTTGGAGTACGACGCGCCGCAGAACGCGCTCTACGTTCAGGCCGGCGCGGCGCTCAGCCGGGTCGGGAACCTGCCGGCCGGCAAACCCCTATCGCCCGGCGCTTTTTCGGCGAACATGCCCGTGCCACGGCCGCCGCCCTTGCCGCCACGGCTTGAGGTCTCCGCGATGCCCCCTGGAGTCGCGGTCACCACCTCGGGCGGCATGATCACGGGCATCTTTGCGCCGCCGCCGCCCAAGCCACTTCCCGGTCCCATCAGCCGCCTGGCCCGAAACGCGGATGTCGAGGGTATCGGAATTTTCGGCTCCGACACCCCGGACAGCGGCGCTGCCGGCAAGGGCGTAGTGCAGGTAACGATTCCAGTCCGTCAAAACCCGCTCGTTCTCGTGTTGTCGTCGTACTCCGGCGTCGAGTGGCATCTCAATATCAAGCCTGACGCGCATCTCACGGCGGTTTTGCTTACCGGACCTCACGGGTCTACGGTACAGGGTCAGGGCGACGTTCCCGTCGTTGCCATCGGCAGCATCTTCAGCTACGTGGCCGGCTCGCCCGGCTATGGAGCCCTGCAGAATGAGGTCTATACCTGGACTGGCAAGCGCATGAGCCTGTTTCAGTGCGGTCAGCGCGCCAACCAGTTCACCGTCTACTGAACCGACCCCGTAGGGAGCGCCAAATCAATCGGCCCGTTCCTGGCGCTCACGCAGCCAAGCGGCAAAGAATGGATCTTCAAGGCGCCAGCGGAATGAATCCTTCTGCTCTTCGCGCCGCAGGATCTGTCTGGCCTGCAAGTACTTGAGAGTCTTGCTCATCGTGCTGGGCGTGATCCGATATCTCTGTGTCACCGACGCGGAGGTCATCGCGACGCCTCCCTCGTGGATCGCTGCAGCCAATACACGCTGTTGGACGGTGGTGAGGCCGTTCCAGACGGTGAGATAAAAGGGTCCA
>DATAXF010000111.1:0-8022 GCA_036273095.1 Steroidobacteraceae bacterium | reverse complement strand
CTGGTCACGGACATGAGCGACCTGGCGATCGTGGAAGCGATCATGGCCATGGCGAAGCATCTCAACATCGAGGTGGTGGCCGAGGGCATCGAGGGCTGGCAGCAGCTCGAGAAGCTCCGCCAGCTCGGCTGCCCCTATGCCCAGGGATTCCTGTTCGCCAAGCCGGCGCCCTTCGATCAGTGCCGCCGATACCTCACCGGCCAGGCCCTCGACCTGACCTGCGAGCTGCCGGTGCTGCAGGAATTCGAGCCGACCGGGAGCTGATCCCTCTAGTCGCGGAGACTCGTCCCACCGGCGAGCAGCAGTACAGCGGCAAGGAAGAGCGCCATTGAGGCGGCAAACATCACTGCAAACGTGATGCCCACCGGCACATCGGAAACTCCGAGCAGTCCGTATCGGACCGCATTCACGATGTAGAGCATCGGATTCGCGAGCGACATCCGTCGCGCCCACTCGGGCAGGATCGAGATCGGATTGAAGATGCCGCCGAAGAACATGAGCGGTGTGAGGATGAAATTCAGGATCACCTGCACCTGCTCGAAGCTCTTCGCAAACAGGGCCGTGATGAAGCCGCCGAGCGATGACACCAGAGCGGCCAGTGACATGGCCGCGATGATGACGAGAACCGATCTGACGTGGAGATGAGTGAAGAGGAGCGTCGTGATCGCGGCGGCCGCTCCTACCAGGAGACCGCGCAGCACTCCACCTATGACATACCCCAGCATCACGGCCCAACCGGGCAGCGGAGAGACCAGAATCTCCTCGAGGTACTTGAAGATGCGCGCTCCGAGGAATCCCGATGCCGTGTGACTGAAGGCATAAGGGATGACCCATAGGACGATGAGTCCGGGCGCTACGTAGTGGATGTAATCGACGCCGGCGAACGACCCGATCCGCTTCCCAAGGATGGTGCCGAATACGGCGAAGTAGAGAAGGGTGGTGGCGACCGGCGGCGCGAGTGTGACGGTCCAGAAGCGGGCGATGACCGTGCACTCCCTCAGAATTATGGTCTTCAGCCCGATCCAGGTGCCGCGGCCCGCCATACGGCCCGAAACCCTGGGCATCCCCACTGCCTGCCCCATCTGCGCGGCCTCCTCACGGACGTGCGGCAAGCGGGCGAGGATACGCGCGGGGTCCGGGGAGCGCCAGGATCGTGAGACAATGCGCGGCCATGAGCAGTGATACTCCGGTCGCGGTACCCGCTGGCGAACGGCGGAAGCCCCGCCGGCAATGCGCCGATGCCGTGCTGATGGTGCGGCCCGCCAGCTTCGGGTACAACCCGGAGACTGCCGCGACCAACAAATTCCAGCAGCAGCCTGGGGATGCCGCCGCGGAAGCAGCCGCCGCCCGCCGCGAGTTCGACGGCCTCGCGGGGGCGTTGGTTGGCGAAGGGGTGCGAGTCTGTGTCGTTGAGGACACCATCGATCCGCAGAAGCCGGACGCGGTGTTTCCGAACAACTGGGTGAGTTTTCACGAGGACGGCACCGTCGTCCTCTACCCGATGCAGCCCGAGAGCCGCCGTCACGAGCGCCGCGGCGAAGTCGTCGATGAAGTGACCAGCCGGCTGGGCTTCAAGGTCTCGCGGCTGCTCAATCTGACTTCCCACGAGAAACATGGCCGCTACCTCGAGGGGACCGGAAGTCTCGTGCTGGATCACATCGCGCGGACGGCCTACGCCTGCATCTCCTCGCGCACGCATGCTGCCGTAGTACAGGAATGGGCCCGGGAGCTGGGCTACGAGCCGATCGTCTTCAACGCCTTCGATCGCTCGGGAGTGCCGCTCTATCACACCAACGTCCTCATGTGCCTCGGCGAGAGGGTGGCGATCGTTGGAACAGAAGCCATCGTGGCGGCCGACCGTGGGCCAATAATCGAGCGCCTGCGCGCCACGGGACGGGAAGTCGTCGAGCTTGGTCACGCCGAGGTCGAGCGCTTCGGCGGCAACATGCTCGAGCTCGGCACGTGGGATGAGGCGTTGGGGGATTACCGAGTGCTCGTCATGTCGGAGACGGCGAGGCACGCGCTGTCGGCGGAAGCTTTCGCCCGACTGTCGGCCTGCACGGATGAGGTGCTGGCGGTGCCGATCCCGACCATCGAGCGGCTCGGCGGCGGCAGCGTGCGCTGCATGTTGGCCGAGGTCTTCCTGCCCTCGTGACCGAGCTTCTCGTCAAAGCTGTGCTCAGCTACCTGCTGGGCTCGATCGTGGGTAGTCTCCTCGTGGGGAGACTCCGCGGTGGTGTCGACATCCGCCGACTGGGGAGCGGCAATGCGGGTGCGACCAACGCGCTGCGCACTCAGAGCAGGCTGTTCGCCTTCTGGGTGCTGTTGATCGACATCGGCAAGGGGTGGGTCGCCACGAAGCTCCTGGCCGAAGCGCAGATTCCCGGGATTGCGCCGCCGCCTGTGCAGTGGAGCGTATGGGCCGTGGCGATATGCGGGGTCGCGGTGATTTTGGGGCACATATACCCGCTTTGGCACGGATTCCGCGGCGGCAAGGGTGTGGCGACGGTAGTGGGCGCGGTCCTTGGCGCAGCACCCGCGCTGATCGTTCCGATGCTCGTGGTCTGGCTGCTGGCGGTCATAGTGTTTGGCTTCGTCGGGCTCGCCTCGATTCTCGGGGCCCTGACTTTCGCCGTGGCCGCCGGGGTCAGCGATGTTCCGCCGCGCATGCCGATGCTCGTCTTTGCCGTGCTCAGCGCTCTCCTGATCATCTTCACTCATCGCGGGAACGTCGCGAGGATGCTAGCCGGTACCGAGCCGCGCGCACGCCGGCTGTGGCTGCTCGGCGCCGCCCGGTCGCGATCCTGACATGCGAACAGGCGCGACATGACGAAAGCCATTGCCCCAGGAGACGCCGCACACGGCGATGCACTGCCGCTCGTCGCGAAAGTGTTCGCGGCACTCGCGGATGGGGAGTTTCATTCCGGAGAGCAGCTTGCCGGGACACTGGGCGTCAGTCGCGGCGCGGTGTGGAAAGCGGTGGAGTCGCTGCGCGACCTCGGTGCGACTCTGCATGCGGTCCGCAACAAGGGGTATCGCCTGCGATCAGGCAGCGATGCGCTCGATTCCAAGCGGATCACGACTCTGCTGTCGCCGGGGATCCGCAGCCATGTCCGTAGCGTCGAAGCGGCCTGGACCGTCGACTCCACCAACAGTGTTCTGCTTGCACGCCCGAATCCTCCGTTTGGCTCCTGCGAGGTCCTGCTCGCGGAGTATCAGACGGCAGGCCGTGGTCGGCGCGGGCGCACGTGGCTGGCGCCGCCCGGCGGGTCGGTCTGTCTGTCGCTCTGCTGGGCGTTTCGGGACGTGCCGCAGGATCTCGGAGCGCTGGGGCTTGTAATCGGGGTGTGCGCGCTGCGTGCGCTGAAGGAGTCTGGCCTCGAGGACGCCAAGCTCAAATGGCCGAACGACCTCCTTGCCGAGGGCAAGAAACTCGGAGGCATCCTCATCGAGCTTCGTGCCGAGTCGGCCGGCCCGGCGTGTGTCGTCATCGGCATTGGCCTCAATGTGGCGCTCGGCGCGAAGGTGCTGGAGGCGATCGGGGAGACCGGGGTGGCGGGCACCGACCTGGTCACTGCGGGAATGAAGCAGCCTTCTCGCAACGCTGTCGCGGCAGCGCTCGTCACCCATGTGGTCCGTGGGCTGCTCGTCTTCGAGAAGGAGGGCTTGCGGCCCTTCGGCGAGGAGTGGCGCGGGGCCGATGCGCTTCGGGGCCGCCAGATCGACGTGCACACGATGGAGGGTGTTGCGCGGGGATTGGCGCGCGGCATCGATCTGCATGGGGCGCTGGTCGTCGAGACCCCTCACGGCGTCAGGCGATTCATCTCAGGCGATGTGACGGTGAGGGCTGTCGAGTGAGCGCGCTGCTGGTCGATATCGGCAACAGCCGGATCAAGTGGGCATTGCTCGATGGCGAGCGGCTCGGGAAGGCGCAGGCGGCTGACTATTCGGGCTGGCGGGCGCGTGACTTCGCGCGCCGCGTCATCGGGTCGCGCCGGGATGTCGAGCGCATCCTGGTGTCCAATGTTGCCGCGGATGACGTGTGCGACGCTTTGGCTGCGGGGGCGCGACTGGCTGGGGCGCCCGAGCCGGAGCGGGTCAGCACGCTGCGGCGAGCGTGCGGGGTGACCGTTGGTTACGTCGATCCTTGGCGTCTAGGAGTCGATCGGCAGCTGGCCATGATCGCCGCGCATTGGCGTTTCGTAGGGCGGCCTGTGTGCGCGGTTGCCGTCGGCACCGCGATGACTATCGACCTGGTGGGGGCTGACGGGCGGCACCGGGGCGGCGCGATTATTCCCGCGCCGCCGCTCATGGTGGCGAGCCTGCTCGATGGCACGAATGGTATTCGCCGTCGCGCGCAGGGCGGCGCCAGCGGTCGAGGGTCCGCGCTTTTCGGGCGCTCGACACGTGCGGGGGTGGAGCGGGGGGCTCGCTACGCTGCCGCGGCTGCGGTGGACAGGGCCGTCAGTGAAGCCCGCGCTCTGGTCGGGCGGACACCGAAGCTCGTCATGACAGGAGGCGGCGCGCTGGCACTGCGGTCTTTGATCCGCAGCCCGAGTCTCCTCGTGCCGGACCTCGTGCTCGAGGGACTTGCAGTCTGGTCCGTCGGTGTTCGGGGACAAGACTAGGTCTACAATCGCGCCCGTGCGCGTCATCTTCTACGGTCTGGTCCTGGTCAATCTGCTCTATCTGGGATGGTCGGAGTGGATCGACGTGCCGCCGCCACCCGCACCGAGCCCCATCGCAAAACTGCCGCGCCTGACACTGCTCAGCGACTTGTCTCCGGACAAGCGAGCGGCATTGGCCACCAAGATGTCCCTCGAGACGTCGCAGGTCCAGTGCGTCTCCGTCGGGCCTTTCGACGATCAGGCCATCGCGGGCAAGGCGGCTACGGTCCTGCTGGCGAAGGGCTTCACGCCGCAGCAGCGGGCTGTCGAGTCCCCGGCCATACGCCGGTTCTGGGTTTATCTCGAAGGCTTCAGGAGCGATGCCACCGAGATGCGGGCGCTGCACAGATTGGAGCAGGGGGGGATCGACGATGCCGAGGCGATGCCCGTGGATGCCGGGGGGCGCCGCGTATCCCTCGGTCTCTACACTGATCGCGCCAAGGCAGAAGGTCGCCTCAAGTCGGCGCAAAACATAGGGTTCAACCCTCTGATGATGGGGCGGACGCTGCCGGGTACGGTGTACCGGCTCGAGTTCACGCTCCCGAATGCCTCGACGCCCGTGCCGCTGAAGGACGTTTCGGGTCTGGAGCCGGACGGAGGGAGCTCGGCCATCAGCGTGCAGCCTTGTGCGGCAACTCGATCGCCAGGGGCTCCGTCGTCGGGTGCGTCTCCGCCAAAGACGGGATCACCGGGTACCTCAGCCGCGACGCGGCCTGCGCCACGCTCCAAAGTCACTCTCCGTGCGTCATCGGCGGCCCCCGCGAGCCTGCCACGATGCAAGCCGGGCGGGGGCGGACCGGTGCCTTGCGTCGTAGTCAAGGCCGCTCCCCAGGCGTCCGTGCTCTGAGGGCGTCTGGACCGGTACAATCCGCGCCTCGAAATAGCCATTAGGCTCGCTCTTTTCGGCGCCGGCTTAGCTCAGTGGTAGAGCAGCGGTTTTGTAAACCGTTGGTCATCTGTTCAAATCAGATAGCCGGCACCATTCCCAGTGTCCTCAAGGACTTACTGGGATCGGGCCTGCCGCGGCGGCCTAGTCGGCGAGGGGGTGACCACCGGTTCAAAATACCGGTGCTGTGATCCACCGCTCCACAGTGAGCTTGGGCCGGATATCAAGCGCCCCATTCGGGTTCATGTCCCGTCTGTGGTTCAATCGTGGTTCAAATGTGGTAATCGGCGTGCTCCAGGCGTACACTGTCCGACCCGTGACACGAGGTGATGGGCAATGAACACACCGCGCACCATGCTCTTCAGGACCGTTCCCGAGCATGATTACCTCAATTTCTGGCCTGGAAGCCAATTTGATCCCCAGCACGTGGTGCGGTTTCTCGAGCTCAGCAAGCCGGATGTGGCCAAGATCGCCAGTGTCGCCCCGTCCTCAGTCCGATTTGATCAGAAGATCCCGAAAGACGTGCTTGATAGATTGATGGAGATCGCAAATGTCTGCGGATTGGTCGCACAGTTCTTCCAGGGGGATGTTGCGAAGACAGCTCTCTGGTTCAGGACCAAGAATCCTCTCCTCGGCAATATCTCGCCGCGCGACATGATCCGTTACGGCCGCTACGAGAAGCTTCGCCGTTTCGTCATGGATGCGCTCGAGGAGAATGCGACAGTGGGCGGCCTCCAGTCCGTCGGCTTCGCCCAGGGGACGGGACGTGGGGCGGCGGGCGCGTCGGCCTCGTAACTCGTACACGAAGCGCCCGTCTGGCGAAGGCGACCTGCCTTCGCTGGTGCTTCTTGAACAGTTCTCGCAGCGCTCCCTACAACAGTGGCTGGCTTCCGCGAGGAAGCTCACCGAATTGCAGAGTGGACTGTTCTTCGGACTCGAGGCTGATCGCCAGCAATTTAGCCAGGAGCTAATCGAGGCCATTCGGGCGAATCTGGTGGCCGGCCAAGCGTTCGATGGCTGGGCGCGCATCGTAGACTACCGGTACTGCCTTGCTCCACTGTCGGTTGCGGGCAGTCTGAAGGGCAGCGGTGGCCGATTCAATATCGGTGGAAGTCTCAACCCGGCCGTATTCCCGCCGTTCCCGGCCCTCTATATCGCCGAGGATTATCCGACGGCCTTCCGGGAACGGTTCGGAAGCGACCCAGACGTGAAATCGAACCGGCTGACGGGGGCGGAATTAGCGTTGCGCGCGCCTGCTTCATTTACGCACGTCGCGTTGCGTGGTCGACTCGAACTCGTGATCGACATAAGCGAATTGCGTTCTCTTCAACTATTTGCCGCAGTCCTGCGAAAGTTTTCTCTGCCCGACCATATCCGCCGATTGTCGCGCCAGCTCGGAATGCGGTCTCCGCCCTTCCTGGTGCGCTCTGCAGGCGCATTGCAAAGGCAACTTCTCCTGCCCGATTGGCGTGTCTTGCCAGCGCAATTCGACCTCCCATCAAACTCCCAGGTGTTCGGTCGAATAGCCGCTGCAGCTGGCGCGCACGGCATTCTCTACCCGTCGGCACGTCATGCGGGGAAGCAATGTCTCGCGATGTATCCGCAGAACTGGAAGTCCAGTGCCTCCTACGTCGAAGTCAGCGACGGAACGCCTACCGGCGCGCGGCTGACTCGGATTGACGCAGGTACCACATCTCTACAGTGATCGGTTATCCTTCTGCCAGCCTGCTTAAAGGAGGAACAAAATTAAAATCTGGGTGGGGGTCACGGATAAGGACTGGTTTGAATTTGTAAGTCGGCTGCGTGCCGACGAAGTGAACTTCTGGCAGCCCAGCGGCTCGCGGGAATTTCGAGTGCTGCAGCCCGGCGAGCCTTTTCTCTTCAAGCTTCACAGCCCAGACAATTTTATTGTCGGCGGCGGGTATTTTGTACGTTACTCTGCGCTGCCCGCCTCGCTCGCGTGGGATGCCTTCGGCGGGAAGAACGGTGTCAGCTCTCTCGCAGACCTCAACGTTCGGGTGAAGCGTTATCGACGGGAGGACGTATCGCTTGATCCGGTGATTGGCTGTAATGTTCTCGCAGAGCCATTCTTTCTCTCCCGATCGAGCTGGATTCCATGCCCAGATGACTGGGCGCGGAATATCGTGCAAGGCAAGACCTATGATACGGCCGCGACGAACGGACAAAGTCTTTGGGGCGCAATCCTCGCTCGCCTCAGTGGGCCGATGGTCCGAGAAGCTGCACCCGGGGAGTTGAACGACGAAAGGCGGTTTGGCAAGGAGTATCTAACACGCGGTCGCCTAGGGCAGGGAGCGTTTCGGGTGCTGGTTGCAGGATTTCCTCGCTTGAGGACCAGGCGATTTCCTGGGTTGGGGACCACTCGATTTCCTGAGTTCAGGACCACCTGATTTCTTCAGTTGGGGACCACCCGGCGGGCCGCTTTGAAGCGCCCGGCCCAGGGCGCAGGAG
>DATAXF010000110.1:0-24379 GCA_036273095.1 Steroidobacteraceae bacterium | reverse complement strand
TGACGATGCGCCACTCGTAGGTCGTGTCGGTTCCGAGCTCGCCCATCGGGCTGACCGGTGCCGCGGGAGCCGTTTCTGCGTTTTGTGCCACGATGGTCGTCACCCCTGTGCGTTGAGTTGTTTCCCGAGCTCGCCCAGGGTCCGGTAGCAAGGCAGGACCTGGTGAACGCTGGCGTTGGGCTCGCGCCGGTCGCGGATGGCCGCAAAGAACTCCCGGTCCTGGAGCTCGATGCCGTTCATCGACACGTCGACCTTGGAGACATCGACCTTCCGGTCCTTGCCGTCGACGAGATCGTCGTAGCGCGCGATGTAAGTGCCGTTGTCGCAGATATAGCGGAAGAAGGTACCCAACGGTCCCTCGTTGTTGAAAGACAGTGACAGCGTGCAGATCGCGCCCGCGGCAGCTTTCATCTGGATCGACATGTCCATCGCGATGCCGAGCTCCGGATGGGCAGGACCCTGCACGGCATGCGCGATGGTGATCGGCGATCCGGTCTGATATGCGAACAGATCGACCGTGTGCGCCGCATGGTGCCAAAGCAGGTGGTCCGTCCAGGAGCGGGGCTGCCCGAGCGCGTTCATGTTGCTGCGGCGGAAAAAATACGTCTGTATGTCCATCTGCTGGATGTTGAGCTCACCGGCGGCGATCCGCCGATGGATCCACTGATGCGAGGGATTGAACCGCCGGGTGTGGCCCACCATGCAGACGAGTCCGGTCTCGCGCTGCATCCGCGCCACGGCTTCCGCATCGCTGCAACTGTCGGCCAGCGGAATCTCGACCTGTACGTGCTTGCCGGCTCTGAGACATTCCGCTGCCTGCGAGGCGTGCAGTTGCGTGGGCGTCGCGAGGATCACCGCCGTCACGCCGGGCCGGGCGAGCGCCTCGGTCAGAGAGGTGGTGGCGTGGCCGATGCCATACTTGTTTGCGACCTCGCGTGTGGGCGCGAGCTCACGCCCGACGAGGGAGTCCACCTCGATGCCGCCGATCGCTTTGACGGCATCCAGGTGCTTCTGCCCGAAGGCGCCGGCGCCGGCGAGGATGATCTTCAAGTAGCGTTCTCCAGGATGACGTGCCCGACGGCCGTGTTGGAAGCCGGCACGTGATAGAAACGGTGCACCGTGCGCACCTTGGGATGGAGGGCGCCGCGCATGATCAGCCACATGACGAGCTCCACCCCCTCGGAGCCCGCCTCACGCAGGTACTCGATGTGCGGAATGCGCGCCACCTCTTCCGGATCATCGATCAGCCGGTCGAGCCAGCGGTTGTCCCACTCCTTGTTGATGAGTCCGGCGCGCGGCCCCTGGAGCTGGTGGCTCATGCCGCCGGTGCCCCAGATCTGGACATTGAGATCGTCGTCGAATGTCTCGACGGCTTTGCGAATGGCCTTGCCGAGCTCGAAGCAGCGCCGTCCGGACGGCGGCGGGAAAAGCACCACGTTGACGGCCAGCGGGATGACGCGGACCGGCCAGCGCTCGGGCTGGCCGAACAGCAACGACATCGGCACGGTGAGACCGTGATCGACGTCCATCCTGTTGATGATCGTGAGGTCAAAATCCTGCTGGATGACGCTTTGCGCGACGTGCGCGGCCAACTCCGGATGACCCTCCACCACGGGCACCGGCCTCGGCCCCCAGCCCTCGTCCGCAGGCTCAAACGAGGCGGCACAGCCGATCGCGAACGTCGGCACGATGTCGAGGCTGAACGCCGAGGCATGATCGTTGTAGATCAGCACGACCACGTCCGGCTTCTGGCGCGAGATCCATTGCCTGGAGAACTCGTACCCGGCGAACAGCGGTTTCCAGTACGGCTCGGTCGCGCGCCCGTTGTCGAGGGCCGCCCCGATCGCGGGGACGTGGGAGGTGGCGACGCCGGCGGTGATTCGAGCCACTATTTCTTCTCCTTGTCGCAGGCCTCGCCAGCGGGGGTTTCACCTACGCGGCGATTGCCTTCGGGCGACCTGCCACCCTGCAGCATCATGGCGGCATACGCCTCCTGCGTCATGCCGGTCATCGTGGCCGCCGTGTACTGGAAGCTTTTGCCGTCCGTCGAGAAGATCTTGGCGAGAAAGTAGATGTTGCCGCCGAGCGCGATCATCCGGTTGAAGTCTCGCACCAGCACGGCCTGCTTCTGTTCCTCCGACATCGGCCATTCGTCGAGGTAGGCACGCTCGTCGCGCTTGAATCGCGCACGGTTGTCCGCCTTCATCAGCGACATGCAGAACTGGTTCAGGTGGTAGCCCCTGCGCGCCTGGTCCGCATCGAAGATCACGGTGCCGGGGATGTCCGAGTAGGGCTTCTCGAGTGCCATGCGGCTGTGCCTTCAGCGATCGAAGTAGAGCCGGCCGGGATTCCCGACCATCAGCTTCTGCTGCAGGGCTGGTGTCGCCGCGATCCGCGGCACGTAGTCGAGCAGCCTGCCGTCGTCCGGCATGTGGCCCTTGAGGTTGGGGTGTGGCCAGTCAGTGCCCCAGAGGACCCGCTCCGGAAAGGTCTCGACGAGCCTGCGCGCGAAGGGTATGACATCCTCGTAACCAGGCGGCCCCACCTTCGACAGCCGCTCCGCACCAGCCACCTTTGACCACACATTGGGGTGCTCCCGCATCAAACGCACGAACAGCTCGAACTCCGGCCCGTCGACCGGTTGCGTGACATCGGGTCGACCCATATGGTCGACGACGACGGTCGTCGGCAGAGAGGCCAGGAAGTCATAGAGCTGCGGCAGCTCCTGGGCCTCGAAGTAGATGACGACGTGCCACCCCAGCGTGGCCACCCGCCGGGCGATCTCCTCGAGTACCTCGCGGGGCGTCGTGTCGACCAATCGCTTGACGAAGTTGAACCTGACTCCTCGAACGCCCGCGGCATCCAGTTCCCGCAGCTCCGAGTCGGTGACGCCGCGGGCAACTGTCGCGACTCCTCTTGCACGGCCCGCCGAAGCGCGCAGGGCATCGACCAGCGCACGATTGTCGGAGCCGTGGCAGGTCGCCTGGACGATGACATTGCGCTCCAGGCCGAGGAAGTCGCGCAGCGCAAAGAGATGCTCCTTCGAGGCATCGCAGGGAGTGTATTTGCGCTCCGGAGCGTAAGGAAACTCCGCGCCGGGACCAAACACGTGGCAATGCGCATCGACGGCTCCCGGCGGGGCGGCGTAGTTCGGCCTGGATGGACGTGGATGATAGGAAAGCCAGTCGGGGTTCATCGTGAATCCGCCCGAGGCGCCGCTCGCGGCCCATCCCTGACCGCCGGGTACGAGAGCCGCGCTCATTTACCCTGCTCCTTCAGCAGTGCATCGAGCCGCGGAAAGACGCGGCGCGCGTTCTTCTCGAAGATCCGGCTCTTGTCGCCCTGCGGGATGGAAAGAGCATCGATGTAACGCCTGGTGTCGTCAAAATTGAATCCCGTCTCGGGATCGATCCCGCGGACCGCGCCCACCATCTCCGAGCCGAACAGGATATTGTCGATATCGATCACCCGGCACAGCAGATCGATACCCGGCTGGTGATAGACACAGGTGTCGAAGAAGACATTCCTCATCACATGCGCGGCCAGAGGCGGACGCTTCAGCATGTCGGCCAGGCCGCGATAGCGGCCCCAGTGATACGGCACCGCACCGCCGCCGTGCGGAATGATGAGCTTGAGCGCCGGAAAATCGCGGAACAGGTCCCCTTCGATGAGTTGCATGAACGCCGAGGTGTCGGCATTGATGTAGTGGGCACCGGTCGCATGAAAGCAGGGATTGCAGGATGCCGAGACATGCACCATCGCAGGCACTTCGAGCTCGACCATCTTCTCGTAGAAGGGGTACCAGTGCCGGTCGGTGAGCGGCGGTGACTTCCAATGTCCACCGGAAGGGTCCGGGTTCAGGTTGCAGCCGACGAAGCCCAGCTCCCGCACGCAGCGCTCGAGCTCGTGCACGGAATTCGCGATCGGAACTCCAGGCGACTGCGGCAGCTGGCAGACGCCGGCGAAGTTTTCGGGATACAGACCGACGACACGCCTGATGAGGTCGTTGTTGGCCCGTGCCCACGCCGCGGACACCTCCTCGTTACCGATGTGATGCCCCATCGCCGATGCGCGCGGGGAAAAGAGCGTCAGATCGCTGCCGCGCTGCTTTTGCAGCTTGAGCTGATTGGTCTCGATGGTCTCGCGAATCTCATCATCGGCAATCCGCGCCGGCGCGGCGGCCGGGGCGCTCGGGTCCTTGAAATGCGCGATCTGTGCTTCGCGGAAGCGCTGATGCGCCGCGGGCGCGGTCGTGTAGTGCCCGTGACAATCGATGATCATGCAGTCTCCTGATTCCGGAGCGGGATCCCGGCGCCGACCGAGGCCAGCAGAGCGTCCAGACGCTCCAACAGTCCGTCGGGCTCGCGCACGGTCCGGTGGGCCGCGGCCCAATCCTGACGGGTGGCGCAGGCAAGGCTCATCAGTGGCTCGACGCCCGCCTCGCTGACTGCCAGCGCGGCCTCGCGCATCTCTTCGGCGCGCCTGCGGCCGTGCAGTTGCGACCGGCCTATCATGTAGTCCGCAATCCGCCGCCAGTCTGCGGCGGGCAACAGGTCCTGAAGTGACTCCAGCACCGTCTCCTCGACGCCGTGGTGACGGGCCGCGAGCAGTCCCTCCGTGAGCAGCGCCTCCAGCCCTTTCATCATGACGCTGCGGCACATTTTCGCGGCCGAAGCGCGCCCCACGCGCACGTCGAATACGCGAACGCCCGTGAAGCCGAGCGCGCGCACGAGCGGCGCGAAGGTCTCGGCGTGTCCGCCGCCGATGAGCATGGTCGAGGCGATTCGCTTCGGTCCGATCGGCGACATCACTGCGGCCTCGATGTAGCGCCCGCCGGCGGCTTCGATGGCAGCAGCCGCCGCGCGCTTAGTCGCGGGCGCGACCGAGTTGAGATCGAAATAGTATGCCCCCGGCGGCAACCCATCCGCCGCTTCGCGGGCCGCGGGAACGCAGTTGGCCGCGGTGACCGCCGAGATGACGATGCTACGCTGGACCAGCGCGTCAGCCATCGACGCTGCCACCCGCACATGCCGGGAAGCGAGGGCCGCGATGCTCGGCGCACCGGTTGATAGAGGAAACAGACAGTCCCAGGCCGAGATGTCCCGCACGCCCGCGGCGTGGAGATCGGCTGCAAGAGTCTGACCAACCTCGCCGAACCCGATCAGCGCGATGCGCGCTCCGCCGCCGCTCACGGGGCACCCCAGGCGGCGGCCGGCACATAGACCTCGCCGCGCATCAGCTTGCGGGCCGTTCGCAGCAGCGCCGAGCGGTTCACCCGCAAATCGCTGCCGGTGCCCTGCACGTCCATTTCAACAGTGAAGAAACCGGTCGGGTGCTCGATCTCGAGACGTCGTGGGCCTGCGGCTGCGCGCCTGCCGGAGATCCGTTCCGCGACCGTACCGGGCACGGCGCAAGCGGTCGCAACGCTCACGGCTCCCAACACCCCGATCGCCTCGTGAACCCGGTGAGGAATGAACGTGCGCGTGTTGAGCTGGCCGCCGTGCCGTGCCGGGGATACCAGGGACATCTTCGGAACCGTCTTCCTGGCCACCTCGCCGAGATTCATGCGCGGGCCGAGCGCGAGGCGGATCTTCTCCACCCGCTCTTTGAGGGCGGCATTGGCCTCGAGCGCCTGCGGTGACTCGTTGCCCGTCAATCCGAAGTCGGCAGCGTCGAGAATCACGACCGGCATCCCGTTGTCGATGCACGTGACCTGGATGCCATCGATACGGTCCGATGCCCCTCCGGTTGGAAAGAGGGCGCCACAGGAGGAGCCGGCGACGTCCAGAAAATCTATGCTGATGCCCGCGGCAGTGCCGGGCACGCCATCGATCCGCGTCTCACCCTCGTACTCCACCAGACCCTCCGGGGTGGGTACGTGGGCGACGGCGACACTGGCGGTATTGACCATGTGAATCCGCACAGAAGTGGTCGCACCCGCGGGCCGCACCAGGCCATTCTCGATCGCCCAGGGTCCGACACCCGCGAGCAGGTTGCCGCAGTTCTGTGAGTCGCTGACCTCCGCCTTGTCGACCGCCACCTGCAGGAACAGGTAATCGACGTCAACGTCCGGCCGTGTAGCGGGACCGATGACCGCCACTTTGCTGGTCAGGGGATGCGCGCCGCCGACGCCATCGATCTGCCGGATGTCGGGCGATCCCATGGCTGCGAGCAGTACCCGATCACGCGTACCTGGCTCGCCAGGCAGATCGCGCGCGTCGAAGTAGAGCCCCTTCGAGGTCCCACCGCGCATCAGAGTCGCAGGAATGGCCCGCAGCACGCGCTACTCTCCGGCCGGGTCGTCGCGGTAGACGAGGCCCAGGCTCGCGAGCTTTTCCCGCATCCGATAGATGTCGAGCCCCAGCTCGCCGGCCTTCAGGCGCTCGCGCATCTTCGCCTCTTTGGCTTCTCGGGCGGCGCTGGCGTCCGCGACCTCGGCGGCCCGCTGCCGCGGAACGATACAGACTCCGTCATCGTCCGCGACGACGACATCGCCCGGATGTACGACAGCGCCTGCGCAGACGACCGGTACGTTCACGCTGCCGAGAGTCTCCTTCACCGTACCCTGGCCGGAGATGACTTTCGACCAGACCGGGAAGCGCATCGCGGTGAGGTCGCGCACATCCCGGACCCCGGCATCGATCACCAGTCCTTTGACCCCTCGTGCCTGCAGTGAGCAGCCGAGCAACTCGCCGAAATAGCCTGCGCCGGAGTAGGAAGTCGGCGCGACCACGAGCACGTCGCCCTCGCGACACTGCTCGACGGCGACGTGAATCATCCAGTTGTCGCACGGCGGCAGGCTGACGGTCACCGCGGTTCCGGCGATATGGGCGCCGGGAAAGATCGGGCGGATAGGGGGCGCGAGCAGACCCGTCCTGCCCTGCGCCTCGTGCACGGTTGCGACGCCGAATTTCGCGAGCCGCTCGACCGCGGCCCTGTCCGCTCTGGACGTGTTGGTGCGTACGATGTTCATGGTTGCGCAATTGTCGGCCGGGTGCGGTGCAGGCGCCAATTGCAATTGCGAGCGTGGTATAAGAAATTACATACAGGTGACCCCGATTCCCAATCTGCGCCATCTGTCCGTCTTCTGCGCGGTCGCCCGCCTGGGCAGCGTGAGTGCCGCGGCACGCGCGGCGCACCTGAGCCAGCCGGCGGTCACGCAGGCAATCGGATCCCTGGAAAAAGACTTCGGCGGCAGGCTTTTTGCCCGCACCGTGCGCGGCATGGAGCTGACCGAGGCGGGAAAGGTTTGCGCCGGGCGCGTGGCGGGCGCGCTGCAGCGGCTCGAGGACGCGCTCGCCACAGCCGCGCCCCAGCCCCAGACGCGCGGCCCCGGAGGCGCGATCCGCGGTATAACCGCGAGGCAACTGCAGGCCCTCGTGGCCGCGATCGAAGGGGGCGGCTTCGGCCCTGCGGCGCGACACATCGGCATGACGCGCGCAACGATTCAGCGCGCCGCCCGCGAGCTCGAGCGGCGGCTCGGAGTCGCTCTCTTCGAGATGACCAGCCACGGCCTGCGCCCCACGCGCGAAGCGCTGCGGCTCGGACTGCAGGTGCAGCTCGCCATGGCCGAGCTCGCCCAGGCCCGGGCGGAAGTCGCTGCGGCAACGGGCGCCGAGAGCGGTCATACGGTGATCGGCGCGATGCCGCTCGGGCGCAGCTTCATGGTGCCGGCGGCCGTGCTGCGCTTTGCCGCACTTCGGCCGCAGCACCGGGTCTCGATCCTGGACGGGCCCTACGAAAACCTGCTCGAGGCGCTGCGGCGGGGTCGCGCGGACGTGCTCGTGGGGGCGCTGCGCGAGCAGGTCCCGGCGGATGTCGTGCAGGAGCAGTTGTTCGAGGATCCTCTCGCGATCATCGTGCGCCGGGGCCATCCACTCGAGAAGATGAGCGGCGGCGGCCGGCGCGCGCCTCCTGCCGAGGCGCTGGCCAGATTCCCCTGGATCGCGCCGCGGGCGGGCTCGCCGCTGCGCCGGCACTTCGAGCGGCTGTTCAGCGGTGTGAGCGCCGCGCCGCCGGCGGCGGCGATCGAATGCAACTCGTTGATCGCGGCCCGTGCGCTGCTGCTCGGCAGCGATCGCGCCATGCTGCTCTCGGAGCAGCAGGCCCGGCACGAGCTCGCGGCCGGCGAGCTGGTCGCGCTACCGCATCCGGCCGGTCGCGTCGTGCGCGCCATCGGCCTCACTCTGCGGCGCGACTGGGTCCCCACGGCGGCACAGTCGGAACTGTTGGATATCCTGCGCGCCGTGGCGCGCCCGGGCCGCCGTGCCGATCAATAGTTGAATCCCAGCCTGACGCCGAACATCCTCGGCTCCGATACGGCCGCGTCATCGTTGCCCTGGCCCTCGGCGGTCAACAGCTGCACCTTGTTCTCCAGGTTCCTGACGAATCCCTGCATGTAATAGCGGCCCGAGGAATCGGTATACGTGAGCGTCAGATCGGTCCGCGTATAGGCGGGCTGCCGGTATTGCACTGCGACGATGTAGTCGCTGGTCACATAGGACGTACTGTAGAAGACATCCGCATGGCCGCTCAGGGTGCCGTGATCGCCCAGGCTCCAGTCATGTGTGTAGCCCAGGCTCGCGGTGGCGCTGGGCGTCTTGTCGAGCGTGTAGCCGGCCCAACTGATGTTCTGCATGATTCCGGCCTCCAGGCTCACGTACCTGGAGTGCATGGCGGTGAATGAAGCGTCCAGCGTGTCGGCCGCAGCGACGCGCCACTTCAGCTGGTTCTCCCAGCCGTAGATGCGGGTCGGCACGGAGCGGGTGTAGACGACGAAATTGTTGTCGACGTCCACGACGCTGGTGATCTGATCGCGGGCGTAATCATAGTAGTAGACGTTCGAGTCGAACTCGAGAACGCCACTCGGCCGACCCTTGTACCCCAGCTCGAAATCGGTGAGCGATTCCGGCAGGTAAGGAGCCACGCGGTGCGTGACCGGATCGAAGTCGTTGAATCCGCCGGGCTTGTACCCCGTTGCCACCAGGCCGTAGATCATCTGGTTGGCGGTCGCGAAGTAGTCCAGGCCGAGACGGTAGGTGACCTTGTTCGCGCTTTCCGAGCCGTTATTGGGGCCGCCGATGCAATCCTGGATGGGAGGCGGCGACGGGCAGAGGCCGTTGACGCCGAAAGGCCCGGCGGCGAATGTGCCGTGCCGCACGAGGCTGTCCTGCGACCAGCGCACGCCCGCGGTAGCCCGCAAGTGATCGGCGAACGTATAGCTCGTCTGCCCGAAGGCTCCCTTGGAGTTGTGTACCGTGTGATTGGCGGGATTTATGGCATTGGTGCTGTCCGCCAGAGTCGGGTCGCTCACGGGCGCGTTGAAGCGATGGTCGCTCTCCTGGATGTCCTCCCGATACCAGTTGACCCCCGCCAGCCACTGCCAGGGTCCCGGCCGGGAGTTTGCAATGTGCAGCTCCTGCGAGTCGGTAACGGCAGGACGGAAGAAATAATCCCGCCATTCGTACTGGTCGGAATTGGTCGCCGGATCATACGTGTACGAGGTGAGATCGTTGGCGCTGAAGTGCAGATGGCCACCGATCCAGGTCAGTGCGACAGGCCCGAGCTTACTGTCGAGCTGGGCATTGACCATGGCGAGGTTGTCGGCAATGTGAGGCGCGAAGGGACTGGCATAGGCGTTGAGCTGCGCGCTCCCGGAGTTGTTCAGCACGTTGGGAATGGGGACCGATGCCCAACCCACGCCGCCGACGCTGGCGGCGGTCCCGGTCAGCAGCAGCCGCGTCTGCGATCCCAGCTTGAACAGAGCGGACAGCCGTCCGGCGCGATCGTCCTGATCGTTGCGGGCCGTGGGATCGTCCTGCGCGTCCGAGGGCTGATAATCGATGTCCGGCTTGACGTAGCCGTCGCGTCGGTTGGCGTTCACCGCCGCGCGCAGCGCAATGGAGTCGGTGACCGGCAGATTGATCATGCCGTCGGCCCGCACCGTGTCATAGTTGCCGAACTCCATGTCGCCGCTCGTCTCGAACCGATCGGCCGGCTGATTGGTGATGATGTTGATGACGCCGCCAGTGGTACTCTGTCCGTAGAGAGTGCCCTGCGGGCCGCGCAGGATCTCGACGCGATCGAGATCGAACATGGCCAGGCCTTCCTCCAGGGGGCGCCCGAGCATGATGCCATCGACGTAAAAGCCGATCCCCTGCTCGCCCTTGCTGGTGTTGTCGGTGGTGGTCACGCCGCGGATGTTGATGTTGACGCCGAAGGCGTCCCGGCCGACGATCACGCTGGGCACGGAGTTGGTGAGGTCCGAGACGTTGACGATGCCCTGGCTCTTCAGCCCCTCGCCGCTCAGCACCGACATGGCTATGGGGATTCTGTAAGCCGGCTCGACGACCTTCTCGGCGGTGACGAGGACCTCCTGCAACTGGTCCGGCGGCAACGATGCCGGCGCGGACGGCGGCGGCGGGCCGGGATCGGCCGGCGGATCGGAGTCTGCGGCTGCGGATCCGGTCCCGTCGGCAACGGGCGCGGGCGCCGCGGCCACGTTCCTGCCCTTGGCGGCCGGAACGTGGCGTACCACGACGGAGCTCGCATCGGTGCGCGTTCCGACGAGGTTCGTTCCCCGCAACACGCGATCGATCGCTTCGGCCGCGGTGTAGTCCCCATGAAGCGGCGCGACGATGCGGTTGCGCACGCTGTCCGGGTCAAAGAGGATGTTGAGATCCGTCTGGCGGCCGATCGCGCGCAGCGCGTCCGCGAGTGGCTGCGATGGGATATCGAAGTGGAAGCTTTGTTGAGCCTGCGCCACAGGCGAGGTGATTGCGCACAGGAACCCGAGAGCGACGGCCGCCAACAGTCCGCGAAATTTCGAGACCACCGGTATCCCCCTTCGATACTGACAGTGATCAGAGACGCGCGGGCCGGGTGAATACCTCATCTGTCATGGAGAATTTCCTGGTCAGGACGCTAGCGGGCGGATGTCGCTTGCGCTCCGAGGACGATCCGGTTGCCCCGATCGGAGACGTGAACGCCGTACAGCCTCGCGAGCAGCAGCGCGAATTCGCGGTTGTTGCCGGTGTGATAGATGCCGCTTATCCGCAGGCGCGCAACTCGCGGGTCGTCGATGATCAGCGAGGATGCATCGTAACGGTTGAGCTCGGCCACGGCCCGCGCGAGAGTGGTGTCGTCCAGCATCACCTCGCCGCGCTGCCAGGCGGTGACCTCGACGAGCCGGGGCTGGTCGAGCTTCGGCGGCTCGTCACCGGCGAATGTGAGACGTTGCCCGGCGGCAAGAATGCTGTCGGCGCTTTCGGTGCCGCCGAATCGGGAACTCACGGCTATCCGCCCCTTGATGAGAGTCACGACCGTGAAGGCGGGGTCGTACCGCACCACGAATGCGGTGCCGATATCGGTGATCTGGTGTCGCCCGGCCACTACCACGAAGGGCCAGCCGGGGTTGTGCTTCACGTCGAAGTAGGCTTGCCCGCGATCGAGCTGCACGCGCCGTTCGGTGTCGCTGTAGACGACACGGATCTCGCTGTCGGAATCGAGTGAGATGCTGCTGCCGTCCTTCAGCTCGAGGAGCCGCAGCTGGCCCATTCGGCTGCGATAGACCGTACCGGGCCGGAGCGTCCCGAGAGCGAGCCAGGCGATGCCGAGGCAGGCGACGAGGATCGTTGCCGCGATGGCCCAGCCGCGCGGCGCCGGAGATCGCCAGGCGCCTCGAACGCGCGGCAGTCCACTGATCGGGACCCGGGCACCGGCATCCCAGACGTCGGTCACCCGCTCGAATTGCCGCGAGTGCTCGGGATCCGCGGCCAGCCACTCCCGAAAACCCGCTTCGACATCCGGCGAGCGCTCCGGACCATGCAGTCGCACGACCCATGCCGCGGCCTCTGCCCGGGCGCGGCGGTGCGCATGACGATTCGGCTTGTCGTCGACGTTGGTCATCCTATTGCTCGTCCGATTCCCTGTGCTCATCCATCCAGTCCGTGAGGAATAGGATGGCCTTCGCGGCGTGCTTCTCCACCGCGCTTACGGTAATGCCCAGCTGGCCCGCGATTTGCGGGAAGCTGTATCCCTCGATCCGGTTCAGGATGAAGACCTCGCGCCTGCGGGGACTCATCGCCTCCAGGCCCGCCTTCATACGCTGTAGACGTTCTTGAGCCGCGCATACCTCATCGGGTAGGGGGCTGGGATCGGCCAGAGGCAGGTCATCCAGTGCGCCAGGCACTATTGCCGCCACGCGCGCGCGTCGCCTGCGATCGAGCGCGAGATTCAATGCGGTGCGCAGAAGGAAACCGGCGGTGTTACGGACCGTATGGTCCCGGCAATAGATCTGCAGACGCAGGAACGCCTCCTGGATGAGATCGTCGGCCTCATCCGGGGTGCGGCCTCGGCGCCGCAGCACGCGGCGCACTTTCGACAGCAGGCTATGGATCTCGTCCACTGCCGTTCCCCCTCGCTTTCAATGACGATTGTGCGCCGGGGGGCCGCGGCAGACCAATTGCAAATTCAGGCCGGGTATAAGGAATTGCTTACGCGGCTCGTCGGGGGGCCAGAGAGCTGCTAGATTCGGTTCAACTGGAGTCGGCAGCGCTTTTTGGAGCCGCTGGTGACGGTGCAGTGCGCTGGGGGGACTTCTTTTGGCTCTGCATAGACGAAGGTCGACGCTCGATCAGCTTGTGGCGGCGTGTTGCGAGTTGATCCGGCTTGGCCGCAAGAACAGACACAAGGACGCGGAGGATGTTGCACAGGACGCCTGCGTGAACGTCCTACGACTTACCACGCCGCAGACGGTCCGAGAGCCAGCTCGGTTTCTGGCGCGAATTACACGCAACCTGTGGATCGACCGCAGCCGGCGTCGTAAACGGGAAGCTGCGCTCTTCGACTCATCGGTGAATCCCGAGCTTGCAGCGGGCTACGTCCTCGACCCGGAGCGCATCGCCTCGGGCGAGGAGACGCTGCAGCGGGTCCTTGCCGCCATCGATGCGCTCCCGCCGCGCTGTCGGCAGGCATTCGAGCTGCATCGATTCGAGGGCCTCAGTTACATGGGCATCGCCCATCGCATGGGCGTCAGCGCCAGCATGGTGGAAAAGCACGTCGCCGAAGCGATGCTGCGGCTGAGTCGGGCATTGGCGCCCGGCGAGGCCGACAGGGACGTCGGCGCGCAGAAGGGGCGGGGATAGAATGATCCCGGCGCGCGCGCTAAAATCGGCTCAGCGCGGATTTTTTCCCATGATTTCCCGACGCGAGACCTCCTCATGAGCGTGCGAGAAGAAGCTGCTCGCTGGTTCGCAATTCTTCATCGGGGAGTGATGACGCTCGAGGAGCGCGCCGGCTACGAGCGCTGGCTCGCGGAGGAGCCGCATCGGCGGGCTTTGTCCGGGATGCAGCAGGCGTGGGACATGCTCGAGGCTCCCCGCCGCTCGCTCCCCTCGGCATCCGCCGGGACACAGCCGGCCCGCAGGATCATGATCGCCTGCATGTGCTTCGTTTCCTTCGGCATCCTGGCACTTTCGTATGCCCACACGTCGTTCTGGACGTCGCTCGATTGGGTGACTCGCTGACAACGGCACTGCTCATCCTGCACAGTCTCCTGGCCGTGGCCCTGTTGGGTGCGATCACTCACCAGGCGATTGCCGTCAGGGGCAGAACCGATACCGGCAAAAAGACCTTCGGCAGCCGTTACAGAGCCGTCGATGCGGCCGCATATGCGGGCGCGATCGTGGTGCTCTTCGTCGCCGCGAGCCTGATCGGGGCGTCGCTCTATCCATCCTATCGAATGATCGTGCGCCCGGTTCTGGAGCTGAACGATCTGCGCGTGGCGAACGGCAGCTTCGAGCTCAAGGAGCACTTCGCCGCGATCGGGCTGCTGATGCTGCCGGCCTACTGGGCGGCATGGAGGAAACCTCTCGCTGCCGAGCACGCCACGGCGCGCATGAGCCTGACCTGGATACTCGCTGCGATCGTCTGGTGGAATTTCCTCATCGGCGATGTGCTCAACAACATCAAAGGACTTGCGCATTGATCGAGCGCGGCCGACTGCTGCTGTTCTCGCTCGCCGCTTCGGTCGGTTACACCCTGGCCTATTATTTCAACTGGCCGCTGGTCATCTATTATCCGGTCGTCAAGGAGCTGCACCTCGTCCGGCAGGGGCCCGCGGACGGCTTCCCCATCTTCTATTACGGTTGGCTGGCGACGGCAGTGGTGATCGGCGCCGCGGCGGCATGGATGACGCCGCGTCGCTGGACACACCGGCTGCCTTTCGATCTCGGGTGGATCGTGCCGATCGTGATGCTCATCGCCGCGCTCACGTACGAGAAGCGCTGGTTCTGATATGTCGCGCCGGCGGCCCCGGCAGGGACTCGATGCGGCCGAGCAGGAACACGAAGGCGGCAACGCCTGCAAACAACACCAGGCCGGCGACCAGGAAGGCGTCGACGAAGGAGTGCGTGCGGCCTACGATGAAGCCGGTGACGATCGGCGCCACGACACCCATCATGTTGTTGGAGAAATTCATGATGCCGCCCACGGCGCCGACCCCGCCCTTGGGTGCAATCAGCGAAGTCAGGGACCAGGCGATCGGCGCCGCTGCCGAGAGCCCGGTCAGGGCGACGGAGATCCACACCAACGCGACGCCGGGGCGGTCCGTGGCCGTGGCGCCGAGCACCGCGAGGCCGGTACACATGCTGATCACCAGCACGGTCTTGCGGACCCGTGTCTCGTCGCGTCCCCTGCCGACCAGGAAGTCGATCAGCCAGCCGCCCACCACCAGGTCGGCGGCCGAGCCGCACGCCCAAGGGATGGCCGCGAAGCCGGCGGACGTGAGAATGCTGCGGTGCATCGTCCGCACGAGGTAATCGGGCAGCCAGGTCAGGAAGAGGTTGAAGCTGTAGCCGTAGGCTCCGAATCCGATCACGAGCCCCCAAACCTTGCGCGTGCCGAGGAGGTAGCCCAGCATGCCCGCGACGGACCCGGACGGCTGTCCTTCGGGCTCGGCGCCGCCGGCGGCGATGTACGCCAGCTCCTCGTAGGTTACTTTGGGGTGTTGGCTGGGATCGCGATACACCCGGTAGAACACCACGAAGTAGACGAAGCTCAGCACCGCCACCAGGCCGAAGCCCCAGCGCCAGCCCAAGCGCACCACGGCCAGCGCAACGAGCGGCACGCCTATGACGTTCGAGAACTTGGCGCCGAAGTCATACAGGGCCGTCGACAGGGCCCGCTCGGCGCGCGGAAACCAATAGCCCGTGGCCTTGGAGTTGGCGGGAAAGCTCGGAGCCTCGGCGATACCGAGTAGCAGTCGGGCGGCAAAAATACCGGCAAAGCCGCCCGCGCAGGCCGTCAGCAGCTGTGCAGCGCCCCACAGGAACGCACTCCAACGGCCGACACGGGTGACACCGAAGCGATCCAGTACCAGACCACCCGGAATCTGCAGGAGTGCGTAGCTCCAGAAGAAGGCACTGAAGAGCAGCCCCAGCTCGACCGGAGTCAGGTGAAACGACCGCTCGAACTGCGGCCCTGCGACCGAGAGGCTGATGCGATCGAAGTAATTGACGAGCACGCCGATCGCAATCAGCCCGGCGATGCGCCAGCGGACGTCGGGAACGCGCGCCGTTCTCTCGGGGGTCAAGCGGGTGTCTGAAGCGCCGACGCCGCGGCGCTGGCGGCCGCCTGCCTCGCCGAATCGGCGTCGAGCCGCAGCCCGAAGGTCGATACCAGCGCGTCCGCCAGCTCGGGCTCGCTGAGCAGGCGGCGGTCAACCGGCCCTTGGACGTGACGAACGGTCAGGCGGTTATTCAGCAGGGTCGACCGCCGCTGCGGCGTCGTCAGCGCGACGCGCAATTCCTGACGAAACCCTGATTCCGGATGGGTCGACGTATACCAGTTGGCGGCAATGTAGTCGCTGTCGAGCGCCGGCTCCGGCGAGAGCATGTAGACGGGGTGCCAGCCGGCGGGAAGTTGTGCCTCGACGAGGGTCCAGGCGCCCCGGGGAGTCAGCCGGAAGGTTTCGTGTCGTGTTGGTTGCTGCGCGCCCACGGCGTCGAACCGGAGAGGGGCGCCGGCGACACAGCTTCCGAAGCCCACATCCGCCAGCCAGCGCTCGTCATCGATGGTGATACGCAGGGCCATATGGGTGAGTGGTAGAGGCGGCGCATCGTCCGGGCGCATCCAGAACACGCGCGCAATCAGCCCCTCGACCTTGAATCCCAGGGCTCCGAGTACGTGCTTGAGGAGGCCATTCTGCTCGAAGCAGTAGCCGCCGCGACCGCCATCGATGAGTTTCGCCTGGATCGCGCCCGGGCTGAGATCGACCGGCCGCCGCAGGAAGACGTCGATGGCTTCGAACGGGATCGCCGCCGGATGCAGCTCCGTCAGGGCGCGCAGAGTATCGAGGTCCGCCCGCGGGGTGCCACGGTAGCCAATCCGGGCAAGATAGCGGTCGAGATCGATCGCATCCGTGCCGGAAGAGCGTTCCGCGGATCCTGGCATGGTGATGTTGCCGTCTGCGGTGAAGTGATCCAGTCTAGCGGCTGGGGCCGGTGACGGTAAAGGAGCCGGGGTGCTATGGTGGTTTTTTCGGCTCGCCTCGAGCAATTGAAGGGGATATGGTGCGACGATATCTGCTGCCCGTGTTTGCGCTGGCTGTTGTGTTCGGGGTCATGCCGATCGCATCCGCCGCCAGTTATCACCTGACGCGCAGCGTGCGTCTGGGCGTCCCGGATCGCTGGGACTATGCCGTTTATGACAGTCCGTCGCACCGCGTATACGTCGCCCACGGTGACCGTGTGACCGTCGTGGATGGCAGGAGCGGCAGAATCGTCGGGGTAGTCGAGGGCATGCCGGGGGGCACTCATGGCATCGCCATCTCCCACGCCGCGGGACTCGGCTACACAGATGATGGACGCGCGGGAGAAGCCGTGGCGTTCAGTCTGAAGACTCTGAAGGTGGTGAAGCACCTGAAGGCCGCTGCGGACTCCGACGCCGTGACCATCGACCCGACCAGCGGCCATGTATTCGTGGTCGATGGTGATCCCGGGCTGCTCACCGTGATCGATCCGGCGGCCGATCGTGTGGTCGCGACGGTACGGGTCGGAAGCAAGCTCGAATACGCCGTTGCCGGCGACAACGGCAAGGTATACGTGAACGGCGTCGAGAAGCGGGAGATCTTCCGGATCGACACGGCCACGAACAAGGTCGATGCCACCTGGCCGATCTCCCAGTGCCAGGCCCCGCACGGACTCGCCATCGACACCGCGACACACCGACTCTTCTCGAGTTGTGAGAATGAGCGTCTCGTGGTCGTCAATGCCGACACCGGCGGGACGGTCGCAACGGTGCCGATCGGTCAAGGCACCGACGGTGCCGCGTTCGACCCGACACGCAAGCTGCTCTTCAGCTCCAACGGGATGGACGGTACGGTATCGATCATCCGGGAGGTCGACGCCAACACCTTCGTGCCTGCCGCCACGGTGAAGACCGCTCTGTCGGCGCGCACCATGAGCGTCGATCCGGTCAGCGGCCGGCTCTTCCTTCCGGCGGCTGCCACCAACGCCAAGGCCATGGCCGCGTTCCGGGCGGCGCGGCAGGCAGGAAGACGCGGTCCGTCGCCGTTCGTCCCTGGCTCGCTCAAGCTTCTCTTTCTCGACCCGGGAAATTAGATAGCCCCCGGCATGCGCTGGGGGGAACCGCCCGAGAGGCGCAGCGTTGTCGCTGGACAGCGATGCCGGAGAGGGCGGTTCCGTGAAGGCCAGCATCAACCTGCGAGTCGACGGGGAACAGCGCTCATTGGCCGTCGACACGCGCACGACATTGCTCGATGCGCTGCGCGAACATCTGGGCGTCACGTCTGCCAAGAAGGGGTGCGACCATGGTCAATGCGGGGCCTGCACCGTTCTTCTCGACGGGAGGCGCGTCACGACGTGCCTCTCCTTGGCCGTCGCGTGTGATGGCGCCACGATCACCACAGCGCAAGGACTTGCGAACGGCGAGACGCTCCACCCGGTCCAGCAGGCCTTCCTCGACCACGACGCACTGCAGTGCGGCTACTGCACACCCGGACAGATCTGCTCCGCCGTGGGCATGCTCGAGGAAGCCAGAGCGGGTCATCCCAGCTTCGTCACACAGGACCTTACCGGCCCAACGGAGCTGAGCGAGGACGAGATTCGCGAGCGCATGAGCGGCAATCTCTGCCGCTGCGGCGCTTACGTAAACATCGTCGCGGCGATTCGGGACGTCCTCCGCAAGGGAACGTGGCCGTGACTCCATTCGCGTATGAACGCGCCTCCGACGCGAGCGCGGCGGTAGCTCGGGTGGCCGCCCATCCCAACGCAGCTTTCCTCGCCGGCGGCACCAATCTCATCGACCACATGAGGCTCGGGGTCGCTCACCCGGACCTGCTGGTGGACGTGTCACGCCTGCCATTCGCGGCAATCGAGTCGCTGCCGGACGGCAGGATTCGAGTAGGCGCTGGGGTGCGCAACAGTGACCTCGCCGCAGACCTGATGATTCGAAAGCGCTATCCCGTCCTGGCGCAGGCGCTGCTCGCCGGCGCCTCCGGCCAATTGCGTAATCTCGCGACCACCGGCGGCAACCTTTTGCAGCGTACACGCTGCGCCTATTTCCAGGACATCACCACGCCGTGTAACAAGCGCAATCCGGGCAGCGGCTGTGCCGCGATCGACGGACGCAATCGCGATCACGCGATCCTGGGCGCTTCGGAGCACTGTGTGGCAGTGCACCCGTCGGACATGGCCGTTGCGCTCGCTGCGCTCGACGCCACGGTGATCGTGCTGGGACCGCAAGGCGAGAGGCCGATTCCGATCGTCGACTTCCACAGGCTGCCGGGTGATTCGCCGGAGCGCGACACGGTGTTGGGGCATGGCGAGCTCGTCGTCGCGGTCGAGTTGCCGGCGTTGCCTGTCGCAGCGCGCTCTGCGTATTACAAGGTGCGGGATCGCGCCTCCTACGCCTTCGCGCTGGTTTCCGTCGCGGCAGCTCTGGAGGTGAGCAACGGGCACATCAGGGAGGTACGCATTGCGTTCGGCGGCATAGCGCACAAGCCCTGGCGCGCGCTGCGCGCGGAAGCCAGTCTTCGAGGCGCCGCGGCGACGGAGGAAAACTATGATCGCGCCGCGCGGGAGGAGCTCGCCGGCGCCGAGCCGCTGAAGTACAACGCGTTCAAGATCCCGTTGGCGCGCAACACTTTGCGCATGGTGTTGCGCCATCTTGCGGCGGGGGCGCGGTGATGAGGCTGCTCGAGCCCCATGCCATCGGAGCCTCCTTGGAGCGCATGGATGGCAAGCTGAAGGTCACGGGAACGGCGCCTTACGCCTTCGAGCAGCGCGTGCAGCAACCCGCCTACTTGCATCCCGTGCAGTCTGCGATTGCCCGCGGGCGCATCCGTGCGATCGACACGGGCGCAGCAGAGCGCGTCGAGGGTGTCATAGCCGTGATCACCCCCCGAACGGCGCCGAGACTGGCCTCCGATGACAACAAGGAGCTCTGGGTGCTGCAGTCGGACGAGATCCATTTTCGCGGACAGTTCATCGCCGCGGTCGTGGCGGAGAGCATGGAGGCGGCTCGGCTGGCTGCGGACCTCGTCCAGGTGGACTACGACGTAGCGGAGCATGACGTACGATTCCATGCCGGACGCAATGATCTTTACGCGCCGAAAACCGTCAACCCGAGCTATCCAACCGACACGGACGTAGGCGACGCCGAGGCGGCATTCAGCGCCGCCGCGGTAAAGGTGGACGCGACGTACTCGACACCGATGGAGTACAACCAGCCGATGGAGCCGCATTCGACGATCGCGATCTGGGATGCGGCAAGGCTGACTCTGTACGATTCGACGCAAAGCGCTCACTCCGTCCGCACGAAAGTGGCAGCCACCCTGGGCCTGCGTCCCGATCAGGTGCGGGTCGTCTCTCCCTACGTGGGCGGCGGCTTCGGCTCCAAGGGAGAGCCGCACGCTCATAACATTCTGGTTGCCCTGGCCGCCTTGCGGTCGCCTGGGCGGGCGGTAAAGCTGGCGCTGACCCGACAGCAGATGTTCACCCTCGCCGGACATCGCACGCCGACGATCCAACGCTTCAGGTTGGGCGCCGGCCGCGACGGACGCTTGACGGCGATCATTCACGAAGTTGTCGAGCAGACTTCCCGCTTCGAGGAGTTTGCCGAACAGACGGCATTGCCCACACGCATCATGTACGCCGCTCCGAACCGGCGTACCCGCCACCGCCTCGCGGCGCTCGATGTGCCGAAACCGTCCTGGATGCGGGCTCCCGGCGAGACGCCGGGAATGTTCGCCGGCGAAGTTGCGATGGACGAGCTGGCCGTGGCCTGCGGTCTCGACCCGATCGAGCTGCGGCTACGGAACGAGCCCGAGCGTGACCCCGAGTCCGGGAAGGATTGGGGCAGCCGCCATCTGGTGGACTGTCTGCGGGAGGGCGCGCGCCGCTTTGGCTGGACCGGGCGGGACCCGAGAGCCCGGCAACGGTCCCGGGGGAGTTGGTTTTTCGGGCTCGGCGTGGCCAGCGCCACCTATCCGCGCTACGTCCTTCTGGGCTCGCGAGCCGCGATCCGGCTGGGAGAGGACGGCCGTTATGTGGTGCGGATCGGCGCTGCCGACCTCGGTACGGGTACCTGGACCACCTTGACGCAAGTCGCCGCTGACGCCCTGGAGTGTCCGGTGGCGACCGTGAAATTGGAGATCGGAGATACCGAGCAGCCGAACGCGACAGTGGCCGGTGGATCGTCCGGAACCTCGTCGTGGGGATGGGCCATAGTGGCTGCGGCCCGGGAGCTGCGGCGTCTGCATGGGGCACGGCCGCCGCCCGGCGCCGAGGCTTCGGCGGAGACTCCGAAGCCTGCCGCTGACGCGACCTTCGCGCAGCATTCCTTCGGGGCGCAGTTCGCCGAGGTGCGTGTCAACGCGGAGACCGGCGAGGTCAGAGTGGCGCGGATGCTCGGCGTGTTCTCCGCCGGGCGCATCATCAACCCCCGGCTCGCGCGCTCGCAGTTCATCGGCGGGATGACCATGGGACTGTCCATGGCGCTGCACGAAGAGAGCGTGATGGACGAGCGCCTCGGGCTGGTGATCAACCACGACCTCGCGGGATATCACATCGCCACGAACGCCGACGCGGCCAATCTCGATGCCGTGTGGCTCGAAGAGGTCGATGACCGTTCCACGCCGATGGGCTCGCGCGGTATAGGTGAGATCGGCATAGTCGGCGCCGCGGCGGCGATCGCCAACGCCGTGTACCACGCAACCGGCAGGCGCGTGCGCGATCTGCCCATCACGCCCGACAAACTCCTGACCTGATTCCGCGGCAGGCCGACCCAGCTGGAGCACAGGATCGAGCGACTCGCGTATGATCGCTCGGGGGGTGGTCCATCATGAACAGACGCTCGTTTTTGAACGCGGCTGCCGCAGCTGCCGTCGGCTCCGTTGCAGCCACCCCGGCATTGGCGCGCTCGCAATCCGATCCGCCGGGAACCACGCCGCCGCCGAGAAACTGGAACGACCCGGCGTCAGTTGCCTACCCCGATCCGGCGATCGAGGCATTCGATTCGCGTTTCAAGAAGTACGTCGTCGGTACGACGGAAGTCCGCCGGCTCTGGAGCGGCGCGGAGTGGACCGAGGGGCCGGTCTACTTCGGCGACATGCACAGCGTCATCTTCAGCGATGTGCCGAACAATCGCCTGATGCGCTACGACGAGGTCAGCGGCGAGACCACTCTGTTCCGCTATCCGTCCAACGAGGCCAACGGCAACACGCGCGACCGGCAGGGAAGGCTGGTGACCTGCGAGCAGCGTACCCGGCGTGTCACCCGTACCGGGTACGACGGCAGTGTCACGGTGCTCGCGGATCATTACCGGGGGAAGAGACTGAACTCGCCGAACGGGGTCGTCGTCAAATCAGACGGTACCGTCTGGTTCACCGATCCGAGCTATGGCATCCAGGGTGACCACGAAGGCTGGCGTGCCAAACCCGAGCTCCCGGGCAGCGTCTATCGCTTCGACCCCCGTAACGGCCGCCTGACGGCGGTGGCCGATGACTATGAGCAGCCGAACGCCGTCTGCTTCTCGCCGGACGAGAAGAGGCTCTACGTTTCCGAAACGAGCGGGCCCCCTTCGTACATCCGCGTGTACGACGTCAGCGATGATGGAACACTCACCCACGCCCATGTGCTCCATGACTTGGCCGACACGCATGGCGGCATCGCCGACGACATCCGCGTCGATGAGGATGGCAACTTGTGGTGCGCGGGCGGCTGGTCGCCTGATAAGGACTTCAACGGTGTCAGCGTGTTCGCGCCGGACGGCACCCCGATCGGCAGGATCGTTCTTCCGGAAGTAGCAGCCAACCTGTGCTTCGGCGGCTATGAGCACAACCGCAGCCGGCTTTATATCTGTGCCAGCACTTCGCTCTATGCGGCCTACGTGGGCGTGCGCGGCCTAGGGGTTTGACTGCAGCATGAGAACTTCCATTTCGCTCCTGGCCTGGACCGGGCCAATGCGCATCGATCTCACGCGCGAATCAGCGGCTCATTAGCCACAATATTGATTCAATAGGGCTACCTGTCACAAGAATAGCGCAAGAGCGAAACAATCCCGCACGGTATGTGCTGGAATTCCATCAGATGTCCAGGTTCGTGACGGACAGTGCGTTCTTCTCGATGAACTCGCGCCTCGGCTCGACCTGATCGCCCATCAGGGTGGTGAAGATATCGTCGGCCGCGACGGCGTCCTCGATCTTCACCTGCAGCAGGCGCCGGGTCTGCGGATTGATGGTGGTCTCCCAGAGCTGCTCCGGGTTCATCTCACCCAGGCCCTTGTAGCGCTGGATGGTCTGCCCCTTGCGCGCCTGCTCGAAGAGCCACTTCATGGCTTCCTTGAACGAGCCGACGTCCTGGCGATCGTCACTGCGGCTGACGAAGGCGCCTTCGCCGATGAGTCCCGCGAGCGTGCGCGCAAGGTCGGCGATCCGCTGGTACTCCGCGGAATCGAAGAACTCGCGTGGCAGGTACTTGTGGCTGGCGGTGCCGTGCTCGGTCTTGTGAATCATGATGCGGGTCGCATGCTCGCCGGACGCGCCGTGCAGCTCCACCCGGTAAGCACGCGTTGCATCGTCGAGGGAGTTGAGCCGCTGATGGAGCTCCTGCGCCCAGCTTCGCAGCCAATCGAGCCGGTCGAAATCGGCCGGCTTGACCTCCGGCATGTAAATCAGCTGCTCGAGCAGCCGGTCGTCATAACGGCGCGACCAGCGCTTGATGATGGCCTGGACCTCCATGTACTTGCGCGACAGCGCCTCCAGACCCGGACCTTGCAACGGCGGCGCCGAAGCATTCACGTGCAGAGCGGCGCTTTCCAGGGCGGTGTTGAGCAGGGCGGCATCGAGCTCCGGCTCGTCCCTGACGTACAACTCCTGCTTGCCACGCTTCACTTTGAAGAGAGGGGGTTGCGCGATGTAGATGTGCCCGTGCGCGATCAACTCCGGAAGTTGCCGGTAGAAGAACGTTAGAAGCAGCGTCCGGATATGACTCCCATCGACATCTGCGTCCGTCAGGAGAACCACACGATGGTACCGGAGCTTCGCGAGGTCGAAGTCGTCCTTACCGATGCCGCATCCCAACGCGGTGATCAGGGTGCCGACTTCCACTGACGACAGCATCTTGTCGAAGCGAGCCTTCTCCACATTCAGAATCTTGCCCTTGAGCGGCAGTATCGCCTGTGTTCGCCGGTCACGGCCCTGCTTGGCGGAGCCGCCGGCGGAGTCGCCCTCGACGATGAATATCTCGGAAAGCGCCGGATCCTTCTCCTGGCAGTCGGCCAACTTCCCGGGCAAGCCCGCAACATCCAACGCGCCCTTGCGACGCGTCATTTCACGCGCACGGCGCGCAGCCTCGCGGGCGCGAGCCGCCTCAATGATCTTCGCGACGATGCCCTTGGCTTCCTGCGGGTGCTCGAGCAGGAACTCCTGCAGCTTCCCGGAGACCACCGCCTCCACGATGCCCTTGACCTCGGAAGAAACCAGCTTGTCCTTCGTCTGCGAGGAGAACTTCGGGTCGGGGAGCTTCACCGAGAGAATCGCGGTGAGGCCCTCACGAGAATCATCGCCGGTGGTCGGCAACTTGTCCTTCTTTGCGGACAACTCCTTCTCGATGTAGTCGTTGAGAGTGCGCGTGAGCGCGCTGCGAAATCCGGCGAGATGCGTGCCGCCGTCCTTCTGCGGGATGTTGTTGGTGTAGCAGAACATGCTCTCCTGGTAGGAGTCGTTCCACTGCATCGCGACTTCGACCGAGACGGACCCGTCCTGAGTCTTGAACCAGAACACCGAGTCGTGAATCGGCTCGCGCGTGCGGTTGAGGTACTTCACGAAGGCCTTGAGTCCGCCGTCGTGCTGAAAAAC
>DATAXF010000109.1:0-21305 GCA_036273095.1 Steroidobacteraceae bacterium | reverse complement strand
TGCCGAAGGGCACGACACTGATCGCGACCAGCGTCTCGGCTCCCTTCACCACGCCCTTCAAGCTGTCCTTCTTCGTGGCGCTCTTCATTGCGATGCCCTTCGTGCTCTACCAGATATGGGCTTTCGTCGCGCCGGGGCTCTATCGGCACGAGAAGCGCTTCGCGCTGCCGCTGCTCGTCTCCTCGATCCTGCTCTTCTATGCGGGAATCGCGTTCGCCTACTTCTTCGTATTCCCGGCGATGTTCCATTTCTTCGCCAGCACGACGCCCAAGGGCGTCACGATGATGACCGACATCTCGCAGTACCTGAATTTCGTGCTGCTGATGTTCTTCGGATTCGGGGCCGCGTTCGAGCTTCCCGTGGCCGTGGTACTGTTGGTGCTCACCGGCCTGGTCGAGCTCGGCAAGTTGAAGAGTTATCGCGGCTACGTTCTCCTGGGTGTCTTCATCGTGGCGGCGTTCCTGACGCCTCCGGATGCAGTGTCGCAATCGCTGCTGGCCATCCCGATGTATCTGCTCTTCGAAGGCGGCCTCATCATGGCGCGAATTCTGCAGCGCTCGAAACGGCAGGACGCCGAGCAGCCCCAGGCATCCTGATGCGGCGCGCGCTCGCATGAGCCGGGCCGTCGAAACCGAAACGGCGGCCGCACACGCCGGCTCCGCGGCTGCGGCGACAGTCGGCGCCGCGCAACCAGCCGATTTCCGCCATCCGCGCGGGCTCGCGACCCTCTTCTTCACGGAGATGTGGGAGCGATTCACCTACTACGGCATCCAGTCGATCCTGATCCTGTTCCTGGTCGCCGCCAGCGGCCGTGGCGGCCTGGGCTTCGCCGACCAGAGCGCCAGTGCCATCTGGGGGCTCTACCTGGGAGGCACCTACCTGCTGTCGCTCCTCGGTGGCTGGGTGGCGGACCAGCTCACCGGCAGCCGCGTCGCGATAACCGCGGGCGGCGTGCTGATCACACTCGGTAACACCCTGCTCGCCGCCGGCAGCGAGCGGCTGTTTTTCCTCGGGCTCGGCTGCAACGTGCTCGGCGTCGGACTGTTGAAACCCAACGTGAGCAACACGGTCGGTGCGCTTTATCCCGAAGGCGGCTCGCGCCGGGACGCCGGCTTCTCGATCTTCTACATCGGCATCAACATCGGCTCATTCCTCGCCCCGATATTCGTGCCTGTCGTGGCCCGGGATTACGGCTGGCATGCGGGCTTCGCTCTGCCGGCGCTCGGCATGCTGTTGGGCGTGGTGCAGTTTCTCGCCACCCGCCGCTTCCTGGGCTCGGCCGGCGCCGCGCCGGCGAGCACCCGGCCGCGCTCGTGGCTCGCGCTGTGGATCATCGTGGCGGTGGTCGTCGCGCTCACGGCGCTGCTGCTGAGCGGCGCCGTCACGGTCAATCCGGTGAGCCTCGTCGCCGGTGTATCGTGGACGGTGGGCGTACTGCTCGCTGGAAATCTGCTGTACATGGCCTTCCTCGGCGGCCTCACCCGCGTGGAGCGCCTGCGGGTGTTCGCCATGATGATCCTGTTTGCGGCCTCCACCGTCTTCTGGATGGCCTACATGCAGATATTCGGCTCGCTGACATTGTTCGCGCAGCGATATACCGATCTCCACGTCCTCGGCTGGCAGGTCCCTGCGGGGGACATGCAGACGTTCCCCCCGGTCTACATCATCGTGCTGGCGCCGGTGTTCGCGGCGCTGTGGGTAGGTCTCGGAAACCGCGACCGTGACCTGTCTTCGCCGGCAAAGTTCGCCTGGGGACTGCTGCTGATGGCGGCGGGCATGCTCGTCATGTATCTCGCGGCGCTGCGCGTGCTGCATGGCAACCTGGTCTCCCCCCTATGGTTGATCGGCGCCTATTTCGCGATCGCCTGCGGCGAGCTGTGTCTGTCGCCGGTGGGCCTCTCCGCCACCACGAAGCTGGCGCCCGCTCGCTTCGCGGCGCAGACCATGGGCCTGTTTTTCCTCACTCTGGCGTTGGGAAGCTTCCTGGCCGGCCTGCTGTCCGGCGACTACGACGCGCAGCATCTCGCGACGCTCCCGGCGTTGTACCTGAAGCTCTTCTGGTGGACCGCGGCCGGCGGCGCCGTGATGCTGTTGATCACGCCGCCGGTGAAGAGACTGATGGCGGGCGTGCGCTGAATAACAGCGACGCCGCATGGAACCGCGGTGGCGTCAAATGACGCGCGATCTCGCCGCATAGTCTGCGCCTCCGCAACCCGCACCTGTTCCAAATCTGTTCCACGGCCGCTACAACTCGAGCGGGTTGCAGTGCGCGTCTTGCCGCACGCTGCCGGGCTTCGTAATATACGGATAGATATAACGATGACATCGCCCGGGGGAGAGGCGACGACCAATGAACAAACGAACCGGCACAGCGATATCGGCCGCGCCGCTCTTACTCTTGCTGAGCGCGGGGGCGGTCAGCGCACAGACCGCTTCCGAGGGACCGAGTCCTGCGGACCAGGCGGGCTCCGCGGCCATCAACGTGCTCGACGAAGTCATCGTGACCGGCTCGCGCGAGTCCGGCATCACGGCAGCGAACAGCCCCGCGCCGGTGCAGATCATGAGCGCCGCCGCACTGAGGACGGTGGCCGGCAATCCCGACCTGCTGGCCGCGCTCGCACAGGTGGTGCCGTCCTTCGTCGCTCAGGCCTTCGGTAACGACATGGCCGGCCAGACCCTGCAGGCGAGATTGCGCGGACTCAGCTGCAACGACGTGCTGGTGCTCGTCAACGGCAAGCGGCGGCATGGCGCCGCCAACATCGAGGTGGACAGCGGCCCGTTCCAGGGGTGCGCCGGAGTCGACCTGGATTTCATTCCGATCGACGCGATCGACCACATCGAGGTGCTGACGAACGGCGCCGCCGCGCAATACGGCAGTGACGCCATCGCGGGCGTCATCAACATCATTCTCAAGAAGAACAGCTCCGGCGGTAACCTCTCCGGCACCTACGGTGGCTACATGGACGGCGGCGGCGATACCAGCGACTTCTCGGGCAATGCCGGCTTCCAGCCCATCGAGAACAGCTACCTCAATGTGACGGCGGAGGTTCATGACCACGGCGCCAGCAACCGCAGCGCCATCGACGAGCGCGTCATCAATCCCGCGAACCTCGCGACCTACCCGGACTCCGACATGCCCGAGATCAACGGTTATCCGTATCTCGGCGCGGAGGAAGGCGACGCTCACTACCAGACCAAGCTGTTCGAGCTCAACGCCGGCTTCGATTTCCCGGACGGCACGCAGTTCTATACCTTCGCGACCTACGGCGACAAGAACGCGCAGTCGTTCCAGAAGTACCGTCTGCCGAGCAAAGTCTCATATACGGATCCCACGACAAACGTCACCACGTATCCGTTCCCGTTCGGCTTCGATCCCCTCGAGGCGAGCGGCGAGCACGATTACTCCGCGACGGCCGGCCTCAAGGGCCTGATCGCCGCGTGGAGTTGGGATCTCAGCAGCACCTACGGCCGCGACCAGTTCAACGCCTATACGCTCAATTCCGCCAACGCGGGCGTGTACGGCAGCACCGGCGATGCGACGCCGCTCGACTACTATGATGGCTACATGCAGACGACACAGTGGACGTCGAACCTCGATCTGAACCGCGATTTCGACGTCGGGCTCGCAGGTCCGCTCAACGTGGCGTATGGCCTCGAATACCGGCGTGACAGCTACGGCATCGGAGCCGGCGTTCCAATCTCCTACATCGATGGCGGCGCGCAGTCCTATCCGGGCTTCACCCCGACCGACGCCGGCACACACTATCGCCATACCGATGCCATCTACGTCGATCTGGCGGCGCAGCCGATCGATCCGCTGCACCTCGATGCGGCCGCCCGCTATGAGCACTACAGCGACTTCGGCAGCGACACCGTCGGCAAGCTCACCGCCCGGTATGAGTTCACCCGGCAGCTCGCGGTGCGCGGCACGGTAAGCAGCGGCTTCCGGGCGCCAACGCTCGCCGAGGAATACTACTCCTCGACGAACGTCACACCGACGAGCGCTTTCGTACAGCTTCCTCCCAATTCACCCGGTGGCAGGCTGATCGGCCTCGGCAACGGCCTGCAAGCGGAGCACTCGGTGAACTTCAGCCTCGGCCTCGTGTGGCGCCCGATGCCCGGAGTGATCGGCACCCTGGACGTCTATCACATCAACGTCACGAATCGCATAGTCGCGACCGGCGATCTTTATGGCACGCTGAACGGGGTGGCGCAGCCCTCGGCCACGGCGATCAATGCCGCGATCGCCGCGAACGGCAATCAGCTCGACCCGTCCGTCGTTGCGACCGGAACGACCGGCGTCACCCTCTTCGCCAACGGCATCGATACGAGCACGCAGGGAGCCGACCTGGTGTTCAATTTCCCGTCCGACTACCGTTTCGGTCATGTCGACTGGTCAGTGGGCGCGACTCTCAACCAGACGTCGATCACCAAGGTGCCGGCGACGCCGCTGCAGCTGACGGGAGAGACCCTGTACGATGCGACAGCGCTCTCGGACCTGTCCACGGCCAGCCCCCGGTTCGTCCTCAATCTCGGCGCGCTGTGGACGATCAGCAGGCTGGCGATAAACATCGAGGAGCAGATTTACGGCAAGACCTCGGAGTGGGAGAACGACGACGGCGACAACCCGACGAATACGCCCGAATACTTCCAGTCGACCATCGGGGTCACGCCGATCACCAATCTCGATGTGAGCTATAAGCTCGGGCATCACCTCACGCTCAGCGCCGGAGCCCTGAACCTGTTCGACCGCTATCCCGACAAGTACAACTCCACGCTGCTGGCGCACTACAACAGCTTCACCTACGGCGACACGCTCGGAGTGTTCCAGTATCCGATGTTCTCGCCGTTCGGCATCGACGGCGGCTACTACTACGTGAGGGGCACACTCAACTTCTGACGGATGCTGGCGGAGATGCCTGGAATGCGCTACATTTTCAGGCACTACGATGCACAGGTTTACGCGCGCGCTTGGTCTTGCGGCTCTGGCACTCATTGCGGGTCGGGCTCCGATGACTCGGGCCGCCGCGAGGGTGAACGTGCTTTATGCCGGCTCTCTCGTCAACCTGATGGAGCACGGCATCGGCCCCGCCTTCGAGCAGGCAACGGGCCAGTCGTTCCGCGGCTTTGCGGGCGGCTCCAAGGAGCTGGCCAATCAGATCAAGGGCAGACTGCGTCCGGGCGATGTCTTCATCAGCGCCAACCCCAAAGTGGACTCCGCGCTGATGGGCGCGAGCAACGGATCATGGGTGGTCTGGTATGTCTCGTTCGCGGAATCCCCACTCGTGATCGGCTATGGCGCCTCGAGCCGGTTCGCCGCGGAGTTCAAGACCAAGCCCTGGTACGATGTACTCGCCCAGCCCGGGATCCGAATCGGACGCACCGACCCGAAACTCGACCCCAAGGGGGCACTTGCCGTGCAGCTCATGACGACCGCCGAGCAGTTTTACCACCGGCCCGGCCTCGCGGCGCGGGTGTTGGGTGTGCCCGACAATTCGTCGCAGGTGCTTCCCGAAGAGACGCTCGTGGGACGCTTGCAGTCCGGCCAGCTCGATGCCGGCTTCTTCTACTCGACCGAGGTTACCGATGCGCGGATTCCGTCGGTCGCCGTCCCCGCCGCGATCGCACCCAAGGCGGTCTATACCGTGACGATCCTGCGCGCCGCGCCCAATGCCTCCGGCGCCCGTCGCTTCGTTGCCTTCCTGCTCGGGCGCCAGGGACGACAGATTCTCGCGGAGCATGGGCTCACCCTGCGCAAGGCGACGCTGTCCGGAGAGTCGGGTAGCGCACCGGCGGACATTCGGGCGCTGGCTGCCGGGACGCAGTGACGCGCCGCGTTCCCGCGCCGCTTGCCGGTCTCGGCGCGCTTCTCGCGCTTTATCTCGCTGCTCCGCTCGTCGCCGGACTCGCGCGGGGAGGCTGGGCCGACTGGCACGACATTGACGGCCGCGCCCTCCTCGATGCCTGCGCGGTTTCGGTGTCGAGCGCATCCGTCGCCACCCTCATCATAGCCGTCGGCGGAGTGCCGCTCGGCTACCTGCTCGCTCGCGCACCCGGACGCCTGTCGGCCGCAATCGGATTTCTCGTCCAGCTGCCGCTCGCCCTGCCGCCGCTCGCAAGCGGCATCCTGCTCCTCTTCCTCGTCGGCTACAGCAGCCCGCTCGGGCGCGCCACGGCGGGCGCCCTGACGGATTCGTTCGCCGGCATCGTTCTCGCCGAGGTGTTCGTCGCGGCGCCTTTTCTCGTCATCGCGGCGCGCTCGGCCTTCGCCGCGATCGATCCGGTACTGGAAGGTGTCGGTGCGACTCTCGGACGTCGACCGCTCGAGGTGTTCTTCCGCATTGCCCTGCCCATGGCGTGGCCGTCGGTGCTGTCCGGGATGCTGTTGGCTTGGTTGCGTGCCTTCGGTGAATTCGGCGCCACCGTCATGGTCGCCTATCACCCCTACTCACTGCCTGTGTATACGTATGTTGCGTTCGGAGCGCAGGGGCTGCCGGCGATGCTGCCCGTGCTGGTCCCAACGCTGGTGCTGGCGCTGCTGGTCCTGACGCTGAGCGCGGTGACGACCAGGTCTTTGAATGTCGTGCCCACCGCCCCCTCCTTCGGAAGCGCCTCGCTCGGGTTTACATCACGCGCCAGGCCGGCAGTGAAGCGACAAGCCCGTGCTGAGAACCGCCAGTCGCCGCATGTCACATTCGAGGCGGCAAAGCGTCTCGGCACCTTCCAACTGCAGGCGGCCTGGTCGACGCGGGCCCATCGCGTCGCCATCCTTGGTCCCTCCGGATCGGGAAAGTCGCTCACCCTCAAGCTGATCGCCGGGCTCGAACACTGCGATGACGGCAGTATCCGCCTCGACGAGCGGGAGCTCGCGGACCTCGCGCCGGCCGCCCGTGGGGTCGCATACGTGCCGCAGAATTACGGCCTGTTCCCACACCTCACGGTGATCGAGCATCTGCATTTTCCCCGCGGGGCCGACCCGCACGCCGCCAGAGATTGGATCGGGCGGCTGGGTCTCGAGGGACTGGAGGACCGCCGCCCGGCCGCTCTATCACTCGGGCAGCAGCAGCGGGTTGCTCTCGCTCGTGCGCTCGTCCGGCCGGCGAGACTGCTGCTCCTCGATGAGCCGCTTTCTGCGCTGGACGCCCCGCGGCGGTCGCGGGTGCGGAGCGAGCTGCGCGCGCTGCAGCAGGAGCTGTCGGCCGCAACGATTCTCGTCACACACGACCCGATGGAGGCCGCCCTGCTTGCGGACGAGATCGTCGTCCTGGAGCAGGGCCGCGTGCTGCAATCGGGCTCGACACAGGCGTTGTTTCGGCGCCCGGCGAACGAGACCGTCGCGCGCCTGCTGGGGGCGGACTACATCGCGTACGGCACGAGTCGAAGCGGCGATCAGATCGCAATCGACGGCGGCGGCCATGTCTACGTTGCGGAGCCGGAGCTCACACCGGGACAACGCGTCGGATGGACCATTTCCGCCGGAGGAGCTCGGCTGGCGGCCGCAGGCGCCTACTCGGGAACAGTCGAGAGCACCGTGACTCTGGGCATCGATCAGCGTGTGATCGTCCGTATTGGTGATGCGCGCATTGCCGTCATCGGCGTCCCCGGTGCACCTGACCCGGGGTCGCAGTGCCGGATCGACATCGACGCGCGCTCAGTACAGGTGTGGCCCGTCAGCTTCTGACGCCTCGCTGGCCTGGAGCAATCTGCTTCAGCGGTCTCGAGAGTCGCCCGCGCGGCACGGAGCCTCGGACGGCTGTGCCGCTGCGCGGTGCCGCCACGTGCATCACGACTTCGCTCATGTGCTCCACGACCAGAGGCGCGATGCGCGCCTCCAGCTTGCGGTAGGCCTGGATGAGCCCACGTCCGAATGAAGTGAGGCGCGCGCCGCCGCCGCCGCTCCCGCCAACGGTCGCGCTGATCACGGGGGTATCGAAATCGGTGTTCATGCTGTCGATGAGCAGCCAGGCGCGTCGATAGCTCATGCCGATGTCGCGCGCCGCGCTCGACAGGGAGCCGCTGCGGCCAATTGCCTCCAGCAGCGTTATCTTGCCGATTCCGACGGAGCTTCGATCGTGGAAATCGATTCGGAAGCGTATGCCGGGAGTGCTCACCGGCAACTCCGCGACGGGGCCGAGCCGCTCGCTCGGCGCCGATCTCGTCGCCCCCTGCCGTGCTTTCGTCCTCATGGCAGCCTCCTATGATGAAGCAGCAGAACCCCGCGGCAGCTGTCGCGCGTAGTAATCGGGATAGTCGGCGTTCAATCCCTTGAAACGGCGGTGGATCCAGAGGTACTGCTCGGGTACGGCGCGCACCCGGGCCTCGATCAGGTGGTGGAAGCGCTCCGCGTCGGCGGCCGGGGAATCGCCCGGGAAATTCTCGAGCGGAGGATGGATGACCGCGCGATAGCCGCGTATGCCCGGCAACCGCTCGACGAAGTAGGGCAGCACCGGTGCCCCGGTCATGCGCGCAATCCGCGAGGTGAGAGTGTTGGTCGCGGTCGGAATGCCGAACATCGGCACCATCTCAGCGCCCTTCTTGCGATAGCTCTGATCGGGCGCGTACCAGACCGCCTCGTTGTTCTTCAGGGCCGTAATCAGTGCCCGGATGTCGTCACGGGGAATCGGGCGGACGCCGAGACCGCAGCGGCAGTGGCCGAGCACGTAGGCCAGCGCTTCGTTCTTCGTCGGACGATAAAGGACATTCACGGGCCCGACCGTTGCCAACATCCTTCCGGCCATCTCCATCGGCGTGAAATGCGCCGTGAGCAGTATGGCGCCACGGCCGCGGGCGAGCGCGTCGCGCAGGTGCTGAGCGCCCTCGACGCTGATGATCCGGTCGATCCGCGACTGCGGCGTCCACCAGGCAAGCGGGACTTCCAGCAGCGCAATGCCGAGGCTCGCAAAGTGCCGCTTCAGCAGACGGTTACGTTCCGTGGGCCCGAGCTCCGGGAGGCACAGCTCGATGTTGCGGCGTGCCGTGCGCGCCCAGCCCAGCGGCAACCGTCGCAGGATGGCGCCGAACAGCGTCCCGACGGCGAGCATCCATGAGAACGGCAACAGCGCGAGGAGCCGCAGCACCCCCACCCCGATCCAGGTTGGCCAGTAACGGGGTGCGAGGACCCTGCCCCAGCACTGGGAGAATGCGGCGGTGCGCAGCCGCGCAGCGGTATCGATGTACAAGGGTCCCCCAAGGGCAGCCTGCGGCGTACCCTGAGAGCGAAGCATAACGGACTTTGCCGCGGAGAGTGTGATCGCCACCCCATATATCCGGCAGGCCGGAGGCGCGGTGGCTAGGGCGCGCAGCCGGGTACACTGACGTCCAATGACGACTCCCCAGCCCCTTGCCGGCCGCACTATCGCCATTCCCGAGAGTCGCGAGATCGAGGTTTTCGCGGCCCTGCTCGAGCGGCGCGGAGCCCGGGTCATTCGCTGCCCGCTGGTGGCCATCCGGGATGCGCCGGACCCTGACCCGGTGCTCGACTGGAGCCGTCGGCTCGCCGCAGGGGCTTTTGACGATCTCGTCCTGCTCACGGGTGAGGGACTGCGGCGCATCCTCTCGTGCATCGAACGGCACCAGCCGGCCCTGAGAGCGCAATTCATCGCGGCGCTGAGCGCTACGCGCAAGATCACGCGCGGGCCCAAGCCCGCGAAGGCCTTGCGCGAGCTCGGGATGAAGCCGGAGCTTGCCGCCGAGCAGCCGACGACAGCCGGAGTGATCGCGGCTCTGCGCGGGCTGGACCTGCGCAACCGCAGCGTGGGCCTACAGCTCTACGGCACCGACCCCAACCGTCCGCTCGTCGATTTCCTCGAGAGCGTCGGCGCAGTAGTGTCCACTGTGGCACCGTACGTCTATGCCGACGACTCCGACGAGGAGGCCGTGCGCGCCCTCATGAACGAGCTGCGCGCAGGCAAGGTCGATGCCATCGCCTTCACCAGCTCTGCGCAGATAGAGCGGCTGATCGCCGTCGCCTCCGAGGAAGGCGCCAGAGCGGCGCTCGCCAACACGTTGGTGGCGGCGATCGGGCCCGTGGTGGCGGACAACCTGCGCCGTCATGGGATCGACGCGCGGCTGATGCCCGAGGGATCTTTCTTCCTCAAGCCGCTGACCAGCGCGTTGGAAGAGGCGCTGGGAGAAAGCCGTCGCTCCCCTGCGCCGCCATGAATCTTCGGCCCGCCGTACCCGACGACATCATGGCGGTAGCCCGGGTTCACGTGCGCGCGTGGCAAGCGGCTTATCGAGGTTTGATGCCCGAGGACTATCTGGCGGGGCTGCGCGCCGAGGAGCGCGCGCAACGTTACGACTTCGCGCGCCTCCATCCGGCCAAACCCAGAACGCTGGTGGCCGTGGAGGCGGATACGGTCCTCGGCTTCGCCACGACCTCGCCCGCCCGCGACGAGGACGCCGCCGGCCAGGGAGAGCTTTGCGCGCTATACGTCGAGCCCGACTGTTGGGGCCGTGGGATCGGCAGGGAGCTGGCAGCCGCGGCTCGCGCCGACCTTCACGGTCTGGGATTCAGCAGGTCGATTCTGTGGGTAGTTGCCGGCAACGCCCGCGCGGAGCGGTTCTACCGCGCGGACGGTTGGAACCGCGAAGAGTCACATCGGGCGCGGCAGATAGGGAACGTCGTGCTGGACACCGTGCGATACAGCCGCCTGCTCGACACCGCGTAGGCTATTCCGACGTGTCGTCCTCGACCACGGTTCCCTGGTGAAACAGGATCTTCCAATCCTCGCCGGAGCGCCGCCACACGGTCGCCCGGCGCGTCTTCCGTTGTCCCTGCGCCAGCGTGTACGTCAACAGGTAGGTATCGATTCCCAGCTCCCTGCAGGCGAAGTCGCTCGCCTCCCACGTATCCTCGAGCGCGAGATGGCTCGCGACCTGGTGGCGATCCTCCAGCACGTCGAGAACGTGCTCGCGGCTGTAGCGGCGCCCGGATGCGCCGACTTCCCAGAAATCCTTCCCGGTCATTGCCGCGAAATCCGCCCGGGTCGAGCCGAATTCCGGGCGATGGAAGATCGGCTCGCGGCTGCGCAGCTCCTGCAGAATTTCCCGAAGCCTGGGCTCGGTGGTCGACCACGGTTTCAACGCTCGTCACCTCGATTGTGTCGGATCCGGCGTCGCCCGGCGCCGTCTGGCCAATTCCAGCGCCAGCGGAAGCAGCGACACCACGATGATGAAGATCGTGACCAGCCCGAAGTTGCGCTTCACCACCGGCACGTTGCCGAAAAGATAGCCGCCCCAGAGGAAGAGCAGCACCCAGCCGAAGCCGCCGAGGATGTTGTAGGCCTGGAAACGTGCGTACGGCATGCGCCCGATGCCGGCGACGAAGGGCATGCAGGTGCGGATGATGGGTACGAAGCGCGACAGGGCGACGGCCCGGCCGCCGTGGCGCAGGAAGAACCCCTCCGTGCGGCGCAGATACTGCACCTTGAGCAGGCGATAGCGGCCGCTGAAAGCCGGCGGACCTATGAGCCGGCCCACCGAGTAGTTGACGGTGTTGCCGAGCACGGCGGCGAGGCCGAGCACGATGAACAAGAGCGGCGCGTTGAGTATGCCGCTGGTATCGACCGCTGCCAGGGCACCGATGCCGAACAGCAGCGAGTCGCCCGGCAGAAACGGCGTCACGACGAGGCCGGTCTCGGCGAAAATAACGGCGAAGAGGATCGGGTAGATCCAGAGATCAACGCGTATCAGCAACTCGACCAGATGCCGGTCGAGGTGCAGCACGAGATCCATCAGCCATGACAGCACTTTTGCATCAGCTCCAGGCGCGCGTGGGCCAGGCACAGGGATGTGCCCCGCCGCCGCAGGTGGCGGCGTCTCGGGCAAAAACCACGCTTTTTGCCCGAGGCGCGCTGGGCCGGGCAGGATGCCCGGATCCAGCGCTTCAAACTAGGGCAGCATGTCGTCGCCGGCCAGCGCCGGCGCGGTATTTTGCGCCACCGTTTTGAGCAGGTGGCCGGGAGAGCTGCCCCCATGGGTCTCGTGCTCCAGCGTGGTCAGCGCCAGTTGCACCTCGGCATCGCGCGACTGCAGGGACGGTGCGCCCTTCGCGCTCATGATGTCCGCGGGCTGACGTTCCGGGCCCCGCTCGACGATGTCCGGCAGAATGCCCTTGCCCTGCACGGAGCCACCCGACGGCGTGAAATACCTCGAGGTAGTGAGCTTCACCGCCCCGCCGTACTCCAGCGGGATGACGGTCTGCACGGTGCCCTTGCCATAGGTCCGGTGCCCGATCAGCAGCGCGCGGCCGTGATCCTTGAGTGCTGCCGAGACGATCTCCGCAGCCGAAGCCGTGCCGCTATTCACCAGCACCACGATGGGTGCCCCATTCATCAGGTCCCCCGGCGTGGCGTCCATTTCAAATCGGGCGTCGGACGTGCGGCCCTCGGCGGTCAGGATGACGCCGCTATTGAGGAAGTCGTCGGCCACCGCCGCGCCGGACTCCAGCACGCCGCCTGGATTGTCTCTCAGGTCGAGCACCAGGCCGTGTAACCCCCCGTGATTGTCTCGTTGGAGCTTCGATACCGCGGCATTCACTTCGTCCGGGGTGGTATCGCTGAAATCATCGATGCGCACATAGCCAATCCCTGGTGCCAGGCTCTGGTAGGAAACGCTGTGCACCTCGACATTCGCGCGGCGCAGGGCAAATTTCAGCAAACCACGCGTCCCGGCACGGTGGATGGTGAGCGTGACCTTGCTTCCGGTGACCCCGCGCATGTGCTCGATCGCGCTGTTCACATCGGATCCGACGCCCCTGCCGTCGATCGCCACGATCTCATCGCCGGCCCGCAGGCCAGCCTGATCGGCCGGGGAGCCCTGGATGGCATCGACGACCTTGACGCTGGAGCCGTCCGCGGCGACCTCGATACCGACGCCCGGATACGAGCCCATGGTGCTCAGACGGGTCTCCTCGAACTCCTCGTTGTTCAGATAGGCGGAGTGCGGATCGAGCGACGACACCATGCCACGGATGGCGGCATCCATCAGCTTGCGGTCGCTGACCTGATCGACGTAGTCGTGCTTGATGTGCTCGTAGACCTCGGCGAAGAGCCGGGCCTCCTGCCAGGGCAGGCTGGCGGGATCGTTGGAGCCGCTCTGGACACCCGGATCCTCCGCCAGCACGCCGCCCGCGAGAGCGGCGGAAAAGCCGAAAATGGCCCCCGCTATGAGCGCGATGAGCGTGCGCTTGCCGCTCGACATGTGACGAATCCCCCCGTGGGATCAAAGAATCCAACGATGCTACGGCGTGCCATGCCGGTCAATGGCCGGCCGACGGATGGCGGGGTCAATAGACCCGACCCGCGGCTCCAAGTGCCCGCGAGCCAGGCGCCGCATCCCCGGATCCGGTGAGCTCCGCCAGCAGATCATCGAGGGGTATGGGCTTCGCGATGGCAAATCCCTGCCCGTAATCGACGCCCAGGGTTGCGACGCGTGCGAGGATTTCCTTTGTCTCGACGTACTCGGCGACGGTGGCCAGCGACATGGTGCGCGCCAGCTGGGCGATGGCGCGCACCATCGATTCGGCGCGCGGGTCTCGGATCACATCCCGCACGAAGCTGCCATCGATCTTCAGCATGGTCACCGGCAGATCGCGCAGATAGGACAGCGAGGAGAGTCCGGTGCCGAAGTCATCGAGCGCAATACCGCAGCCGAGCGCACGCAGCTTGCGCATCAGGTCGGTCGCTCGCTTGACGCTGCCGACGGCGGTGTTCTCCGTGAGCTCGAGGCAGAAGAGGTCGGGCGGCAGGCCGCTCGAGCGGATGCGCTCGAGCAGGAATTCACTGAAGCTCTCGTCGTTGAGCGACTGGCCGGAGAAGTTGATGGCGAACGAGAGCGGCACACCGGAGAACGTGTCGGCGTAGGCCTTGAGACGCTGGACGGCGGTCTCGATCACCCAACGATCGATGCTCTGCATGAGCTGGTAGCGTATTGCCGCGGACATGAAGGCGTCGGGGCCCGCGGCGGTGCCGTCCTCATCGATCATGCGCACCAGGAGCTCGTAGTGGGGTCGCAGGTGGGCGCCGCCGCCGCCGAAGGGCAGGATGAGTTGCGCATCGAGCCGCAACCGCCCGGCGCTGATGGCATCGTGGAGCTGCCCGGCGATGTTGATGTCGGCAAACCTGCGCACCAGGCTCACGTCATTGGCCCGATAGACCTCGACGCGATTGCGGCCCCGGTCCTTGGCGGCCTTGCAGGCCGTCTCGGCCGCGGCGAGCGAGTGCATGAGCTCGCCCTCACTGGAGTCGAGCGCCGCTACGCCGATGCTGATCGAGATACGCAGCCGCGAGTTGCCCTGCATGTTGCCCAACTGCTCGGCCGCTTCGCGCAGCGTCTCGCCGAAGCGCTCGGCGTCATCGAGGTGGCCCGGCAGCATCGCCGCGAATCGATCACCCGAGATCCGCGCCGCGAACGCGCCCGACGGCAATCGGCCGCGCAACAGCTCACCGAGCTGGCCAAGAATGCTGTCTCCGACCGGCATGCCGAAGTTGTCGTTGATGACGTGCAGCTGATCGACGTTGATGTAGAGAGAGCTCCAGCCCAAGGAGCTCTCGCCGCTCGCCACGGCAAGCCGCACGCGGGTCTCGAAGGCCGGACGGGTGTAGAGGCCGGTCAGGGTGTCGAAGCTGCCGACGTCAGCGCCGGGGCGCACTTTCTTGAGCTCCGCGACGGTCCGCTTCAGCCTGCCCACGGTGATGCGGGCCAGCAGCTCGCGGCGCAAACACTCCAGTACGGGCGCGAGCAGCGCCTGCACCGGCGAGTCGCTGCGGGCCTCGGTTTCCCGCTCGCCGTCCGGGGTGCACGCGATGGCGATCATCGCGAGCGGATGCCGGGCCTCGTCTCGGATCCAACTGACGTACGCCGGCGCGTTGCCCGGCAGCATGTGCAGCTCGCCGAGGCTCTCCGGCGCGGAGGAAGCCATGGCGACAACGCCCGAGACGATGGGCTTGAGGCTATCGGCGGCGGCGGAGTCGGTCGACCAGCGCAACGCACCGCGGGCGTCGAAGATCGCGACGACCTGAGCGCGGGGCAAAAGCGATCGGCAGAGCTGCGCGTGGGGCTCGAAGCCGCTCCACGGGTCCGCGGGTTTCCCTGGGCCCTCCGACCCGTGAGGGCGGGTCTCTGAGGACAGCTTTATGTCGTCCGGAGGCCGGCTCATGCCGAGGCAACCATGGCCTGCTGGTGAAAATGGCCGCCACTGTCGCGCGGAAGGTATGCCTCGGGCCTTGCGCGAGTTGGCGGTTCACAGATCAGGGCCGCCCCGCTCTCGCAAAGCTTGAAGTGCCTCACACGTTCGAGGCCGCAGCCGCTAGCGCCGCAGCCACAGGCGCGGATCGAGCGGCGCGCCCTCCCTGCGGATCTCGAAATAGAGCTCCGGCCGGGCGCTGCCGCCGCTGTCACCGGCCTGCGCGATGATCTGACCGGCGGTCACGCGCTGGCCGACCGACTCGTACAGGCGATCATTGTGGCCGTAGAGGCTCATGTAGCCATCGCCGTGGTCGATGATGATGAGGAGCCCGAGCCCTGCCAGCCAGTCCGCGTAAACGACCCGGCCCTGGGATACCGCGCGTACCGGCGCGTCGCGCTGGGTAGCGAAGAGATCTCCCTGCCACTTGAGGCCCCCCGCCCGTATCTGTCCGTAGCCCTCAATGATCGTACCGGCCACCGGGCGGGGCAGCCTGCCGCGCAGATGGGCGAAAGGAGAGTTCCCGAGATCCTCCGGAGGCAGGCTCTCGGTGGCCCGACGCAACTGTGCCAGCAGTGACTCGAGGTCGCTGCGCTGGCGCTGCATGCGCGCCAACCGGGCGGTACGGTTCTGGGTCTGAGCCGAAATGCTCGCCAGCACCTGCATGCGTTGCGAGCGCGCCTGCTGCAGGGCGGAGACCTGGGCCTGCTGCGCCTGCTGCAGTCCGGCAAGCTTCGAGTCCTGTGCCTGAAGCTGCCCGTCGAGCTGCCCGATGCGCTGCAGATCCGCTTCTATGGCCTGGATCTTGAGGGCGCGGGCGCGGCTGAAATAGCTGTAGTAGACGAACATCCTGCCGGCGCGGGCCGGGTCGCCCTGATTCAGCAGCAGCTTCAACGGCTCCTGCCGCCCGATGAGGTAGGCGGCCCGCAGCTGTCCGGCAAGCACGGTTCGGTTGTCCGCGAGGTCGGACTCGGACTGGCGCTTCTGCGTTTCGAGCTGCGCGCGCTGCGTCGCGCCGGCCTGCCGCTGCTGGCGCAGGCCATCGAGTGCGGCCTGCGCCTTGCCGACCGACTCTTCCGTGGCCCGCAGCTGGCGGGTGAGACGATCCCGCTCCGCCTTTCCGCGGTTCACCTGACGAGCGATGCGTGCGATCTGGTCGCGCAGCGACTGGAGCTGCGCCCGTGCCTGGCTGGCGTCCGCATGAGCCCCGTTCTGAGCGGCATGCCTGCCCGCGGCCTCCACCGGCGCGGCCAGAAGTCCGGCCAGCAGGCAGGGCGCGATCAGGCCAATGATGCGGAGGCGGCGCATATGAGCGCTATAATGCGCGCCCTTTTTAAGGCCGGTGCGACCTTCTGCCACCTCCCGCATGGACCGTCTCGCTCAATACATCCAGCTGAATCACTGGCTTGTCGCCGCGACCGCCCTGGTGTTCGTGGTCGTCATCGTGTTCGAGATACGCGCGCGCGCGGAGAGTCTCGCGGCCGTCACCCCGCAGGACGCCATACGGCTGATGAACCGTGGCGCGGTGGTCATCGACCTGCGTCCTGCCGAGCAGTTTGCCGCCGGGCACCTGTCCGGCGCTCGCCGCCTGGACGGCGAGCAGATCCTCAAGGCCGGCGACACACTGAAGAAGTACAAGCAGAAACCGCTCATCGTCTACGACGAATCCGGCTCGCTCGGCACATCCGCCGCACGACAGCTGAAAGCACAGGGCTTCGAGCACGCCTTCAACCTGCGCGGCGGCCTGTCGGCGTGGCGCGCCGACAACCTTCCGCTCGAGAAGGGCTCGAAATCAAGCGGATGAGCAGCCAGAAGGTCGTGATGTACGCCACACGCTGGTGTCCATACTGCGCGCGCGCGCGGGAGCTGCTCGAGGGCAAGGGCGTCGAAGTGGAGGAGATCGACATCGAGACGGCGCCGGCAGCCCGGGTGGAGATGATGTCCCGCTGCGGGCAGCGCACGGTGCCGCAGATCTTCATCGGTGAGACGTATGTCGGCGGCTGCGACGATCTGCACGATCTCGATGCCGGCGGTGGTCTCGACAAACTATTGCAACTGGAGTGAGAGATGACGAATGAAGCTGCCGGCCTCGCGCCGACGCCCGACGCCACGACTGGCCCGGTGCTCGCCCTGCAGAGCGTGTACCTCAAGGACTGCTCCTACGAGGCGCCCAACGGCCCGCGCGTGGAGGGTAACTGGAATCCGCAGATCAATCTCGATCTGCACACCGCCGCCACCCCATTGGGCGCCGACGTCCGCGAGATCGTGCTGACGGTGACGGTCTCCGCGAAGCAGAACGACAACACCATCTTCCTGGTCGAGGTCAAGCAGGCTGGCATCTTCGTGATGCGCAACCTCGGAGAGGAAGACATCAAGCGCGCTATCGGAAGCGTGTGTCCCGGTGTGCTCTTCCCGTACGCGCGCGCTGCTGTATCGAGCCTCGTCACTCAGGGTGGATTCCCTCAGTTCCTGCTGCCACCCGTCAACTTCGACGCGCTCTACGCCGCGAACCAGAACCGTCCCCCCGAACAGACGAACTGAGACGCAAGCTGGCGTCATGAGCGCCCTCACGGGAAGCGACTCGCCGGTTGCCGTGTTGGGTGCGGGCTCCTGGGGGACGGCGCTTGCCGTTCAACTCGCCCGCAGCGGACGCCCGACCCGGCTCTGGGGGCGCGATCGCGCTCGCCTCACCGCCATGGCGCGGGAGCGGCGAAACGAGCGCTACCTTGCCGCGGGCGCATTCCCGCAGTCGCTCACCGCGGAGCCGGAGCTCGCGCAGGCGATGCGCGGTGCGTGCGACGTGATCATCGCCGTACCGAGTCATGCGTTCCGATCGCTGCTCGGGGGAATTGCGCCCCTCCTCACCCCCGAAATGCGGCTCGCCTGGGCGACCAAGGGCTTCGAGCTTGCCTCGGGCCTGCTGCCACATCAGGTTGCGCGTGCGGTGTTGGGTCCCAACAGAGCAGTGGCGGTGCTGTCGGGACCGACCTTCGCGCGGGAGGTTGGGGCAGGGCTCCCAACGGCGATGACCATAGCATCCTCGGACGCGGCGTTCGCAAAGGCGCTGGCGCAAGACCTCTCTTCCGAGCAGTTCCGTGCCTACACATCAACAGACATTGCCGGCGTCGAAGTCGGCGGGGCCGTCAAGAACGTCCTCGCGGTGGGCGCCGGCCTCTCGGACGGGCTGGGCTTCGGAGCCAACACGCGTGTGGCGCTCATTACACGCGGCCTGGCGGAGATGATGCGGCTCGGGGTCGCGCTCGGAGCGCAACGTGACACCTTCATGGGGCTCGCCGGCCTCGGGGACCTGGTCCTCACCTGCACCGACGACCAGTCCCGCAATCGCCGCTTCGGCTTGGAGCTCGCGGCCGGCAAGACCCCCGAGCAGGCGCTCGTGGACATCGGCCAGGTGGTAGAGGGATACCCGGCCGCAAAGGCCTTGCATGCCGTCGCCGCGCGAGCGGCGGTGGAAATGCCCCTCTGCGAAGGCGTTTATCGGGTCCTGTATGAGGGCGTTCCCGCGCGCGATGCGGTCCGCGTTCTGATGACGCGCCCCATCAAGTCGGAAACGGACTAGTCCCGGATCCGGATCCAGCGTTGCTAAAAAACCGCCGCGGCCGCCCCGATCAGGGCTCCGACGACCAGCACCGCGACGGGACCGGCGGACAGTCCGTAGCCCAGGGAGCGCTTCTTCGGATCCTTGGCGTAGGAGAAGAAGTAGATGCCGCGGCCGATGACGTAGATGGCGCCGAGCCCCGCCGCGACATTGGCATTGACGTAAAAGCCGAACATCCAGATCCCTGGCACGAACATGATGAGCAGCTCCAGGGTATTCATCTGAACGCGGAAGTAGCGCTCGAATACCTCGTTGCCCGTCGTTGCGGGAGCGGCGACGTTGTATTTCTCCCTCGCCATTCCGACGACGGTCGCGAATGCGAAGAATTGCAGCAGTGCGAGAGCGACTATCAGGTTGACGAGGGCCATGAGACCTCCGGAAGCGTGGGCTTTAGGATAGTGGATGTCGCGGTCGACCGGGCCAACGCCGTGCGCTGATGGCACAATTGGGGCCCATGAAGGACAAGACTCGGGGCTATGCCCACCGGATCGATCTCACGGCGGACGTGCAGACGGTCTGGCGGGCGCTGACCGACCCGGCGCTGCTTGCCACGTGGTGCTCGCCGAAGGCCGAGATACGCGCGCGGGCTGGGGGCCTTTTTCGGGCCTGTGTCGATCGGGTAACGGAGCTGGAAGCGCATATCGACGTCTGTGAGCCGGGTCGGCGGTTGCGGCTCATTTATCTGCCGAGCGCGGCGCTTCCCCCCACTGAGAGTGCGCTCATCGACGACTTCATCCTCGAGCCGGCCCGGACTGGGGGTACCGTCCTGCGGCTGCTGGGATCGGGCGTCCCGGGGGCGCCGGAGTGGGATGCGCAGTACCTGCGGCTGCGGACGGGGTGGCAGGCGGCGATGACCCGGCTGAAAGTCCTGATCGAGGGTCCGGCGCGGCGGAGGGGCATGTGACCAGCTTCGTTCTCCGGGCGCTCGTCAGCGCGATCGGCCTCTGGATCGCGACCCGATGGGTACCTGGGATCCGGATCGAGAGTGCCGGCACGCTGGTTCTCGCCGGCATCCTCCTGGGTGCCGTGAATGCCATCGTGAAGCCGATACTGATCATTCTCACGCTGCCGATCACCATCCTCAGCCTCGGAATGTTCCTGCTGGTCGTGAACACCGCGATGGTGGCGTTGGTCGCCTTGATTCTGCCGGGCTTCCATATCTACGGCGGGTTCTCGTCAGCATTCGCAACCTGGCTCATCGTCTGGATCACGGGCTGGCTCGGCTCCCTGCTGATCGGACCCCGAGGTTCGATGGACGTCCGCGTACGTAGGCTGTGATATATGGCGCCACCTGGCGGCGGCGGGGCACGTCCATGTGCCTGTGTTAAGGTGCTGACATGACTAACGATACGAACGCCGTTCCGAGCTCCCTGCGGCTGAAGTTCTGCGGACTGGAGTTCGCCTCCCCGATCGTGCTGCTCTCGGGCTGCGTCGGGTTCGGCGAGGAGTACACCCGGATCCAGGGCTTTTCCAACCGGGATGCGGGCGCGCTGGTGCTGAAGGGAACGACGCTCAGCTCCCGGCTCGGCAATCCGCCTCACCGTGTGTACGAGACGACGGCCGGAATGCTGAATGCCATCGGCCTGCAGAATCCGGGCGCGGAGCACGTCGTGCGGCGCATCCTGCCGGCACTGGATTTCACCGAGACCCGGTTCATCGCCAACGTGTCAGGCTCGACTGTGGAGGAATACGCCAAGGTCACGCGCCTCTTCGACCAGTCGCCCATCGACGCAATCGAGATCAACATCTCCTGTCCCAACGTCAAGGAGGGCGGCGTCGCTTTCGGCAACTATCCCGACATGTCGGCGCAGGTGGTGGCGGCGTGCCGCCGGGTCACGAGCAAGCCCCTGATCACCAAGCTCTCACCCAATCAGACCGACATCCGCGAGAACGCACGGCGGTGCATCGAGGCGGGCACGGACGCGCTGTCGGTCATCAACACGATGATGGGCATGGCCATCGACGCGCGTACCCGCCGCCCGATCATCGGCAACATCCAGGGAGGCCTGTCAGGGCCTGCGATCAAGCCGATCGCGCTGTTGAAGGTGCATCAGGTCCACGAAGTGGCGAAACCGCACGGCATTCCGATCATCGGGCAGGGCGGCATCACCACCGCAACCGATGCGGTCGAGTTCCTCATCGCGGGCGCGACGGCCGTGGGCATCGGGACGGCGCTCTTTTACGATCCATTCATCTGCAAGAAAGTGAATGAGGGGATAGCCGAGTACCTGCGGGAGACCGGCCTCGAGAGCGTTTCGGCGCTGGTGGGCACCCTGCGCAGCGGCAAAGAGGTTCAGGACGCCCCGGTATCCGGTTGAGCCGGCAGTGGTTCGAGGTCTTCCGGCTCTGCGGGGACCTCGCCTGCGCTCATTCCCAGCTCCTTCAGCTTGCGAGTCAGGGTATTGCGGCCCCAGCCGAGAAGCCTGGCAGCCTCCTGCCGGTGGCCCTGGGTTCGCTTGAGAGCAGCGCGGATCAGGACGCGCTCCATGGCGGGCAGCGCCA
>DATAXF010000108.1:0-14669 GCA_036273095.1 Steroidobacteraceae bacterium | reverse complement strand
TGGTGCTCGCCGAGCCAACTCCGCCCGATCGTGCCACGGCGAGCCGGCTCGCCCGCCACGCCCTGTTCGCATTCATCCTCACCTTCATCGCCTCCCGCATCGTGGTGCTTCTCATCATGGCGCGCCGCATACCGAACATGTATTTCTTCATGCGCGGCACTCATGTTCATCATCTGAACTACGGCATCTTCCTGCTCGCGGGCGTGGGCGCGTACTTGCTGCTCGCCAGGCCCCAGGGGAGGAAATTGAGTGCTGCCGCATTCGCTTACGGCATTGCGCTGGCGTTGACCTTCGACGAGTTCGGCATGTGGTTGCATCTCGGTGGCAGCTACTGGCAGCGGGCGAGCATCGATGCGATCGTGATCGTCGCCGCGCTCCTCGGCCTCATCGCGTTCGCGTCCGACATCCGTCGGTTCGAGGCCCGCCACCTCAGGGCCTCGATCGCACTTCTGATCGCCCTGGTCGCATTCGGTATTGTGCTGTATGACGCCTCGGTGAAGATCGGCCGGGTGGAGGGACCGCGGCTCGAGGCTCTCGAAGCCGCGTCGTCTCCGTAGACGGCGCGTCCGAGGTTTAGGCCTGCTGGCGTTTGCGACCGATGAAGAGGTAGTAAGGCGCGGCCAAGCCGGGCAGGTAGGGGACTTTGCCGCGGCCCTCGACGAGTTGACAGTCCGGCATCGTGGTCGCGAGCCGCGTCATGTGGCCGGGATCGAGCCTGACGCCGTCATGAGCGAACCACCGGCGCCAGAGCCAGCGCTCCCATGCCGGATGGCGGACACGCCCCGGGCCCGGCCGTGCGGATGATACATAGAAGTCCACCACGCCCAATGTCCCGCCTGGCCGCACCATTGCCACGGCGTTGGCGATGGTGGCCCGCCAGTCCTCCACCATGGTGAGCGCGTAGGAGAGAAATACGCAATCCACCGGCTGTGGCGGCCGATAGCGGGTGAGGTCCGCTTCGACCACGTCCACGTTGGAAAACGGGGAGGCGCGCGCCCGTGCCTGCTCGAGGAGTGCCGGGCAGAGATCGACGAGAGTGAGCCGGCGCAATCCCGCGAGCCGGCCGCCGAACCGCTCCAGGTTCTCGCCGGTCCCGCAACCGAGCTCCACCACGACATCGCCGGCCGCCGCGGGCAGACCCCGTATCAGCTCTTCGCGGCCATGGAGCAGCCGCCTGCGGAAGGCATCGTAGCGGCCAGCCTGGGGTGCGTAGAAAGCCTGTAACCGCTCGGCGGCGCTGCCGGTGCGCGGCAGGCCGCGCACCATCCGCCAGAGGACTCGAGAGTCGGCAAGCAGCTCAGGCGGCGACATCGCAGATGTGGAAGCCGGCGTAGGTATGAACGCGGTCCTCGCGTGAGAGCTCGGTGGCGGTCCGCTCGTGGAAGGCAAGTCGCTCCATCAGGCTCACGCCACCGATTCTGACAGCCTCGAGATAGCGCGGCCGGCGATGGGCGCTGCGGAAGATCAGCCGCGCTGCGGGAGTCGCATGCCGGAAGATCTCGTGCCACTCCTCGGCCAGCGCCTCGGGAGCATGGCTCGCCATCCAGTCCATGTGATCGAGCAGGATGAACTTGGAGATGGGCTCGGTCGCGCCGCGCAGGAACTCCGTGACGGTCGTCGTGTGCGGCTCGATGCAGTCCGCGAGGCCCGACTTGAGTCGCGCGAAGTTGTCCGCTTTCAGATACTCCGGACAGCAGGAGCGGGTGTAGCGGCCATTGAGATACACACGCCAGAAGTAGTTCGTCGCCAGCGGAAGCTGACAGAGCACGTACTCCACCGAGTCGCGCACATAGGCCGCCACGCCGCCGGCGTGCTCCGCCTCGATCTCGCGGCGCTGCGGGCGGGGTACGCCGAGCAGGCTCAGGGTGAGCTGCCGCGAGAGCGCCCAGCGCATGCCCGGGCCCCACATGAGCGGAGCCACGTTCTGCGCATAGATCTCGCGCTGCTCATCGAGCGAGCCGGCGCCGAAGAGCGCGCGGATGCAGGACGCGAGGTATGGGCGTACGGCGAGATAGGCCTTGAACCCGGATGCCACCAACCCCGAGAGGCCGTGGAAATAAAAGCTGCCGCGCTGGCTCGCGAACCACGCGTGGTTGCGGTCCCAGTACTCGCGCGCGAACGGCGACAGCTGCTCGCGCAGTCTGCGCTGGTAGAGGCCCTGGACATCCGGGTGGAAGCCCTCGCCGAACAGATGGAAGAAGTCATCGAAGTCGAGCGCGCGCACGCCCGCGAGCTTCAGCTCGAGGAGCGCGGTCTGACGGGGGTTGGCATCGACCGCATGGATCCGGCGCGGCGCCAGCAGGGCGTAGTCGAGCGCATTGCAGCCCGCGCTGGTGATGACCAGCACCACATCCTCGCGGGTGAGCCCGAGCGCCTGGCGGTCGACCGCGGGATCCTCCCAGCAGGTGTTGTAAACGAGGGATCGCGAGTACAGGGTGCGGAACAGCCGCTCATCCACCCGCTCGCTCAATTTCGTCAAATGCCGCAATGCCGGTCCGCAGCACGAATAAGTTGCCGACGGACGTTACAGGCTCAAGGTGACCGCAATGTGACCGGAATGTGATGGGCTCGTGACATGGCGAGTCGCGGTGATGCGGCTGCAGTCGCCGCCTCAGCGCGCCATCTTGCTCACCACCTCCACCGCGACTCCCGGCTGCGGCACCGGCTCCAGATATACCTGGGCGCGGGGATAGTCGAGCACCAGCGCGTCGACGACACCGAGCGCGTTCATCCCGATGATCAGGGCCGGCTGCGAATCGAGATGCCAGATCTTGAAGATGGGGATGTCCGAGTACGCGACTCCAAGGTTCTGGATTGCGGCTGGGCCGAGATAAATCGTCGGCGAGACCGCGACGCCGCCCTTGGAGACCTGCCTGGTAACGCCGTAGATCTTGGTGCCCGCGGTGTTTGCAGCGGCCTCGAGGAGCAGGGCTTTGCGCAGGGCCGCGTTACCGAGCGTTCCCGTGGCTCCGGTGTCGATGACTGCTGCGACTGCGATGTCCCCGACACGAGCGGGAATGATGAGGAGGCCGCCCGGCGTGCGATGGGCCGGGATGTCGAGAAAGTTCTCCGGCAGACCCCGGCTCGATTCTTCGATGACCACTCTGTTGCGGTGAAAGTCGACCACGACCCGGACCGCTCCGAAACCGGCGAGCCCCAGGATGCCGTCGAGCCCGGTCATCACTGGGCTGCGGCTCACGGGCATGCGAACATCGTGCCTGACGATGGAGCCGATCTGCATGGTGTCGATGGTCACGCACGGCAGTTGCTCGGTGCCGGTGGTGCCCTCGACCCGCTCGTTGTTTACCTGGTTCGGGACGAGGCCGAGTGTGCTGGCGAGCGCGGCCGAAACGAGTGAGCCGTCGGCACCGGTGTCGACCAGGAAACGGAAGGGTCCTTTGCCGTCGATCAGGACTGGAACGACGATGCGGCCGACCCGATCCAGACTGGTCGGGGACGCGAACAACATGTCAGAAGGATCCGGCTTCGGCGCCGACACGAGCGGGGCCGCCGCCAATGCAATGGCGGGCAACAGCGCCAGCACGCATATGACCCGCAACATGGTCCTCATCGCGCACCCGATTGTGAGGCGCAGGGGCCGCGTCCCTGTGGTAGCGTACTCCCCTGGCTGGCACCTAAAAGTGCCAGATTGCGAACGTTTAATGGTGCCAGAATGCTGCTAGCTAAATTCCCTTTGGATGGCCGCGGCGCACTGTACGAGCAGCTCGCCCGCGTGTTGAAGCGCGCGATCGTGGAGGGCCACTTCCACCCGGGGGAGCGCCTGCCGGCAACGCGCGCCCTGGCGCAGGCGCTCAACCTCTCACGCAATACGGTCCTCACCGCTTACGAGATCCTGCGCGCCGAGCAGCTCACGGTTTCCAACGAGAGATCCGGAACCCGGGTCGCCGAGATCTCACTGCCGCCCGGCTTCACCTCGCCGCCGGTGGCCGCGCCGGCGCAGTCGCGCTATGCGGCGCGGCTGCGGAAACTGGGGCCGCAAACGCTGGGCAGGATACGCGAAGACCTGCGCTACAACCTGCACGCCGATCCGCCATTCGTCGGTGACATGATCCGGTCCTGGAGCCGCAAGCTCGCGGCCGCCGCGCGTGTTGCCGGAGCGCACTACCCGGACTCACAAGGCTTTCAGCCGCTGCGCAGCGCCATCGCCGACTACCTCGCGCGGCGGCGCGGCGTGGTATGCGCGGAGAGTGACGTCCTGATCGTGGGCGGCACCCAACAGGCGGTCACGATTGCGGCGCGTGCGGTGCTCGACGAAGGCGACACGGTCGCGATCGAAGATCCGCATTATCTGTACATGATGCAGGGCCTGACTGCGCACGGTGCGCGCATCGTCAGCGTCCGCACGGATGAGAATGGGATGGTGACCTCCGAGCTTGCGCGGCACAAGCCGCGCCTCATTTGCGTCTCGCCGTCGGACCAGTTTCCCTCCGGGGCGGTCATGAGTCTCGAGCGCCGCGTGGAGCTGCTCGATATCGCCTCGCGCCAGGGCAGCTGGATACTCGAGGATGACTACAACAGCGAGTTTCACTTTCGCGAGCGGCCGATCGCGGCACTGCGCTCGCTCGACTTCTCCGGTCGCGTGATCTACGTGGGGACATTCTCCAAGACGCTGTTCCCGTCGCTGCGCCTCGGGTACATCGTCTGCCCGCCGGGCATCCGTGAGGATCTCTGCAAGGTCAAACGCTTCGACGATCTCGGCAGCCCGTCGGTGGAGCAGGCAGCCCTGGCGGCATTCATGCGCAGCCGTCAGTTCGAGAAGTACCTGCGGCGGGCCGTTGTCGCGCTGCGGCACTGCCGCACGGTGTTCATGGATTCGCTGCGCCGCCATTGCGGCGATCGCATCGCGATACAGGATACGCATGCGGGCACCCACGTTGTGGTGTGGCTGCCGGGTGTCGAATACTCACAGCTCACCCGCCTCGTCGAGATCGGCATCGGTCGCGGCCTGGGGCTCTACCCGATCCATCCCTTCTACCGCAATCCCCCGGATCGACCGGGGCTGATGCTGGGCTATGCCGGGTTGTCCGCCGAGGCTCTGGCGCGAGCGGGCGAGCTGCTCGCCGACTGCCTCGCCGAGCTCGACGACGACGGCCGCGGGAAGCGAGTGCCCCGGGCAGCCGCGCTCGCAGCCCGGCCCCGCGGCTGAAAAAAAAGCCCCGCACGAAGCGGGGCTTCAATTCAACATAGCCCGGGGGGTCTAGAAGAATCTATACGTCAGATTGAGATAAAAGTCCCGCAACAGGGGATTCGAGAACAGCGCGCTGTAACCCGCCGCAAAGTTGTTCTGCGACGCGTTGGTGAACGGCGGCTCCGTGTTCAGCACGTTCTGAATTCCGAACAACACCGTCAGATTGCTGATCGGCTTGTAGGTCGCGTAGACGTCCCAGGTCGACTGGCTGCCCACGATCCGCTGATCGTTGTTGCCATCCGGGAACTGATCGATGTACGACGAGTAGAAGCGGTTGCTGAGACCACCGCCCCAGCTGCCGCCGGGGCTCGACCAATCGAGCCTCAGCTCATGCTGCCACCTGAACGCCACCGGGTACAGCACTCCGCCGGCCTGGTTCCAGCCCACCAGGTTGAGGGTGGGGCCGCCGTTGTACTCCTGCCAGCGGAACTGCGTGACCGTGGTCCCCTCCAGATCCTCGCGGAACGTCCCGAACGCGGTGTGCTGCAGGTACTGGACGCTCAGGTCGATGCCGTCGGTGGTGATTCCGCCGGTGTTCTGATTGGTCAGGGTGATGTAGCCGCAGCTCGCCAGGGAGTACGGAGTGCAGGAACTGGCCTCCTGGATCGAGGGCGTGAGCGTGCCGCTGTCAGGCCCCTTCGTCGCCAACGTGATCTCGTTCGCGAATCCGGTCGGATTGCCGTAGATGGCCGAGGCCGGAATGGCTCCAATGGTGTTCTTGAGCAGGATTCTGTAGTAGTCGAGCGTGATGCCCATGTTCCGGATCGGCTCGATGATGGCGCCGAAGTCGAAGTTCTGCGAGGTCTCGGGCGTCAGATGCCTGTTGCCGCCGAACAGGCCCAGCCCCTGGGTGCTGCAGGTTGCCGAGGTCCAGGTTCCGGTCGCCTGCGGTGGGTTGCAGAACGGGTTTCCTACTCCCATGGAGCCGCTGGTCGAAGCCTCGATGTTGTTCGGCGAATAAAGATCGAAGAGCGTCGGCGCCCGGAAGCCGGTGGAAGCGGTCCCGCGCAGGGTCAGGAAGTGGAACGGCTGGTAGCGCAGCGACACCTTGCCGTTGTTGGTCCTGCCGAAATCGCTGTAACGGTCCTCACGATCAGATATGTCGAGATCGATGTTCTTCGACATCGGCACGTCCAGCTCCAGGAACAGCGCCTGTGCGGTGCGGGTTCCTTCGACCGTCGTATCGGTAAATCCGGTGGCGGCGTGCGTCAGGTCGTTATAAGGGGTGGTGGCAAAGCCGAAGTCGTCACCTTCGATGCTGAAGCCGAGCGCCACGGTCGCCGGGGTGCCCGCGTTGAACGCGTCGCCCAACGGATGGCTGGCGTTGCCATCGAAGCTCCACCGCTTCGTCTCGCCGTTGGCGTACGTGCCGTTCATGTACGATGAGTTGATCAAGGCCTGTCCGGCGGCGCTCTGGGGGCCGAACGGGTTGATCAGATTGCTGAGGATCGGCGTGCCGGATACGGGGTCGGTGGTGGGCGCAAGTATCGACTCATCGGGAATTCCCCCGGTATTGCGCTGGTCGCTCTTGTTCTGGCTGTAGTTGAGATTGAGCTTGTAGTCCCAATCCGCGTTGCTGCCGGAGAACGCCAATATGATCCTCTGCTCGGTATTTATGTCACCGGTGTAGCGCGCGTTGTTGGGATCGGTCCAGACCGCATCGATGGGATCGGTCAGGTCCGGCGGTGCGCTGCAGGGTCCCTGCCAGCAGGTCAGTCCGGCCGCCGTCGGGTAATGGGTGGGGTCGGCCTGGGGCGTCATCTCGAAGAAATAGAACATGGGGCCGGACCAGCCGGTGACTTCGGAGCGGGTATACAGGTACTGCAGCTGCAGCTGATTATTGGCGGGCAGCGCCTTGGTTATGGTGAGGAGTCCCGACCCCTCGCTCGACTTCGGCAGCAGATCGGTCGCGGCGGAATAGCGGTAGGCGCAATTCCCCAGACTCGTGGTCAGGTAGTTATTGCCGGCGCAGGCCGGATAGCCCGGCTGCCAGTAACTGCCGTTGGCATCTATTATGGTCGCGGGCCACGTGCCCGGATCGTTTGTCTGGGACACGCCCAGCGCCGGATAATAGCCCGCGGCGGAAAACGACCGCTGTGTCGCCCGCAATTGCTGTTGCTCGGTGTAACTTCCTGTGAGCATGACGTTATAGCCGTCGCTCACCAGATCGCCGTGTCCGAAGGTGAAATTGCCGTAGCCCGAGCTGCCGCCCTGTTCCTGCGGCTCATCGACATTGAACTGGACTTCGGCGCCCTGGTAATTCCTCTTGGTGATGAAGTTGATGACACCCGCGATGGCATCCGAGCCGTACAGAGCCGAGGCGCCTTCCCGCAGCACCTGCACGCTGTCGATCGCCGAGAACGGGATGCCGCTCAGGTCGACCGCATTGCCGTCATTGGCGTCGGTGGCCAGCCGCTGGCCATCCAGGAGCACCAGAGTGCGGCCATTGCCCAAGCCACGCAGGTCGGCGTAAGTACCGCCGCCGGAAAATGATCCCACGGCGGAGGAGATGTTTATCGTCGGCGCGGCGGAGGTCAGCGTGTTGATCGCCTGCTCCACATTCACGATGCCCTGATTCTTGAGGGCATCCGCCTTGACGATCGTTATGGCCTCGGCGGTCTCCGCGGCCGGCCTCGCGATCAGGGTTCCGGTAACCACCACGGTCTGCAGCACCGCAGGCGCGAGGGTCGGGGTGGAGGGCGGAGCCGCAGTCGTCTGAGCGAGGACGATGGGTGTTTTCGTGGTGCTCGCCTTCGCGGGAGATGCCTTTGCGTCAGCCGTCTTCGGAGCGGTTGCTGGCGTCGTAGCCGCCTGCGCGGTGCTTGCCTGCTGCGCGTGAGCGGCCATTCCGCCCGCGCTCAAGAGCGCGATGGCGCCGGTCGCAAGAGCGCGTCTGACGGAATCTCTCACAGTGTGGCTGACGGTCATGGTAGGAGCTCCTCGTGACAGCGCCCGAGCTCGCTGTCTCTGTCCGATTGCTTTAGTAAGTTCGTATCGCCGCTCTTCGCCTCACCCGTTACCGGCTCTGTGTCTGAACGGCCACGAGCACGCAGGCGTGCGTCGTTTAAACGACACAAATGTGTCGCTGTCGTCACCGTGTATTTCTAGAGATCCGCAGCGGGTGTTTCGTGATCAGGCGCGTTAGGCGTACCCTACAACCACGCTTTGGCCCCTTAAAGTGCCAGGTACCGGCCATTTCTTGATGCCAGCGCCCGGTTGCAGCGGTGTGTGGCGAATGTCAGACATGCGGCGTTGGTTGCGTTGTCGCTACGCGTCAGCCGGAAAGAGCGCTGCGTCCGGGCGCAGTGCTGGGGCTTCTCGGATCCGAGCGGGGGCGACGCTCCATCGGGGATCGTTTCTGCTGCAAGACATCGTCCGTGCTCCGAACTGGCACCTTTTGCTGAATGCCCCTGGCTCCTTTCGTCTGCCAGGCCAACACGCGCAGAACTCTGCCCAGGCGCCTGATCCCCGTGCGGATGGCGCGGGCGTCGGCGGCGCCAATCCCGAATACCAGCGCGGCGGGCATCGCCCGCTCGATCGTGAGACTCGCAAGCGCGACCGTGTCGACATCGCGCGCGGCGGCGCGCCGCCACGCCTCTGCTTCCTTCGTATCCGGGGCGAGCCAGCCGACGACCTGCGAGCTGACCTGGGAATCGGGGAACTGAAGGAGACCGTCCAATTCGGCTCTTCCGGCCGCCATCAGCGCCCGATGCCGTTCGGTGTAGAGCTCACACATTCGCTGCATGTGGCGCTCGAAATGTCCCTGGGCGATGAAATCCGTGAGCGTGTCCTGGTCCGTAGTCGGCTGATACCGTTGGGTGATGGAGAGCGCGGCGGCCGCGGGCTCGATGAACGCATGCGGAAGAATCAGGAAGCCGAGCCGCAGCGAGGAAAACAGCATCCTGCTCAAGCTGTTGGAATAAATCACGCAGCCGGCGCGGTCCAGGCCCTGGAGAGCCTGCTGGTGGCGGCCGTCGGAGCGCAGCAGACCGTCGTAATCGTCTTCAAATATCCACGCGCCCGCCTCGGCCGCCCAATGCAGAAGCTTCAGCCGGCGCTCGTGCGACATCGGCATGCCGAGCGGGAATTGGCCGCCGGGCGTCACGAACGCGAGGCGAGCGCGGGGGCATCGCAACCGCCCGGCGGCGCAGTCGAGCCCCTGGGAGTCCACCGGTATTCCAACCACTTGCGCGCCGTGCGAGCGCAGGAGTGATGTCGCGGGCGCATAACCCGGGTCTTCCATCCAGACCTGATCGCCCGGGTCGAGCAGAAGCCTCGAGACGAGGTCGAGCGAGTGCTGGGTTCCGGAGGTGACGACTACCTGCTCCGGCTCGCAGCGCACACCCCGCGCCCGACTGACATAGGCGGCGAGCGCCGCGCGCAGCGGCGGAAAGCCCAGCGGGTCGCCATGAGCAAGCAATTCGAGACTTCGCCCACGGCGGCCGCGCCGACAAGCGAGCCGATTCCAGGTCTCGATGGGAAACACGTCGGGCGCCGGACGGTCGAGCCTGAACGTCCCGACTGAGCGGGTGGGGAAGAGCTTCGGGAAGCTCTGCGCCGCAAGCAAGCGTCCGCGCGCGGATAGGACTCGCCGCGGGCTGCTGCTTTCCAGCGTCGCATCCGGAAGCGTCGCCCTGACATAGGTGCCGCTGCCTTCCCGGGCGTCCAGATATCCCAGCTTGACCAGCCTATCGTAGGCTTCGGTGACCGTCCCGAGCGAAACCCGGCACTGGCGCGCGAGCGCTTTGCGCGCCGGAAGTTTCAGTCCGGGCGCAAGCCGGCTCTCGAGGATCGCCGCACGGATTTCCTGGTACAACCAGGAATGGAGCGTCGTGCCTGCGGGGCGAGGCCGCAAAACGAACGGGGCGGTTGTCCCTTGCTTCGGCATTTTGCTCTCGTCGAGCCGCGACGATCCAACGACGGTGGATCATCAGTTCGGCCCGGCGCACTGTAAAGAACCAAGGCCCGCGCAGTGCGGTGGTACCAGATTGAGACACGCCGAAGCCGCCGGTGGTTTGAACGATTCGATGCGAGACGGGACTTTCAGCGCCTGGGTGCGCTTTTATGCGGCTTCGCCGCTGCCGGGTGCACCGGTGCGCCCATTGCTTTCGCATCGGCAAGCAGCGCCTGACAATCGGCGCTCTTGTTGAGCCCCGGGTCGACGAAGGCCGCGACTGCGGCGAGCGGGGTACCGATGAGTCCGAGGACCACCGCAGCGGCTCCCTGCGCGGCAAGCTTGCTGCCCTTGACCCCGACGGCCGGGTGAAGCAGCGTTCCTCTGATCTCGATCGGTGTGTGCAGCACGCCGATGCGGAACTTCTTCGGTGCGCCGGTGAGCTGCATGTTGAGTCGCTCGCTCCGCAGATCGACGTCGCCATTACCGGTGATCATGACGACCTGAGTATCGAACACGACCTGCCTGACCTTCGCGATGCCGTGCTCGGCGTCGAAGTCGGCGATGCCACAGCGCAGGTCTGTTTGCTTCTGTTTCTTCTTCAGCATGAGGCCCAGGCCTTGCGCCACGTCGATGCCGGCGAACTCCGCGAAAGCCTGTTCGATCTCACCGTGCGGAACGACAAACGAGAGCGTTCCGTCAGCGGTCGAGGCAAAGGCGTGCATCGAATCACCAGTGCCGTTCAGGCGTATCCGCCCGACGAGCGTGCCTTCGAACGGCGGTTTGGTGGTTCCCTTGGTGTGAAACTGCGCAAGCTGCACGTGGGTGAGGCGCACGTCGAGCTGCTCGGTGGGCACCTGCCCGTGAACGTCGATCACCGCGGTCCCCCCGAGCGTGCCCTGCGGCAGGGTGAAGGTAAAGGGATCCATGGTCAGAACATCGTTCCGCAGTCGCAGGTGCAGATCCACTTTCTGCAGCGGCAGGTTCTGGGCCTTGATCTCGTCGGCATGGTAGTGGAGCGTCGCGTCCATGCCGCGCAGACGATCGACCTGCAGTTTCGCTGTCGGCAGCAGGAACTGACTGGCGGCGCCCGTGGTGTTGCCGGCGACTCCGTGCGCCAGTCCCTTGGCGAGCTCGTGTTTCGCTTTCGCCTTCGTGGGATGGCCGCTCCCCTGGCGCTCCTGCGCTTCCTCCGCCGCGCTCGGCGCATTGCCGCCGAACGTAGGACCGAGATCCGCGAGATTGAGCACATGCGAGGTCAGGTCGGCATTGAGCACAGGGTGGGGCGAATCGAGCTTCACCGTGACGACGCCATGAATGTCGCTGCCGCCGAGTCGGCCTTGCATGTGACTGAGCTCGAACTTCGTGCCGACGCTGCGCAGGTGCCCGGAGATCGAGTAAGGCGGCGTGTTTGGCAGCGCGAGGCCGGTGAGATAATAGCCGTCAGCGAGATCGTTGCCGGACAGCGAGAGCGTCATCTCGAGCCGCCCCATATCGAAAGGATGGGGCACCACGCCGCGGGCGCTGAAGCGAATGTGGGAAGCGATCATCCGCACCTCGAACGGGTAGGGCTTGTGAGTCTCCGCCCAGACGAGGGGGCCGCCGCTCACGCGCAGTGTAAAGGGCTTGTTGTTGAGCTCACCCTTGCCGAGGAGCTTGAACCCGGTGCCGGTGTCGGCGGCAACTCTGCTGGCCTTCTGTTCCGCGCCGCCGGGAGTGTGGCCGTGAGTCATCGCCTTGGCCTTCGCGGCCTTTGCGGTACGTGACGGCAAGCCGGCACTGGCTGCGCTGGCCTCGCCGGCGCCGACCGTACCGTCGAAGGTGACCTTGTGCATCTCATCGCGGGCGCTGAGTTTCCCCGACTGGATGACCAGGACGTGCACCAGCGGCAGGTGCATCGGCTGATTGGCCTCCTTCTTGGCCTTTGCGCTCTCCGGATGCGAGCTGAATACCCAGTTGGCCCGCCCGTCGGCGGCGCGATAAAGACGCACGTCCGGCCGGACCAGCACGACTCTCGGTAACACGACTTCGCCACGCAGCAGCGGCCAGAAGCGCAGCTGCAGGTCGATGCGTTGGATCGAGACCATCCGGCCGCCGCCGGCCCACGCGGGATTACCGATCGTGAACCCGCTCACCTGCACATGCGGGTGCCCGAACAATGATCCGTGCAGCGAGGCGATGCTGACCGGGCGCCCGAGGTCGGCGGAGATCATGTGAGCCACCGGACGCCGTAGCTTGTTCCAGGGGAAGAATGCGACGATCAGCACCAGCGCGATGATGAGGACACCGACCCCGATTGCGATGCCTTTGACTGTGCGCGAGACAGCTTTGCTCTGGGCCACGAGACCTAAATGCCGCCGGGCACCGAACCGTTCCCGGTTCGGGATCCACCAACAGCTTGGCGGATTATTTGCGAGTCGGGCGATCCGTGGGAGCGAAGGCAAGTCTCAGGGCGTGTGTCCGGATGTCTTTCGGCCAACCTGCGATGCATCGCTCCAGCTTCGGGCGATCGTCGGCGAAGAGGGCGCGAGTCGCTTCCTCATAGCCAGGCAGATCTCCAGCGATCGCGAGCATGAAGTGGTAGGCGGCCTCTTGAGCGGCGCGTCGTTTCTGTTGCGGAATACCGCTTCTCTTCGCGTCGTCCACTAGCCGCCTGAGTAATGCCGATGCGCCGCCGGGCTGGTTGGATAGCCATTCCCACTGTCTCGGCAGCAGCGTTACTTCGCGCGCGACGACGCCAAGCTTGGGGCGTCCGCGCCCTCTGTGCTCCGAAGCCTCCTCCTTCGAGGACTCCGTGGCTTTGGCCCGACGTGATGCATGGCTCCCGATAAATTCCTTGGCGCGTCGGGTTAGTCCGTCGATGACGTCGGCCTTTGTGCCATGCAGATCCAAGTCGATCACGCGGCCGGTGGCATCGTCAAACACGAGAAATTGCCTCGGCGAGCCATTTTCGACGGCTGATTTGACCGCGAGAGCGACTTCGACCAGCGGTCCGGATAGCAGCCGCTGATGGCCTCCAAAGGCGGTGGAAGGTTTTGAGAGAAAGTCCGGCATGCCGTCAGGTTCCGATGTTCGATCGCTATTTATACCCGGATAAAAAAGCGCGGTCAATAAAACCCGGATTAATTTATGGCTTTGGCTGCGGCGCTGCGCTCGGCCTGGCGCCGCGCGCTCGGGTCGATACCGTCGGCGACGAGCCTGGGCTGGTCCGACGAGGAGTTGCTCAAGCTGCTACAGGCGATCCCGCGCAATGACCCGCTGTTCAGCATCACCGCCATTGCCGCGCTGCAACTCGCGACGTTCCCGTACATCCGGCGTTGCGCCCGCTGGTTGATGTGCCGGCGACGACCACCAAGGACAGGTTCCGTGTGCCTGGGCTGTTGACGGGTGGCGTTGACGGCAAGCGCGGGCACATCGAGGAGAAGCGACTCGGGTATCTGATCCGCAAGTTAGGATTCAGCGATCCGGCGCGCCAGCGGGTGTGCTCTTTGGCAATCTGGAGTAGGATCACGCTCAAGGCAAAACGCGGATTACTGGACACCGTCCGATGAGCTGGGGAATGTAGGCCGTGCAGCGTCTGTCTAGTTGGCAACTGTCAGTTGTGATGCTGCTGGCCGGAATGGCGGCGGCGGCCCAGAATAGTCAGCCGACGCGCGGCTCACCCGGAGCCAACACAACGTCGACAGCCGGCAGCGAGATACCGGCTACACCGGCAATGCTCACACCGGGAGTGACGATCACCGGCAAGGCGCTCCATGCCGAGCGGCCGTTGCCCAAGCTTCCGCCGGACGAATTCACCAAGTGCACCAGGCGGAGAATGGGTCTTGCACAGGCTGGTGAGAGCTCGGATCGTGATCCAGCCCAGCCCGACATGAGCCAAATGGCCGCAATGTCGATGACGACGTGGTCGTGTGAGACTCGAATCAGACTGGAAATGCAGGTCGTGATCGACGCGTGCCTCAATCGCAGCGGCGAAACCGCGCCATCCAGGATCATCCAGGCATGTACGGAGTCGCTTGACCGCAACGTTCTCCCCAGCGACCAGCGCTTCTTTCTGGTTGCGAGTCGTGCCGGCGCGTATTTCGTCTACGGCGATCGGCGCCATGCGCTCGATGATTACAGTGCGGCCATCAGGTTGGCTCCCCATAGCGCTGAGCTGTACTACGACCGTGGGGTGGTCTTTGCGTCGCAATCTGACGAGGCCGCGGCCTTGCGGGACTTCGATACCGCCATGGGTATCGATTCCAAGCTCGTCGTCCCGGCGCTTCTTCAGCGCGCGAAAATCTACGTTGCTCGCAGAAATTTCAGCGGCGCGCTCGCGGATTATTCAGAGGCCAGCCGCTTGCAGCCGACAAATGCCGTATTGTGGAGCGACCGAGGATACGCCTGCCTGCTACAACATGACTACAACGGCGTCATAGAAAGCGAGTCTGTAGCGATCGGACTCGATGCGAATCTGGCTCGAGCATATTTCTTCCGTGGCGCAGCTTTTGGAGAGCTGAAGGACTCGGACAATGCCGGCAGCGATGTTAACGCTGCATTGCGCCTCGATCCTTCGCTGGACAG
>DATAXF010000107.1:0-46531 GCA_036273095.1 Steroidobacteraceae bacterium | reverse complement strand
GTGGGACGATGTAGTCAGGCGGGTTCGGGATGAGCTGTTCCGGCTCGTCGCCTAGCCGCTCAGGGATCCACGCGGATATCCTCGGGCGGCAGCCCGGCGTGGTATCGGTCATACATCCTCGCGTAGGCTGCCTCCAGGTGCCTGGTGGATGCGGCAGTATCAAACAAGGGTGCCGTCCGCAGGCTGTCGGCCAGCTTTGCCCTGATGCCGGCCAGCCGCTGCGGCTTGCTCGCCAACTCGACGGCGAGCTGCTCGTACTGCTCCGGCGTCGAGGCTATGAGCTCCGGCAGCCCTACGGCCCGCAGCACGCTCGCTCCGACTCTGCCTGCAAACGTCGCGCCCATGCAGGTCAGGACCGGTAAGCCGGCCCGTAACGCATCGCTGGCCGTAGTGCCTGCGTTGTATGGCAGCGTATCGAGGAACAGATCTGCCGTGCGATAACGAGCCAGATACTCGGCAGGGGGCAGTCTCAGGCCGAAAATGATTCGTTCGGCGGCAACGCCGCGCGCCTGGGCCTCGCGACGCAGGTTGCCTTCGAGCGCGGCGCTGCCACCCAGGAGATAAAGCACGCTGTCGGGCACTCGCGTCAGTATGCGCATCCACCCGTCGAACGTGCCCGGCGTGAGCTTGTAGGTGGAGTTTAGACAACAGAAGACGAAGCCCTGCCGCGGTAGCCCGAGCTCCTGCCGGGTGAATCGGCGCGGCGCGATGGGCCGCTTGGAGTCGTTGACCTGGTAGCTCGGCAGGTAGACGATCTTCTCCGCATAGTGCGGCCGCAGCGCCTGCGGAATGATGGTGTCATCGGCGACCAGATAATCCATGTAGTCGGCCGCCATCGTGCCGAGGTAGCCGAGATAGCTGACCTGGAGCGGCGCCGCCCGCAGGGCGAAGATCCGCGGCCGGCTGCCGCGGGTAAAGCCGCCGAGATCCACCGCGATGTCTACACTTAAGCTCCTGGCGAGCTGCGCGATGTCATGGTCGGACTGCTGCCGCACATCGATGAAGCGGTCGAAGGCCGCCGCGACCCGTTGGCGCATCTCGTCCCGGGTATCCGCGCCGAACGCAAAGGCGGTCAGCTCGAGCCGCGACCGATCGTGCGTCTCGAAAAGCTCCGCCGTGAGGGAGGAGGTCGCATGAGCGCGGAAATCCGCGGAGAAGTAGCCGACACGCAGCCGCTCGCGCCGGGCGCGCGCCGGCGGCGTGGCAAGCGCGCCATTCGGCGGGCACTTCTCCCGCACCCAGTTGCGTGCGGCCAGGTGCTGCAGCGGCGGCGAGTCGCACAGCGAAAGTATGGCAAAGGGGTTCGATGCGGCCTCGCCGCGCTCGATTCGCGCCGTCAGTCGCGCGACTTCCGGCGCAAAGTCGCGCCAATCGGCGATCTGCATCCTGGCGTGCAGGCGCTCGCCAGGCGATGCGGCGCTGCCCGGGTCGAGCACGATCGCCTGGTCGTAGGCCGCTATGGCGCTCTCGTATTGCCCGAGCATGAAGAGCGCATTGCCGCGGTTGTGGTGGGCGCCGGCATCATGCGGCGCCAGCGCGCTCGCCTTGGCGTAGCTCGCTACCGCCATCTCGAAGCGCTCGAGCGAATACAACGCGTTGCCCCGGAGGTACCACGCGCCCGGGTGGTCGAATCCGCGGGCAATGGCCCGGTCGAGGCTTGCGATCGCCGCCTCGTACCGCATCAGCTCGACCAGCGCTCTGCCGCGATCGAAATGAGCCGCCGCGTAGTCCGGCCGCAGCGCGATGGCGCGGTCGTGGGCGGCGACGGCGTCTTGGTAGCGTTGCAGATCGAAGAGCGCGTTGCCGCGGCTGTTGTAGGTTGGCGGATGATCCGGTTGCAGCGCGATCGCCTTGTCATAGCTCGCGACGGCGTCCGCCGGCCGCCTCAGGGCGCGCAGGGCATTGCCCTGGTTGTTGTGAGCCGCGACGTTGCGCGGGTCGAGCAGCAGGACCTCGCTGAAGAGGGCAACGGCGCGCGCCAGGTCGCCCGTTTGGGCGCAGATGATGCCCAACAGCGTCAGCGCCTGAGTCTGCCGTGGCCGCAGCCGAAGAGCCTGCAGGCAGAGAGCGCGGGCCTCGTCCAGTCGCCCCGACTGATGCAGCGAATGCGCCTGGCGCAGGACCCCGTCGAGCTGGGCTGTTACGTCACTGGTCACGGATAGCTGTAGAGCCGCACGCGGTAGAGATGGATCGCATGCGCGTCGAGCAACAGTTCCCGCCCCTGGTCGCTCTGATCCCCGTTCATCTGCGCCGCGACCGTCCAGCCGCCGTCCTTCCAGGCCAACTGGGCGATGCCGGCGATGCCGGCAAGACGATTATCGACGCCGGGGTCGCCGTCCGGGTCGCGCAGGAAGGACACGGTGAGCCCACTGCCGAGAATGTAGAACTCGCCGGGGGCGGATTGCATGATGAGCATCGCGCCATCAGCGGTGAGCGGCTTTTGAGTTACCCATGATCTGGCCAGGGTGGCGCGGAAGAGGTAACCGTCGAGCGCGACCGTCTGAAACGGACGGGGGCTCGTTAGGTGTAGTACGAGGCCCCGGGTCTGCCCCTCCTGCTGCGCCCGGATGAAACGATCACCGAGCTCGTTCAGGATGCGATAGACATCGGCGAGCCTGGGCGCGTCGGTCAACGCTCGGTCGCGCGCGCCGTCTACTCCAAACGCCGAAAAGCCCATGCCGCGCGCCTGGCCGAGAACATAAAGGGCGTCGTAGGGCGCCAGGGCGAGTCGGGATTCGGGCACGAATGCCGGGTTGCCCTGCTCCCGATAGCGCTCCACCCAGCGCTCGAAATCCGGCCAGTAGATGTCAGGAGCATAAAAATCGATGGCGGGCGCCGCCGCCCGATAGATGGGCTGAGTGAGGGGGTAGGGACCGCCGCTCGGGTACTCGCCCGCACGCTCGTGCGGCGCCGGCAGCTGCGCGTTCATGTAGAGCGGCAGGGGATACTCCCGCTTGCCCGCCTGTGCGACCCTGTCGATGTAGCGCGCGTAGTACCAGGCCATGAAGGCCTCATCGGCGCTATCGCCGAAGGCTCGGGCCCAATCGTCGCCGCCGGGCTTGAAGTTGTCGGCGAGCCCGCGGGGGAGTCGTGCCGCCGGCTGCCGCAGCGCCTCGAGGAGCTGACGCGGCACGGACCCGGCGAACAGCCGGTTGGCCTCGGGGGAGCGATCGCGGCCGCCGAGGCCGAGATATCCGACCTCATTCTCCACCTGCACCATGAGGATGGTCCGCGGACCGGAGTCGACAGTGCGCACGTGACGCATCAGCATCGCGAATGCCAGGCTGTCGCGGCGCCGGGTGTCGTCACCGAAAACCGACAGTATGGGAAGCGCCGCGCCGTCAGCCGCCAACGCGCGCGGGAAGCGCTTGCCGTCGGCCAACACCCACTCCGGCGCGTAGCTCGAGCAGGCGTTCTTCCAACTGCCGAACCACAGCAGCACCAGGTGCAGGTGCTGTTGCCGCGCGATCGCGATCCAGTGATCGAGAAGCGAGAAGTCGAAGCGCCCCGCCTCGGGCTCGATCTCGTCCCACGCGACGGGCAGCAACACGGTGTTGAAATGCTGCGCGGCGAGCGGCGGCAGGACGGTGTCGGCTTGCGCGGCGGTTCCGGCCGAGGAATTGCCGAGCTCGCCGCCGAGAATGAGGAAGGGCTTGCCGTCCAGGAGGAGGTGCGCGGTGCCGCCGGCGTATCGGATTTGGGGTGGCGAGGCAAAAGCGGGGGACAGGCTCATGCCCGCTGCCTGTATCGCGACAGCAATCAGGCTCGCCGCCGCCGCATTCCTCAGCCAGGTTTGCATGGAGACTCGCAATGGTCGGATTTTCCGGCAAAAACCAGAACCGGCGGCGCGCAGGGTAGCGTCCGCCTTGCAAACCGTCATCTGCTGCGCAATGATAGCGCTGTCACGCCGGTCGCGATGTCGGCGTGGTGCTGGCACAACGTTTGGCCACGACAAATGTAGGGCGCCAGTGCGGCAAGTGGTCTGCGACACGGTGTCTGCCGCAACGGTAACGGCACTGGTGGTCACGCAACCATGGCGCCGCGATGACCCGCGCCGCGCACGCGCCGGTTGCGGGGGCGCCATTACTCCGCGGGCGGGCGCGAGCTGCGTACAAGGCGAAATCGCGCGCTGCGAAGCCAAGACGTTAGCCGCGCGCAACGATAGTTGACATGGGCCGAAGAAGAGGCACATACTCGGTTCGCGTTAAGGTAGCGCTACCATGTTGAGAAGGTAGCAGATGAGCACCATGGCGTAAGGGGGCTTCCGAATTTCGATCTTGGGCATGGCCATGCCACGGCGATGCCGTCTGTTGTTTTCTTGCAACGTCAATTTCTTTCGAGGGGGAGATATCTGATGAGCCGCAAGTCTAGGCGAAACATTTCTTCGAAGAACGCCGGGGCCGAGCGCACCCTTGCGCTGCGCCTGCCCTACAGCACTCTCGGCCTGTCCAGCCTGGCGCTGGGCTCCATGGCCTTCGTCAGCGGGGTGCACGCACAGGACGCATCACCGGCCAAGGACGCCAACGCCGGCGCCAAGAAACCGAAGACGGCCCCGACCACCCAGCAAGCCAAATCCCTGCGCTCCAAACTGACCCGGCTGGCCTCGAGCGGCACGCTGCCGGCCAACGGTGCCGGCCTGGTGGCGCAGAACGCCCCAGCTGCGAGCAGTGCGACAGACGCCCAGACGACGGCCGGTACTCAGGAAGCGAGCGGCAACCAGCTGCAGGAGATCGTCGTCACGGGCATCCGCGGATCTCTGGAGCGAGCCCTGCAGATCAAGAAGCAATCGCTCGGCGTCGTCGATGCGATGTCGGCGGAGGATATCGGCCAATTCCCGGACAGCGACATCGGCGAGGCGGTCGCACGCCTGCCGGGCGTAACCGTGAATCGCGGCAGCTTGAATTACGCGAGCGCGGCGGGCGCCCCGACGGCCACCGGCCGGGTACAGGGCATCAACGTCGACGGCTTTGGCGGCTCGTTCAACGAGGTGCTGGTCGAAGGCCGGCAGATCGCCTCCGGCAACGGCCAGACGTTCAACTTCTCGGACTTCAGCTCGATCTATGTCGGCGAGATCGACGTCCTGAAGACGCCGGACATGAGCCTGTCCTCGGGCAACATCGCCTCGACGACCAACGTCAAATTTCCGAATCCGTTCGACAACCCGGGCGCGCACGTCGAGGGTTACTATCAGGAGGACATGAATTCGAACGCCGGCCAGGGCTCGCCGAACTTCGGCTTCCTGTGGAGCGACACCTCGTCCGACGGCAAGTTCGGCATCCTTCTCGATGCGGACTATCAGGACGACAAGTACAAGAACCAGCACCAGGACATCGTCGGCTGGAAGGGCAACACGTCTTTCCCCTGCTCCTCGCTCGCCGGTAATTTTACGACGGCATTCGGCAATACCGGTTGCGCGACGACGGGCACCGGGGCGACCGGCAATAGCGCGGTGCCCGTATGGTACCCGCAGGACATGGCCATGTACCTGGAGTACATCGACTCCAGGCGCAAGGACGCGCGGGCGTCGCTTCAGTACCGTCCCATCGACAACGTGCTGGTGACGGTCGATGACAACTACTCATCCGACGATGAGCACGATCAGCGCTACCAGCGCAGCACCTGGTTCGGCGGTTTCCCGGACGCGACGCTGGACAGCAACGGCACGATCACGAACTTCATGAACACGGGGCCGACGGACCTGAATTCGTTCGTTGCCGACCAGTACATCACCACGAACACCCCGGGCGTCAACGTACAGTGGAACGTCAGCGATCATTGGGACGCTGAGCTTGACGCCGACCAGTCGGAGTCGCTGTACAACCCGAACGGGGGCTACACCGATATCGATGCCGATACCGGTTACGGCGACACCACCAACGAGTACACCGGCGGTCTGGTTCTCAACAACAACAGCAACGTGTTGCCGTACTGGAGCGCGGTGGGTCCGAACACCACGGCCACGGGCTCGGGCGCGGCCATCTCGTCGAACGCCAACGGCCTCAACCCGTTCATCATCGGCTCGCACGATCTGCCGATCCAGATCCAGCAGAACTCGGACAAGATCAACGAGGCGAAGATCGACGCCACCTGGCACTCGGACAGCACCAAGGTCAATCTCGGCTTCCAGTACCTGGATGACCTGTGGAACTCCTCGCAGTGGAGCACCTTCCAGAACAACTACTGGCAGATCTGGGGCGGCTACGGGCCGGCCTCGGATCCCGGCGCCACGGCCGCCAATCCGGCACAGGGCGTCCCCCTGCCGGCGTCGCTCTTCTCGACCGTCAGCACCGGCACCTGGATGCCGGGCTACAGCGGCCAGGGCAACCTGCCGGGCAGCGTGGTGGCGTACAGCCCGTATGCGGTGTTGAGCTACCTGCTCAACCAGCCGGCCGATTCCGGGTGGAAGCCGACCGCCGGCTACCCCGTCTGGTCGGGCGCGGCCGACGGCGATCCGGTGGCCTTCCAGCCGGGATCGCAGCAGCACGTGGACCGCACGAACTATTCGCCGTTCGTCGTCGTAACGCAGGAGTTCCCGCTTGGCGACATGTCGCTCAACGCCAGGCTGGGTCTGCGCTACCAGAAGACCGACGAGGAGATCGCGGGCCTTGCAGCGCCTCTCGTCGGCATGACGTGGGAAGGCGCCGGGGACCCGACGGCCTATGACTTCGCGACCAATCCGAATCCGGTCTGGACGGTGATTCACAGGAGCTACAGCTATTTCCTGCCCGCCCTCGACCTGAACCTGATGGTCACTCAGAATCTCAAGCTGAGGTTCGACGTGTCACGGACGGAATCCGCGCCGCCCAACGACTCGCTCATTCCGAACACGACCTATGGCGGACGGGTCAACGCCCTGGGCGCAACGGGCAACAACCCGGATCTGATGCCCTATGAGTCGACCAACCTCCTGCTCGGCGCCGAATGGTATTACGCCGCGAACGACTATGTTTCGGGCGAAGGCTTCTACAAGGACGTGAAGGACTTCCCGACCTCGAACGTCGTCGACGTCACGGTTCCGGGCATCATCGACCCGGCGCCGTGCTCGTACTCGGGCACCGCTACCTTCACCGATCCCGGGTGCGGCAAGCCGGCGGTGTTCTCGGAGAGCACCGTCACCAACGCGGGCAAGGCTGACGTCGACGGAATCGAGGCCACTTGGCAGCAGATGCTGTGGTGGGGCTTCGGCATGCAGATCAACGGCACGTACGTGCACACCAACGGGAACTTCAATAACTACAGCCTGACGTCGAACCAGTTTGCGGTGACGGGTTTGGGTAACTCGGCCAATTTCATCGGCTTTTACCAGGCGCATGGGTTCCAGGCCCGACTGGCGGTGCAGTGGCAGGGTACGCAGCTGGCCACTCTCGGTCAGGAGCAGGGCGGTGCCGCGTTCGGCGATGAGCCGGTGTACATCGCGGCTGCGACCGAGCTGGACCTGAGCGCGCAATACGACATCGACAGTCACATAAACGTGTTCTTCCAGGCAACGAACCTGACGGACTCCATCTATCGCAGCTATGGACGGTTCTCGAACCAGACCCTGAACCTGATCAACTACGGACGTGACTTCTCGGTAGGGGTACGCGCCAAGTTCTAAGGTGACACAACCCGTAAAGGCGGTGGTCATCGTCGGCGGAGGAACCGCCGGCTGGCTCACGGCCGGCATCATCGCCGCCCGCCATCAGGCCAGGATGAAGGCGGGCGGCCTCTCGATAACGCTGATCGAGTCTCCGGACATCAAGATCGTCGGCGTCGGGGAAGGTACGTGGCCGACGATGCGCTCATCGCTGGAGAAGATGGGCGTGTCGGAGACGGCGCTCTTCAGGGAATGCGACGCCGCCTTCAAGCAGGGAGGAAAGTTCACCGGCTGGACGACGGGCGCGCAGGATGACGCCTACTACCATCCGCTGATGGTTCCGCAGGGCTTCTCGCAGGTGAATCTGGTGCCCCACTGGGTACGCGGGGGCCGCGGCCGCAGCTTCTGCGACTTCGTGAGCCCCCAGGGGCGCCTGTGTGATGACGGCCTGGCGCCGAAGACGATCACGCACGCCGAATACCACGCGCTCGCCAACTACTCCTATCACCTCGATGCGGGCAAATTCGCCCCCTTCCTGGCCAGGCACTGCACGCAGAAGCTGGGAGTGCGGCACGTGCTGGCCGATGTCGTGCAGATCAATCAAAGCGAGAGCGGCGACATCGAGGGCGTGCTGACCAGGCAGGCCGGCGAGATTCTCGGCGACCTCTTCATCGACTGCACCGGCTTCTCGGCGTTGCTCATCGGCAAGACCCTCGGGGTCGGATTCAAGGAGTGCCGCGATGTCCTCTTCTGCGATACCGCCCTTGCGACACAGGTGCCGTACGCCAGCGCGGACGCGCCGATGGCCTCCCAGACCATCTCCACGGCACAGGAGGCCGGGTGGACCTGGGACATCTGCCTGCCCACACGGCGCGGGGTCGGCTATGTCTACTCGAGCCGGCACCAGAGCGAGGAAGCGGCACGGGAGACGCTGCGCCGCTACGTCGGTCCCGGGCACGAGGAGCTGCCGGTGCGCAAGATCCCGATCCGCGCCGGCCATCGCGAGACCTTCTGGAAGAGAAACTGCGTGGCGATCGGGCTGGCGAGCGGCTTCCTCGAGCCGCTCGAGTCCTCTGCCATCGTCCTGGTCGAGCTCTCCGCCAAGCTCATCGCCGAGCAGATGCCGGCGTGCCGCGAGGTGATGGACATCATCGCCAGGCGCTTCAACGAAGTGACCCTGTATCGTTTCGGTCGGATCGTCGATTTCCTCAAGCTCCACTACGTGCTCACGAAGCGCACCGATACCGCTTTCTGGCGCGACAACGTCGATCCGGCGACGGTGCCGGATCGGCTGCGGGATCTGCTCACCCTGTGGAAATATCAGTCACCCTGGTTCTTCGACGAGCTCGATCGCCTGGAGGAGGTCTTTCCCGCCGCGAGCTATCAATACGTGCTCTACGGGATGGGCTTCGAGACCCGGGCGGCGCCCGAGGATACCGTCGATACGGCGCTGGCCGCTGCGCGCCTTCTCAGGGAGAATGAGCGGGTGACGGGCGAGATGCGTGCGCGGCTGCCGACGAACCGCGAGCTCCTCAACAAGATCTACGAGTACGGACTGCAGCCCGTTTGAGGTTGATTGCCAGGGGTTGATTCGCAGATGACTCGCATCGTTCCGCTGAACAAAGAGACCCACAAGTCGCTCAAGGTCGATGGGCGCGCTTCGGCGGCTTACGGCGACAATCAGCGCTTCACGCACGTGATCGTCAATGAGTTCCCGCAACTCGTCGTGCACTACCCGATCCTCTTCTCGAAGGACAGCAACACCGGCGAGTTCTACTGCGGCGTGATGCTGGGGTTCGATGAGGGCGAGAACCTCTTCCTCGAGGAATGGCGCGATCTGCAGTTCTACCGGCCGCTCGGCCTGCAGCGCGTGCCGTTTTACGCGCACGGGCCCGAGGTCGCGATCGACCTCGATCATCCACGCGTTGGGGTCGCGGACGGGATGGACCTCTTCACCGAGCATGGACAACCCTCGCGATACCTGCAGCGCATCATCTGGGCGTTCCAGGACCTGCAACCCGGAATCGAGGTGAGCCGGCACTTCACTGCCCGCCTGCTCGAGCTGAAGCTCATCGAGCCGATCGACCTCGAGGCGGAGTTCGACGACGGCCGGATCATCAACTGCAATGGGCTCTACACCGTCAACCAGGAGACCCTGAGCCGGCTGCCCGATGCGGTGGTCGTGGAGCTCTTCCGCCGCGGCTACATGCGCCTCATCCACTACATGATCGGCTCGCTCAAGCAGTTTCCCGTGCTGGCGCGAAAGAAAAACGGACGCCTGCTGAAGGGCACCGAAGGCCTCGCGGGTGTGCGCGCGCAAGCACACGGCTGAATCCTCCCAGGCTGACTCCCGCCGGCGATCTCCGCGGTGAAATGACTCTCTCACTTCAAGAGATCGCCGGCCGGGACCTGACGCCGGCCCGCTTCCAGGAGGAGGTGGTCGCCGCCTGTCGGCCCGTGATCGTGCGCGGCCTGGTGGCCGACTGGCCGGTGGTGCAGGCGGGGCGGGGCTCGCCGGCGCGCCTGCGGGATTACCTCGCGGCGTTCGATGTCGGCGGCCGGGTGGAGGCCTATTTCGGCACCCCGGAGATCGGCGGCAAGTATTACTACAAGCCCGGTTTGCAGGGATTCAACTTCGAGCGGCGCCTGCTGAAGCTGCTCGAAGCCCTGAAGATCATGGTGGAATCGCTCGAGCGCGCCGATGCGCCGTCGGTCTATGTCGGCTCGGTGCCCACGGGCGACTCGCTGCCGGGCTTCGCGGCAGCCAACGCGATGCCGCTTCTCGGGCAGAGCCTGAGCCCACGCATCTGGCTCGGCACCCGCTCGAACGTCTCCTGCCACCACGACACCTTCGACAACCTGGCCTGCGTGATCGCCGGGCAGCGCCGCTTCACGCTGTTCGCGCCCGAGCTGATCGACAGGCTCTATGTCGGCCCCATCGACAACACGATGGCGGGCGCTCCGGTGAGCCTCGCCGCCTCGACTGACGCTGCGGACAGCGAGACGTATCCGCTCTTCGAGCAGATCCGCGCCCAGGCACTGAGAGTGGAGCTCGAGGCGGGAGATGCGCTCTACCTGCCCAAGCTCTGGTGGCACAAGGTGGAGTCCCTGGCGCCTCTCAACGGCCTCATCAACTACTGGTGGGACGCTTTCAGCGCCGGTCCTGACGCGCCGTACACCAGCATGCTGCTGGCCATGATCGCGATCTCCGAGCGGCCGCTGGCGGAGCGCGAGGCCTGGAAGGCGTTCTTCGATCATTACGTCTTCCGCACGAGCGGGCATCCGCTCGCGCATCTGCCGCCGGAGCAGCACGGGCTCCTGGGCCCGCTCAAGCCGGAGAATTACGCGCGTATCCGCGCCCGGGTGATGCACATGCTGCGAGGCGTCTGAGAGCCCGGGTGAAGGCCCGCGCGGGCCGCAAAATGGTCCAGTCTCCAATAGTAGACCATTTAGTAAACCATGACACCGGGCCGGCAAAGGAGCATGCTGGCGGCCACGGTGGCTACCATTCCGAGCCGGCCCGTGCCGGCGGGGGCAGAAGGCGATCGCGCCGCCTGGTCACGGCGGCGCTTCGTGGCCCACGGGCTCGTCACGCTTGCCGCCGCACCTGCGCTCGCCCGGGCGCTCGACCCGCCCGCCAGGGGCGAGAGCCCTCCTGACCTCAGCTCCAGCAAGTCCGCGACCGACTCGGCACAAGGCGCCGGCACCGGCACCGGCACGGTGCGGTCCGCGGGAGTCAGCGACCTGCGATTGACCACCGCCGTCCGGATCAACGGCGCCGGCCCCTATCGGTTTCTGGTCGACTCCGGTGCCGAGAGGTCACTGATGGCCGCGGAGATCGCCGCGCAGCTCGCCTTGCCGCACGGCAATGCGGTGATGATCGAGGGCATCGTCCGCGGCCAGCAGGGGGTACTCGTCGAGATCGAGAGCCTGAGGATGGGAAGCCTGGTCTGTCCCGCGCTCGAAGTGCCCGTGCTGCCGCGCGCCATGTTGGGGGTGGATGGTTATCTCGGCCTCGACGTGCTCGACCGGCATCGCGTGATCCTCGACTTCCGCGCGGACACGATCAGCGTGACGCGGCCGCAGGGCTTCTTCGCGGCCTGGTTCGAGGCCAGGGATGAAGTCATCGTGCGCACGCTCGGCAACTCCGGGAGGCTGCGCGCCAGCAACTGCATGGTCAACGGAGTGCGCGCGGCCGCCTTCATCGACACCGGCGCCGAGGTTTCCGTGATCAATCCGGCGCTCTACGCGGCATTGCAGGCGCACGCCCCGACGGGCGCGATGGTCGGCGGGAACGTGGAGCTGTCGGGTGTGACGGGCGGCATCGTCGTCGGGCTCGCAGTCAACGTCAACGAGATCGTCCTCGGTGAGCTGCACCTGGTCTACACGCCAATGGTCGTCGCGCCCCTCGAGGTGTTCGATGTCTGGGGCCTGAGCGCCCAGCCCGCGCTCCTCTTCGGCATGGACTGCCTGCGGCGCTTCCGGCGGGTGACGATCGACTACGGGCGCGAGGAGCTGCGCTTCGAGGTGGCGAGCGCGGCTCTCGCCCAGCCGCTTCAGGCCGAGCTGTGGCCGCGCTCCACCGGCTGAGCGGTCCTCAATGCTTGCAATGCCGCGCGATGATGCTCTCGGCGAGCTCCTGGCGGCCTGACTTCGGCTTCGGATCGAGATCCTTGGCGACCGCGAGATCGGCCAGGGTCGCGAGGTCGATCGCGCCGCTCTCGATGCGCGCGCCGAGATCGCCGTCCCAACCCTGATAGCGCTCCTGCCTGAGGCGCGCCAGCTTGCGGTCGGTGACGACGTCAGCGGCGGCGAGCAGGCCGCGGGCGAGGGTGTCGATACCGCCGATGTGCGCGAGGTAGAGGTCGGCGGGGTCCACGGACTGGCGGCGCAGCTTGGCGTCGAAATTGAAGCCGCCGCTGCCGAAGCCCTTGTCCTCGATGAGCTGAATGAACGCCGGCACCAGCTCCTGCGCATTGTTGGGGAACTGGTCGGTGTCCCAGCCGTTGCGCGGGTCGCCGCGGTTGATGTCGATCGAGCCGAAGATGCCGTAGGCGTATGCCGCGGTCACCTCGTGCTCGAAGTCGAGGCCGGCGAGCGTCGCGTGGTTGACCTCGATGTTGACGCGCACTTCCTTCGTCAGGTTGTACTTCTGCAGGAAGGCGAAGACGGCGGCGACGTCGCGGTCGTACTGGTGCTTGGTGGGCTCGAAGGGCTTGGGCTCGATCAGGATCGTGCCCTTGAAGCCGATGCGATGCTTGTGCTCGACGACCATGGAGAGGAAGCGCCCGTAGTGATCGAGCTCGCGCTTGAGATCGGTGTTGAGGATGGAGTCATATCCCTCGCGGCCGCCCCAGAGCACGTAGTTCTCGCCTCCGAGGCGGTGAGTCGCCTCGAGGCAGAAGCGCACCTGCGCTGCGGCCCAGGCGTAAACCTCGGGATCGGGGCTGGTGGCGGCGCCGCCGGCGTAGCGCGGATGACTGAAGAGGTTGGCCGTGCCCCAGAGCAGCTTCATGCCGGTCGTTTCCATGCGTTGCTGCATCTTCTCCACGATGGCCTTGAGGTTGCGGTCCTGCTCCTTCGGCGTCGCGGCCGTGGCCATCGCATCGACGTCGTGGAACGTGAAGTAGGGAATACCCAGCCGCTTGAAGAAGTCGAATGCGGCCTCGAGCTTCTCGTCCGCCATCTCCTGGGTGATCCTGGGAGCGAGCCAGGGACGGGGCAGGGTGCCGCCGCCGAAGATGTCCTGGCCCGGCCAGTTGAACGAGTGCCAGTAGCAGACCGCGCACCGCAGCCAATCCTCCATGCGCTTGCCGAGAACCTTACGGTCCTTGTCGTAGACCCGGTAGGCGAACTCGCTCGCCGTCTCCGGACCCTCGTAGCGGACCGGCTCGATGCTGGAAAACAAAGTCATGACGAAAACTCCACGAATGTATTCTTGAGATCCCGATAGAGACGCTGGAACGTGCGGCGGCGGCTGGCGAGCAGCGCCGCGAGCGCGGTGTCAGGTTGGACCACGCGCTCCACGGGCGGCGCCGTGCAGACTTCCTCCTCGCTGCCTTCGCCGGCAGCCAGGCGCGCGAGGCGCGCCGCCCCCAGGGCCGCCCCCACTTCCCCGCCCGCCCGATAGGTGAGCGGCCGGCGCAGTGCCGCCGCGATCAATTTGCCCCAGTACGGCAGTCTCGCGCCGCCGCCGGTGACGCTGATATCGTTCACCTGCTGGGTTGCCTGGTCGCTCTTTTCCGTGAGGACATCGAGGCCGTCGGCGAATGCGAACGCAACACCCTCGAGCACCGCTCCGGCGAGCTCCGCCGGAGTCGTGTCCGGCCGCAGGCCGAAAAATACCCCCCTGGCGCCGGGGTCGTTGTGAGGCGTGCGCTCTCCGGTGAGGTAAGGGAGGAAGAGCGTCGAGTGACGGCTCAAGCCATGTGCTTCGGCCGCGGCAACGAGTTGCGGCAGATCGCTGCTGCCAACGAGCTGCGCCACCCAGTCGAGCGTGCTGGCGGCACTAAGCATGACTGACATCTGGTGCCAGCGGCCGGGCAGACAGTGGCAGAAGGCGTGCGCTGCGCGCTCCGGATTTGGACGGAAGCGATCCGTCACTACAAAGAGTACGCCAGAGGTACCCAGTGACAGGAATGCCTGCCCCGGGCGCACCACACCAAGGCCGACGGCGCTTGCGGCGTTGTCTCCACCACCGCCTGCAACAACGACGCGTGGCGCGAGCCCGAGTGCAACGGCCGCATCCGCGCTGAGAGCGCCCGAGGGACTGGAGCCTTCGACGAGCTGGGGCATGTGCGCGCGATTGAGATCCGTCGCCGCGAGCATTGCGTCGGACCATTCACGGCGGCCGACGTCCAACCAGCCGGTGCCGGCCGCATCGGACATCTCACTGACTTTCTCGCCTGTCAGGCGCAGGCGCACATAGTCCTTCGGCAACAGGACGCAGGCGGTGCGGCGGAAGACGTCCGGCTCGTGACGCGCGACCCAGAGGAGCTTCGGCGCGGTGAACCCCGGCATCATGATGTTGCCGGTGATGGCGCGAGAGGAGGGTTCCCGCCGCTCGAGCTCGAGGCACTCCTCGGCGGAGCGACCGTCGTTCCACAGGATGGCGGGGCGCAGCGGACGGTCCTGCGCGTCGAGCAGCGTCGCGCCGTGCATCTGACCCGAAAGGCCGACGGCGCGCACTTTGGCGCGGGCTTCGCGCGGGAGCGCGCTCACCGCGCTCACCGTGGCCTGCCACCAGGCTTCCGGGGACTGCTCCGAGAATCCGGGAGCGGGCCGGCTGACCTCGAGGGGGGCCGACGCCGAGGCGGAGACCGTGCCCAGCTCCGTCAGGAGCACGGCCTTGACGCTCGAGGTGCCGATGTCGATGCCGAGGTACAGCGCGGCGCTCCAGGCTGAGAGAATGTGCCGGCGCGATGGTAGCGGTATCAGATCGCGGGTGTCAATTGTGCTAGGCTGGCGGGCATCCGTATATGGACCTGCACCACGGGCACCCGCCCGCGTGCCGGGTGGGCCATTCGTCGCGCCGCCTCCGGGAATGCCGTGTCGAAGACAGCAGCGTCCGTGACCCTCACGCTCCGGCCCCGTGCGGCGGGGGCCACTCTGCTGCGCTGGCTGTACGACGAGATCCGGCTCGCCATCGTGGAAGGCAGGCTCGCCCCCGGCGCGCGGCTGCCGTCCACGCGCGGCATTTCCCGAGAGTATCGTGTGGCGCGCGGGACAGTGGTCGCGGCCTTCGAGCATCTGACCACCGAGGGCTACATAGAAGGAAGCGTCGGAAGCGGCTCATTCGTCCGCAACGTGACGGCACTGGCACCGTCGGCATCTCCGATGGCTCGGGCACGGTCGCGGGCCCCGGGGGTGGCAACGTCACTGTCGGTGCGCGGGCGGCGGCTGGCGAGCAATCCGTTTCCGATACGCATCCCCGTCAGGACGCACACATTCCGCCTGGACATGCCGGCACTCGAGGCGTTTCCGATCAGGACATGGAGTCGGATCGCCGCGCACTGCCTGCGCACCGGCGTTCCGAGCCTGCTCACGCACGGTGACACGCGCGGGTTCCCGCCACTGCGCGCAGCCATCGCGCAGTACGTTGGATTGACGAGAGGTGTGCAATGCGCGGCCGACGAGGTCGTCATCACCTCCGGCACGCAGGCATCACTCGATCTCATCGCGCGTCTGGTGCTGGACCCGGAGGACCGTGTTTGGGTGGAGGATCCCTGCTACACCGCCATTCCTTCGCTGCTGCGGGCGGTGGGTGCCGAAGTGGTTGGCGTGCCGGTCGACGAAGCGGGGGTCGATTGCGAGGCCGGCCGGCGCCGCGCGCGGGCCGCGAAACTCGCCTGCGTCACTCCGGGATGCCATTTCCCCCTGGGCGTGACTCTGTCGCTGCCGCGGCGCCTGGCGCTTCTGGAGTGGGCGCGCGCCGCGGGCGCGTGGATCTTCGAGGACGATTACGACAGTCAACTGGGGTTCAGCGGCCGGCCGCTCGCCGCCCTGCGCAGTCTCGATCGCACCGGTTGCGTGATCTATTGCAACAGCTTCAGCAAGATGCTCTTCCCGTCGCTGCGGCTCGGCTTTCTCGTCGTCCCGCCGGCGCTGCTCGGCGCCATCGACGCCGCGAGGTCGGTGCTGCAGCGCTTCCCCTCGGTGTTGGATCAGGCGGTGCTGGCGGAGTTCATCACGGCGGGACACATGGAGCAGCACATGCGCCGCATGCGCGACCTCTACACCACCAGGCACGATGCGCTCGTCAGGCTCGCGCAGCAGGAGCTCGCGGACGTGCTGCGGCTCGCGCCGGCCACCGCCGCCGGACTGCAGACTGTGGGCTGGCTGGCCGAAGGCATCCCGGAGATCGAAGCCAGCCGCCTGGCGCTGGAGCAGGGCATAGTGGCGATGCCGCTGTCGCAGCTCACCGTCGAGCGGACGATGCCGCCCGGCCTCGTGCTCGGCGCCGCCGACACCGACGTCCCGGCGATGCGGCGCGGCGTGGAGCAGCTCGGCGTCATTCTGCGCGTGCTGAAGGCGGCGGCTGCCGGCCGATAATGTAGGATGTTGCGGGGTCGGTGAGCTCGGGGGGGCGTCGTGTACTTGCGCAAAATCGGGGTGGGGCATCTCTTCTTCGCCGTCGGATTCGCGGCCATCGGCGCGATCAGCCTGCAGGCACGCGATTTTCTGCTGAATCAGCAGCCGGTGCCGTCAGGTCTACCCTGGCGGGAAACCCTCGCCTGCATTTCCGCCGCATTGATGCTGGTCCCCGGAGTCGGCCTCCTGCTGCCAGCCACCGCCAGGCGCTCGGCCTTCATATTGACCGCATTCGTCGCGCTCTGGGTCATCGCGCTGCAGCTGCCGCACGCACTGACCCACCCGCTGGTGGAGGCAAACTGGCTGGGTGTGGGCGAGGACTGCTCCCTGGTCGGCGGCGGCTGGCTCATCTATTGCGCGGCCGCCGGAAGGAGCGACGGCAGCGTGCGGATCGCACGCATTCTCTTCGGCCTCGCGCTGATTCCGATCGGGCTGTCACACTTCTTCTATCTGACGGGCGCGGCCGCGCTGGTGCCGGCCTGGATGCCGCTGCGGGTCCCGCTCACCGCTCTCGGCGGGGCGGGGCACATCGCCGCCGGGCTGGCGATCGCCTGCGGCATCGTGCCGCGGCTCGCGGCAACGTTGGAGGCGATCATGGAAAGCCTCTTCACGGTCATATGCTGGGGGAGCGCCGTCGTCGTCACACCCTCCAGCCGCGAGGACTGGGTGAATCTCTGCATCTCGACCACGCTCAGCGCGGCGGCATGGGCGGTCGCGGAATCCTACGGCAGGCGCGTCAGCGAGTGACCTCGAAGGTCGCCGTCTTGAGATCGACGGAGTCCGGGCCCGCCATGACCTGGAACGTGCCCGGCTCCACGACGTGCTTCATGTTCTCGTCCCAGATGGCGAAGTCATCCCGGCCGAGCTCGAACCGCACCTGCGTCGCGGCGCCCGGCGCCAGCGACACCCGTTTGAATCCCCGCAGCGCCTGAGTCGGCTCCGTCACCGAGGTGACGAGCTCGTGCAGATAGAGCTGCACCACCTCATCGCCCGCGACTTTCCCGGTGTTGCGGACGCTCACGCTGACAGTCACCTTGCCGTCCGCAGGAATGCTGGCAGCAGAAAGCACCGGCGGTCCCACCTGGAAGGTGGTGTAGGAAAGACCGTAGCCGAAGGGAAAGAGGGGCGAGTTGTTCGCGAACTGATAGCCGCGATGGGCGCTCGGCTTCTCATCGTAGTTGTAGGGCACGAAGCCGACGGCGCGCGGAATGGTGACGGTCAGCTTGCCGCCGGGGTTGGTCCTGCCGTAGAGGACATCCGCCATCGCGGTGCCGCCTTCCTGACCGAGATACCAGCCCTCGATGAGCGCGTTGGCCTTGTGCGCGATCTCGTCGACCGCGAGCGGGCAGCCGTTGATGAGCACGACGACGACCGGCTTGCCGAGCGCGAACATTGCGTCGGCGAGCTCCTGCTGCTGATCGATGAGCTGCAGGCTGTCGCGGTCGCCCAGGTGGTTGTCCGCCCAGCCCTCGCGGCAGAGCGCATCGCGGGTCCCGATCGCGAGCACGATCTCGTCGGCCGTCCTGGCGACGCTCACCGCACGCCGGATGAGCGCGCGGTTCTCCGCCGGCGGCGGCAGCACGACCTGATCGGTGTACTGATCCCCCTTTGCGACGAGCTTCACTCCCGGCGCGTAAACCACGCGCACGCCGTGGCCCGCGAGATTGCGGATGCCCTGCAGGATGCTGACGGAGTGAGCCGGCACCTCCGAGTAGCCGCCGAGCTGCGCCACGGCGGCGTTCGGGCCGATGACGGCGAGTGTCCTGATGCGTCGGGTGTCGAGCGGCAGGGCGCCGTCGTTCTTGAGGAGAATGATGCTCTCCTGCGCGGCCTTCACGGCAACCGCGCGAGCGGCGGCGTCGTCCGTGATTTTTTCAGCATGGCGCGCGTCGGCGTAGGGATGCTCGAAGAGGCCCCCCAGGAACTTGAGCCGCAGCACCCGCCGCACGGCCGTGTCGATCTCGCCCTGGCTGACTTTGCCTTCGGCGAGCGCCTGGGACAGGTTGGCGAAGGCCTCCCCGTCCGGCATGTCATCGTCCACTCCGGCATGCAGCGCGCGGGCGGCCGCCTCGGTCAGATTGCCGGCCACGTGGTGCAGGGACATGAGCTGCTCGATGCCCTCGTAGTCGGCGACCACGACGCCCTGAAATCCCCACTGGCCGCGCAGCACGTCCGTCAGCATCCAGCGGTTGGCGTGCGACGGAATGCCGCCGATCTCATTGTAGGAAGCCATCACCACCTGGGCGCCGGCCTGTTGGATCGCCGCATGGAACTGCGGCAGGTACATCTGCAGCAGCGTTCTCTGGCTGAGCTCCACGGGGCCCACGTTGGTGCCGGCTTCCGGCACGCCGTAGGCCGCCATGTGCTTCAGGGTGGCGAAGACACGATCGGGCCCGAGAGGCAGCGTGTCGCCCTGCAGGCCGCGCACCTCGGCGACCCCCATCCGGGCGGCGATATAGGGATCCTCGCCGAACGTTTCCTCGATGCGTCCCCAGCGCGGATCGCGCCCCAGGTTGATGACAGGGGTCAGGAGGAGCTGTACGCCCCGTGCCCGCGCTTCGCGCGCTACTACCGTATAGACACTGGTAATGAGCGCGGGGTCCCAGGAGCTGGCGAGCGCAATGGCCTGGGGGAAGCTGGTGGCATCCCGTGCCATGTAGCCGTGCAGGCCTTCACCGTGAAAGAGCGTCGGGATCCCGAGGCGAGTGTCCTCCACCGAATAGTGTTGCACCGCGTTGACGAACGCCACCGTCTGCGGGACGTCCCGAAAGACGTTCTGCAGCGGGTCATTGGCTTCCAGGGGCACGCGGTCGCTGGGCCGCGCGACCTGGCCGATACCGTAGGGAAACACACGGCCCGCCTTGGCGGGATCGAAGTCGCCGTTGGCATCCTCCACCTCGCCCTTGCGCTGCCAGATGCAGGAGAGCTGCGCGATCTTCTCCTGCAGGGTCATGCGGGCGAGGAGGTCGTTGACCCGCGCATCGACCGTCGCATGCGGGTCCTTGTAGAGCGGTGTGTCGGCGGCGACCGCAAGGCTGGCGAGCGTCAAGGCGGCGGCGGCGAGCGCCAGGGCGCGCCGTCCGGATTTCGATGATAGCGATATCATGGGTCAGAGTTTATAGGCTTTCTTCGGCAGGTTGTAGGCCAGGTCGCAGGCCACGGCGATGGCCTCGTCCTCGGGCAGGCGGTGCTCGGCCACCAGGCGGGCCAGGAAGGAGCAGTCGATGCGGCGGGCGACGTCGTGGCGGGCTGGGATCGAGAAGAAGGCGCGGGTGTCGTCGTTGAAGCCGACGGTGTTGTAGAACCCGGCGCTGCCGGTGGTCTGCTCGCGAAAGCGCATCAGGCCTTCCGGGCTGTCGTGGAACCACCAGGCGGGACCGAGCTTCAGGGCCGGATAGTGGCCGGCGAGGGGGGCGAGCTCGCGGCTGTAGGCGGACTCATCGAGCGTGAAGACGATGATGGTCAGGGAGCGCTCGTTGCCGAAGCGGTTGAGGAGCGGGCGCAGTGCACTCGCGTATTCGGTCTGCACCGGGATGTCGCCGCCCACGTTGGGACCGAAGCGCTCGTAGAGTGAGGCATTGTGGTTGCGCCACGAGCCGGGATGGATCTGCAGCACCATGCCGTCATCCAGGCTCATGCGCGCCATCTCGGTGAGCATCTGGGCACGGAAAGCTTCCGCGTCCGCGCCTGCTACCGCGCCGCCGGCCAGCGCGGTGCGAACGACGCGGCCGAAGAGAGACTCCGCCATCCGGCTGCTCAAGTCCGCCGTTCTCGCGGTCGGATGTCCGTGATCGGTGGCGGTGGCGCCCATCTGCGCGAAGAACGCGCGGCGCTTGCGATGAGCGGCGAGATAGCCGTGCCAGGAGCCGGTGTCCTCGCCGGTGAGCTCGCCCAGGCGGATGAGGCCGGCCGCGAAACCCGCCGCTTCCGGATCGACCACCGGGTCGGGGCGGTAGGCGCTGATGACGCGGCCTTTCCAGCCGCTCGCGCGGATCGCGGCATGATGGGCCAGGTCATCGAGCGGCGATTCGGTGGTAGCCAGCACCTCGATGCCGAAGCGCTCGAAGAGCGCGCGCGGGCGGAAAGCGTCCTGCGTCAGACGCTCGGCTATGCGGTCGTAGGTGCGGTCCGCATTCGCGGCCGTGAGCGGCGCCTCGGTCCCGAAGACCGCGCTCAGCACCCAATCGAGCCAGAGACGAGTCGGCGTGCCGCGAAAGACATGATAGTGCCCGGCGAATCGCCGCCAGATGGCGCGCCGCTCGGTATCGCCGGCGACTGCGCCCGCAGCGTGTCCGCCGGGTGTGCGCGGCGACAGCCCGAGCTCCTCGAGGGCGAGGCCCTGGCTGTAGAGCATGCGCGTGATGTAGTGATCCGGCGTCAGGAGGAGCGACACCGGATCGCTGAACGGCGCGTTGTCCGCGAACCAGCGCGGGTCCGTGTGGCCGTGCGGGCTGATGATGGGCAGAGCGTGAACGCTGTTGTAGAGTCTGCGTGCGACGGCACGCGTGCCGGGGTCCGCGGGAAAGAGGCGGTCCGGGTGCAACGCGGCGGCCGATTCCCAATTGGAGTCATTGCTCATGGCAAGTCCTCAGTCTGATGCGCACAGCTGCTCGCGCGAGCGGGAAATCATTGCTGCGCGCGTCATCGTCACCTGTCCGGGACGCAACTTCGTGACGCTCAAGATCGAGACGCGCTCGGGCGTCTTCGGGATCGGGGATGCGACGCTCAACGGCCGGGAGTTGGCCGTGGCGGCATATCTCGAGCATCACGTGATCCCCAACCTCATCGGGCGCGACGCCGGACGTATCGAGGATACCTGGCAGTTCTTCTATCGCGGCGCCTATTGGCGGCGCGGACCCGTGACCATGACGGCCATCGCCGCGGTCGACGTCGCGCTCTGGGACATCCTCGGCAAGATGGCCGGGCTGCCGATTCATCGCCTGCTGGGCGGGCGCTCGCGCGATGGTGTGCTGGTGTACGGGCACGCGAACGGCCGCGACATCGAGGAAGCGACCGCGGAAGTGGCGCGGTACGTCTCCATGGGTTATCGCGCGGTGCGCGCACAGTGCGGCGTTCCGGGGGTGAAGAAGCCATACGGCGTGTCGCGACTGAAGGACGCCTACGAGCCCGCGGAGAGCGAGCTGCCGCTCGAGACGGAATGGTCGACGCCGGGCTACCTCGAGATCGTGCCGAAGCTGTTCGAGCGGCTGCGCGCGGACCACGGCGGCAAAGTCGAGCTGCTGCACGACGTGCATCACCGCCTGACGCCGGTGGAAGCTGCGCGTCTGGCGCGCGACCTCGAGCCTTACAGGCTTTTCTGGCTGGAGGATGCGACGCCGGCCGACAACCCGGACGGCTTCGAGCTCATCCGCCGCCACTCGCTGACACCGCTCGCGGTGGGCGAGGTTTTCAACTCCATCTGGGACTGCAGGCGCCTGATCGAGGGCCGTCTGATCGACTTCATCCGCGCGACGATCGTGCATGCCGGGGGCATCACTCACGTCCGCCGCATCGCGGACTTTGCGGCGATGCATCAGGTGCGCACCGGCTTTCACGGCGCCACCGATCTCTCGCCCGTGACGATGGGCGCGGCGCTTCACTTCGACACCTGGGTGCCCAACTTCGGCATCCAGGAGTACATGCGTCACTCCGAGCAGACGGACGAGGTCTTTCCCCACGACTACGTCTTTCGCGACGGCCGGCTGCACTGCGGCGAGAGCCCGGGGCACGGTGTCAGCATCGACGAGAAGCTCGCGGCGCGCCATCCCTACAGCCCCAAGCAGTTGCCGATCGCGCGTCTCGAGGACGGCTCCATGTGGGACTGGTGACAGGGTCGCGCGCTCTCATCGCGGTACCTCGACGTCGGCGGGAGGGCAACCCGCGTTGGGCCCGGGCGACCCTTCGACGTAAGGAACGCAGAACGCCTCATAGTGCGCCAGGGTGTCCGGCGGCGCGGCCGCGCCCGCGGGCAGCGGCCGATGCGAGATCGATTGGAAGTAGGCGATGCTGGCGTTGCGCCACCACTCGGCGTCCTTCTGCTGGATCGCGAGGAAGTCCGCGGTCAGTCGAAAGCGTTCCCGGTCGACATACGGCGCCAGCGTGCTCCAGGTGGCACGCGCCTGTTTGACCCAGTCGGCGCCGCGGTCGTAGTGCATGACCAGAGAGTCCCATAGAGTGCGCCCCGAGCGCATGCGGTAGTCCCACGGGAGGTGATGGAACCAGAGGAGGAGGTCGTCGGGACAGGTCGCGGGATCGGCCAACTCGGCGGCGACGTGCGGCGAATACTGTGCGATGGCATCGCTGCCGGTCGCCGTGCGGTCGAAGCCGATGCCGGAAGCGTCGGGCCGGCTGTAGTAAGTGCTGCTCCAATCGGGCGGCATCCCCGCCGCGGGCGCGACCCAGGGGCCGGGGCCGAAGTGGGTATCGGCGGCCATCTGACTCGCGAGCCCGAGCGGTGTCATGTAGTCGACCGCGGCCTCGCGCGATCCCATCATCATCGTCACCACCGGCGCGACGAAGCGGTGCTCGGCGGTGAAGGTCATGGCGACCCACTCCGCGGCGATCTGCCGCGCCGAGAGGCCGGGATTCCAGGCGAGCCGGCCGAAGGCGTACCAGTTGGCCTGGTTGAAGATGGATCCGGACCAGTTGCGCTCCGAGCCCGTGTTGGCCACTCCGGCGATGGCGGTCAGCCGCTCGCCGTAGAGCGAGCCGTCGGTTACCCGCGCTACCGTCGAGCCGGCGCCCTTGGCCCAGGTGTCATCGCGCAGCGCTTCTTCGAAGAGCGGGCCCAGGTACACGATGCTGGTCCGCTGGCCGAGGTACTCCTTGGTGATCTGCAGCTCGAGCATCAGGTTGGTGTGCGGCATCGCGCCGAAGATTGGATGGAAGGGCTCGCGCGGCTGGAAGTCGATCGGGCCGTTCTTCACCTGCACCAGCACGTTGTCCGCGAACTTGCCGTCGAGCGGCTTGAACGTGTCGTACGCCTGCCTGGCGCGATCCTCAGAATGGCCGCCGGTCGTATAGACGAACGCGCGCCACATGACGATGCCGCCGTGTGGGGCCAGCGCCCGCGCGAGCAGGTTGGCGCCTTGCGCCTGCGTGCGCCCGTAGTCCTCGGGTCCGGGCTGTCCCTCGGAGTTGGCCTTCATCAGCAGGCCGCCGAAGTCGGGGATGTCGCGATAGATCTCGGCGACCTTGGCGGACCACCACGCCTGCACCCGCGGATCGAGCGGATCGGCGGACTTCAGCCTGCCGAGTGACACCGGCTCGCTGAACGGCACCGAGAGGTACACCCTGATGCCGTAGGGACGCAGCACCGCGGCGAGCGCTGCGACCTTGCGAAGATAGAGCGGTGTCAGGATGAAGGGCGAGGCGTTGACGTTGTTGAGCACCGCGCCGTTGATCCCGATCGAGGCGCAGGCGCGCGCGTAATCGGTGTAGCGCGGCGACAGGTACTGCGGCAGGCTCTCCCACTTCCAGAGCGAGTCGCCCGCATAACCGCGCTCCACCGAGCCGTTGAGGTTGTCCCAGTGATCCAGCACCCGGCGGCTGATCTTCGGGCTGCTGGCGATGTCGAGATGCCCGATGGGCGCGCGCGTTTGCAGCAGCCGCAGGAAGCCGAATGCGCCATAGAGCACGCCGACGTCCGTATTTGCGGCAATGACGGTCGCACGGTGACCGTCCGTCGTGACCGTGCGGATGAGGTAGCCCTCGGCGCCCACCGGGCGCAGGTCGAGCGAAAGGCTCCTCACCAATGCGGAGGAGCGCGCAGTCCCGAAGATGATCGCGCCGTCGCGTGACACCTCATTCGCCGACTGCGGCTGCGCTCCCAACAGGCCCGTCAGGCCCCGCAGCAGCTCCGTGTGCGCGGCGCGCAGAGTAGGGGAGGTGTCCGCGCCAACGAGCTGGGTTGCGGCCCCGCGGTAGCGTGACAGCCAATCACCCGTGACCGGCACGTAGCGCAGCCAGAGGCGGTAGCCATCCTCCGCCGGCAGAGCGTTTGCGGAGGCGGCGCCCGGCGGCGTGTCCGCGCATGCGATGGGCGCAGCGAGCAGGCACGCAATCGCAACAATGCCCGCTCGCGAGATCGAAGTCGCCATGAAGAGCCCCTCGGGCGCGCGGCCCGGCGCGCCTGATGATAGCGTTATCAGAGGCTCTCGCTCAATGGTCGGCGGCGGGGTTATCATATCGCCGACTGACGACAGCGCTGTCGGCGCGCACGGGGCATCACCATTCGAGTATCGCTGCAGGTATCGATGCGGGCGGCAATGATCTTTGCCCTCGGAGCGGTCCTCGGAGGTTGGCACCCGGCGTGCGCCTTGGACACCGCTCTCGATATCAATGAGTACGCCCACACCGCCTGGACCGTCAGGGACGGTTTCTCTGTGGGAAACATCTACGCGATGGCCCAGACGCCCGACGGTTATCTCTGGTTGGGAAGCGAGTTTGGTCTCTTCCGCTTCGATGGTGCTCACGGCGTCCTCTGGCAACCGCCGTCCGGACAGCATCTGCCCAACGATGCCGTCAACAACCTCATGGTGGCGGGCGACGGCACCCTCTGGATCGGAACGTTTGGCGGTCTCGTGACGTGGGATGGCCGCAAGCTCACGCAGTTGCACCAGTTCGATGGCCGGTTCATCAGCGCGCTCTATCAGGATCGCGAAGGGACGGTCTGGGTGGGCACGATGGAATCTCCCGGCCAGCTGTGCGCACTGCGGGATGGCCATGCGGACTGCTACGGCGCGAGGCTCGACCTGGGCACCGGTGTCTGGACCGTTTATGAGGATGACTCGGGCACTCTCTGGGCCGGCGCACAGACCGGGCTGTGGCGAATCGCGCCGGGCGCGCCGCGGCTCATCGCCGCCGCCAGGGATCCGGGGGGAGCGCTGTTGCCGAACTCAGGGCCGGTTGGCGTGACCCACTCCGACCACGGGCGGCTGCTGATCGCCGTGCACAACGCCGGGCTGATGCGGGTCGTCGGCGATGAGCTGCAGCCCTATCCGATCAGGATCAGCGACTCGAACAGGCTGCTGCGCGACCGCGACGGGGGCTTGTGGATCGGCACCATCGAGCGCGGCCTCATCCATATCCACAACGGCCGCACGGACACGTTCACCCAATCGGATGGGCTCTCGGGCAACATCGTCCTCAGTGTCTTCGAGGATCGTGAAGGCAGTGTCTGGGTCGCCACCACCGGAGGATTGGATCGCTTTCGAGAGCTGCCGGTGAGCACTCTCACCGTGAGACAGGGACTGTCGAGCGATGCGACCAGCGCGGTGCTCGCGGCCTCGGACGGCAGCGTCTGGATAGGAACCCACGAAGGCCTGACCCGATGGCAGGACGGCAAGGGCAAGGCATACCGCGGGGCAAGCGGACTTCCCGATGACTCCGTGCAATCCCTGTTTCAGGATCATGCCGGGCGCATCTGGGTATTTACCGACGGCGGACTCGGCTATCTCAAACACGGGCGCTACATCGCCATACCCGGCGTGCCCGGCGGGGAAGTGAACAGCATCACCGGTGACGACGCCGGGAACCTGTGGCTTTCGGGGCAGCAGAGTCTGCTGCACGTGCGTGACGGCAGACTGATCGAGCGGCTCCCCTGGTCCGCCTTTGGACGGCAGCAGAATGCCTCGGTGTTGCTTTCAGATCCGGCGCAGGGGGGGCTCTGGCTGGGAGCCTGGGAGGGCGGCGGCGTGTCGTATTTCAAGGATGGCCGGGTGCGCGCCTCCTACACGGCGGCCAACGGGCTGAGCCGAGGCCATGTCGCCGATCTTCGCCTCGAGAACGGTGCTCTGTGGGTGGCAGCGATGGGAGGTGTGAGTCGGATCGAGAACGGGCGCATCCTCACGCTCACCAGCAGGAACGGTCTGCCGTGCGATGCCGCCATGTGGACCCTCGAAGACAACCAGCGCTCGCTCTGGGTGTACACGGCCTGTGCTTTGGTGCGCATCACCCGGCCCGAGCTCGATGCATGGATTGCGGACCCGGCTCGCAGGGTGAGGGCGACAGTTCTCGGTCCGCAGGATGGCGTCCGGCTGCGCAGCACTTCAGCCAGCCCGTTCGCGCCGCGCGCTGCCATTGCCGCCGATGGCAGGATCTGGTTTCTGTCGGGTGGCGGCGTGCAGGTGCTCGACCCGCATCACATCGTATTCAACAGACTGCCGCCGCCGGTGCACATCGAGCAGGTCATCGCCGACGGCAGGCTCTACTGGCAGAACCTGCTGGACAGCACGCCGGCGACTCTGCGGCTGCCGCCGCGAACCCGCGATCTCGAGATCGATTACGCGGCTTTGAGCCTGGTTGCACCGGAAGCGAATCAGTTTCGTTACCGGCTCGACGGCAGGGATCGCAGTTGGTATGACGCCGGCAATCGACGCCTGGCGCTCTATACGGATCTGCCTCCGGGAGACTATCGCTTCCACGTCATAGCCAGCAACGACAGCGGTGTGTGGAACGAGCAGGGCGCCGCGATCGACTTCTCGATCGCCCCGATGTTCTGGCAAACCTCCTGGTTCCGCGGCGCGTGCGGCCTGGCACTGGTTGCGCTGCTGCTGTCGCTGTACTGGCTGCGCGCGCGGCAGCTCGCGCTCCAGTTCAACAGGACGCTCGATGCCCGTGTGCAGGAGCGCATGCGCATCGCGCGGGATCTGCATGACACGCTGCTGCAGAGCTTCCATGGCGTCCTGCTGCAGTTCAGAGCCGCGCAACGCCTGCTCGCGAGAGACCCGCAGAAGGCGCGCGAAGTGCTCGAGGGTGCGATCGATCAGGCGGGGCACGCGGTCAAGGAAGGCCGCGAGGCGGTGCAGGGGCTGCGCCTGTCCGTCGAGGAGTCGAGCGATCTTGCAGCTCCGATCGCACGGCTGGCTCAGGAGTTGACCGCGGAGCGGCCAGGTGCCGCGGTGCCTTCCGTCCGTGTCGACGTGCAAGGCACGGTGCGGCCGCTGCATCCGATCGAACGGGACGAGATCTTTCGGATTGCGGCCGAGGCGCTGCGCAATGCCGTCCACCACTCCCAGGGCACTCAGATCGAGGTGGAATTGCGCTACCATGCGGGCGAGTTTCGGCTGCGCGTACGCGATGACGGTCGCGGGATCGAGCCCGGGATCCTTGCCGAGGGCTGTCGGGCGGGACACTTCGGGGTCGGCGGTATGCGCGAGCGTGCGGCACTCGCGGGCGGCAAGCTGACGCTTTGGAGCGCACCCGGATCCGGCACGGAAGTGGAGCTCGTACTACCGGCATCGAGAGCATACCCGCCGCGCGGCGCAGGGCTTCGCCGGCATTGAGGTAGTCATGAATGAGGCCTCGCCCATCCGCGTGCTGGCGGTCGACGACCATCCGATCGTACGTCGGGGCATCGCCCTTCTACTCTCCACGGAGCCCGATCTGAAGCTGGTGGCGGAGGCTGCGAGCGGTCGCGAGGCCATTCAGCAGTTCCGCATACACCGTCCGGACGTGACGCTGATGGACCTGCAAATGCGGGAAATGGGCGGCGTGGACGCGATCAGCGCCATCCGCGGAGAATCTCCGGAGGCGCGGATAATCGTTCTCACCACCTACGCCGGTGATGCGCAGGCGCGCCGCGCGATGCAGGCGGGAGCGCGCGCTTACATGCTGAAGGACAGCCTGGATCGCGAGCTCCTGGAGACGATTCGAGCGGTGCACGCGGGCAAGCGATTCGTCTCGCCCGAGGTCTCGTACCAGCTTGCCGAGCACGTCGCCGACGACATGCTCACCGCGACCGAGGTCGGGGTGCTGCGGCTCATTGCCCAGGGCAAGCCCAACAAGGAGATCGCGCGGATCATGTCCTTCACCGAGACGACCGTGAAGTGGCAGGTCCGGACGATTCTCTCCAAGCTCGGCGTCGAGGACCGCACCCAGGCGGCGATGGTCGGCCTCAAGCGCGGCATCATCGAGCCCTGACCGCTCGCAAGAGCGTCCTCTACTATCTTTTGGACGTTGCCGCCGGCTTCCGCTCCGCTATGTTGCAGTTGCTTTGCGGCGACTCTTCTCAACGTTCGCATCCGGTGCGCCTGGAGCAGGGCTCCTCATCCTGCGGCTGGCGTGCGCCACGACTCTGGTGGCGCACGCGATCGTGGCGCTGCAGCGCGCGCAGGGATTCGCCGGGATGGTGCTCCAGCTGCCCGCAGCGGCCCTGGGTCTGCTTCTCGTCGCGGGCCTCTGGACACCCGTCACGGCCGCGCTCGCGGCATTCGATGCGCTGCTGCTCGGCTTCTCGATTCCAGCCGGCTATCGGTACTGGCTGCTGCCCGCGGCCGTGGCCGCCGCCCTGGCGCTGCTCGGGCCCGGCGCCTGGTCGCTGGATGCAAAGCTTTTCGGATGGAAGAGGGTCATGGAGATCGATGGGTCCGTCTCCCTGTGAGCACCCGACTGTGAACATCTCGTGCCAAGACTTGCCGATCCGAGCGCCCGCGCCCGGCGCGGCAGCACGCGCGGTCAGGCCTTTCGTCCGGCCGCACCTCAAGACACATCAGCTCGCATTCCTGGTCCACCTGGATGATGAGCGCCGGTTGTGTCAGGCCGCCGCCGCCGCCGGCCTGACACAACCGGCCGCTTCCAAGCTGCTGCGCCAGATCGAGGAGACTCTCGACGTCAGGCTCTTCGAGCGTCACGCCCGCGGCGTTGCCCCGACCCGTTATGGCGAGATTCTCGTTCGCCATGCCCGTCTGGCGCTGTCGGAGATCGGGCTTGCGCACGAGGAGCTTGCGGCGCTGAAGGCCGGCCGCACCGGCAAGGCTGCCGTCGGCACCATCGTCGAGCCCGGCTCGAGTCTCGTCCCGAGCGCGATCGCAAGCCTGAAACAGCGCTATCCGGGCACTCTCGTCCACGTCGAGATCGACGACAGCCGACAACTCGTGCAGAGACTTCTGCAAGGACACCTGGACATGGTCGTCGCGCGCCTGCTCGACGCCGAGGCTGCCGGTCAGTTGGCGTACGAGCCGCTCGCATTGGACGAGCCGCACGCCGTCATTGCCGGCGCGCGCCATCCATTGGCCGGGCGCACGGATCTGTGTCTCGGGGATCTGATCGAGCAGCCGTGGATAGTGCCGCCTCCCGGCAGCCTGGTGCGCGACAGGCTTGCCGCGATGTTCCTGCACCAAGGCCTGCCGCAACCGGACGACATCGTCGAGGCGGCATCGCTCCCCGTGATCACCGCACTGTTGGAGCAGAGCCGCATGATCGTCGCGCTGCCGCAGGTGTCCGTCGCTTCCTACTGCAAGGCCGGGATCCTCGCCGTGCTGATGGCCGATCTTCCCGTCGGCATCGGAGGATTCGGCCTGATCACGCGCCGCGACCGCGCGCTGTCTCCGGGCGCATGCCTGATGCTGGCCACACTGCGCGAGGCCGCGGCCAGGCTCTATCCCGGCTGCGGGCGCAACGAGGTGAAACGCCGGACTTGAGCCGAAAACACCTGACGCATCGGCCGCCGCTTCCGGCTGCAACGGGAGCAGTCGGCTGCTGCGCGCTCCGAGCCTGCATACAACATGCGATTTCGGATATGCCACGTGGCCATTAATTCATTGGTAACGCTCGCACGACAGCGCTATCCTAACTCCGGGATCGGGGGCGCCAGGATTGCAACAATGATTCCAACAATCAGCGACAGCGCTGTCGGCGCCAACTCCGACTGACTTGCATCGAGCCGGCGACATCCAAAGGGGGAATATCGTGGCAAAGAGTCCGAATCACCGCAGCCAACGTTCCGGCGTCAGCGCCGGCCCCGGCATGCCGTTGCGCGTTCCCGCGGCCGCCTCGGCCCTGGCGCTGGTGTTGGCGCTCACGGGCACCTCCGTTCAGGCGCAGAATCAGGCCGCTGCGCCGGCCCAGCCGGCCTCGCAGAACGCGCCCACCCTCGAGGAAGTGGTCGTATCGGGTCAGCGCCAGGCGCTGCAGACCGCGCAGAGCATCAAGCAGCTCTCGACTCAGATCGTCGACTCGGTCGTCGCCGCCGACATCGGCAAGCTCCCCGACCGCTCGGTCACGGAAGTCATGCAGCGCATTCCGGGCGTCGAGATCGACCATACCTACGTCTCGATCAACGGCGCGACCGACCCGGAGCACTACCAGGTCGAGGGCGCGGGCGTCACGATTCGCGGCCTGAGCTATGTCCAATCCGAGATCAACGGCGAGGATACTTTCAGCGCCACCAACGGGCGCTCGCTGAGCTTCGATGACGTGCCGCCCGAGCTGCTCGCCGGCGTCGATGTCTACAAGAATCCGGACGCCTCGCAGATCGAGGGCGGCGTCGGCGGTGTGGTGAATCTGCGCACCGCGAAACCATTCGATTTCAGCGGCCCGCGCATCAGCGGCTCCGTGGGCGGCAGCTGGGGCGATCTCAGCCGCGGCAACGTCAAGCCAGGGGAATCGCTCCTCATGAGCGACCGCTGGCACACGGGGATCGGTGATGTCGGCGTGCTGGTCGACGTCGCCGATTCCGAGGTCCAGGACCGCACGGACGGTATGGAGCTCTATCCCTATTTTCCGCGCACCGCGAGCGAGGGTGCCGCCAGCTCGTGGGTTCCAGCGGGTCAGACGTTGTGGGTTCCGGACGGCGGCGTCACGTGGCGCACGCTGCGGTACCGGCGCACACGCAAGGGCATCTATACGGCGCTGCAATGGCGTCCGAGCGACAACGTCGAAACGTCACTCACCTATTTCGGGTCGTACTACAAGTTCCACTGGGACGAGAACGCGATATTTCCGCAGACGGATCCCTACAACATCCAGCCGGCGCCGGGCACCAGCTTCACATTCAACTCGCTCGGCATGATGACATCGGGGACCATGACGGACCCCACCGACGGCGGCCTGCCGATGAACGACGACACCCGTTCCGCCGATCAGCATGCCGTGACCAACAATTTCGACTGGAATCTCACCTGGGACGCCACCGACAGGCTGAAATTCACCTCCGACACGCAGCTGGTTCGCAGCAACAGCCACGAAGACGACTTCACCGTCGCGACCGGCGTTAACATTCCGTCGGAGACGGTCAATCTCACCGGCAACTTCCCGGTGGCGCAGGTGCCGACGTCCTACCTCGAGAACCCGAGCAATTACTACTGGGCGTTCACCCAGGACGGGCTCAGCCTCGGCCATGGCCAGGAGTGGGCCTGGCAGGGGGACGCCGACTACAATCTCGAGAGCGGCTTCTTCAAGGCCATCAAAGCCGGCGTGCGCTGGGACGATCGCAGCGCCGAGACCGATCTCTCGGAGCCGGGCAGCGGCTACAACTGGGCGGCGGTCAGCCAGAGCTGGATGCTGTTCGAGATTCCGACGCTGGCATATCTCAACAAGTTCCCCGCGCCCTATGCGAGTTACGGCTTTCCCAACTTCTTCAACGGCAAGGTGGGCCTGCCGTCGCCGGTGGTGTTCCCCGCGACCTCGCTGGCGACGGGGTGGCCGGGCAGCTTCGCGGAGCTGCAGTCCTTCTTCACCACCCTGTGTCAGGAAGAGAACCCGTCCTGCGTCAATGGATGGAAGCCGGCATCGCTCGTGCCCGGGAATCCCCCGAGCGGCGGCCTGAACACGCAGGACGAGCACACCTACTCCGCTTACCTCATGGTGCCGTTCGGCTCGAAGATAGGTGATCTGCCGTATGACGGCGACATCGGCGTCCGTGTCGTGCGCACCGTGGATGCGGCGAGCGGCTACCTCGTCGTCAATCAGTTCACGCTGCCGACCACACCGCCGGCCGGTCACCCGCTCAGCCAGTACGTCTCGCTCGCCCCCGCGGCTCAGCCGCTATTTGCCGCCAACGACTACACGGACGTTCTGCCGAGCCTCAACATGCGCTTCCATTGGACCGATAAGCTGCAGTCGCACCTGGCGGTCTCCGAGGGGATGTCGCGCCCGCAGTTCTCGCAATTGCAGGCCTTCACCTCCGTGGGCTCGAGCATCGACAGCGGGACCGGCATCCAGAGCTTCACCGGCACCGCCAACGGCAACCCGAACCTGAAACCGACCAAGGCATTCAACCTCGACGGCACCATCGAATGGTACTTCGCGCCGACCGGGTCCCTGACGTGGGACGTCTTCTACAAGCACCTGACGGACGTCGTGATCAACCAGGTTTTCAATGTGACCGGCACCGATACGGCCGGCAATCCGCATCAGTTCACGACGACGGGCCCGGTCAACGGCGCGAGCGGCGACATCAAGGGCTTCGAGGTCGACTATCAGCAGTATTACGACTTCCTGCCATGGATCCTGCACGGCTTCGGCACGCAGGCGAACTTCACCTACATCGATGACCATCAGACCCTCGACAATCCCGTGAACGGCACCTATTGCGATGGCACGACCGGGGCCGCGTCCAATCTCTCACTCAATCTCAACGGCTGCGACACCAACGGCACCACGTTCGGCAACCTGCCGCTCGTCGACCTGTCGAAGTATGCATACAACCTCGCGTTGTTGTATGACCGGGGGCCGGTCTCGGCGCGTCTCGCCTACAGCTGGCGCAGCAAGTATCTGATGGGCGTGAACGTCAACCCGACCGAGGGCACCAGCGGCCTCAATACCGATCCCGGCAGCACCGGCCTGGGCTCGGAAAACGTGGCCTGGGGACTGCCGTTATACGCGGCGGGCTATGGTGAGCTCGACGCGTCGATCTTCTACAAGATCGGCTCGCACGTCACCCTCGGCCTCGAGGCTCTGAACCTGACCGACTCGATCTATCGGGAGCTGATGCAGCAGCACATCGCGACGACGACGTTTGCCTGGTACGACAGCGGGCGGACGTATTCGGCGCAGTTGCGCGTTACGTTCTGAAGGAGGCCGCTAGAATAAGGGGTCATGGCAGGCTCGGCCATTCGCAGGATCGTGATCGTCGGCGGCGGCAGCGCCGGCTGGATGGCGGCCGCGGCGCTGAGTGTGGTGGTGGGTCGGCGCGTCGATGAGATCGTGCTGGTCGAATCCTCGGATATCGGCACGATCGGGGTCGGTGAGGCGACACTGCCGACATTGCGAAACTTCAATGCCATGCTCGGTCTCGATGAGATCGAGTTCGTGCGCAGGACTCAGGGGACCTTCAAGCTCGGCATCGAGTTTCAGGGGTGGAACCCGCGGCGGACGTTCTTCCACGGCTTCAGCGACTTCGGCCCCGACGTGCGCGGTGTCTCCCCGCACCAGCTCTGGCTCAAAATGCGCGCGGCCGGGGATGAGAGCTCTTACGCCGACTACTCGATTGCGACCGCGGCCGCTGCCCTCGGGCGCTTCGGGCCGCCGCTTGCCGATCGGAGCTCCGTTCTCGGCTCCTACTCCTACGCCTTTCAGTTCGATGCCACCGCGTATGCCGCCTATCTGCGGACCCTGGCCGAGCAGCGTGGTGTGAAGCGCATCGACGGGCGCATCGTCGAGGTGCGTCTGCGGCCGGACGACGGTTTCATCGATGCGGTGCTGCTGCAGGATGGGCGCGCGGTGAGCGGCGATCTCTTCATCGATTGCAGCGGCTTCGCCGCGCTCCTCATCGAGCGCACACTGCACGCGGGCTTCGAGGATTGGTCGCGCTGGCTTCCCTGCGACCGGGCCCTGGCCGTCGCGTGCGCCCCCACCGGCGAGCCCGCCGCGTTCACCCGCTCGACGGCGCACCGGGCGGGTTGGCAGTGGCGGATTCCGCTGCAACAGCGCACCGGCAATGGCCACGTTTTCTGCAGCAGCCGCATCAGTGAGGACGAGGCGGCCGCCACGCTCCTCGCCAACCTCGACGGCGAGGCGCTCGGCGCGCCGAGACTGCTGCGGTTCACCGCCGGACGCAGACGCGAGAGCTGGAAGCGAAACTGTGTGGCGCTGGGCCTCGCCGGCGGTTTTCTCGAGCCGCTCGAGTCCACCAGCATCCACCTGGTCGAGTCCGGCATCGGCAGGCTGGTGGAGCTCTTTCCCGACCAGGGCTTCGAGCCGAAGCTCGCCGAGGAATACAACCGGCTGATGGCGCGCAGCTACGAGTCGATCCGCGACTTCATCATCCTGCACTACTGCGCGTGCGGCCGTGAGGGCGAGCTGTGGGATTACTGCCGCAAGATGCCGCTTCCCGATGGCCTGCGCCACCAGATCGAGCTCTTCGAGGCCAGCGGCGTGGTGGCGCTCTACGACAGCGGCGCCTTCGCCGAGCCGAGCTGGGTGTCGCTCTTCCTCGGTCTCGGGGTGTTCCCGCGCCGTCATGATCCGATGGCGGATCTCATCGAAGAGGCGGGGTTGAGTCGTGAATTGCAGCGCCGCGCGCGCATCGTCAGCGGCGCCGCGCAATCTCTGCCGAAGCACGGCACGTTCATCGACACGCATTGCCGGGCAACAGCTTGAGCGAGATCGCGCAGAACGCGACGCGGAGGCTCCGCAGCATCGTCATCGCCGGCGGCGGTACACCGGGATGGATGGCGGCCGCGGCACTCTCGAGGGTGATCGCGGACGGATCGTGCGCGATCACCCTCGTCGAATCCAACGCCGCCCATGCCGTTGGCGTCGAGGGGGGCTCGCTCCCCAGCTTGCGCGCGTTTCATGGCCTCCTCGGCATCGAGGAGCGGGACTTCGTGAGCGCCGCGCGGGCAACCATCAAGCTGGGAGTGCGGTTCCGCGACTGGCGGACGATAGGCGACACGTTCCTGCATCCGTTCGGCTCCTACGGTGTAGACATCAATCACGACCTGATTCAGGCGTATTGGCTGAAGTGCAGGCAGGAAGGGCGCGGGTCGCCGCTCGAAGAGTGGTCGGTGACGGGACTTGCGGCAAGCCTGGGGCGGTTCGGCGTGCCGCCGCCGAAGGATTCATCCGCTCTCAGGCATCTCTCCTACGCGTACCACCTCGATGCAACCCTCTATTCGCGCTTCCTGCGGGCCTATGCCGAGCAACGCGGCGTGCGGCGTATCGAGGGCGACGTGGCGGGTGCCACGATCGACACACGGGGGCGGATCGAGTCCCTGCGCCTGGCCGATGGCCGCGCGATCGGCGGCGATTTCTTCGTCGATTGCTCGGGTGACGATGCGCTCATCATCGCGGGCGCGCTGCAGAGCGGCTACGAGGACTGGTCGCAGTGGCTCCCCTGCGATCGCGCGGTGACGGCGCCGTGCGCGGGCGCCGGGCATGTCGCACCCGTCACGCTGGTGACGGCGTGTGAGGCCGGCTGGCAGTGGCGGATTCCGCTGCAACACGGCGCGGGCAACGGCTATGCCTATTCCAGCGCGCACCTCTCCGACGGCGAAGCCGCGGCGAGATTGCTCGAGCGCCTGGAGGGCGCGCCGCTCGCGGAGCTGCGGCTCCTGCGCTTCAGGGCAGGGCGGCGGACTCAGGCATGGGTAGGCAATTGTCTGGCGCTCGGGTCGGCGGCGGGCTTCCTGGGACTCCTCGAGTCCACGGGCATGCACCTGGTGCAGACCGGCCTCGGGCGGCTCTTCGGGCTCTTCCCGGACCGCGACTTCGATCCGGCGGTGAGCGCCGAATACAATCGCCTGACCGCACTGGAATACCAGCGGGCGCGCGATTTTCTCATCCTGCACTACGCCGGCTCGGAGCGCGACGAGGCGCCGTTCTGGCGCCAATGTCGCGGCATGGAGCTGCCGGAAACGCTGGCGTACAAGCGGGATCTCTTTACGCGGACGGGGCGGATCGCGGCGCTGGAAGAAGAGACCTTTCCGCCGGGGAGTTGGCTCGCAATCTACGCGGGACTGCGGCTCTGGCCGCAGCGCCATGAGCCGGTCGTGGACATCTTTACACCGGGGGCGGCGGCGGCGCGCTTCGAGGCGATGCGGCAGAAGATTCGTGCTGCCGTAGAGACGCTTCCGGTAGTGGCGTCAGGCGACTGGGAGCGTTACCATAGCAGTAGCCGAGAGTAGGCGTCCACAAAAGAGTTGCCGATTGATAACGTGGGAGCGCCTCGCAAAATGACCCTGGCCAGATACGGTGCGACGATTGCCGCGTTGATGTTGGGGGTCATGGCGTTCGGAGCTGCGCGGGCTCTGGGGCGCGATGCGCCGTATGTCAGGATAGACGATGGCGTGGTGGTCACGCCGGCGGGGGGAGTGGCCAGGAAAGTGCGGCTCGAAGTCGTGTCGCCGGCCATCATTCGTGTCACGGCGTTTCCGGGGGAGAGTCTCAGTCTGCCGGCGAGTCTCATGGCGATACGCACGGGGAGTAAGGGTGTTGCCTTCACCGTAACGGGCACGAAGGATGAGGTGACGCTTGCTACGGGGAAGATCCGGGCGCTCGTTCGGCTGGATGATGGGCGGGTGGCATTCGAGGATGTGCACGGCAAGGTCATTACGGGTGAAGTCCCGGATGGGCGCGAGCTGCGGCCCGTAGCCATCGATGGCAAGCCTTATTACGCGATCCGGCAGCAGTTCGAGGCGAGCCCGGGCGAGGCGTTTTACGGCTTGGGGCAGCATCAGACGGGGGTGATCGACTACCGCGGGCTGGATCTGACGCTGGCGCAGCACAACATGGATGTGGCGGTGCCGTTCGTGATGTCGAGCGCGGATTATGGGATTTTGTGGGACAACGATTCGGTCACGCGATGGGGGGATCCGCATCCGTGGCAGCAGCTCTCGGGGAGCCTGGTGCTATATGACGCGCACGGCAAGGAAGGCGGCCTGACGGCGCGTTACTACGTGGATGGGAAGCTCGTGCTCGAGCGCACGGAGCGGGATATCGACTACCAGTATGTCGACCGGGAGGCGAAATTTCCGGCGTCGTTTCCGCGGACGCTCGTCGGGCTGCCTAACGTAAAGGTGGTTTGGACGGGGAAGATCGCGGCGCGAAGCGGCGGGCTGCACACGTTCTCCCTCTATGGGAGCGACTATCAGAAGCTCTGGATCGACGGGCGGTTGTATATCGATGCGTGGCGGCAGAACTGGAATCCGTGGTTCCGGGACTTCAGCGTGCAGATGCGGCCGGGGAAGCCGCTGCCGCTGCGGGTCGAGTGGGACCGCGAAGGGGGGTATCTCGCGCTGTTGCATCGGCCGCCGCGGCCGGCGGCCGAGCGCGCGCGGCTGTCGCTGCATTCGGAGGCCGGGCGGGCGATCGATTACTACTTCATTCGGGGCGCGAGCCTCGATGGTGTGATTGGCGGCTATCGCTATGTGACGGGGCGGGCGGTACTGCTGCCGCGCTGGGCGTACGGGTTCTGGCAGAGCCGGGACCACTACCAGACGCAGCAGCAGCTGCTCGATGTCGTGGAGAAGTACCGGCAGCTCGGCATCCCGCTCGACAACATCGTGCAGGACTGGCGGTACTGGAAGGATGATGCGTGGGGGTCGCATGAGTTCGACCCATCGCGTTATCCGGATCCGCGCGCCATGATCGCCAGACTGCACGCACTGCATGCGCACCTGATGGTCTCGGTGTGGCCGAAGTTCTATCCGACGACGGCGGACTACAAGCAGCTCGCGGCGCGCGGCGACATGTTTCCTTTGAGCGTGAGGCTCGGCGTCAAGGACTGGGTGGGGCCGGGCTATACCTATGGATTCTACGATCCCTTCTCGGCAGGGGCGCGGCGGCTCTACTGGCAGCAGATCGATGAGCGGCTGGCGAGCCTCGGGGTGGATGCGTGGTGGCTGGATGCCGACGAGCCGGACATGATCTCCAACACCACACTCGAGGAGCGGGAGGCGCTGATGTCGCCGACGCCGCTCGGGCCGGGGCTGGCACTCTTCAATGCGTATTCGCTGGAGCACGTGCGGGGCGTCTACGACGGCAACCTGGCCGCGCGTCCAAACACCCGGGTCTTCATTCTTTCACGGTCGGGCTTCGCGGGGCTGCAGCGCTATGGCGCGACCGTCTGGAGCGGGGATATCGCGCCGCGCTGGTCGGACCTGAAGAACCAGATCGCCGCCGGGGTCGGATTCTCGCTCTCGGGGCTGCCCAACTGGACCATGGACATCGGCGGCTACCAGCCGGAGGCGCGGTATCTCAATCCGGATGCGAAGGACCTCGAGGAATGGCGCGAGCTCAATACGCGCTGGTTCGAGTTCGGCGCCTTCTGCCCGGTATTCCGCTCGCACGGACAGATGCCGCACCGCGAGATCTACAACCTCGCGCCGGCGGGCTCGGAGGTATCGGACGCTTTGATCTACTACGACCGGCTGCGCTACCGCCTGATGCCATACATCTACACGTTGGCGGGCGACACGTGGCTCGAGAACTCCACCATCATGCGGGCGCTGGAGATGGACTTTCCGTCCGATCCGAAGGTGCGGGACATCGCGGATGAGTACATGTTCGGGCCGGCGTTTCTCGTGAGCCCCGTAGACACGTACCACGCCCGCAAGCGCGACGTATACCTGCCGGCGGGCACGCTCTGGTACGACTTCTATAGCAACCGCGCCTTCGAAGGCGGGCAGAGCATTGCAGCCGCGGCGCCGCTGTCGCGAATGCCGCTCTTCGTGCGCGCGGGCTCGATCCTGCCCGCGGGGCCTGCGATCGAGTACACGGGCGAGAGGCCTGATTCACCGCTCACGCTGCTCGTGTACGCCGGTGCCAACGGCCAATTCACGCTCTACGAAGACGAGGGCAGCGACCTCGGTTATCAACACGGGGCATACGCCACCATTCCGCTTTCATTCGACCGGGCGACCGGCACGCTGACGATCGGACAGAGGTCCGGGGAGTTTCCAGGCATGCAACATACGCGAACGTTCCGTATTCGCTGGATGTCGCCGCAGGCACGTCCGGGTGATGACTTCACGGCGCCGGCCGATGCGACCGTCGTCTATTCGGGCGCACCGGTCAGGGTCCATTGCGCGGCCTGCGCCGCCGGCGCGGGGAGGGCGTGATGCGCAGGATCTCTCACGTTTGCGGCGCGATTGCCGCGGCGGGCCTCATGCTCGCGGCAGCCGTGGCGCTTGCCGCGCCGGCGCCGCAGCCGCAGCCTTACAAGAATTTCAGCGTCGCCATCTACATCCCGGTGTTTTCCACCCGGCTGCTCGCCGACCCGAAGGTGCTGCAGCAGCAGTTCGAGCGGGTGTGGAGCCAGGTGCACTTCAACAAGGTGTATCTCGAGGACTACCGCAGCGGAGTGTTCGCCGACCCGGCCTCGCTCGATCGCATCGCGCGCTTCTTCAGGGCACGCGGCATCACCGTCGATGGCGGCCTCACGCTCACGGCGCAGGATCAGGGCGGCCCCTTCCAGTCCTTCGACTATGAGAACCCGAAGGACGTCGCCACCGCGGAACGCGCGGTGCGGATGGCGGCCAGCCATTTCGACATGTTCATTCTCGATGACTTCACGTTCTACAACACGCGCAGCGACGCCGACATCCGCGCCAAGGGTTCCCTCTCCTGGACGCAGTACCGGCTGAACAAGATGCGCTGGGTGGCGCAACACGTCATTCTCGGGACGGCGCGCGGCGCCAATCCGCACGTCAAGGTGATCATCAAGTATCCGAACTGGTACGAGCACTTCCAGGGCCTCGGCTTCGATCTCGATCGCGAGGCGCAGATGTTCGACTACATCTACACCGGCACCGAGACCCGCGATCCGGTCGAGACCTACCAGCTTCTGCAGCAGTACGAGAGCTATCTCATCTACCGCTATTACAGCAACATCCGGCCGAACGGCGGCAACCGCGGCGGCTGGGTGGACACGTTCGAGACGCGTTACGCCGACCGGTATGCGGAGCAGCTCTGGGACACGATGTTCTCCAAGGCGCCCGAGATCACGCTCTTCAGCTGGACCCAGCTCGCCTCTGCCGCGCCGGCCATCGCCGGCGAGCGGCCGTGGGCGGGTGATCACACCAGTTTCGACTGGGACGCGATGCAGCAAGCCTTCCAGGCTCCCGCGGGGAGCGAAGCGGTGCCGGGCTGGGCCAGCGTCGCCGGTTATTCGCTGCGGCAGGTCGATGACGTCATCGGCAAGCTGGGGTCTCCGATCGGCATCGAGAGCTACAAACCCTACCAGTCCTCCTCGGACGAGGACTTCCTGCAGAACTATCTCGGCAATATCGGGTTACCCATGGACCTGACGCCGCACTTCCCCAAGGGCGCGCCCATCGTCCTCCTCACCAGGAACGCCGCGTTCGATCCCAACCTGGTGAAGGAGATCGAGGGCAATCTGGAAGCGGGCGGTGACGTCATCATCACCTCCGGCCTGCTGCAGGCGCTGGAGCACAGAGGCATCGGCAATGTGGCCGAGATCAGCTACAGCGGCTTGCCGATCGCGGCGCGTCATTACTACGGCACCTTCGGGCCACATGGGGGTGGCGATCTCGATGTGCCGGGGCGCACGAATCCGACGGTGATCTTTCCGCAGATTCATTTCTATACCAACGACAGCTGGCCGCTGGTTCGCGGCGAGGCCTCGGCCAACGCCGTGCCGATCCTGCTCGCGACCCAATACGGCCCCGGCGAGCTCTACGTGCTCGATGTGCCGGCCAACATGGGACAGCTCCTCGAGTTGCCGCAGCCGGTGCTCGATGACCTGCGCGGCTGGCTGGCGGCGCGCTTTCCGCTGCGCATCGACGCCCCGGCGCTCGTGAGCCTCTTCGCCTACGACAACCATACCCTGGTCGTGGAGTCGTATCGCGCAAGTCCCGCCACGGTGCGGATCTTCGTCAAGGGCGCGGCCTCCAAGCTGCTCGATCTCGCTTCCGGCGAGAGCGTGCTGCCTGCACCCGAGGCTGTCCCGGGACCGGCCCCCGGGGAGGAGGGCGAGACCAGCTTCGTGGTGCAGCTGCCGCCGCACTCGTACCGGGCCTTCGAGGTCCAATGACCAAGCCGGCTCGCCGGTCCCGGCCCAAGCTTCGCGCCGGCGCGACCATCAAGGACGTGGCGCGTCACGCCGGCGTGTCGCCGATGACGGTCTCTCGAGTCGTCAACGGTAGCGCCTACGTGAGCAGCACGACGCGTCGCACGGTGCAGCGTGCCGTCCGGGAGCTGGGGTACTCGCCGAACCTCGCGGCGCGCAACCTCGCGAGCGAGCGGGGCGAGCGCCTGGGTCTGCTCTACGGCAACCCGAGCTCGGCGTACCTGAGCGAGTTCCTGGTCGGCGCGCTGGAGTCGGCTACCCGGCATGGCGTGCAGCTCGTGCTGGAGAAATGCGAGCCGACGCCGGTTGTCTCGCGCCGGGCGGTGCGGCGGCTTCTTTCCGGGGCCGTCGTGGGCGTCCTGCTGCCGCCGCCGCTTTGTGAATCGTCAGTCGTGCGCGCGGAGCTGAGCGCGGCCCGTCTGCCCGTCGTGACGGTAGCCTCGGGCCGGCCGGCGGCCGACACCATGTGCGTGCACATCGACGACTACTCGGCGGCGCTCGAGATGACCCGCTACCTCATCAGCCTGGGCCACGAGCGCCTCGCCTTCATCAAGGGCCATCCCAATCAGAGCGCAAGCGAGGAGCGCTGGCTCGGATTCACGGCGGCGCTGGAGGAGTTATCGCGCGGGAGCCACGGCGCGCGGCCGCCGCCACGCATGGAGCAGGGGTTCTTCAGCTTCCGCTCGGGGCTCGATGCCGCGCGCAAGCTCCTCGCCATCGAGCCGGCGCCGACCGCGATCTTCGCCAGCAATGACGATATGGCCGCAGCCGTCATCGCCGAGGCGCATCGGCGCGGGCTCGACGTGCCGCGCGACCTCACGGTCGTGGGCTTCGACGATACCCTCATCGCCTCGACCATCTGGCCGGAGCTCACCACCATTCAACAGCCGATCGCGCGCATGGCCGCGGAGGCCGTCGATATGTTGGTCGGCGCCGTGCGCGCCGGCCGCCGGCCCGCCGACCGGCTGCACCGGCTCATCCCGCACGCGCTCATCTCACGCCAGTCGGCAGCGGCGCCGAATCCCGCCGCACCGCCGCTTACTTGACAGGATCGGACCCGGGGCGCATGTTAGCGTTAACAACGTGATCGTTGCCAGCCGCTGCCCTTTGGATGCGAGAATGTGAGGCTGAACAGGCGACTTTGGGCCGATCGATACACCGAGGGGGTAAATATAAATGAGCAGCAAAGGCAATCCGGGACTGGTGGCGGCGCTCACGGTCGCGGCAACTCTGGGGGGACTGCTGTTCGGTTACGACACGGCGGTGATCTCCGGTGTGACGGACGCGATCACCCATAATTTCGTGCTGCCGCGGCATCTCTCCGAGGCCAATGCGAACGCCCTTTCCGGGCTGGCGATCTCCATGGCCCTGCTCGGCTGCGTCATCGGCGCCGGTCTCGCGGGTCCCATCTCCACCCGGATCGGCCGCAAGGGCGGACTCATCATCGCCGGCGTGCTCTTCTTCTTCTCCTCCCTCGGCGCGGCCTATCCGGAGTTCTTCTGGAGCATCTTCGGCGGCACCGGCTATCACGCGCTGCCGGCCTTTCTCGGCTATCGCCTGCTCGCGGGCATGGCCATCGGCATGGCATCCATGTTGGCGCCCATGTACATCGCGGAAGTGGCGCCGCCCGCCTCGCGCGGCATGCTGGTGACCTTCCAGCAGATCGCGATCGTCGTCGGCATCACGCTCGTCTACTTCGTCAACTGGGCCATCCAGTCCGGCCATAGCCGCGACTACCTGATGACGACGGCCTGGCGGCACATGCTCGCCTCGGCGGCGATTCCGGCGGCACTGCTCATCATCTTCATGCTGATGGTGCCGGAGACGCCGCGCTTCCTGGTGCTGAAGGATCGCGATGCCGATGCGCTGGCACTGCTGAAGCGCCTGGTGGGCGACGGTGAAGCGCAATCGACGCTGCAGCAGATCAAGGCGACCCTGGTGGAGCACACGCGTCCGCTGCTCAGTTTCGGCGGCCTGGTGCTGATCGTCGGCATCATGCTGTCGGTATTCCAACAGGTGGTCGGCATCAACGCCGTGCTCTATTACGCGCCGCACATGTTCGAGAACATGGGCGCCTCGACCAACCAGGCGCTGTGGGATTCGGCGATCTACAGCGGCGTGACCATGACCGTCTTCACGCTGATCGCCACCTTCACCGTCGACAAGATCGGGCGCAAGCCGCTGCTGGTCGCGGGCGCATTGATCATGGCCGGAGCGATGATCCTCCTCGGCTGCCTCTTCGATCGGCATCTGGTCGCGGCCACCGTCGGGCAGGGCGGCGGCTCGGCGGGATCCTCCTACATCGCCCTCGGGGCCGTGGTCGTCTACATCCTCGGGTTCTCGTTCTCCTGGGGACCGGTGGTGTGGGTGATGCTGGCGGAGATCTTCCCCAACTCCATCCGCGGCAAGGCGATGTCGATCGCGGTCGCGGCGCAGTGGATCATGAATTTCATCGTGTCGACGACCTTCCCGGTGATGGACGGCAGCAGCACGCTGAACGCCCACTTCAACCACGGCTTCGCTTACTGGGTGTACGGCATCTGCTCGGTGCTCGCGGCGCTCTTCGTCATCCGCTTCGTGCCGGAGACCAAGGGCCGTCCGCTCGAGTCCATCCAGGAGCTCTGGCACCGGCCGAAGCCGCAGGGTGCGGGCCTCGTCTCCTCACGGACCGCGGAGTAGGAAAGGCTGATCGGTGCTGGCACTCGCGGACGGTGACCTGACGCTCGAGCTCCTTCCCGATGTCGGCGCCGCGATCGCCACGCTCCGCTATCAGGGGCGCGATGTGCTGCGGCCGACACCGGCCGGGGCGGGTGATCCGTTCGAGACGGCGGCTTTCGTGCTCGTTCCCTTTGCCAACCGGATCGCGGACGGGCGCTTCAAGGTGGGCGGCCGCGACCTCAGGATCGAGCGCAACGCCCCCGAGCAGGCGCATCCGCTCCATGGCCACGGATGGAGGCGCCCCTGGCGCGTCGAGTCGGCGGCAAAGGACAGCGTGCTGCTTTCCTTCGAGCACGCGGCCGACTCCTGGCCCTGGCATTACACCGCTACTCAGACTCTGACATTGCGCTCGGACAGCCTGGATCTGACACTCTCGGTGGAGAACCGCGACTCGACGCCGATGCCGGCGGGCCTGGGCTGGCACCCTTACTTCCACAAAGGGCAGGGCGCCCAGCTCAGAGCGCGCGTCGAGGGCGTATGGCTCACGGACGAGGAGCACCTGCCGGTGCGGCTCGCACACGGGACGCGGTTCGCCCAATGGGGCCGCGGCGATGAGGTGGCGCGCCCGGAGCTGGTGGATCACTGCCATACCGGCTGGCCGGGCGTGGCGGAGATCGTGCTGCCCGAGGAGCGGCTGCGGCTCGCGCTCACGGCGAGCCGGTCCTTGCGCTGGCTGCACATCTACAGTCCCCCGGGCCTCGACTTCTTCTGCATCGAGCCGGTGAGCCAAATGCCGAACGCGATCAACCGCTCGGCGCCGCCGGCGATCACCGGCCACAAGCTGCTCGCGCCGGGAGAGCGCTTCGATGCGCGTGTCACCCTCAGTGTGGTGAACTCAGACAATTGAAATGGATGCGGTATGCTTCGCGTCATCATGGATGCCAATCATGTCTGTCAGGTGGGCGCCGAGCTCGGCGAGGGCCCGGTCTGGGTCGAGCGCGAGTCGGCACTCTGGTTCGTCGACATCAAGGCGCGGCGCGCGCACCGCTGGCATCCTGGCAGGCGCGAGCTGCGCCAGTGGGCTGCGCCGCAGCAGCCGGGCTTTCTCGCGCCGTTACGCGGCGGCGGCTTCGTCGCGGGCCTCGAGACCGGCCTGCATCGATTCGATCCGGACAGGTCGCAGTTCGTGCTCCTGGCGCAGGTCGAGCCGGACCTTCCCGACAACCGCCTGAACGACGGCTACGTGAGCCCGGAAGGGGAGCTTTGGTTTGGCTCGATGGATGAGCGCGAAACCGAGCCGACCGGCGCGCTCTATCGTCTGGATGCGGACGGGCGCTGCGTGTGCCTCGATACGGGCTACATCATCACAAATGGGCCGGCCTTCAGCCCCGATGGACGTGTGTTCTACCATACCGCCACGTCTCATCGGACCGTGTATGCCTTCGACCGGCCGGACCCGCACACACTCGTGCGCAAGCGCGTATTCGTGCAGATCGAGGAGGGCGGGGGCTACCCCGACGGCACCACGGTGGACCAGGAGGGCTGCGTATGGATCGCCTTGTGGGGCGGCTCGGCGGTGCGCCGCTACTCGCCAGAAGGTAAGCTGCTCGCGACCGTCCGCCTGCCGTGCGCCAATGTCACCAAGATTGCGTTCGGCGGACCGGATCTGCGCACGGCCTATGTCACCACCGCATGGGCGGGGCTGACGCAGGCGCAGCGCGCGGCGCAGCCTCTTGCGGGTGACCTCTTCAGTTTCGAGGCCCCGGCGCCCGGGCTGCGGACGGTGGAGCTCGATATCGTTCCGACACGCAACTGAATTCGGAGAATGACGGCAGATGGCGGCGATCTATCCTGACTTGAAGGGCCAGGTTGTGCTGGTCACGGGCGGCGGCTCCGGGATCGGCGAGGCCATCGTGCGCCAGTTCGCGGCGCAGCAGGCGAAGGTCGCTTTCATCGACATTGCGGTGGAGCCCTCGCGCGCCCTGGCGCGGGAGCTCGAGTCCGCGGGCACGCCGGTTCACTTCGAGCCCTGCGATCTCACCGACATCCCGGCGCTGCAGCGCTCGGTCGCGGCGACAGCCAAGCTCCTCGGGCCCATCCAGGTGCTGGTGAACAACGCCGCGCACGACGAGCGTCACGCCACCGAGGAGGTGACGGAGGCGATTTGGGACAGCCGCATCGCGGTCAATCTCAAACACCAGTTCTTCTGCGCGCAGGCGGTGATTCCTGACATGAAGTCCCTGGGCAAGGGCTCGATCATCAACCTGGGCTCGATCTCGTGGATCATCGGGCAGGGCGGGATGGCGGGCTACACCGCTTCGAAATCAGCCGTGTTGGGTCTGACGCGTTCCCTGGCACGGGACTTTGGCGTCTACGGGATACGCGTCAACGCAGTGGCCCCCGGCTGGATCATGACCAAGCGCCAGCTCGAGAAATGGGTGACGCCGGAAGGCGAA
>DATAXF010000106.1:0-10184 GCA_036273095.1 Steroidobacteraceae bacterium | reverse complement strand
GGTCGCGAAGAAGCTCGGGCGTACCGCGGCGGCCGTTCAGCAGAAGGCCATGCGGGCTGGGATTTCCTTCCGGGCGGCCAAGAGAGCCGGCGCCCGTAAGAAGAAGTAAACGCCGCACGCAGTACGGACGGGGGCCAGCCTCACGGCGGGCCCCCGTCTTCATTTGTGCAGCTCCGCTCTTGCCACGGCCGGCCCTAGTTTGTCAAACTCCGCCCACGCTGATCCGTGTGGCGCGAAAACGAAAGAGGGGACGGCATGCGGCGACTAATTGGCTTTTCCTGTCTGGCGGCAGGTGCGCTGGCGTTGGGCGGCTGCGGCGTGCAGTTGCAGGATGAGACTCCAGGTACATTCACCGCCAACCCGGATATCGGTATGTATCCGCTCACGGTCAAGGTGACGAGCGGTGCCCTGGTGAGCACACCGATATATGTGTTTGTGGTCGGTGACGGTGGACAGCAGGTACCTCTGTCGGCCGGCGCCAATGGGACCTACGGGACGATGTATCCCGTCAAGTGCAAGCAGAGCTTCCCGCTGCAGTATCTCGCGGTCTGGCGGGTGCAGGGCGTGGTAACCAAGCACCAGCTTTTCCCGCCGCAGGCGCGGGATATCCAGCTGACGCCGCCCCCGCTCACCCAGCAGGCGAGCATCGACACCTCCGGGACGCCGGACAAGAAGACGCACTCATGGCAGGGAGCGGTGCAGTACAATATCGTTACCGCCGCGAGCGGGCACATCACCGGTGCGCAACTCCAGCCGGTCAGTCAAGACAAAGCGGATGTCAAGGCAGCGGCGGCTGTCAGCGTAGTGAGCACCTTCCCCGTAGACGCTACCTGCGGCACACCAACCGCCGTGACGCTTGCAACGAAGGCGCAGACCGCGCACGTCAACCTTGTGATCACTACCGACGTGCCCGGCATACCGCAGGCGACGACTCGCGTGGATTTCGGGCCGCAGCAGCCGCAGCAGTAGCCTCGACGGCAGGCGACCTATCGTAGCCGGGCGCGCAGGCGCGCGACCTCGGCGGCATTGAGCCCAATGCCGCCGAGATAGGCGCGGACGCCGCCGGCCTCGTCGAGGTAGTCCAGCATGTTGTGCACCGCCTCCTCCGGACACCGCAGTGACTCGATGATCGCCGCAGGATCGCCGTCGCGGTATCGCCTCAGGTAGCCATCGCGGAGATTTTCCGCGCTTGCCGCGTAGTCGGCGGCGATCGCCGCGGGGACGACGTCCGCCAGAACCAGCAGGAGCGCGGCAATTACGCCTGTGCGGTCCTTGCCTGCCACGCAATGGAATAGGAGCGGACCGGGGCCAGCTGCGGCGATCGCGGCCAAAGCCTCCTTGAGCTGCGGCTGCAAGCGCTCGAGGACGGTGCATTTCCATTGCGCCTTGGGGCAGCGACCACCCAGAGCGATCCAATCGGCCGGGGCGTCGGCGAGCAGGGAGACTGACAGGTAGCGCACGCCGGGAAGCTGCCGCGGCACGGGGCTCGGCGACGCAGCGATCTCTTCCGGCCAGCGCAGGTCGAGCACTGTCCCGATGCCGTAGCCGGCGAGCGCCTCGAGTCCCTCGGCTGACAGTTGCGCCAGGTCGTCGGCGCGCACCAATGACCGGCTTTTCGTGACGGCGCCGTCCGTCGTGGGGTGGCCGCCAAGATCGCGGGCATTGAGCAGCGAGGGAAACATCCTGCCCAGTCTAGCCGACCCGGCGGCCGCGCCGCTGCCGCCGAGGCGGGTACAATGGCCTCATGCCGCTCAGTTCCAGCGATCGATTCCTGGGCCGTGTCGAGAGTTACGCCAGGTATCGGCCGAGCTACCCAGCCGCCGCCATCGACCTGTTGGAGGCGCGCTGCGGGCTCAGGCCCCGCGCCGAGGCGGTCGACCTCGGGGCGGGGACGGGTATCCTCTCCGCTCTCCTGCTGCAGCGCGGCGCCCGCGTGTTCGGGATCGAGCCGAACAGGGAGATGCGCGCCTACGCGGATCGTATGCTCGGCGGCGAATTCCACAGCGAGCCCGGCACTGCGGAAAAGACCCACATGCCGGACGGATTTTTCGACCTCCTGGTCGCCGGCCAGTCTTTTCACTGGTTCGATCCGCAGAAGACCCGGGTCGAGGCGCTGCGCATCCTGAAGCCGGACGCCTCCGCGGCGCTGCTCTGGAACGAGCGGCCGAAAGGTCTCGTGCCCTTTCTCGAGGACTACGAGGCGCTGCTGCGCCGTTACGCGCCGGAGTATGAAGCGGTGGCGCGGCTGCGCGCGCGCGAGGAGGGCATCCGGCAGTTCTTCGGTCACCCGCCCGAGCTCGCGATCTTTCCCAACGAGCAGGTATTCGACTTCGAGGGCCTGGCGGGAAGAGTCATGTCCTCCTCCTACGCTCCAATGGCGGACCGGCCGGAGCACGCGCCCCTGATGACCGGCCTCAGGGAAGTGTTCGACCGCCACGAGCGTGAGGGCAGGGTCGCTTTCCCATACCGCACGCTGGTGTATTTCGGGCAGCCGGCCCGGCCGGCGTAAGCGCATGCCGCCGGCGCTCGTCATTTTCGATCTCGACGGCACGCTGATCGACAGCGCCCCGGACCTGGCGACGGCCGTCAACACCATGCTGGCCGGCTACGGCCGCGAGCCGCTCTCGCTCGCAGAGGTACGGCGCATGGTGGGCGATGGAGTTGCGATGCTCGTGGCGCGTGCGCTGGCCGCAAGAGATTGCCGGCCCGCGGATCCCGCCGAAGCCGAGCGGACCTTCATGCGGCACTACGAAGCCGACGCGACGTCACTGACGACGGTTTACCCGGGCGTGGCCCAGGCGCTGCAGGCGCTTCGGGCCGCCGGCATCCCGCTCGCCTTGTGCACCAACAAGCCGGCACACGCCGCCGCCGCGATTCTCGCCAGCCTGGGTCTCGACAAATACTTCTCGCGTCTGATCGGAGGCGACTCCCTGCCGTTCCGCAAGCCCGATCCGCGGGTGTTGCTGCCGCTGTTGGAGGCATTCTCGGCCCGGCCGGAAAGCGCGCTGCTCGTGGGCGACAGCGAGGTCGATGCCGCGACGGCACGTGCGGCGGGAGTGCCCTTCGTGCTGATGAAACATGGCTACCGCCGTGGCCCGGTGGAGTCGATTCCCCACAGCGCCGCGCTCGAGAATTTCTCCCAGTTGCCGGCGCTGGCAGGCGTACCGGTGGGCTGAGCGGCTGGCGGCGGATCGACTTCAGGGGGTCCGCGGGTGTATTGTGGTAGCGCTACCTAAAGTCGTGGCACCGCAATCCAACCTTCCCGCGGAGAGAAGAATGACGCTACGCAGACAGTGGCTGATCCCGGCTGCGCTCCTCGTCCTCGCTGCCGTCACGGCCGCTTCACGGCCCTGCCAGGCCGCGCCGCCGCCGTTCCACAGCTTCAAGGTGACTGTCTACATTCCGGTGCAGGCGGTGGAACGCATGGCCCGCGATCCGGCCTGGATGCGCTCGAGCTGGCGCGCGATCAGCACCCGGCTGCACGTCGATCAGGTGTTCATCGAGGACTATCGCTCCGGCGTCAGCGCCGACGATGCGACCATGGAGCAAGTGAAGCGGTTCTTCGTGTCCCAGGGCGTCGCGGTCGCCGGCGGCATGGCGATGCTCAATGCCGGACACAGTCCGCAGTTCCAGACCCTCGACTACACGGTGCCGGGGGATCGCGCGCTCGCAAGCCGCATGTCGGCCCTTCTGGCGCGGCACTTCGACACATTCGTGCTCGATGACCTCTACTTCTTCAACACCAAGAGCGACTCGGACATTGCCGCCAAGGGCAAGGAGAGCTGGGCGAGCTTTCGCATGCGCACCATGGACGAGGTGTCACGCGACCTCATCCTCGAGCCTGCCAAGGCCGCGAATCCCAACGTCAAGGTCATCATCAAGTTTCCGAACTTCTATCCTTCCTTCCAGGAGATGGGCTTCGACCTGAAGAACGAGCCCGGGATCTTTCCGGAGATCTGGACGGGCGATGAGACGCGCTACGCAGCGACCACCGACCAGCAGCTGCGGCCTTACGAGAGCTACGAGATCTTCCGTTACTTCGAGAACATCGCCCCCGGCCGCAATGGCGGCGGCTGGGTCGATCCCATCGCGGAACAGTACCTCGACCGCTACGCCAGCCAGCTGTGGGATACGATCCTCGCCAAGGCACCCGCCATCAATCTCTTCCAGTACACGGACCTGCTGACTGTCGCCGACCCGCGCAACCGCGATGCCTGGGAGCGCCTGCCCACCACATTCAACTACTTCGACATGGCGCGCCAGTGCTGCGGCGGCCTCCCGGGCATGCCCGGCGCGAGCCACCCGCTGCTCGCGAACGCGGTCCAGTACGCGCTGCGCAAGGTGGATGATGTCGCCGGTGCGCTCGGCCAGCCGGTAGGCCTCGCAACCTACCGGCCCTACGACTCGACCGGCGAGGACTTCCTGCCGGAGACCGCGGGGATGGTGGGGATCCCGATCGAGATGTATCCGCAGTGGCCGAACGCGCATACGGTCTTTCTGACGCAAGCGGCCGCCACGGACCCCAACATCGTCGCGGAGATCGAGCGGCACCTGCGGAGCGGCGATAACATCATCATCACCTCGGGGCTTCTGCGCGCAATTCAGGACAGGGGCTTCGACCAGGTCACCGACATGCGCGTGACCCGCGAAGTCGTGCCGGCCACGGAGTACGTGGAGGGATTCGGCTTCGGCGGCGGTACCGTACTCGGTCGCTCGAAGCCGATTCTCTTGCCGCTCATCCACTTCTACACCAACGAGGAGTGGGCGGTGCTGCGCGGGATCGCGACCCAGGGGGGCGCGCCGCTCCTGCTGATGGATCGCTACGGCAAGGGTGAGCTGTACGTCGTTACGGTGCCGGAAGAGATGAACGACCTCTATTCGCTGCCCCCTCCGGTCCTGAATGCGCTGCGCCGCTATCTGACCCCGGATCTGCCCGTCAGGCTCGAGGGACCGTCGCAGGTCAGCCTGTTCGAGTACGCCAACGGCACTTTTGTGGTGGAGTCCTATCTCGATCACCCCGCGGCCGTACGCGTCATCGGCGGCTTTGCCCGCCTGACCAACCTGACGACCGGTGCGGAATCGGGTGGCGAGCCGGTGCCGATGACGGCGGGCCAGCAGCAGTACGGCTATGAGCTTCAGGTCGGGCCGCACAGCATGGTGGCGTTCCGCGAAGGCCAAGCCAAAAGCGAGAACTGAATCACGGATCGACAGGACGCGCCGGCGGCCGCGTTGCCCATGCAGCCCCGAGACTGTAGTACGCTCGGGACACATTACAGGGGGGCTGTGCGCGACGATGGTGAGTGCGGCGGACGAGAGCTTCGCGAGTTCCGGAAGGGAGACCCCGCCGGAATCCGGGCGTCCTTTTCCCCGCGCGCTGCTGCCTGACACGACCTGCCCCGAGGCCGCGCTCGCCAAGTCCAACCGCGAGCTGCGGATGCTCATCGACTGCAAGCGCTCGCTGGCGCGCGCGCAGGACGAGTCACAGCTTCTCACCGAGATCTGCCGGATCCTGGTTGGTCCGGGCGGCTACCGCCTGGCCTGGTTCGGCTTTGCCGAAGGCGAGCCGGATTGCGCCGTGCGCGTGGCCGCGCATGCCGGCCATGACAGCGGTTACCTCGAGCGGTTGCGCGTCAGTTGGAGGGATGACGAGAGGGGCCAGGGGCCCACCGGCCGCGCCATCCGCGAGCGCAAAGCTCAGGTGTGCCGGCATATCGATACCGATCCTGATTTCCTGCCCTGGCGGGAGGCGGCGCATCGACAGGGCTACGGCTCTTCGGTGGCGTTGCCTCTCCTCCTCGAGAGCGAGTGCATCGGTGCCCTTTCCATCTATGCTGCGCGCCCCGACGCCTTCGACCAGCCGGAGCTCGCGCTTCTTACGGAGCTCGCAGCGGATCTGGCGTTCGGTCTGAATGCGCTGCACGCACGCGCGGAGATCCACCGTCAGCGCCAGCAGCTGGAGAGCCTGGCGAAGATCGTACACGTGCACAGCGGCATCAATTCGGCGGTGATCCGCATCCGCAATCGTGATGAGCTGTTGCAGGAGGCGTGTCGGGTCGCTGTCGACCTCGGCGATTTCTTCGGCGCGGTAGTCTGGGTCGTGGATGGCACGGGCCGCTGGGCGTGGATGAAATGCCGTGCCGGCGCGGAGGTGCGTGACAGCGAGACGCTGCAGCGGCTCGAAATCGGTGACGGCGCCGGGCCGGATCCCAGCCTCTCGGGCCGCGCGCTGCGCACGGGCAAGGTCACGGTTTGCAAGGATATCGCCCGCGAGCTCGGGCCTGTCGCCGGGCGCGGTCGGCTGCTCGCCCGCGGTATCCGCTCGCTGATCGCGCTGCCGCTGATCGTCGCGGGAGAGCGCGTGGCGGTGTTGACACTGACTGCGCGGGAGGCCGTTCCGGCCGAGGATGGCGAGCTGCTGCAGTTGCTGGAGAACATCGCCGCGACCCTCTCGTTCGCGCTGCACTCGCTGGAGAGAGCCGACGCCGCGCAATACCTTGCCAGTTTCGATCCGCTCACCGGGCTGGCGAAAAGGGCACTGTTCTGCGATCGGTTGGAAAAGCTGCTCAAGCCGTCGAGCGAGGGCCCGGCCCAGGCGCGCGCCGCGGTCATCGCCTTCGACGTGCGGGAGCTCGGCAGCATCAACACTCTCTATGGCCAACGCGTTGGCGATCTGCTGCTGCAGAGAATCGTCGACCGGTTGAAGCGTTACACCGGGGGTGATGAGCGCATCGGTTACCTGGGGGCGGGCACGTTCGTGTTGCTCGAGCGCATGGCCGATCCGGTGACCGAGACACCGCAGTTCGCGCTCGATGCGGCGCTGCTCGAGGAGCCGTTCGAAATCGAGGGTCGGCAGATCCGGCTGGCGGTGAGTTGCGGCGCGGCGGAGCATTCCCTCGAGGTCGCGAGCGGAGCGATCCTGGTGCAGCGCGCAGAGGCGGCACTCAAGCGCGCCAAGGAATCCGGCGAGCACTTCCTCAACTATCGCCCGGAGATGAGCCGCGAGACGGTGCGCCGGGTGGTGCTCGAGCACAAGCTGAGGACGGCGCTCGAGGAACAGCAGTTCGTGCTGCATTACCAGCCGCAGATCGATCTCGCCAGCGGCCGGATCGACGCCGCCGAGGCCTTGCTGCGCTGGCGCGATCCGGCGCTGGGTCTGGTGTTGCCCGGGCGATTCCTGCCGACTCTCGAGTCCTCGGGCATGATCGTGCCGTTGGGCAACTGGGCTCTGCTCAAGGCGGTGGAAGATCTCGAAAGCTGGCACCAGGGCGGCTGCGCGCCGATGCGCGTCGGTGTCAACGTGTCGGCGCAGCAGCTTAAGCAGCGGGAGTTCCTGCGCGGCCTGTTGGGGCTGGCCGAGAGGCTCGCCCCGCTCGCGGGCTTCGGGTTGGACATCGAGATCACCGAGACGACGCTGCTTCAAGACCTCGAGGGTACGAGCGAGAAGCTGACCGAGCTGCGCAAGGCCGGCATACGCGTCGCTCTCGACGACTTCGGCACGGGCTATTCCTCACTCGGCCTGCTGTCGAAGCTGCCCGTCGATGTGCTGAAGATCGACCGCTCGTTCGTGCGGGGGCTGCCCGAGGACGCCGCCAGCGTGACACTCGTGGTGAGCATCGTCGAGCTGGCCTCGGCCTTCAACCTCATAACGGTGGCGGAAGGCGTCGAGACCGCGGAGCAGGTCGCGGCGCTGCGGGCGCTGCGCTGCAGCCACTCGCAGGGCTTTCTGCACAGCGCCGCCGTGCCTGCGCGCGAGCTCGCGCAGATGCTTGCCTGCCCCAATGGGCCGGCCGCGGCCAGCGCCATGGCGTTTTGAGCTACAATTCCGGCCTGGATTTCGCTCGCACATCGCCCGCCGGCCATCCCCGGTAGAGCTTCTTCATGCACGGTACTGCGCGAGGCGCGGCTTGCCTCGACTTCGGACGATTTCGACTCCACACCCGTCAGCGTGAGCTGCGCATCGGTGATGCGGCTGTTCCGCTCGGCACGCGGGCGTTCGACGTGCTGCTCATTCTGGTCGAGGCCGAGGGCGAGCTGGTCACCAAGGAGGAGCTGCTTGCGCGCGTCTGGCCGGGCGCGGTGGTCGAGGAGAGCAACATCCAGGTGCAGGTCTCGGCGTTGCGCAAGGCGCTCGGCGAGGATCGCAACCTCATCCTCACCGTGCCGTTGCGGGGCTATCGCTTCACGGGCGAGGTGCGCGCGCTCGATGCCGAGGGCCGCGCGCTGCCGGCGGCTGGTGCCCGCCCCCCGATTGCGCGCCAGCTGCCAACCAACCTGCCGGCGCCGGTGTCGGATTTCATTGGCCGCGAGACTGAGCTTCGGGAGCTGCGCGAGCTCCTGCGTCACAACCGCCTCGTGACCGTGGTCGGCACCGGGGGCATCGGCAAGACGCGGCTCGGGCTCGAGGCCGCGCGCGCGATGCTCGAGGAGTTTGCCGACGGTGTCTGGCTCGCGGAGCTCGCGCCCCTGAACGATCCCGAGCTGGTTGCGAGCGCCATCAACACGGCGTTGGGCCTGCAAAGCGGCGCCGGCCGCTGGACCCTGGAGCGGCTCGCCGCCGCGCTGCGCGGGCGCCGGCTGCTCCTCGTGCTCGACAACTGCGAGCACGTGATCGGCGCGGCGGCGCGGGAGGCGGAGGCACTGCTGCGCGCCGTGCCGGGCGCCCGCATTCTCGCGACCAGTCAGGAGCCTCTCGGTATCGACGGCGAGTGCACCTATCGTCTCAGCCCATTGGAATTTCCGGCCGAGGAGACGGCGGAGCTTGCGGCTGCCCTGCGGCACGATGCGGTGCGGCTCTTCGAGGCGCGCGCACGCGCCGCCGACCCGCATTTCAACCTTAACGAGCGCAACGCCGCCACCGTGGTGACCATCTGCCGCCGCCTGGACGGCATTCCGCTCGCCATCGAGCTTGCAGCCGCGCGCGCGGCGGCGCTCGGGATAGAAGGGCTGGCCCGCAGGTTGGATCTGAGGTTTCACGTCCTCACTGGCGGCCGCCGCACGGCACTGCCGCGCCACCAGACGTTGCGCGCGACTCTCGACTGGAGCCATCGGCTGCTCTCCGAGCCCGATCGCATCGTGCTGCGGCGGTTGGCCGTGTTCGCCGGCAGCTTCAGCCTGGAATCCGCCGCCAGCGTCGTAGCGGACCCGGCGCTCGCGGAATGGGAAGTCATCGGACGAATCGCCGAGCTCGTGGACAAATCGCTCGTGGTCGCCGATGCGGCGGGTCCCGCGCGCCGCTATCGGCTGCTCGAGTCGACACATGCCTACGCCATGGAGAAGCTGGCCGACAGCGGCGAGTTCGGCTCGCTCGCGCGCCTGCATGCATTGCACTTCCGCGATCATGCGCGCAGTGCGCTCGCGCTCTGGGAGGAGACTCCCTCGGTGCAATGGCTGGAGGCGCAGGCGCCGGAGATCGACAACATCCGGGTCGCGCTCGATTGGGCTTTCGGCGCCGACGGCGACCCTGCTATCGGTATCGAGCTCGCCGCGGCCTCCTACGTGCTCTGGTATCTCCTCTCGCTGATGCAGGAGGGCAGGGCACGCCTCGAGCGTGCGACCGGAGCGTTATCTGCTGCGACCGCGAAGAATGTCGAAGCGCAGCTCTGGTACGGGTACGGCTTTCTCTCCACCGGGGAGCCGCGCGGCCGCGCGGTGCCGGCACTTCACCGCGCCGTCGAGCTCCATCGGGAGTCCGGCGAGCCGTTGGACCTTGGGCGGGCGCTCAGCTTCTATGGCCTGAATCTCGCGCGCACCGGCCGGCTGCCCGAGGGCCTGAATGCGCTCGAGGAGGCGCGCGGGCTCCTCCGCGCGGCGCCCCACCCGAAGAGCCTGGCGCTGTGCCTCACCAACCTCGCCATCGCCCGCACGGTAGCCGGGGAGTTCGGGGTCGCCCGCGCGCTGCTCGATGAGTCGCTCGCGCTCGGAGCGCATTCCAAGGCGGACTTCTGGGTCTGGCGCGCACTCATCTACAAGGCTGAAGTGGCATTCGCCGAGGGACGGCTGGAAGAGGCGATCGCGCAGGCGCGCGAAGTCGTCGCGCTCGCCCGCACCACCCGGCGCATGGGAATGCTCGGGCACGCGCTCTGCAATCTCGCCGGCTACCTCATCGCCCGTGGCGATCTCGAGGAGGCCGGTACGGCGCTGCGCGAGGGGCTGCCGCTGGCGCAGGAGAGCGATCTCGATGCGGT
>DATAXF010000105.1:0-26842 GCA_036273095.1 Steroidobacteraceae bacterium | reverse complement strand
GATCGGACTCGATGCGAATCTGGCTCGAGCATATTTCTTCCGTGGCGCAGCTTTTGGAGAGCTGAAGGACTCGGACAATGCCGGCAGCGATGTTAACGCTGCATTGCGCCTCGATCCTTCGCTGGACAGTTACCTTACGACCAAGGTGACGAGTAGGGGCAAGAGCGTTTCGATTACCCTGCCGCCACCGCCGTGATGTGAAGTCCCGCGCCCGGGGGCGTACCCGGTGTTATCGCCCTACGGCGTTATGTCGTTTCGCGCGTATGGGGGGCGGCCATCACAGATGGCGATGAAGCGCGCGGAACGGACGGCGGCCGCCAAGGTGTGGAAAATGGTGCCGGGAATAGGCAGCAATTTCACAGATTAAATCAAAAATATTTCGGTGGAAGCGTTGGCAACGTTGGGGACTAGTTAACATATGAATTCAGGAATTGCGTTTGGGGAAAACTCTACGAGTGACTGACGGGCCCACACGCGTTCCGATTTCGGGAGGTACCCTCGCCGCGGGCCGGTTTCTAGCCGGAGATCCCTTTTTGCCTGGCTTCGAGGCCCTCCATACGCCCGCAACGTGCGTTGAATGCACGTACGGACCATCCCCGATTCGATGCCTCTATCAGGAACAGACGCAAAGGACCGTTTGCGTGCTGACTTGTTAACATAAGCGCGTGGAAAAACGGGAGCGGCCGGTACATGGGGCTAACAGAAGGGGTGAGGCGGGTCTAAACGGGTCAGTGATCCACTTATCTTGCCGTGTGGACCGCGGACCGGGGCGGACCACTTTTGGACCGGAAGTGGTCCAAGCACACCGGGGGAGGACCGGACCGCAGCCCCGCGAGGACCGGACCGGAGGGACCGGTACGGTATAGGGGGTTCCGGTCTCCGGTCCCAAAACGCAAGTAAAAACAGCCTTGTTTTATAGGCTTTGCGATGCCTGAATTAATATTGAGAGTGCTGGACCACTTTTCGGTTTTCCGGTCCAAGCTCACGTCCACACGAAGAATATACTTAATATGGTAAACGCAATTTCCCCGAAACCCGGTATATACGCTACGACAGAACTTTTTCCCGGAAACCCGGAATACATGCTACGTGGAGGGTTTTTCCCGGAAACCCGGAATACATGCTACGTGGACGACCGTTCGTCGGCTCGTGTGACAATTTCCCCGAAACCCGCGATAGATACTACATGGGCCATCGATTGTCCCAAGTCCTCCGGCTAGGTCGCGACGCTGACGCGATCGCACGTGGCCAGCAAGCACGTCTCGACCGTAAGCGCTGGCAGCGTGCGATGCACATAGAGCGCCCTGGGCCTCCCAAGCCGCGGCGAGGATACCCCCTCCCGCGCCGAGCGGCGCCACGGGGCTTAGGCGAAGGCACAGCGGGGGTTGCGGATGTGCTCCGCGGCATGGGATAATCAAACGAGAGGGAGATATTCCGCGCAGCGCGTAAGCATATCACAAGCCGGCGCGGTCGCAATCAAGGGAATGCATCGCAAAATCAAAAACTTGCGCTCCGCCCACTATGCATTACGTTGTGCAGTCGTCATAGTACAGGGAGGGGGGCTGAAAAAGTTCTCTCCACAGCCTCTGTCGCCAGGGCGCCTTACGCGCACTACCGCTGCGTCGACACCGTAGATAGATCCCCTTGCGCGATTCCCAGAATTCGTGGGATAATCGGAGTGTAGAGACAGAAAAACCGCAGGACGCGGTAGGCTAGCACGGAAGGGATTGACAGGCAAGAGATTTTCCTGATACGTTGAATTGAGCAGGGGACACTTTCCCCCCGCTTCCCTTCACACGTTCCCAAGTGAACAAGCTGCCACCTGAGCAGCTTTTTTACCCGCCCTAGCGAACGCGCTGTCCTGCGCCTTCGCCGGCCGCAATCCAACATTCGAGGTCGACCCATGAACCTGCTCACCGTGCGCGAGGTATGCGCACTTACCGGGCTGCATCGAAGCCATCTATCCCGGCTCCGATCCTCCGGCAAGTTCCCGAGCGCACTGCGCATCGGCGTGGCTGTCATGTTCAAGCAAACCGATGTCGACGGCTGGCTGCGATTGCAGGGCCTTCGCTGCAGACGATAGTTTTCTCCCACACCTAACAGCGGCCGAGGCCGCAAAGGTACTTTCGATGTCCGTTCCTACATTCCATTTTTCCCTGAAGCAGGCTGCCGACCGAGCGGTCGCGAAAGCATTCGCGGAACTCTGCATCTCAACCAAGCGGTTCGCGCGTAACGAGCGCGGGCAGGTTGTCTGGTCACCGGCCGAGAATGACTGGCTGCCGATTGTGCGGCACCAGGAATTCCGCACGGTGCTTGAAGACGGCCAGGTACTTGAGATCACCGGCGATCAGAACAGCGACGCGTTCTTCGCGCTCTGGACGTTCCTGAATGACCGGCGCTGGATGCTGCCGCGTACTGGTGGCGTCTGGAATCCGCCGAAGCCGTTGCCGACATCGCGCACCGGTCATGAGTACGTGCAGGGCGCGCGAGTGTCGATTGCACGACCTGAGAACCTTCGCCCGCCCGTCCGGGGCGCTCGATGAGCCGCTTTCAAGTACGCACCGCGGCGCAGATATGCGCGGACATCACGGATGACGAGTTCGCCAAGCGATTGGAAACCGGCGCGCCGCTCGATGCCGAGATGGTTGCGGCAGTTGAACACGAGTCGATGCTCGGCGAGATTGCGGATATCAAGAACTGCGATCTTGAAGATGTGGCGACCTGGGAGCGCGGCATCATGGAAGAGGCCCGGCTCTACGCTGAGAACCTAATCAGCGCGTCCATTCAACGGCGCGAGGCGGCGCTACCTGATCTTGAGACGGCGCGCCGCCTGCGCATTGTCGAAGCGGTCGATTTCGCTGGCGGATACGACGACACGGAGCAGAGCTGGCTGGTAGATAACCTGCTACCGGCACGTGGCATCGGCATGATCTGGGGCGCGAGCGGTACGCACAAAACGGGCGTGGCACTCGACATGCTGAGTTGCGTGCACGCCGGTTCGAGCTGGCGCGGCAAGGCGGTGACGCGCGGACGCGGGGTGCTCGTACTTGCCGAGGGGCAGCACTTCTTCAAGAACCGGTTGCGTGCCTATTCGAAGTTCCACAATGTCGCAATGGCATCTATGCCGGCCGTGGTGCTCTCGCCGGTCAACTTGCGCGACAACAAACATGTGGCCATCTTCTCGCACGAACTCCAAAAGCTTGGGGCTGCTCAAGTCTGGTTTGATACGCTTCAGCAGAACTCCGCCGGCGCGGACGGTAACAGCGACCGGGACATGGGTGAGGTGATTGCTAACCTCAAGTGGCTGTCTGACAAGATCGGTTGCTTTGCGGGCGTAATTCATCACGAGTCGAAGAGTGGACACGACCGCGGCCCGCGTGGCTCATCCGTTTGGCGGCCGGCTCTCGACATGGAGCTGTATGTTGAATGCCCGGACAAGGTGAACGGCACGATACACACAGAGAAAGTCAAGGACGGTCCCAGCGAGGGCGTCTACTCATTCAAGCGTGAGATAGTCGGACTCGACAAGTACGAGAACGGCCGGCTGGTGACCAGTGTCGTCGTGACACATACGGATGCCGCGCCGATCGGCAGTAGGGCGCGAAAGCTGCCCAAGGAAGGAACGTTGTCGCGCACCGCACTTGATGCCGTTAAGGCGCTGATCGCCACGAATGGCGGACCGGTTTACACGATAGATGCGCAGAAAAAGATCGCCGAGGACAAAACCGAGCCGGAAGCGGGCAAGAAAGATAGGCGCATAGGCCGCGCAGGGGACGAAATTGACGCACTCGTACGCCAAGGGTTCCTGTTCCGAGTCGACGGCAAGCTGTCTGACACTCAAGTCATAAGGGGGGTAGATGCTGCAGCTTTCTGACGATGAGCTGTCGATATTCCGTGGACTCTATGCGGTGCTCGGCAGGGCACCGTTTACCGCAGCACTGATGCTGGTCAAGTGCCCGGAGATTTGCACGCATATAACCATGCGGCCGAAACCGTCGAACGTTAGGCTCAGCTACTGGTTGCGTCGGTACCGGGAGGGAGTCGAGTTTGACGGGGTACGGCTCGAGAGTAAGAAAGTCGAGAAGGATGGGCAGGATGCCTGGCACTACCGGTTCGTTCCGAGGGAGCCGACAGCGCCGCAAGTCCTAACTCACGTCGACCATTTCGGCTACCAGAAAACGGAAGTCATCCGCGGGCGTGACGGCGAGCCGATCCGGCCGGCGGAAGTGGCGCCAGCTCCGGAAGTTTACATCACGCTCAAGCCAGGACCGCTCGGCGCGGGACCCGATGGCAAGATCCGCCAGCCAACGAAAGCCGAATGCGCCGCACGGCACGCGCTGACTCAGCACGGTTATTGCGGCAACTCAACCACTGGATCAATTCAACCCCCAGTTTATAGAGGCGAGGGCCTATGACACACACTGAACTCGTAGTGCTGGCGGAGAAAAACCCCCAGCTCGTCGACAACATGACCGCGGCACTTAAGGCCACGATCCCTTTTCAACGGCGAATCCAAATGCTTCGCGACTGTGTGAAGCCGCCGACAACCCTGCAGCGCCTGCTGCGATCATTGAGGACTCTTGAATGGCACTAACTGTTCCGGTTGGCGATCTCCAGCACACTGCGCTCAACGGCAACGTGACTGCGATCACCAACGAAATTTCCAGCATCGGCACGGCTAACGGTGCGCTGGTCGCGAAGCTGACAGCGGACAAGGCGCAAGCGCAGATGAACCTTGTGCTGTCGCTGCTCGGCGCCGGCAAGCTTACCGCGTCGTCCGTACTTTCCACCTGCACCTACGGCAGTTGATCCCTTGGGCCGCCGCTATCTCAATACCGTAGCGGCGGCTCCTTTTTAGAGGAACTCCATTGGGCGAAATCATACACACCGAATCCCCGCTCCCGCGTCCGGCGAAGCCTGGCAGTCAACTTGCACAGCTTCAGGACGCGCGAGCGGCCGCAGTCAATCATCGGAAGTTGATTCCGGGACACAACGACCTTGCGCGTGGTATCTCGGACAAGATTATTCGCGAATACGATCGGCAGATTACCGCGCTAACAGCAGAGGACTGGATGAAATGACAATATTCGAAGAGATCGCTACAGAAGTAGCGGCGACAGCAGACAAGCTCGCAGTGCTCTGCGATCAGTATCTATCCGTGGGGGCGGCCGTAGCGCGCGAGACGGGCCGCGGCGGTACCGATGGCGGGCTCTCCGGTGCGCAGTTGCGTCGGCGCCTGCAGACGGAGATCCTGGCACGCTTGAGCCCGAAGCCGATCGGCATGGTGAAGCCGGCCTTGACGCTCTCCGGTGCGCCCGAAGCACGTCGATACATTCTGGTCAACGGACCGATGCCGGGGCTCAAATGAGCGGCCACCACGAAGTACAGGCCCATCTCAACGCGGCCGATCGCAACCCCGCAAAGCGTGAACAGCATCTCATCGCAGCCACACAGCACGCCGAGTTATCCGGACATATCCCCCATTTCGGGCGATGGAGCGTGCAGCAAATCACCCGGCGCGAAGAGCAGAAGAGACTCGAAGTCGAGGAAAGGAAACTGAAAGATGGTCCCGCACGAGCCCAAGCCCTGCGCGAAGAAACCGCCAAGCCAGCACCCCTCCGCCTACCGCCCGCGGAATAACTCCGCGCAGCTAGCGCGGGATAACATTCAACGATTGCAAGAGCAGCGAGGCGCCGCACTCCTTAAGGATTTGTGGCCTGCTGCGAGGAATGAGAAATGAGTTTCCAACAGGAATGGGACGCAATGTCCCTCGAGCAGAAAGAAGACCATTGGACTGTCCTAATGGCCGCAGTCGACCCGAGGACGGGACGGCGCGTCGCGGACGGCGATGTCGAGTATCAGCGTGTGTGCCATCGCATGCGCGTTGACATCGAGACGCAGAAGGCCGCGCAGGCTTCCGCGCCCCCCACGATCAACGGCGATCAACTTGCATACCTTGACAGGTTGCAAGGTGCGAAGGATGCGGCCGGGCGAAGGCTATACGATGACATGGGCCTCAAGGGCCAGCAGTTCCGCGCGAACCTGACGCATGCTCGCGTCCGTGTCATGAGCGGCCAGCCCATCGACCTGACGAAGACCGCGGCGGAAGTGGCGGCTCAGGGCGTCAAGTTGCCTGAGCAGGTACACGCGCCGCAGATGTCACAGGCAGACAGGGTGCGCCATGCTGAGCAGGGCGGAAAGAGTCTGCCGCCCCCCACCTACTTCAATCCGGCTCAGAACGGGAAATAACATGCGTTACCTTGGAATATTCAACATACCGGCGGGCGTGAACTCGCCGCCCGCGTATCTTTTCTGGAGGGCTTACACCCGCGCGTATCTCTGGGCGCGTTGGTATCTGCCGTTCTATTTTCTGACGGTTTACCTGAAAGCCTACATAGTGACGCGGGAACATTTCCTGCCCTTTCTACCTTCACCTTTTGAGGCCAGACGCTAATGGCAACGATAGGTGCAGTGGGGATCATGGAGATGGTCGCGGCGGCCGGTACCGTCGCGAGCGCGGGCGTCGCCGCGTATTCCTCCATCCAGCAGGGCCAGGCAACGGCGAACGCTGATAAGCAGAAGGCAACGGCCGAGACGCTCAAGGAAACGCAGAACCAAATCAACATGCGTCAGAACCTGCTGAAGGCTTTGGCGTCTCAGAACGCTGGCACACTCGGTGCGGTCGCGACAGGAGCCGCAACCGGCTTCGGCGCGAACGTTACACGCCAGTTGAATCAGGGTACCAACGACCTGATGGTCAGCAAGGCCAACGCGTCTTCCCAGGTTTCCCTACTCGACAACGCGGCATCGGATGCGACAGCAGCCGGCGCCGAAGGCGCGGCTACTGACGCGTTTGGCGGGCTCTCCAAGGGTGCCAGTCAGGTAGCTAGCATCCTCCAGCAGCAGGCAAATAAATGACTCCAGGCACAATCATCCCCGAGCCGGTAGCGGGCGGGCTCGGTCCGAATAGCGCACCGACAGGAAAGCCCTTCGGCACGGATTATCGCCAGCTCCAGCAGCCCGCGGAGATAGACATGTTCGGGCTCGATCGCGCGGCGGGCGCGGAAGAGCAGGCGGCGAACTCGCGGGCTAAGGAACTCGGGGACGCGTTCCGAGAGTTCGAAGGGGTTTCCTCGGACATCGGCGACCATATCGCCGCGCAGCAGGGAGCCAAGGCCGGCGCGGTGGCCGGTATGTCGCCCGGTTACAAGCCGCTCTCTGCTCTCGGGCAGATCACAGCCTACGGGAAGGGCTATACCGCGGCGGCTTCCAGCACGTACATCACACAGGCGCAGCTCTCCCTCGAAACGTCGCTCTCCGGCACGGAGCGGGACAATACCGGCGATCCGGTAAAGTTCCAGGCCGAAGCCGCCGAACGCGTGCAGAAGGCAATCGCGCAAATAGACCCCATGTTCCAGCCCGAGCTGACGCAATGGGCGCAGGCTCGCATCGAGGCGGGCGTCAACCGTCAGGCGGACCAGAAGGCAACGGATGTCAAGAATACGGCTCTCTCCACCTACCAGCAGAGTGTAGGACCGCTGACTACTGCGGCCATTCATACGTCGATGGCTCTACCGGGTCCGAAAGGTGATGCGGTCATAGCCAAACTCGAGGCGGATGACCGGGACCGGTTAAATGCTCTGGTCGCCAGCCACGTCATCACGCCGGAACAGGCGAACACACTGCACGACAATATGGTCTCCGGTGCCGTGTCGCAAATGACCGGTGCGCGTGTGGACGCATCCCTACAGCCCGTGCTTCAGACGATGCGCAGCAACGTCGAAGCGTCGGACAAACTCATCGTGCAGTCAGATCCGAATCTGTCGCCCGAAGAGAACGCGACGCGGCTTCACGAGTACGAGCAGGAGCGACAGAGCTACGTTCAGTCGCAGACTCAGGCCCACGTGTCGGACCTTGGCGCGGTACACCAGCAACTGGCCGGGGGCGCGTTCGGTCAAGATGTCGAAGGCACTCTCCATTCGCTGTATCAAGCCGGCGCGTTGAGCCAGGAAGGGCTGTACAGCGGTATGGCTCAGTCGCTGCGCAACCAGAAAAAGCGCATTGGTGACGAAGCCGACATGGCCGTTGTCGACCACGTGCTACACGGCGAGCTCCCGGGACCCCTGGACCCGCAGAATAAGCAGCAGGCGGCCGCGGTCGACAAGTATTTCCAGGAGCACATTGCGCAGTCCGGCGCGGTGACGGACCGGCAATTCGCGGCGGGCGCGGCTGAGATCGTGCACCAGACGGGCATCGTTCCGGCGTCCGTCCTCTCACGCATCCGCATCGGGCTTTACTCGGGCAATGCCAACCGGACCGTTGCGGCGGCCGCACTCGGTGCGCAGATCGAGGGAGCCAACCCCAACGCGAACGTGTACCGGACGCCGCATACGGCGGCTTTCGCGCGTCTCATCAACGACAACTTGAGTGCGGGACTCTCTCCCACGGATAGCTACAACATGGCGGTGCGCACAGTCAATATCCCGCCGGAGCAACGGAAGATGCGTGATGCGGACTATAGCCGTCTCGTGAGGCAGAACGGTGGGAATGCCCAAGCACTCGCCGATCAGCTGAAGCAGGAAGGCGCGAACGTTGCGCCGCCCATCGCTATGCAGTCGGATTACGAGAATCTGACACGACAGTTTTACGACCAGACGGCGGACATTGCGAAGGCTCGCGACCTTGCAGGCCAGCAGCTTAGGCAGAGCTGGGGACCCACGACGGTGAACGGCTCGCCGCAGTTGATGAAGTGGGCGCCGCCGGCATCGGAAGTGCCGACCATACGAGCCGACATTGCATCGAGCGTCAAGGCGGCTGGATACGGTGGTGATCCGTCGACGGTGCATCTTGTCCCGAACGCGGAAACCGATGCCACGCGCGGCCGGAGCTGGTCGCTCGTAGCAACGAATCCGGCGACGGGCGTTGATGACGTGCTGCTCGATAAGAGCAACCGGCCTCTGGTCTACCACACGCCATCGGGTCCCGACTTCGCGAAGGCGCAGGCGGCACTGAATGAGCAGGGCCTGGCACGGGCTCGTGAAGAGCGCGATGGCTGGCGTCAGGCGGCCGGCGTCGCCATACCGTTTGAACAGGAGCTGAGTCAACAAATGTTGAGTGGTAACGCGGCGCAGCAGCGTCAGGCGGGAAGGTAACATGAAAGATTCATTTCTGGCCGATCTACGGCAGCAGCAACGCGAAGACGCAAGGCGGAATGCGCCGCCGCTTCCTACCTCCATCCGGCGCGGAGACAACGGAGTGTTCTACGTGACACCGGCCGCGCCCCCAAGGCCCTTGGCTTCGCCGCGCAAGATCGTGACAACCAAGGACGGGGTAGCCTAATTATGCCTATCGTCACACCGGATCAGGACATCGAGCAGGCGCCGTTGATCCCGGCGACCGTCGCACCGACCCCGCAGCAGACGCCATCATTCGGCGAGGTCCGAGACGCGGCCTTCGCACAGTCGAATATCGTCGGGAGCGCGCTCGAGAAGTACACTCTTGGTGGGTACACCAGTTACCCCGCCGTCCCGAACTACGACCCATACAGCGACAACGGGGCGGACATCAAAGGCTACGAGCAGTACGCGGACCGGTTCACCCGGAGCCAGTCGCCGGCCGAGACGCAGAGCATCAAGAATCAGATTGATGCCGAGACGAGCGACCGTCAGACCCTCGCGCAGGCGGGGACCAAAGGATACGTAGCTAGCCTCGCAGCGGGGGCTACGGACCCGATCTTCCTGACGAGCCAGTTGATACCCGGCGTCGGGGAAGCGGCTGACGTGGGGCGCCTGGCGAAGGTAGGGAGCATCGTGGCGGGCAACGTCGCGGCCGGCGAGGCTCAATCAGCGGCCCTGGCGGCGAACTCGCAGACGGGCAGCTACACGGCCGGCATGCTACCTCGCATAGCTACAAACGCGTTACTAGCCGGGGTGCTCGGCGGCATCGCTACGCGCATCCCTCGGCCGGAGCTCGACGCGGCCGCCGCGGAAGCCGATCGGCGCATCAACGGCCCGGTCATACCGGCGGAGTCGACGGCGGGCGCGGCGGCAGTGCCGACGACCACGCTGGCACAGGAGTCTGTCGCCCCAGGTGGTCAGACGATCGCCAAATCCCTCGGCAGGATTTCCCCCGTTACGCGGATCATGACGAATTCCGCAGTACCGGAAGCGAGGCAGCTTGCGCAACAGCTTGTCGACGTGCCGTATCTGCTGAACAAGAATCTGGAGGGGGTAGCAACGCCAACGTCGGCGGAGATGCGAATCAACGCGCAGGAAAATCTCCGTAACGCAACGCTGTTCCAGGAGTTCGACCGCCAGTACACAGACTACAAGACCGGAGGCGGTGAGCTGAGCAAGGCGCAATTCTCCAGTGCCGTCGCTGACGCCATGCGATCCGGCGACACGCACGAAATTCCCCAAGTAACCAAGCTCGCAGCGTTCACGCGGCCAATGTTCACGCAGGATCGCTCGATTCTGTCGGAGCTTGGCATGATGCCCGAAGGTGACAACGTCGTCGGCGCGCCGTCCTATTTCCCGCGCGTGTACGACAAAGCCGCGGTCTTGAACCATCAAACGGACCTGGAAGACAGGCTCCGCACGTGGTTCACGCAGAACCCCGTAAAGGACGACAACGGCTTGCCTGTCGACCGCGAGCCGGCGGAGATTCAGGCATCGGTACGTAACACGGTCGACCATATCCTAGGGACCGTGTCGGGTACCGCGGATTTCGGCCAGGGAGTGAAGAACCCCAACGTGATGAAGGGTCGCGTTCTCGACGTTCCCGATGCGATCTTAAAGCCGTATCTGTCGAGTGACTTCGAACACGTGATGGGGTCCTACAACCGCTCCATCATCCCGCAAATCGAGGTGCGCAAGACGTTCGGGGACGCGACGCTAGAGCGTCAGTTCCAAGCCGTTCAGGACGCGTACAACGTCAAGCAAAGCGCGGCGACCACGGACGAAGGGAAAGCGGCATTGTCGAAGCAGATGAAGGCGGACATGAACGACCTGACATTGCTTCGTGACCGGTTGCTCGGGCAGACGGGGCCGCGGCTGAACCAGTCGCTGCAGTTCGTTCGCGCCGCCCAGCTCGTAAAGAGCTGGAATTACTTGCGGATGCTCGGAACGCAGACACTCTCCGCGCTGCCGGATGTTGGGCGTCTAGTGGCTCGGTATGGCCTGCTGAATACCGGTAAGCGCGTCGGCGCATTCCTCCTAAGTTCAGAAGCTCACGCGCTGACGAAGGCCGACGCGCAACGGATGGCTACAGCGTTGGATGGGGTACTCCACACTCGCGCGCATAGCCTTGACGGCGTTGGCGATGAACTCGCCGGCTCGTCGCTGACAAACCGGATGCAGAACGCCACCGCGCGCTTTACGCAGGTGACTGGCATCGCGGCATGGGATAGCGCCATGCGGGCGTTATCTTCGCAGCTTGAGCAGGACGCTTTATTCCGGCTCGTGAACAAGGGCAACGCGTCGATACTGGAGCGGGCGAAGCTCGCAAGCCACGGCATCGGGACGGACGACCTGCCGGCGATCCGGGCGCAATGGGATCAGTTCGGGAGCGATGAAAGCGGGCTCAATAGAGCGCGCACCGACCTGTGGACCGACAGAGACGCCGCGCAGAAGGTTGAGCAAGCCGTGCAGCGCGCCGCCAGCTCCAACGCGTTTTTCGTCGGCAAAGGCGACATGCCGGCGTTCACCAATGGGACGACGGGCAAACTGCTTGCACAGTTCCGCTCATTCAGCATTGCGAGCATCAATCGCCTGAGTATTCCCCTGGCGCAGGGCCTCGCGCATCACGACGTAGCGGCCGCCAATGGCCTAATGGTCATGCTGACACTCGGGGCGATGACTTCATACCTGAAGAACCTGGCATACGGGCAAACGACTGATTTCTCCCATCCTGGGCAATTGATGGCCGATGCGGTGCAGCGTTCGGGCGTGCTGTCGTATCTGCCCGACCTGTACAACCTTGTCGCGAGCCCGCTGCACTTGCCGGTCACGTCGAAATTCCGGGATCTCGATCCCTGGGAAACGCTGCTAGGTCCCAGCTACGGGACAGGCAGCGCGCTTTACGCCACCGTGCAGCAGCTCTCGGGCGGCAAGCTGACAAAGAGCGACCTGCATAAGTTGCGAACACTTTTGCCATACCAAAATTACTTCCTGTTCGCCCGCCTCGCCAACGCGTTGGAAGGGAAGACGGAAGACGCGCTCAACGTCAAAGGCGCACCGGGAAGACCGTTCGCCGATTACTTCAACCCAACAAAGGACACAGCGCCGAAGGTTAGGGACGATAAGACTCACTTCCTGGGCGATCAGTCCATACCTAACTCTTTCTGAGGTGCCCGCTATGAGACGTTTCTACGCCGGCCGCATCACAAGCGAGGGACGCAAACACGCTCTGATGACCAGTGGCATTGTGGACCTACCGGGCGGACCGAGACACAAGCGGCCAAAGCAACGCCAGCTCGAACACACGGCGGTATTCGAAGAGCGGCTTGCGCAGGCTAACCCCCTGTACGAGCCACCACCACCGAAGAAGTACGGCTAAGAAAAAAGGCCCGGGAGTTCCGGGCCTTCTTTTTTACTGCAGCTCTTTCGGTGCGTCGTGTAGCAGGAGCGGTGGCGGATCTTCCTCTGTCGGAGTGACGCGCCCGTCACCCTTACACGTTGAGCATATGTTGTCCCCTAGGCTGTCTCGGGCCTCGGTCAATCCCTCGCCGTCGCAGCGGGGACACTCGACGCGCCCGTGTTTGTCTTTCTCGGTATTGTGTATGTTGTATCTGCCGAATTTCATTTGGCCGCCTTCGCAAGGTTGCGTGCTTGAGTTTTCAACTCGTCAATGTAGTCCGCCCACTTCTGCATCAGGACGCGCCGGTCCGGGACCCGTTCGGACCGGTCATAGATGCCGGCGATGCGATCCCTTTTCCGGTGCGAGAGCTGCAGCTCGATCAGCGCGGCATCTTCCCCGCGCTCATTCATCAACGTCGAGAACGATGAGCGGAAGCCGTGGGGTACGTGCTCGGCTTGCGTAATGAACATGTTGCGCAGTGCGACGTTCATGCCGGCGTCCGACATCGGCCGGCCGGGTCGCACGCCCGGGAACACGAAGCTTTGAGCCTCGCCGGACTCCTGCCACTGGTCCTCGAGAATCTCGATCGTCTGGGTGCTCAAGGGCACAAGGTGGGGGCGGCGCATCTTCATCCGCTCGGCCGGGATGACGATCTCGGCCTTGCCGCGGTCAACGTCCGACCAGAGCACGTGGCGCAGCTCTCCCGGGCGTAGCGCCGTCCGGGCGATCAGGCGCAGCGCGTTGTAGACGGTCCTGTGCGAGTACCCCGGCTGGTCGACCAGGAGCATGAGGGACCCGAACTCGATGGGATCCACGATGGCGGGGTGATGCTGGACGACGACCCCCTCCAGGTTCCCCCGGAGGTCCCGGGCTGGGTTGTTCGTGCACCACCCCTCGCCGATGGCGTACCGGAAGACAGCGGCGGTGAACATGCCGGCGCGGGCCGCCGTCTCGTTCTTGCCGGTGCTCTCTAGCCGGCGGAGCACGCGTAGGAGCTCCGGCGCGGTGATCCCGCCGAGGGGCTGGTCCCAGAGCGGCCGCAGGACCCCCAGGAGCCACGTGTGCTTCTTCATGGTCCGGGGCGACTTCTTCACGGCCCGGAACTGCAGGAAGGCGGCGCCGGCCGCCCCGAACGTGACTGGGGGGTCGCTGTCGAGCCGCAGCCACTCGTCGACTGGCGGGTCGGGCAGGATCACGCGCGTTCCCGCCACCGCGCGGCGATCCGGCGGGAGTCGACCCCCAGGGCATAGGCGGCGCGGTCAACGAGCCGGAGGGCCCTGCTTACGACCCGAAGGCGGTACGCCATGACGATCAGCAGGCAGAGGCCGATCAGCGACCACAGGACGACGGCGGCATGATCCTGGGCCTGCTGGTAGTGGATCTGGTCGCACTGCTGCTGCGTCACGGCGGCCCAGCAGCCGGTAGACCGGGGCGCGGCGGGCGCGTTCAGCTCGGCAAGCTGCCAAGCGGCGATTTGAGGGGGTCCGGACGTGTCGGCGGCAACGATTGGCATGACTCTGATCCTCCTGGGTTTCGAAGGATCAGAGTCTACCAAGTTCGATGCCGGGAATAGGATTCGAACCTACGACCCGCGCATTACGAATGCGCTGCTCTACCAGCTGAGCTATCCCGGCGCCGGGGCGGCGAATTCTATAGGGTGACATCCCCTGCCGTCACCCCGCCCGGGTGGGTTTCACACCCTGAAGCGCTAAGAGACCTTCCTGCGCAGGCGGATCACGAGGTCGATCCCGGCCACCTCCGTCCCGGGCGGGGCGGGGGGCAGGCGGCTGAACTCGACCTCCGGGACCGGGACGTCGATCAGGGCGCCGCTCGAGGTGTCGTGGAAGTGGTAGTGGGCGTCCACGTTCGAGTCGAACCAGGCGCGGGTGCCGTCCAGCGAGAGCAGGCGGATGAGGCCGTGGGAGGCGAAGAGATTCAGGGTGTTGTACACCGTCGCCTTCGAGACCCGCGCGCCGGAAGAGCGCAGATTCGCCAGGATCTGCTCCGCGGACAGGTGCTGCGGCGCCGAGAGGAGCAGGGAGGCTATGCGGACGCGCTGGGCGGTCGCCCGGATGCCGCAATCGGTCAGGCGTTGCTGGCAGCTTGCCGCCGCCGAGTCAGAAGCCGGGGCTCCGTTCGAGTCCATAAACGTCAGTATAGCGGCAAAATCCCGCTGATCGCCTCAAATGGGGGCTGGGAGGGCTCAGAGCCGGTAGCCGCCGGATTGCGGTGCCTCAGGCGACCGCGGCTTTGAGCACCCGCTGCGGCTGCGCTACCCCGTAGCCCTGGGCGAAGTCCACCCCCAAGCTCGTGAGCATCTGAATGATCTCGGCGTTCTCGGCGAACTCGGCGATGGTCTGCTTGCCCGTGAGGTGGCCGATCTCGTTGATGGAGCGGACCATCTCACGGTCGATCGGGTCGCGCAGGATCTCGCGCACGAAGCTGCCGTCGATCTTGAGGAAGTCGACCGGGAAGTGCTTGAGGTAGCCGAACGAGGAGAGTCCGGTGCCGAAATCATCGAGCGCGAACTTGCAGCCGAGCTCCTTCAGCGACTGGATGAAACGGTTCGCCTGGGAGAAGCTCGCGACCGCCGCGGTCTCGGTGATCTCGAAGCAGATCTTGCTGCCGTCGAGGCCGCTCTTGTGGAACTGATCGATGACGAAGGGCAGGAACTTGTCGTCGCCGAGGCTCTGGCCGGAGAGGTTGATCGAGCAGAGCGCGAGCTTCTCGCGCTCGTCGGCCTCCGACACGAGCCAGCGGAAGGCATTCTCGATCACCCAGCGGTCGATCGCGGGCGTGATGCCGTAGCGCTCCGCCGCCGCGATGAAGTCGTTCGGGGAAACGATGCGGCCGTTCTCGTCCTTCAGACGAAGCAGCAGCTCGTAGTGGGCGCCCAGATCGACCCGCTGCAACGGCTGGATGGCCATGCGGTGGATCTCGAAACGGCCTTCCTCCAGGGCGGCGTTGATGCGCGCGGCCCACTGCATCTCGCGGCGCCGGCGCATCAGCTCCATGTCGTTCTCGGCGAAGCTGTGCACCCGGTTGCGGCCGCCTTCCTTCGCCGCGCCGCAGGCGCTGTCGGCCGCGGAAAGGATGGAGGCAACGTCCTCGTTGTCGGCGGTAATAGGTACCACGCCGACGCTCGCGCCCAGCCGAAACACCCGGTCCTCCCAGGTGAAGCGGAAGTTGCGGACGCTCTCGCGCAGCGTCTCGGCCGTGCGCATCGCCTCATCGAGCGAGCAGGCCTCGAGCAGAATGCCGAACTCATCGCCGCCCAGCCGCGACAGCGTGTCGCGCCAGCGGACCTTGGATTTCAGCAGCGCCCCGACCTGACCGAGAAGCGCATCGCCGGCGCTGTGGCCGCAGGTGTCGTTGACGATCTTGAACTGGTCGATGTCGAGGTAACAGAGCGCGTAGGACGCCTCCCGGGCCTTGGCGCTCTTCAGCGCCCGCTCGAGCCGGCTCTCGAATTCGCGGCGGTTGACCAGCCCGGTGAGGATGTCGTGGCTGGCGTGATAGGAGAGTCGGCGGTTGAGCTCGCGCGCCTCGGTGACATCGTGGAAAACCAACACGCCGCCGGAGACCCGGCCCGCGCCGTCACGGATGGGAGCGGCCGTGCTCTCGACGTAGAGCTCGTTGCCGTCGCGGCGGATGAGCAGCATCGGCCGTACCGACTTGATGGGCCGGATGCGACGGATGGAGACGGTGAGCGGGTTCTCGAGCGGCTCGCAGGTCTCCTCGTGGAAGGCGCGGAAGATCTCCTCCACCGGCCTGCCCATGGCATCCTCCAGCCGCCAGCCCGTCAGGGCCTCCGCGACCGGATTGATGTAGTCGATGACGGAGTTGGCATCGGTGGTGACGACGCCGTCGCCGATCGACTGCAGCGTGATCTGCGCGCTCTCCTTCTCGCGGAAGAGCGCCTCTTCGTAGAGCTTGCGCTCCGTGATGTCGAGCTCCACGCCAACCAGGCGCAGCAGCCGGCCATGTTTGTCGACGCGCGCCGTGGCGCGGCTGATGACCCAACGCCATTCGCCGTTGCGATGGCGCATTCGGTGGGTGCTCTCGAAGATGGGCGTCTTGCCGTCCACGTGATCCCGGATGGCCGACTGCACCCGTGCGAGATCATCCGGATGCACCAGGCTGCTCCAGTCGGGCGAGCCGCGCATGTCCTCATCGCCGTAGCCCAGCATGGCCTTCCAGCGAGGGGAGAAGTAAACCTCGTTACTCTCGACGTCGAAGTCCCAGAGTCCGTCATTTGCGGACGCCTGCGAGAGTTTGGTGCGCTCCTCGAGCTTGGCGAGCCGAGCCTCGACGCGAACGCGCTCCAGCCCGGTGGCGAGGCTGGTGCCGATGAGCTTCATCAGCAGCTGCAGATTCACGTCCCATGCGCCGCGCGGCAGTGTCTGCGCGAGACCGAGGAGGCCGGCGGGCTTGCCCTGCACGCGCAGAGCGACCAGCAGCACCGAGCCCATCTGCAATTCGGAGAGACGTTGCGCCTCAGCGGCCTGTTCCTTACGGGGCGCCGCGGTGTCGCGCAGCTCCGAGAGACGCAGGTTATCCATCCGCGACTTGATCCAGGGGAAGGAGTCGAGACTCGTGCCCTGAAGGGCCTCCGGGCGGCATTGTGCGAATGCCCCGCGGGCGAACTGCACGTCCTCGATGACCTGCTCGTCCGGCCGCAGCACCAGGAGGAAGGCGCAATCGGTGGCGGTCGCCTCGCGCAACAGGTCGAGATTGCGCCGCAGGCAGTCGGCGACGTCTTCCTTGCGCATGTTCTGGAAATCGACCGCGATCTTCGTGCAGGCGACGTCGACGCCAATCGCCGCCCGCGGTACTTTGTCGCCATTCCAGGCGTCCGCCGAGAGAATGTCGGAAGCGGTGAATTCCGCAGACTTATCCGGCGGCAGACTCGACATGAAACCGGTTACCTCCCCGACGTTAGTTGCAGCGTACCCCACGGCTGCTCATCCGCGGGTTGCCGGTACCCAGCTTGTGGACCGTTTCCGGCTGCGGTCTTCTAACGAGTTACGCGCGATTCTCGCACACTTACTCAGGAACACAAGCTAACGTGCTGTTCGTCCAGGGGTTCGCGACTTGACAGAATCTGGCACTAAAACCCCGGGATGTGACGCCGTTCTACTTCAGAGCTGCCCGGGCCTCTTCGAAGAGACGCAGTAACTCCGATTCCATCTCCCCCTGGAGCTTTTCGAGGGTGGCAGGATCGATCGCGCGGGGTACGTAACGGGGCGGCCCGATGGCGATCGCTATTCGCGAGAAGGGTAGCGGTATCACGAAGCGGTCCCACTTGATTCTCCAGGCGCGCGAGGCGGCGTAGGCCATGGGCAGGATCGGGCGCCCGGACATCTGCGCCAGGAGGATGGCGCCGGGCTTGCACTTGAATGGGGGTCCCTTCGGCCCGTCGGGTGTGATGACCGGTGAGATGTCCTCCTTGACCAGGGCCTGATAGTAGTCGCGCAAGGCGCGCGCTCCCGTGTGGCTGGAGGAGCCCCGGATGACGTGAGCGCCGGCGCGCCGCACCATCATGGCGCCGAGCTCGCCATCGACCGAAGGGCTGATGAGCCAGCCGACCTTCAGGCGCGAGCGTTGCTCGAGGAGATACTTCGCGCAATAGAGCTGGTGCTGGTGCCAGTAGCAGGGGACCAGGGACGGCGCCTTGGCGAGGGCTTGATCGAGATGCTCGGTGCCGCGCACCGTGACCACCCGGGACAGCAGCCACCAGCCGCGGATGATCCCGAGGGCGAGCGGCACGGCAAGGCGATACAGCAGCCGCCGGCCCGGCGTCATGCTGCGGCCCGAGCGCGTAACCTTGCGATAGAAGGTATTTCGCAGGCCGCCGTCGTCGGGCTCGGATGTCACTCTTGAAGGGTCCCCATATGGAATCCGGCAATTTTATATAATCGGCGGCCCCCATGAGCAGACCCGCAATGATGCAGGCCCAGCCGCCCGAGGCCGCCCCTCAATTCGACATCGGCTCCACGGACGACTCGCTGGAGCGGATGGTCGAGCTCTTCGCCACCCATGGCGATATCTACCGGGTCTACGTACCGGCGCGGCAGGCCCATACCTACGTCATCCACCATCCGGACGACGTCAAGCGGGTGCTGGTCTCGAACCACCGCAACTACACGAAGGGGCTCGGCCTCGATCGGGTGAAGATCCTGCTCGGCAAGGGGCTCATGACCAGCGAAGGAGAGCTTTGGACGCGGCAGCGCTACATGATGCAGCCTTACTTCCACCGGCGCGTCATCACCCAGTTCGCCGAGGTCATCGGCGCGGCGAACTCGCAGCTGCTGGCGCGCTGGGACGAGCTCGCCCGCGCGGGACAGCCGGTCAACCTCACCGACGAGATGAGCGCCCTCACCCTGGATATCGTGCTGCGCTCCATATTCGGCCGCGACCTCGAGCGCATGGCGGAGGAGCTCGGCGGCAATCCGTTCGAGGTGCTCACCAAGGAGCAGGGCCGGAACCTGCAGTTCGCCTTCAAGTTCCGCTCGCTCACCAAGCTCGTCGCCGGGCTCATCGAGCGCCGTCGCCGGGAAGGCGAAGAGCACTTCGACTACATTGCCATGCTCATGAGCGCCCGCGACAAGGACAGCGGTCAGCCCATGGCCGAGCGCCAGCTCATCGACGAGGTCCTGACGCTCGTCGTGGCGGGTCACGAGACCACCGCTAGCGGGCTCAACTGGACCTGGTACCTGCTGTCCCAACATCCCGACGCCGAGGCCCGGCTGCACGCGGAGCTCGATGCCGTCCCGGACCAGTCCGCGCCGAGCCTGGCGCAGATGGAGCAGCTGGCTTACACCCAGCAGGTCATCAACGAGGCGCTGCGGCTCTATCCGCCGGGATGGCTGCTGTCGCGGCGCACCGTGCAGCCTGATGTGCTTTCCGGCTACGAGATACCGGCGGGTGCCAATGTGTTGCTGCCCCTTTATCTGCTGCATCGCCACCCGCGGTACTGGCAGGATCCGGAGACCTTCCTGCCGGAGCGTTTCGCACCCGATCACGACGCGGAGCGGCCGCGCTTCGCCTACATGCCGTTCGCGGCCGGTCCGCGCCACTGCATCGGCGAGACCTTCGCGCTCTACGAGATGCTCATGCATCTGCATCACATCGCGCGGCATTTCCGCCTCATTCACGTGCCCGACAAGCCGATCGAGCTCGAGGCGCAGATCAATCTTCGCACCCGCCACCCCTTGCACATGAGGCTGGAACGCCGCTGATGCCGAATCCCACGACGAACTTCACGACCTTGGCCGAGCTCATCGAGGCCAACCGCAATCATCCCGGCAGGATCACTTATCTCGAGGGCGAGCACGACGCTCGCGACGTGAGTTATGCGGAGCTCTACGAGCGCGCGCTCGGCATCCTCCATCACCTGCAGCGTCTCGGCGCGCGTCGCGGCGACAAGCTGATCCTCTTCCTGGGGAGCAACGAGCAGTTCATCGATGCTTTCTGGGCCGCCCTCCTGGGCGGCATCGTTCCGGTTCCGGTCGCCCTCGGCATCAGCGACGAGCACCGGCACAAGCTGTTGCGCATCGCCCGTAAGCTCGGCAAGCCTTTCATCTACACCGAGCGCCGCTCGCTCGAGCGGATCGGCACTTTCGCCGCGCAGGCGGCTGAGTCGGAGGTTTACGAGGGCTTGCGCTCGCGCGCATTCCTCGTGGACGACCTGAGCGACATATCGCGCGCAGGTCAGGTCCATCGGGCGCGGCCCGAGGATACCGCTTTCATCCAGTTTTCCTCCGGCTCGACCAGCGAGCCGAAGGGAGTGGTGCTGACGCACGGCAACGTCGTCGCCAACGCGCGCGCGGTGATAGAGGCGGCCGGCTTCCTCGAGCAGGACATCAGTCTTTCCTGGATGCCGCTCACTCATGACATGGGGCTGATCGGCTTTCACCTCATCATGTTCTGCAGTCGGGTGCACGCTCACCTCATGCCGACGGAGCTCTTCATCCGGCGGCCGCTCCTCTGGCTGACCCTGGCGGACAGGGTCCGCGCGACCATCCTCTGCTCGCCGAACTTCGGCTACAAGCATTACCTCAAGGTGCTCGGTGACCGGCCGATCGAGGGCCTGGATCTCTCGAGCGTCAGGCTCATCTTCAACGGCGCGGAGCCGATCTCGGTCGAGCTCTGCGAAGAGTTCCTCACACGGCTCGCGCCGGGCCGGCTGCCGCGCAACAGCATGTACCCCGTGTATGGGCTCGCGGAGGCCTCTCTGGCCGTGAGCTTCCCGCCTCCGGGCGCGCCGTTGCGGACGATTGCGCTCAACCGCCACCGCCTGGGGGTGGGCAGCCCCGTGGAGCTCATCGACAAGGACTCGCGCGATGCGGTTCGGCTCGTGTCGGAAGGGCGAGTGATCCCGTATTGCGACGTGCGCATCGCCGACGACGGGGATCGGCCGCTGCCGGAGGGACAGATCGGCAATCTGCTCATGCGCGGTGACAACGTCACCCGCGGCTATTTCGAGGACTCCGGGGCCAATGCCGCTGCGTTCACTGCCGACGGGTGGCTACGCACGGGCGATCTTGCGCTCATCCACGAGGGAGACCTCTACGTCTCCGGCCGCGCGAAAGAGATCATCTTCGTCAACGGGCAGAACTATTACCCGCACGATCTCGAGGCGGTCGCGCAGCGCATCGCGGGTCTGGAGCTCGGCAAGGTCGCGGCCGCGGGCGTGCGGCCGCAGGGGGCAGAGACGGAACAGCTCGTGCTCTTCATCCTGCACCGCGGCTCGATGGAGGATTTCCTGCCGCTTGCCACCCAGGCAGCGCGCCTCATCAACGAGCAGACGGGTCTGGAAGTCGCACAGGTGGTGCCGGTCAAGCGTATTCCGAAGACGACGAGCGGCAAGATCCAGCGGCATCTGCTCGCGCAGAGTTATGTCGATGGCGAGTTCGATGCGGAGTTGCAAGCCCTGGCGACACTGCGCGAAGCGCAGCGCGGCCCGGAGACCGCATCGCGCAGCGTGATCGAGGAGAAGCTGCGGACCATCTGTGACACGGCGCTCGGCGGCAAGCGCGTCGGCGTCGACGACAATCTCTTCGAGCTCGGCGCGAGCTCGCTGAAGCTGATCGAGATTCACGAGCGGATCGACCGGGAATACCCGGGGCAGGTGGACCTGACGGAGCTGTTCGACTTCCCGACCATCGCCGAGCTCGCCCAGCATCTGGAAAGCAAGCTGGCCGCGGCTGGCTGATCAGGCGAAATCGAGGCGCATCGAGAGGTCGACGGCGCGCACGTTCTTGGTGAGGCCGCCGGATGATATGAAGTCGACGCCGGTCTGCGCGATGGCGCGCACGGTCTCGAGAGTCACGCTGCCGGAGGCTTCGAGCGCCACCGGCCGGCCGCGCGCGCGATTGCGGGACACCGCGGCCGCGAGGTCCTCGAGGCTGAAGTCATCGAGCAGCACGATGTCAGGCTCGGCTCGCAGCGCCTCCTCCAGTTCCGCGAGGGACTCGACCTCGACCTCCACCTTGATGCCTCGAGCCACGCGGCGGCCGGCAGCGATTGCGGCGGTGATCGAGCCCGCGGCGGCGATGTGGTTCTCCTTGATGAGCACCATGTCGTAAAGACCCATGCGGTGATTACTGCCGCCGCCGCACCGCACCGCGTATTTCTGGGCGGAACGCAGGCCCGGGAGGGTCTTGCGGGTGTCGATGATCGTGCAGCCCGTGCCGGCGACGGCGGTGGCCATGCGGCTCGCCTGGGTGGCGGTCGCAGAGAGGAGCTGCAGGAAATTGAGCGCAGTGCGCTCGCCGGTGAGGATTGGCCGCGCCAGGCCTTCGATCTCGAAGATCACCGTACCGGCCGCGATCCGCTCCCCGTCCGCCGCCCGCCAGGCGAGGCGGATGCCGGCGTCCAGGCGGCGAAACGTCTCCTCGGCCCAGGGGCGGCCGCAGAGCACTGCGTCCTCACGGGTGACGACCCGGCCCTTGACCCGCTGGTCTTGGGGGACGAGCTGTGCCGTGACATCACCGCTCCCGAGGTCTTCCCGCAGTGCGGCAGCCACCTGGTCCGGCAGGTCCGCGGGCGGGGAGAAGTGGGGCGCGGGCGCGGCGGGGATCATTCCTGAAGCCTAGCATGGGTGCGCCCAGGCATCGGGATGTACCCCCGCCGCCCCGGGTCGCCTTGACGATGGTTTGAACATTGCCGCTCCGGCCTCATAATCTGTCCGGATGTCCGAAGTACGCGCCCCGTCGGAGTGGGACCGTCCCCGTTCCCCTTGCACCAAGGTCTGCTCCCTCGATGAGCAGGGGTACTGCGTCGGGTGCCTGCGTACCGCCGACGAGATCGGCCGGTGGACATCCATGAGCGCCGCTGAGCAGTGGCGGGTGGTCGCCGAGCTGAAGCAGCGGCGCGAATTTGTGAAGAGGTGAATCGATGGATGTGGTCGAGAGAATAAAGGCCGAGCTCGGCTCGAGCCCGGTGGTGCTGTTCATGAAGGGCACGCCGGATTTCCCGCAGTGCGGCTTCTCCGCCCAGACGGTCGCGGCGCTGCGCGCGATGGGAGCGGAATTCAAGCACGTGAACATCTTCGAGGAGCCGGAGATGCGCGAGGCGCTGAAGCGCTATTCCAACTGGCCGACCTATCCGCAGCTCTACGTCAATGGTGAGCTGGTCGGTGGCTGCGACATCGCCCTGGAGATGTACCAGAGCGGCGAGCTGCAGAAGCTCCTTTCCGGAGCCGGTGCCGTCAAGTAACAGGCCGCGGGTCGGCCTCGGCCGCAGGCTCGCTGAGCCAGCCGAGCGTTCGCGCCCGTGCGTCGGCCTCGAGAAAGCTGTCGCGGAAGCGATTGCAGATGAGGCAAAAGAGATCCGCCGTGCGCTCGGCGTCGTAGGCGGCTGAGTGCGCTGAGCTCGAATCCCACGGGAGCCCGGCGACGGTCACCGCCTTCGCCAGTACCGTCTGCCCAAGCGCCGCTCCGGCGAGGGTGGCGGTATCGAAGCAGGAAAACGGATGGAACGGGTTGCGCTTCACGTCCGCCCGCTTCACCGCGGCGTTGAGAAAGCCGAGATCGAAGGCGGCGTTGTGTGCAACGAGAATGGCGCGCCGGCAATCGTAGGCACGTGCCGCGTGTCGGATCTCGCGGAAGACCCGCTGCAGGGCGTCGCGCTCCGGCAGTGCCGGACGCAGCGGATGAAAGGGATCGATGCCCGTCACGGAGAGCGACGCGGGATCGAGCCTCGCGCCTTGGAAGGGCCTGACGTGAAAGGCATGCGTCGCTCCGCGACTCAACACTCCCGCGCCGTCCATGTCGATGAGAACCGCGGCGATCTCGAGCAGCGCGTCCGTCTCCGCGTTGAAGCCCCCCGTCTCGAGGTCAACCACGACCGGCAGAAAGGCGCGGAAGCGCCGCGCCATGAGCGCCGCGCCAGGCGCAGGGGCGATCTCCGCCGGCGACTCGGGCTCCGCGCTCGCGCCTGGAAGCTCGCTCGCCCCGGTCATTGTCTCTCCGACAGGCGCCAGCCGATATGCTCACCGGCACGCAGCGGCACGAGCGCCTCGGTGCCGAGCGGATAGGAGCGCGGCACCTCCCACGGCGTCTTCACCAACGTGAGGCTGCCGGTGTTACGAGGCAGGCGGTAGAAATCCGCGCCGTGCTCGGAGGCGAAGGCCTGCAGGCGGTCGAGCGCGCCGGCGGACTCGAACGCTTCCGCATAGAGCTCGATCGCCCCGTGCGCGGAAAAGATTCCGGCGCAGCCGCAGGCGGCTTCCTTTGCGCCGCGCGCGTGCGGCGCGCTGTCGGTGCCGAGGAAGAAGCGCGGATCGCCGCTCGCGACGGCATCGACCAGCGCCGCGCGGTCGTCCTCGGACTTCAGCACCGGCAGGCAGTAGTGGTGCGGGCGGATGCCGCCTGCGAAGAGCGCGTTGCGATTCATCAGCAGGTGTTGCGGCGTGACCGTCGCGGCGATCCCGGGGCCGGACCCCAGCACGAACTCGACTGCTGCGCGCGTCGTGATGTGCTCGAAGACGATGCGCAGGCGCGGCAAGCGGGCCGCGAGCGGCGCCAGCACCTCATCGATGAAGCGCGCTTCGCGATCGAACACGTCGACGTCGGGATCGGTGACTTCGCCGTGCACCTCGAGGACCAGGTCCCGCTCCTCCATGCGAGCGAGTACGGCATCCACCCGGCGGATGTCGGTCACGCCGGCGTCGGAATGCGTCGTTGCCCCGGCCGGATAGAGCTTGAAGCCCACGATGCGGCCGCTGTCCCTGGCCCGGTCCGCCTCGGCCGGGTCCGTCCGGTCGGTGAGATAGAGTGTCATCAGCGGCTCGAGTGTCATACCCCCGGGCAACGCATCCAGGATCCGCTGACGGTATGCCAGCGCCTGGTCCGTGGTCGTCACGGGAGGGCGGAGGTTGGGCATGACGAGCGCACGTGCGAAGCGTGCCGCGGTGAATGGCAGCACGGAACACATCGACTCACCGTCGCGCAGGTGCAGATGCAGGTCGTCGGGCCGGCGGATCGTGATCGAGGTCACTTGCCGCCTCCCACCGCCTTCAACACGTCCTGTTTCAGGATCAGCTCGAGCGCGTAGCGCACGCCGAAGCCGGTAACCTCGGTGTTGACATGGCCCAGGCCGCCGGTGCGCGTCGCCGACGACAGGTCGACGTGCGCCCAGGGGATGTCTTCGGGGACGAAGCGGCTGAGGAATCGCGCCGCGAGGATGTGATCGCCCTTGCCTTCCGTGGTGCATTGCAGGATGTCCGCGACCTTGCTCTCGAGATCGGAGTCGAAATCGGAGTCGAACGGAAACGTCCAGACTCTCTCGCCGCTCTCGCGGCCGGCGTCGATGAGCTTCTGCGCAAGCTCCGGCCTGTTGCTGAAGACACCGCTCATCCGCTCCGTCAGGGAGTAGACGCAAGCCCCGGTGAGCGTGGCGAAGTCGAGCATGAGGTGCGGCTGGGTGCGGGCCGCGAGCGCCAGGGTATCCGCCAACACCATGCGGCCTTCGGCATCGGTGTGGATCACCTGGATGGTGACGCCATTGGCTGCGCGTACGACCTCCTGCGGGCGGTAAGCCTGCGGCCCGATGTTGTTCTCCGTGATGGCGAGCCAGGCGTCCGCGGCGATCGGTGCGCGCAGCTGCGCCAATGCGACCAGCGTCGCCAGCGCCACCGCGCTGCCTCCCATGTCCGTGTGCATGTCGAGCATGGACCGGTGCGGCTTGAGGTTGACGCCGCCGGTATCGAAGAGGATGCCCTTGCCGATGAGCGCGAGGTCCGGCGCGCCGCCTCGGCGCCGGCCGGGGCGGTACTTGAGGTGCGCTATACCGGCGACCGGGCTCTTATTGCCGGCGGCGACGGCGAGGAAGGCGTTGGCTCCGGCGCGCCGCAGCGCCTGCTCACCGAGCCAGGTCATCTCGAGGCCATTGCGGCGCGCGAGTTGGGCCACCGCGGTGCGGTAGCCGCGGGAGTCGAGGATGTTAGGTGGCAATGCCGTGAGCCAGCGGGCGAGATTGGTGCCTGCCGCGCTGATCGAGGCATACCGGGTGTCGAGCTGCGCATCGGACGGGAGCTGAATCCGCGTGATCCGCCGCTCGTCCGCGGAGGACGTCCGGCAGCTCGGCAGCTCGAACGCCTGGGCCAGTGCGCCGGCGAGCAGCGCCTCGAGCGATGCCTGAGCGGCGGCCGCTCCACCCGCGGCCGCGGGGAAGTCCGCAACAGCGAGGCCGACCGTCCGCGGGCCGCGGGCGGCGGCCTCCTTCATCATGCGGCCGGCGAGCGCGAGCCGCTCGAAGACGCTGGCCTTGGCTCCGAGGAAACCCAGCACGGCGAGCGTCTGGCGGCGATTGGCGAGTGAGGTGCTGCGTGCCGCGCCCGCGCGCGGTGGCTCGCGCGCCAGCAGATCCCGCCAGCGCAGGCTTTCCGGCAGCTTCGCGAGGCTTCCCGGGCCGGCGGAATCGGGCATCACCACCAGCAGCGCATCGACCTCGCCGCCGCGCGAGCGCGCGATCTCCGGGCCGCCGGCGGGCGGCAGGAGCGTCAAGCTGCGGCGGCCGGCGCGTGCACTTCGCTCCGGCGCTTGCTTGACCATCGGGGGTGAAACCCGGATCATTGCGCGGCTCATTAGACAGGCGACTTTTTGCTTGCAGGGGAAGCTGCCGGCGCATCCTACTCCATTAGCTCGAATGACCGAACCTCCGAAGCTGGAAGATCTCGACCCCGTTGAAACCCAGGAATGGCTCGAGTCGATCGACTCGGTGCTGAAGACTCATGGTCCGCAGCGCGCGCACTTCCTCC
>DATAXF010000104.1:0-16941 GCA_036273095.1 Steroidobacteraceae bacterium | reverse complement strand
TCCACAGGAATTGACATTGCCGACGCAGATGCGCCGGTTCTCGCGTACGAGCCAGGTGGAGAGTTCATGCAGGAAGTGCTTGCGACAGTTCCTGATCTTGGCGTGAATGGCTCGAGCGCGGGGCTTGCGCCCGGCACGCTGTGCAATGCCGAGCGCTGGATAGTACTTGCGGTAGAGACGCGGGGCCTCGATCTTCTCGCCCGTCGAGAGCGCCGCCAGGGACTTGAGGCCCAAGTCGATACCGACTTCGCCCGTCCCATGCTCCCTGTCCTCCGGAATCTCGACTTGCAGATTGAGATACCAGCGGCCGCGGGCGTCCTGAGCGAAGCTGCCGCAGCGAAGCTCACCGCCGAAAGGGCGGCTGAGCCAGAGCCGATATCGGCGCTTGAGGAAGATCACCGCATCACCCTCCCGGCGGATCGCGCGCGCCGCCTGGAACGGGATCCAGCCCAAGGATTTCTTCCCCCGCCATCGCGGCCGCTTGCGATGGGCATCCCGCGAGATCGCAAATTGCTTGCAGACCGCCTGCACGGTATCCGAGTGCAGGCCGAGAAGCTTACTGCTACCGCAAGTGAGCTTGATCAGATCGAAGCCCGAGGGCCAACGCTTGTTGTGGCGGCGGCCGGCCTCCTGAATCTCCCCGCAGTAGTTCCACACCCGGTTCACCGCCCGAGCCTGTTGCTCAAGGTGCCGACCGGTGGTCGCATCCTTGATCCTGTACCGGTAGGTCAGCACCATGGCACCATGATCGTAGACACACGGTGCGAAAACAAGACAGACGCCAAACATCGTGCGGACATTTTCACGCTTGATTTACCGTCGGTTTGCAGCGCTGAAACCAACGCGAGTACAAATTCGATAGTGATCGGCAACGCGCCTCCTCCTCACCGTGAACGGCGAGGTTTCGGGCGCGGAGAGCTCAGATGAAGCTCTACACCTATTTCCGCAGCTCGGCGGCGTATCGCGTGCGCATTGCGCTCAATTTCAAAGGGATCGACTATGAGTCCTTAGCCGTAGACCTGCGGCCGGCGGCGCACCGTCTGCCGGATTACCTGGCCCTCAATCCGCAAGGCCTCATCCCGGCGCTCGCGGACGGCGACACTGTCATCAGCCAATCCCTGGCCGTGATCGAGTATCTGGAGGAGAGCCACCCGGAGCCGCCGCTGCTGCCGCGCTCGCCGCTGGATCGTGCGCGGGTCCGCTCGCTGGCGCTCGCCGTCGCCTGCGATATACATCCGCTCAACAACCTGCGGGTGTTGAATTACCTCCGCTCCCCCCTCGGCCAGGGCGAGGCAGCGGTGGACGCGTGGTATCGGCATTGGATCGCCGAAGGCTTCCGCGGCCTGGAAGAAGAGGCCAGGCGCGCGAGCGGTGATGGCCGCCACATGTTCGGCACCGCCGTGACGCTCGCTGACGTCTGTCTCGTGCCGCAGATGTTCAACGCCCGCCGCTTCAAGTGCAACCTGGAGCCGTTTCCCGGACTGCGGACGATCTGCGCGCACCTCGAGACGCTGCCGGCTTTTTCCCGCGCAGCGCCGGATGCGCAGCCGGACGCGAGCTGATATTTTGCGGCGGAACCGGGTGTGAACTTTCCGCTACATTGAAAGTCCTGTTTTGCAGCGGAAGCCGCACTTCTGTCGCCCGCGTGCAACGGCTGCTCCGGGTTTCGGCTCAGAAATACCTCGATGGAGACTCCATGCGTAAATTCCTGCTGTTTCCCCTTCTTGCACTCGCGGCCGCCGCTGCCCATGCCGACGGCCTCCCCGATACCGGTGTATACGCGGGCGCCGGCCTCATGAATTCGAACGTGCAGAACATCGAGGGAACCGGGTTCAACATCGACAATACTTCGGTCAAGGTGCTGGCGGGCCTGCGCTTCAGCCTGATCGGCGCCGAGGTGGACTACTACCGTCTGGGCAGCGATTCGCGCAACTTCTACTTCGGCGACGCCAATGCCGATGCGCGCGCGTTCGCGGCCTACGCGGTGGGCTACCTGCCGCTGCCCATCCTCGACTTCTTCGGCAAGGTCGGGCTCGACCGCTGGCAGCTCAACGGCAGCTCGACGAACCCGTCACTCTTCCGGCTCTCCGACAGCGGCACGCAGTTCGCCTGGGGCCTGGGCGCCCAGGAGCATTTCGGTAATTTCCTGGCACGCGTCGAGTACGAGCATCTGGCCATGTCGAGCACCGACGGCGCCCGGGTGATCAGCTTGGACGTGGCCTATAACTTCAATTTCTTTTGAGCCAAGGCATTGAGTGGAAAGGGTATTTTCCTTTGTATCGACCGGAACTTCACCCCCCCTCCGCCGTCTAATTCGCTGAGTGCTTCGGCACTCCCCGCTTCCCTCCCTGAGCGGGTCAACCCGGTTCACACGAGACCTGTGCCGGGTTAGTCTGCCCCGGTGACCTCACCAGAGGTCATCGGGGTTTTTTCTTTCGATTCCAGCCACGCCCGCAGCACACCCTGGGCCTGATCCAGGCCGGTCCGCGCATGCGCGGAAAAAAGCTGGACCGTGGCGCGGCCACCCAGCGTCTTTGCGGCCGTGGCCAGCGCCTGCCGGCTCTCGCTGCGGCTCAACTTGTCCGCTTTCGATAACAGCACGTGCACGCCCTGCCTGGGCAATGCCCACTCGAGCAGCGCCTCGTCGCCCTCACCGACGCCTCGGCGCGCATCGACGATCACGAAAAGACCCTTGAGCGCCTCGCGCGCACGGAGCGCCTCGATGAGGCGCGGCCACTCGCGGCGCTCGCTCTCGGGCCCGCTCGCATAACCATATCCGGGCAGATCCACGATCCGCCCGTTGGGCGAGAGCTCGAAGAAGTTGAGGAGCCGGGTGCGCCCCGGCGTCTTGCTGGTGCGCGCCAGCCCTTGGCGGCCGACAATGGCATTGATGGCGCTCGACTTGCCGGCGTTCGACCGCCCGGCGAACGCCACCTCCGCGCCCCAGTCGGCGGGGAACTGGCCCGGGGCAGCGGCGCTCACGAGAAATTTTGCGTTCGGAAATGCGGCCACGCCCGTAGTGTACAATCCGGCGCTTTCGCGTCACTGGCGATACTCGGGGAAAGAGCGAAAACGATGGCGAAAAGAGCACCGCTGATAACCGCATCCGCCGCACTTTTGTTCACGGTATGGGCCGCCGCGGCGACTCCACCGGTCACGCCCGACCCGTACACGGACGGGTCGGCGCAGGCAGGCGCCACCAAAGCGGCCGTCTGCTTCTCCTGTCACGGCCCCAACGGCAACAGCCAGAACCCGGTGTGGCCGCGCCTCGCCGGCCAGAATGCCGTGTACATCACGGAGCAGCTGCATCTGTTCAAGGCTGGCATCCGCCAGAACCCGGTGATGCAGCCCATGGCCGCGGGCCTCAGCGATCAGGACATCGATAATCTGGCTGTGTTCTTCGCCGCGCAAACCCCGGCGGGCCTCGAGGCCGACCCCTCTTACTGGAAGTCGGGACAGGCGCTGTACCTTCATGGCGATGCGACAGCCGGCGTTCCGGCCTGCGTCGCGTGTCACGGTCCGGTCGGCCGCGGCAATCCCGCAGCAGGGTATCCGGCACTCGAAGCGCAACAGTCGGTCTATGTGGTGTCGCAGCTGCAGAGCTACGCCAACGGCACCCGCTACAAAGGGCCGGATGCAACGAGCGCGACGGCCAATAGCGGCATCATGTTCGACATCGCCAAGCGCCTGACTGCGGAGCAGATTCGCGACGTCGCCTCTTTCGTGCAGGGCTTGCGCTGAAGCCAGGATTGAAACCGATGACCCGCAAGCTATCGCTGCCCGCCGTCCTCACGCTATCCGCCGCAGCCCTGCTGGCCCTCAGCGCCTGCTCGCGTCACAGTCAGCAAGACGCCCGGACTTCCACGCAGGCCGATCAGGCGGCGACAGCTCCTGCCGCAAGCGATCAGTCCGCGCCCGCCGGGCAGGCCGCTCCGGCTCCCGCGCCCAGCAGCACCGCGAGCACTGCACAGGCCGCCGATGCCGACAGCACTTCGCTCGAGCAGCTGGCCGCCGTGCCCGCGAGCGCCGCGCTACCCACCAGCAGTCAGTGGAAGCCCGACGTCAACTACGATGTGATCTCGCCCGCCCAGCCGACCACTGCCGCGCCCGGAAAGGTCGAGGTGCTGGAGGTGTTCTGGCTCGGATGCCCCCATTGCTACGCGCTCGAGCCTTACATCCGCAATTGGCTGAAATCCAAGGCCGCTTACATCGAGTATGTGCGCGTGCCGGTGATGTGGGACGACCCGGTGCGTCAGGCGCACGCACGCCTCTACTACACTCTGGAGTCTGTCGGCGGCGACGACCTGGTGGAGAAGGCGTTCGGCTACATCCACGACCAGGAGACTCAAACCGGCAGCGAGTCCGTGCTCGCCACCAACAGCGACGGCGACGCCCTCAAGCAGCAACAGGGCTGGGCTGAGCAGAACGGCATCGACGGCAACGCCTTCTCGCAGGCTTACAATTCCTTTTACGTCAACACACAGCTCCACCAGGCGGACGAGATCACGAACGAGTACCAGGTGCAGAGCGTGCCTTACATCGCGATCGACGGAAAGTTCACCACCGATGTCGGCAAGGCGAGCGGCGGCGGCGATGACCCGCAGAAGCTGATCTCATTGATCAACTTCCTCGCGGCCTGGGAGCACGATCACAAGCAGGGGTCGGGCTGACCGGTCAGGACGGAGCCAGGGGCAGGTAGACGGCGAACTCGCTGCCCTTGCCCAACCCTTCGCTGCTCGCCACCACCCGCCCGCCGTGCAGCTCGACCAGGCTGCGTACCAGGGAGAGCCCGATCCCGAGACCTCCCTGGGAATGCGCCAGCGAGTGGTCCGCCTGGGTGAACAGATCGAACACCAGCGGCAGCATCTCGGCGGAAATCCCGATACCCGAATCCTCGACGCGCACCTCCGCCTCCGCGGCGCCGTTGCGGCCCTCGGCCAGACTCACCGTGATCTGACCTCCCTCCGGCGTGTACTTCGCCGCGTTGTTCAGCAGATTGGCGAGCACCTGCTCGAGCCGGGTGGCGTCGGCGACCACCTTGATCGGCTCGGGCGGAGGGTTGACGGTCAGGGTATGCCGTCGTGAGTCGATCACTTCCCGCGCGGTCTCGACGGCGCGGTTGACCATCGATTGCAGGTCCACCGTCTCACGCCGCAGATGCACCTGGCCGCGATTGATTCGCGCGGTATCGAGCAGGTCATCCACCAGGCGAGTGAGCGTGCGCGCCTGGCGCTCGATCAACTCCTTGGCGCGCACGGCTCGAGCATCGCCTGCCGGCACGGACTTGAGGATCTCGATGCCGTTGCGCAAAGGCGCCAGCGGGTTGCGCAGCTCATGCGCCAGAACCGCGAGGAACTCGCTCTTGTGCCGATCGGCGACCGCAAGCTCATCGACGCGCCGGCGCAGCGTATCCTCGAGCCGCTTGCGCTCGGTGATGTCCCGGTTGGTGGCGAGGACCAGCGGCCGCTCCGCCTCGGAGATCAACACCTCCAGGCTCTCGACGACCAGCTCACGGCCGTCCTTGGTCGTGTGCACGATCTCGCCTACCCATCGCCCCTCGCTCTTCAGCGCTGCGGCGATCTGCGACAGCGCCGCAGGGGTCTTGCCGAGCAGCTCGTGACTGGAGCGTCCCACCGCCTCCTTCTTGCCGAAGCCATACAGCAGCTCGGCTCCCTGGTTCCAGTAGACGATGGTGCCATCCAGCTCGCGCACGAATACCGCGTCATGGGTCTGCTCGAGGAGCTTCGCCTGTCGCTCCAGCACCCCGAGCGAGCGCTTCAGCGAGTCGATGTCGAAGAGCACGATGACCGCGCCGTCGATCCGGTTGTCGAGCGTGCGATAGGGCCGCAGGCGCAGCAGGTACCAGCGGCCGGTAGCGTCCTGCACCTCGACATCGCGGGCGCTCACCTGGTCGATCACCTCGGTGAGCCGATCGGACAGGTCGGTTATCGTGAGATTGAGCTTGATGTCGCCGATCGGACGGCCAACGTCGGTGCTGATGAGGTTGAAGAACTTCTCGGCGGTGGGCGTGAAGCGCCGGATGCGCAGGTCCTGCCAGACCATCACGATGGACATCTGCAGGCTGCCGAACAGATTGTTGAGATCGTTGTTGGCGCGATTCAGCTCGTCGTTGCGGTTCTGCAGCTCCTCGTTGACGGTGGTCAGCTCTTCGTTGCTCGATTGGATCTCCTCGCGCGAGGTCTCGAGCTCCTCGTTGATGCTCTGCAACTCCTCGTTGCTCGACTGCACCTCCTCATTGGCCGACTGCAACTCCTCGTTGACGGCTTCCTGTTGCTCGATGACCGACTGCAGATACTCGCGCGTGGCCGCGAGCTCCTGCAGCAGACGCGTGATCTCCTTCTCGTGCTCCTCGACCCGGCGTGTCATGCCGGCGGCCACCCGCGCACGCCCGGACCGCTTCTCCGCCGCGGCGGCCGGCGGCGACGGACTCTCGAACAGGACCCAGTAGGCCTGCTCACCGCCGTTGGCACGGCCGACGGGGATCACCACCAGCGTGACATCGGTAAAGCCACCGTTCGTCTTTACGCGCACGCCTTGCTCGCGCACCACGGCGCTCTCGCGGCGGGCGCGCTGCAACAGCGCGCGCAGCGACACCAGCAGGCCCTCGCGGGCCATCTTGAGCACGTTCAGGCTCGCTTTGCCGGGGGCCGGCGTCAGATAGCGCCCGGTATCACCGCGGAACTGCAGGACATTGTTGCTCTCGTTGACCAGCACTCCGGCAGGCACGTAACGCGTGAGCAGGATGCGGTCAGCATCCCGTTGCACCTCGATCGCATGATCCTGCGTCGCATTGGGCCTCGGCTCCAAGTCCAACTCGAGCGAGCCGGGGCGGAATTTACCCAACTGGAAGGCCTGCACGAACGGCGTCGCGACCGGCTTCTTCACGTAGACCTTCGCCTGTGTGTCCTCGAGATCGAACAGGTCGCGGCTCGCTCCGATCGTCTCGGAGGGCCCGAGAAACAGGAGTCCCCCGGGCTTCAGCGCATAGTGCAACAGCGGCAGCAGTCTTTTCTGCAGCCCCGCCTCCATGTAGATCATGACGTTCCGGCAGCTCACGAGATCCATCCGGGAGAACGGCGGATCCCCTAGCGCGTTGTGACGCGCGAAGACGCAGACGTCGCGAATGGCCTTGCCGACGCGATATCCTCCGTTCGTCTGGACGAAGTACCGCCGCAGCCGCTCGGGCGAGACCTCGCTCTCTATCGACTTCGGATAAAAGCCCGTGCGCGCCTTCTCGATGGCGGAGTTGTTGAGGTCGGTTGCATAGACCTGAATCGGAGTGCTTGGAGCGTTCTCGGCGGTGTATTCGGTGAGCGCGATGGTGAGCGAGTAGGCTTCCTCGCCGGTAGCGCAACCGAGCACCCAAACGCGTACCGGATCCTGGCGCCCCCGGTCCTTGAACAGCCGCGGGAAGACTCTGGCTTTGAGCGCCTCGAAGGACTCCGGGTTGCGGAAGAATGCGGTGACACCGATGAGGATGTCCTGGTATAGCGCCTCGACCTCATGCGGTTCGCTCTTCAGCAGGCGCGCATACTCTCCGGGTTCGGCGATCTTGAGCAGGGCCATCCGGCGGCGGATGCGCCGGTGCAGGGAATTGGACTTGTACTGGGAAAAGTCGACGCCCGTGCCGTGGCGCACCGCCCTTAGAACGTGGTCGATGGCCGCATCGCCCGCCGCATCGGCCGCCGCATCGGCCGCCGCGTCGCCCGCCGCATCGATCAAGTATGGGTGTTTCGCGATCCGTACGAGCTCGCTGGCGATGCCTGCCGGTGGAAGCACGAGGTCCACGCCGCCGGCAGCGATCGCGCTGCGCGGCATGCCATCGTAAAGCGCCGACCCGTCCTGGGCGATAGTGATCCCCGCCGCCGCCTTGATCGCGGCGAGGCCCGCGGTGCCGTCGTTCGCGGTCCCGGAAAGCACTACCCCGATGGAGCGGTGCCCGGCGCTCGCAGCGAGCGAGTCGAAGAAAGCGTCGATGGGGTGATGCGGTGCCTCACCGCCACGCGGCGCCAGCGCGAGACGGCCGTCGTTGATCGTCATCACGCGCCCAGGCGGAATGACATAGACACAGTTGCGGCAGACGATCGGCTCATCCCGCACCTCGAGCACGGGCATGCGGGTTGTTCGCTGGAGGATCTCCGCGAGGAGGCTGATGTGTGTCGGCGCGAGGTGCTGGATCAGCACGAAGGCGAGGCCGGTATCGACCGGCAGCTCCTTGAGCAGCGCCGTAAAGGCCTCGATGCCACCGGCAGAGGCGCCGATTCCAACGACGGCCGTGGGAAGATCGGCAGCCCGCGGCGACGCCGCCGGGCTCGCCTCGGGGCGGCTACGCCGCAGACGCGGGCCAGCGCGCTTTGGACCTCGAGGTCCAGGACGCGTTTTCGACGGCACCTATTTTCCCCATCAGGCTGTTTTCTTGGACGAACAACTCATCGTACACCCGGCGGGCGGCGCGTGTGGAAGTGTACGCCGTGTTATTCGCCCGCCCCCGCTGCCAAGCTATCGGTCAGAGGATATAGCGGCTGAGGTCCTCGTCCTTGGCGAGGTTGCCGAGGTGTTCATCGACGTATTTCGTGTCGATCATCACCTGCGTGCCGCCGCCCTGTTCCGAAGCCCCGTAGGAAACTGACTCCAGCAGCCGCTCCATGACCGTGTGCAGGCGGCGGGCGCCGATGTTCTCGGTGCGCTCGTTCACCTGGAAGGCGATCTCGGCGATGCGCCGCACGCCATCTTCCGAAAAGCGCACCGACACGCCTTCCGTGCCCATCAACGCCTGATACTGCAGCGTGAGCGACGCATCCGGCTCCGTCAGGATGCGCACGAAGTCGCCCACCTTCAGCGAGTCGAGCTCCACGCGGATCGGCAGACGCCCCTGAAGCTCGGGGATGAGATCGGAAGGCTTCGACAGGCTGAAGGCGCCCGAGGCAATGAAGAGCACGTGATCGGTCTTGACCGGCCCGTACTTCGTGGCCACGGTGGAGCCCTCGACCAGCGGCAGCAGGTCGCGCTGCACGCCTTCCCGGGAGACATCCGCGCCCGTCGTCTCCTGACGGCGCGTCACCTTGTCGATCTCGTCGATGAAGACGATGCCGTTCTGCTCTGCGTTGGCGATGGCTTTGACCTTGAGCTCATCCTCGTTGATGAGCTTCGCGGCCTCCTCCTCGACGAGGAGCTTCTGCGCCTCGCGCACCTTCACCTTGCGGCTGCGGGTACGGTTGCCGCCCAGGTTCTGGAACATCGATTGCAACTGCTGCTGCATCTCCTCCATTCCCGGCGGCGCCATGATCTCGACACCCATCGGCATCGAGCGCACCTCGATCTCGACCTCACGGTCGTCGAGCTCGCCGTCGCGCAGCATGCGGCGGAACTTCTGGCGTGTCTCCGCATCGCGCGGCTGCGCCGGCTCGTCGGTCGAGAAACCCATCATGCGCGGTTTCGGCAGCAGCGCATCGAGCACCCGCTCCTCCGCGGCCTCGGCGGCGCGCTCGCGCACCTTCTGCACCTCCTGCTCACGAGTCATCTTCACCGCCACGTCCGCCAGCTCCTTGACGATGGAGTCGACGTCCCGGCCGACATAACCGACCTCGGTGAACTTCGTGGCCTCGACCTTGACGAACGGGGCATTGGCGAGCCGCGCCAGGCGGCGCGCGATCTCGGTCTTGCCGACGCCCGTCGGCCCGATCATGAGGATGTTCTTCGGCGTGATCTCCTGGCGCAGCGGCTCCGGCACCTGCATGCGGCGCCAGCGGTTGCGCAGCGCGATGGCGACGGCACGCTTGGCGGCGTCCTGGCCGATGATGTGCTTGTCGAGCTCCTGGACGATCTCTCGGGGTGTCAGTGATGACATGGCGTTAGGAACCGAGCTCCTCGACGGTGAGATTGCGGTTGGTGTAGATACAGATGTCGGCGGCGATGTTGAGCGAGCGCTCCGCGATGCTGCGGGCATCGAGCTGCGTCGTCTCGAGCATCGCCCGCGCCGCGGCGAGCGCGAACTGGCCGCCGGATCCGATCGCAACCGCATCGATGTCCGGCTCGATGACGTCGCCGTTGCCGGAGATCACGAGCAGCTTGCCCGGATCGCCGACCAACAGCAGCGCCTCGAGGCGCCGCAGATAGCGATCGGAGCGCCAGTCCTTGGCGAGCTCGATGGCGGCGCGGGTCAGATTGCCATACTTCTCCAGCTTGCCCTCGAAGCGCTCGAAGAGTGTGAAGGCGTCCGCCGTGCCGCCCGCGAAGCCGGCCAGGACCTTGTCGTTATGGAGCTTGCGCACCTTGCGCGCGTTGCCCTTCATGACTGTGTTGCCAAGCGTCACCTGGCCATCGCCGGCCAGCGCCACGACGCCGTTGCGCCGCACGCCGAGGATGGTGGTGCCATGGGGATCGAATCGCTGCGAATCGCTCATCCAGCCTCTCAATTCAAGGGCTATTTCGCGGGCGTTTTCGCCCGCCGCGCCCTGGGGTGGGTCGCGTCGTAAATGCGGGCGAGGTGCTGGAAGTCAAGGTGGGTGTAGATCTGGGTCGTGGCGATATCGGCGTGACCCAGCAGCTCCTGCACGCCGCGCAGCTCGGCGCCGGACTCGAGCAGGTGGGAGGCGAACGAATGCCGGAAGAGATGCGGATACACATGGGCGGCGAGGCCCTGGCGGCGTGCCCAGTACGCGACCCGCAGCTCGACGGCCCTGCGGCCGAGCCGCCTGCCTGAGCGGCCTACGAAGAGCGCCTGCTCGTCGGATCGCACCAGGCCGGCGCGCTCGCCGAGCCACTGCTCGAGCGTGCGGATGGCCACACGGCCCACCGGCACCACGCGCGCCTTGCTCCCCTTGCCGAGCACGTGCACCGTGCGATCAGGCAGGTCCAGAGACCCGAGGTCGAGCCCGACGATCTCCGCCAGGCGCAGGCCCGAGGAGTAAAGCAGCTCCATGATGGCCCGATCGCGAGTGGCGAAGGGCTCCCCGGCCGGAATCTCGAGCAGTCGCGCCATCTGGTCGGCATCCAACGTCTGCGGCAGGCGACGCGCCACCTTGGGTGCCCGCACGTCCTGACCTGGATTGCTCCGAATCCGCGCGACCTCGCGCTCCCCGTCATTGGCCGCCGCGCGACGCAACGCATGCGCCTCGCGCTGCAGGAACTCATAGAAGCTGCGCACCGCGGACAGCCGCCGTTGGATACTGCGGGGTCCGAGACCGCGGGCATGGAGGCGCGCCGCGAAAGACCGCAGATGGCCGCTGTCGACGGCGGCCCAGCTCTCGAGGCCCGAGTGATCGCAGTACGACACCAGTGCCCGCAGGTCGCGCGTGTATGCCGCCACCGTGTGCGGCGAGCAACGTCTCTCCACCGCGAGAAACTGGCGGAAGCGCTCGATCCAGGCGAGAGTGGCCGGAGTCAACTCACTCGCCGGGAGGGAGACTCACCGCATCCGAGATGAGGTCCGCCATGCGCGCCAGGAACTCGGTGCTCATGCCGGGATGGAAGCGGTCGCGGTCGGTGCTGCCGAGGGCGAGCACGCCGAGCGGGCTGCTCTTCTCGCCAAGCGGCACCAGCGCCACGGAACCGATGTCGTTGGCATCCTGGCCGAAAAGAAACTCGCGCTGCGTGTCGCGCACCTGGCCGCATCGCGGCTTGCCGCTGGCGAACAGCGTGTCGAAGGATTTCAGCCCGGCATCGTCGGCTGCGACCGCGCGCACGAATCGCTGCGGCGCGAGGTCGGGGTATTCGCCGATCAACACGAGCACGCCGTGGAAGGCGTCGAAATCCTCCCGCAGGCTGGCCTCGATCAGCGCGACAGCTTCGCCGCGCGAGCGGGCGCGCAGGAGCTTGCGCGTGAAGCGATGGAGCTTCTCGGCAATCGCGTCGTTGGCGCGGGCGACGCTCACCAGCTCGGCAAGCTTGTCTTCGAGGCCGGCGTGCTTCTCGCGCAGGACCTCGATCTGCCGCTCCACCAGCGAGATGGTCGAGCCTCCCCGCGCGTGCGGCACGCGCAGCCGCAGCAGCAGTGCCTGGTGGCGCTCGAAGAAGTCCGGATTGTGCTGCAGATACGCGGCGACCGTATCTTCCTCGTTTTCCTTGGTGGCCAACCCTCGGGCTTCTCTTGTAGTCATGCTCTTCAAACCTCTACGTGGCCTGCGAAGGATACCTCTGCGGCTCCCGTCAGCCAGATGTTCTCTTCCGGACCATTCCAGTTTACTCGCAACTCGCCGCCGCGCACGCTGACGTGAACGTCGCAATCGAGCTGGCCCCAATACCGCCCCACTGCGACGGCAGCGCAGGCGCCCGTACCGCAGGCCAGCGTCTCGCCGGCACCGCGCTCGTACACGCGCAGACGGATGTGCGTGCGATCGACAATCTGCATGAAGCCGGCGTTCACGCGCTTCGGAAAGCGCGGATGGCCCTCGATCGCCGGTCCGAGCCGCTCCACGGCCGCCGCCTCGACCGACTCCACCGCCAGGACGGCATGCGGGTTGCCGATGGAGACCGCGCCGATCTCGACACTTTCGCCCGCCAGCTCGAGGGAGTAGCGCCGCGCCTGCGCCCTAGCATCGAAGGGAAGTGAGCGCGGCTCGAAGCGCACCGGCCCCATGTCCACCGATATCCGGCCTCCTTGCAGAATGCGCGCCCGGATCAGGCCCGCGGGACTATCCATCGTGACCGCACCCGAGCGCGCGAGGCCCCGGGCCGCAAGCAGCGCTGCGATGCACCGCGCGCCGTTGCCGCACTGCTCCACCTCCAAGCCGTCGGCATTGAAGATGCGGTAGAACACGGCGGCATCCGTGTTCCTGGGTGGCTCCAGCACGAGCGCCTGATCGAAGCCGATCCCGGTGTGGCGGTCCGCCAGGCGGCGGATGACCTCGCCGTCGAGCGCCGCGGCGCCAGGGGCGTCGAACACGGCGAAGTCGTTGCCGAGCCCCTGCATCTTGGTGAACTCGATGCGCATCACGGCCAGAAAGCATAGCTCATAATCGAAACCGCTCGCGCAGCTCCCCGGCCATCCGCCGGCTGACCGCCAGCGGCGCCTCCGAGCCGCGCAGCCGCACGAAGTACTGGCCCTCGGCATTGCGCTCGATGCGGTCGAGATGGCGCACCGCAACCAACGCGTTGCGGTGAATGCGCACGAAGTCGGGCGCAAGCTCCTCCTCGAGCGCGCGCAACGAGTCCTCGATCAGATCCTCGCCGCGCAGGTGACGCACGGTGGTGTACTTCTGCTCGGCGAGGAAATACTGCACCTCCTCCACGGGGATCAGGCGCAGGCCTTCGCGGTTGCGCGCGGCGATGTGCGTGCGGCGCTCGGCTCTCGCGGCGGCCGCCAGGCGCTGCAGCTGCAGCCGCGTCAGGCGGCCCGCCTGGACGAGAGCGGCAGCCAGCTTCTCCTTGCGGATGGGCTTGAGCAGATACCCCACCGCCCGTGTCTCGAACGCGTTGACGGCATACTGATCGTACGCGGTGGTGAAGATCACTGCGGGCGGCTCCTCCAGGGTGCTGAGGTGCCTGGCCGCCTCGATGCCGTCCATCCCGGGCATGCGGACATCGAGCAGTACCACATCGGGCGAGAGCATGGTCGCCTGGCTCAGCGCCTCGACGCCGCTGGCCGCCTCACCAACGATCTCGCTGTCGCCGATCTCCGCGAGCAGGCTCCGCAGCCGCTCGCGCGCCGGGGGCTCGTCGTCCACGATCAGCACCTTGAGCATATGCAGCTCACGCCTTCCCGTGAGCACTCAGGTGGGGGAAGCGAAGGGTCACGATGTATTCCTCATCGAAGCGGCCCGCCTTCACCAGGGCAAGCTCGCCGTAAAGCAGCGCCAGCCGCTCGCGGATGTTGGCAAGAGCCACCCGGTTGCCTTCACGGTCGCTCTCGCGCGCAGCCACCGGGTTGCGCACGACGATGGTGATGAGCTCGCCCGCGTGCTCGCCCACGACGCTGACCGTACCACCCTCCGGCCGCGGCTCGATACCGTGATAGATCGCATTCTCGATCAGCGGCTGCAGGATCAGGCTCGGGACGCGTGCATCCGTCGGCAGCCTGTCGACATCCCATCTCACTTGCAGCCGCGGACCGAGGCGCAGCTCCTCGATCCGCTGGTAGGTGCGCGCCACCTCGAGCTCCTCCTGCAGCGTGATGGTCTGATGCTGGTCGCTCAGAGAGGCGCGGAACAGATCCGCCAGGTCCTGCACCGCCTGCTCGGCGAGCGCCGCGTCGGAGCGGGTAAGCGAGGCGATGGTGTTCATGCTGTTGAAGAGGAAATGCGGGCGGATGCGCGCCTGCAGCGCGTGCACGCGAGCGGCGGCGCGCATCTCGATGTTACGCCGCCACTGGTGCGTCACGTAGAAGTACCGCAGCGCCACCGCGATGACCACGAACCCGATCGCCATGTTGCGCAACACGAACGGCCACGCGGTGGACGGAAAGAACCCGTTCGCACCCGCCCCGACGGCGAGTGAGGTGTGTCCAATGAAACATGCGGCGGCCGAGATCGCGGCTATGGCAGCCGTGAGAAGCAGCAGCACTGCCGCCGATCCGCGGGCGACGGTCAGCCGCTCGAGCCGCTTGCGGGTCCAGCAAAGCAGCGCCGCGCAAATCAGGCCGACCCAGAGCAGGAACAGGGACGTCCGGGCAAGGTCGCCCCAGAAATCGCCCCCCTGATTCGCACCCTGGCGGGCCAGCGCCAGCACGACCGCGGTCAGCTCGACGATGAGCACGATCGCGAGCGCCGCGCGTGAAGCGCAGAAATCGGGGAGGTAGAAGGACTCCGCGCCGCCGCGCAGCGCCTGGCGCAGCGCCGTGCTTCGGGTCAGGCGGATGGAGCGCTTCCTCGTGAGGGCTCGAAGAGCTCCGCCTTGAGGCGGAACGCGGCGGAGATGTCCTCGTCGCCGTAACCACGGGAGATGAGCTCCGCGTACTCGCTCAGCATCCGCTCCACTACCGGCAGCGCGACGCCGAAGCGCGCCGCCATGTCACGGCAGATCGTCAGGTCTTTGGCGTGCAACCGCACGCGAAAGCCCGCCGGATAGCTGCCCCGGGCCATGTTGGGTGCGCGGTGCACGAAGTACCAACTCGAGCCCGCGCCTTTGCCGAGGGTCTCGATCAGCTTATCGAGGGGTAGTCCCTGGGCGCGCGCGAATGCCATCGCCTCGGAGACGGTCTCGATGATGCCGGCACACATGATCTGGTTGGTTGCCTTCGCCGCCTGGCCGCTGCCCGTGGGGCCAAGATGGCTGATCGTGCGGCCCATGGCGCCAAGCACCGGCCGGGCGCGCTCAAAACCTTCGCTGGTGCCGCCGGCCATGATCGCCAGCGTTCCCTCCCGCGCCCCTTCCACCCCGCCGCTCACCGGACAGTCGAGAAACTCCACGGCCTGCTTGCCCAGGAGCTCGGCGGACTTACGCGCGGTATCCGCCGAGACCGTCGAGCAGTCGATCACCATGGCACCGGAGGCCAGCCCGGGAGCGAGGGCATGCACCACGTCCAGCACGTCATTGTCCGCCGACACGCAGAGGACGACCGCATCGACGGCAGCCGCCAGTTCCGCGGGCGTCCCAGGCGCCGCGACGCCGAGCTCCTCAGCCAGCGCGCACGCCTTCGACGCCGTGCGGTTCCAGACGGCCGTGAGGAAGCCGGCACGATGGAGATTGCGGGCCATGTGAGTGCCCATGGCTCCTAGCCCGACAAATCCGACTCTGTTCATACGCGCGCGCCGTGCGAAAGCAAATTATTAAGCGGCCCAGGGCCGCTCCCTGGGCCGCGGGATCGAAAAGGCAACTCGGTTGGCCGCTAAAACGGCCGAAGGCCTGTTTTAGCCACAATATACTAGCTGCCGCAATCGGCATCCATGGCCTGGCGGGCTCTGAGGCGAGCGGCATCGGCATCGGCATCGGAGAGGTATGTGCGCTGCCCGCTCTTGTCGGTTGTGTAGATGCGGCGCGAGTCGATCAGCTTCTGGTATTCCTGCTTGTCCTGCGCGCATCGTGCGGCGCGGGCCTTGGCCTCGTCCTGCTGCACGGCCTGGGTGTCCTGCTGGTCCTTGAGGTCGTGAGAGGCAGCATTGCTCTCGTTCTGGATGCCCTGCGTGGCACCCGAGTCAGCCGCCGGGCGGTGGGCCGTATCGGTCCTGACCAGCTTGGCGCCGGGCACCCACTGGTCGGTGTAATGCAATTGGCCTTTCGCATCGGTCCATTCATAGACGACGTCGGCGCGCGCGGCGCTGACCGCCCCCAGAAGGACGACCATCGAGGTGGCCAGCAGGATGACAGTTGATCGTGACATGACCTTACTCCCCGGAGCACCCCCATTTTCCACGCTGGGGGGCGTCCGTCCTTTGAACTCGGTCACACAAGAGACGGCAGGCGCTCACAGAAAGTGCAACCGGGCCTCTGGAAGCATGAAGCCCCGGGGCCGCCGCAGCAACCCCGGGGCTTCTAGGCCCTGAATGCGACGATGCGATTACATGTCGTAGGCACGCTCGCCGTGGACGGCAATGTCCAGGCCCTCGCGCTCTTCGTCCTCGCCGACGCGCAGGCCGATGGTCCACTTGACCAGGTGGAAGCCGATGGCGGCCACCACGGCGGTCCATACGATCACCACACCCACTGCCTTGGCCTGGATGAGGAATTGGGCCCAGATGCCGGGATAGGCGCTGCCGCCCGGTCCACCGAGGGCCGGGTCGTTGAAGATGCCGGTCGTCAGCGCGCCGAAAATGCCCCCGAGCGCGTGTACGCCAAACACATCCAGCGCATCGTCGGTGCGGATCATTTTCTTCAGGCCGGTGACGCCCCAGAAGCACAGCGGGCCGACGCCGACGCCGATCACGAACGCGCCCGGGATGCCGACGTTGCCCGCCGCAGGGGTAATGGCCACGAGGCCCGCCACTGCGCCCGAGGCCGCGCCCAGCATCGAGGGCTTGCCCTTCACGATCCACTCCGTACCCATCC
>DATAXF010000103.1:0-33725 GCA_036273095.1 Steroidobacteraceae bacterium | reverse complement strand
GTCAGGATGCCGGGCAGGTTGAGCGGATCGGCCGCGGAGAGCGACAGCCATTCCGTCTCGCGCGGCCGGCGGCGCACCTCCCGCAGAAGTCCCACCGCCTCGGGTGCGGCGAACTGCTCGCCCGAGAGCCCGGCGACGAAGCGACCGCCGCGGATCTCGCCGCGCGCCTCGAGGCGCCGATAGCAGAAGAGGAGCTCGCGCCACGGCGGCAGCCAGTCCGCCTCGCGGGCGAGCAGACGCCAGAAAACGATCCCCCAGCGCCGCAACAGTCCACGAGCGACCAGCTCTATGGTCTCCGGGTCGGTGCGGCCGTTGGCGGCGGCGATCGGCTCGCGCCGCACCAGCGCCCAGCGCCCGGCCGAATCCATGCCGAAAAGGGCGCGCCGACGGCGGCGCGGGCCCGTAGAGGATCTGCGGCGGTCGGCGGGTACCAACAGGGCGCGCAGTCCGCCGAAGCTGTCGGAGTTGACCAGGCCGAGCCCGACGAGCTCGGCCAGTCCCTCCTCCGCCTGCAGCGGCAGCAGCCCCGTCGCCTCCACGATCTCGTCGAAGAACGAGGCGCCGTGCGCGGCGAGCTGCTCCAACACGCTGCGCGCCTTCGCGGATGGAGAGCCGGCATCCACGGGCCCCGCGAGCCCTGTCCAGGCCCGCAGATGCCGCCGGCCGAGCAGTGTGATGGGCGTGCCGCGGACCGGGCCCGCGGCCGGTGCGGATTCGGTTCTGCGCCGCGCCAGCCGCGCCCAGACGAAGCGGCCGGCGAGACACTGCTCATCGAGCCACGCCGGGTCGTACTCGTTGATGCGCGCCGGCAGGATCTCGGTTTCCCAGGCCGCCGCAGGCGCCTCGAAGCCCTCGAGCTGCGCGAGCACGGCAGCGACGGCGTCAGGCCCGTCCATACGCGCACGGGGTGCGGCTCGCTGCCATTCGAGCAGGAAGCGCAGCAGATCCCGCGGCTCGACCGGCTCGATCTCGGCACGCAGCCGCTTCACGGTGTAGCGATGGATGCGCGCGAGCAACCCGCGCTCGCACCATTCCCCATCCTCGGGCGGCTGCGGAGTGAAGCGGCCGTGCATGGCCGATCCTTCCGCCTGCAGCGCCGCAAGCGCCGGCGCCATCCGGCCCGCGGAGGCACCGATCGGAGCCCCCAGGGCGGCGGCTGCGACCGGGCCTAGACCCTGCAGTCGCCCGCGCGCGATCTCGACGAGAGCCTCGTCCGCCGTCCAGGACCGCGAGTACTGCGGCGGCGCCGCGATGGGCGGCTGCGGCAGCGCATCGGGCAGAACCGCCTGCAGGAGCGGCAGGCGCTCGGCGGCGACCCAGAGCGTCGCACCGCCCGAGCTCACGCGGGCCGCCCTGCCGGCGGCCGCGAGACTCTCAGCCCACCCGGACCAGTCCGCCCGTTTGCCGATCTCGGCCTCGGTCATGAAGGTGAGCCAACAGAGCGCATCGTGCAGCTCGTCGGCATCGGCTGCGTCGGGCCAGGCCTCCGCCCGGGCCCGGGCGATGGCCGACGGATCGAGGGCGCCGAGGTCACCGGCCGCCTCGGGGTCGAGCCAGCGGCGACTCAACACGGCCTGCGTCCGCCGCTCCTCGAGAGGGGCGTCATCGAGGAACGCATAAGGCCTCGCCGACAACACCTCCAGGGCGAGCGGCGAGGGCTCCGTGAGATCCCGTGCGACCACGGCCACGGCGCCGCTCTCCAGGGCGCGCAGCAGTGTCTCGAGTCCGTCGATGTCCATCGCCTCCTCGAGACAATCGCGGATCGCCTGCCGGACCAGCGGGTGATCGGGGATCTCGAGCTCCCCCGAGAGGTTCTCGGCGCACGCCACCTGGTCGGGAAACACCGAGGCGAGGAGGTCCTCCGCGGCCATGCGCGCGAGCGGCGCCGGGACCTTGCGGCCGCCGCGAAACCGCGGCAGCGCCAGCGCGATCGCCGCGCTCCAGCGCCAGCGCGCCGGGAACATGGGCGCGGCGCACAGCGCCTGCACCAGAAGCGGCCGCACGGTGTTGGAATGAAGGTAGCGCGACACCTCCTCGAGCTCGAAGCTGTGCGCGGTGGTGAGGGACAGGACGATCGCATCCTCGGTCGCCGCCGCCTGCAGCTCGAAGTTGAAGGAGCGGCAGAAGCGCTTGCGCAGCGCCAGCCCCCAGGCACGGTTCACGCGGCTGCCGAAGGGCGAGTGGATGACGAGCTGCATGCCTCCGGCTTCATCGAAGAAGCGCTCGAGGACGATGGTCTCCCGGGTGGGCAGGGTGCCGAGGGCGGCGCGCGCGGCTGCGAGATGGCCCGCGGTCTGCACCGCCGCCGGGCCGGCGATGCCAACCTCGTCCTCGAGCCAGCGCACTGCTGCATCGAGGCCGCCGCCGAGCCGGATCCCGACCTCGCTGCGTAGACGCGAGACGCCTTGCGACAGCTCATCGGTGCGGCCGGGCGCCTCGCCCAGCCAGAACGGAATCGAGGGCGGCTGGCCGTGCGCGTCCTCCACCCGTACCGTGCCCTGCTCCACGCGCAGGATGCGATAGGAGGTGTTGCCCAGTTGGAAGACATCGCCCTGCAGGCTCTCGACGGCGAAGTCCTCGTTGATCGTGCCGACGGGCTGGGATTGCGGCTCGAGCAGAACGGTGTAGTCGGCCGTATCGGGTATCGTCCCGCCGGAGGTCAGCGCGGTGAGACGCGCGCCGCGCCGGCCGCGGACCTTGCCGTTGACGGCGTCGTAGTGGATGAGTGCCCCGCGGCGGCCGCGGCGCGTAGTGAAGCCGTCGGCGAGCATCCGGACGACATCGTCCAGCTCGGCGCGCTGCAGGTCGCGATAGGGGTAGGCGCGTTGCAGCAGAGCGAAGAGCTCGTCGAGGTCCCACTCGCGCGCCGCGACTTCCGCGACGACCTGTTGCGCCAGCACATCGAGCGGCCTGGCGGGGATGCGCAGGCGATCGAGCTCCGCGCGCCGAACGCAGTCGAGCAATGCGGCGCACTCTATGAGATCGTCGCGTGATAGCGGGAAGAGCCTGCCTTTCGGCGTACCACCGAGGCTATGCCCGGAGCGCCCGACGCGCTGCAGCAGAGCCGCGATGGACCGCGGCGAGCCGAGCTGACAGACCAGGTCCACATCACCGATGTCGATGCCGAGCTCGAGCGATGCGGTGGCGACCAGAGCCTTGAGCTCGCCGCGCTTCAGGCGCGACTCCGCCGCGAGACGCAGCTCCTTCGCCATGCTGCCGTGGTGGGCTGCCACCAGCGTCTCGCCCATGCGCTCTGACAGATGGCGCGCCACCCGTTCCGCATGCCGCCGCGTGTTGACGAAGATGAGGGTCGTGCGGTGCTCGCCGGCGAGCTGGGAGAGGCGGTCATACACCTGCGTCCATACATCGCCCGACATGACCGCCTCGAGCGGCGCCGGCGGCACTTCGATCTGCAGATCGCGGCGGCGGACGTGCCCGATATCGATGATGGCGCAGTCGGCTTCGCCGTCGGCGTGCAGTTGCCGGGTGCCGACCAGAAACCGCGCCACCTCCGCGATCGGACGTTGGGTTGCCGAGAGTCCGATGCGCGTCAACCGCCGCCCTGCGAGGGCCTCGAGGCGCTCGAGTGACAGCGCCAGGTGCAGGCCGCGCTTGCTGCCCACCATCGCGTGGATTTCATCGACGATCACGCTGCGTACGCTCGCGAGCATGGCGCGCCCGGATTCCGACCCCAGGAGGATGTAGAGCGACTCCGGAGTGGTCACCACGATGTGCGGCGGCCGCCGGCGCATGCTCTGCCGCTCGTGCTGCGGCGTGTCACCGGAACGCACGGCGGTGCGGATCTCGACATCGGGCAGGTCCATCGCGCGCAGCTCGTCCCGGATACCGGCGAGCGGCGCCTCGAGGTTGCGGCGGATGTCGTTGGAAAGCGCCTTGAGCGGGGAGACGTAAACGATGTAGGTCTCGTCCCGCAGCCCGCCGTGCTCCAGTGCCTCGCGCACCAGGAGGTCGATCGCCGCGAGGAAAGCGGCAAGTGTCTTGCCGGAGCCCGTCGGCGCCGCGATCAGAGTGTGCCGGCCTGCCTGGATCGCGGGCCATGCCTGCCCCTGCGCCGGCGTCGGCGCCTCGAAGGCGCGCTCGAGCCAGCGGTTGACGGCAGGGTGAAAGGCCGGGTGAAAGACTTGCTGCATGGGTGAGAAGCGCGGGTGACGCTCAAGTGCGATCCAGGCGCGATCAGAGTAGAGTATCTCGATTCTTCACTGCGCGGAGAGCCGCTGGATGTGGAACAAGGCGACGGAGCCGGAGGAGTCCTTCCGGGACAAAGCCATCTGGTGGTCGGCCGGAATCGTCATCGCCGCCGCCATCGCCATCGGCGTGTATTACCGTTACTACTCGCCGGCACCACCAGCGCCCCCGCCACAGCCCACTGCCCCGCCGCAGGCAGCGGCACCGCCCGTTCCCGCCATCCAGCATCCGATCCCCTCCGGGGCTGAGCAGCAACAGGCACCGCTGCCGCCGTTGGACCAGAGCGACCCGGTGCTCCGCGAGTCGCTGACCGGACTCCTCGGCAAGCCGGCGGTGGCGAAGTTCCTGGTACCGCACGAGATCGTTCGCGACATCGTGGTCACAGTGGACAACCTGCCGCGCAAGAAAGTGGCGGCGGAGCTGCGGCCGTTGCAGCCGACCCCGGGCGACACCGTCGTCGACACCCAGGCCGGCTCGACCACCCTCAGCCAGCAGAACTACGCCCGCTATGCGCCGCTCATGGAGGTCGTGAGCGCGACCGATCCGAAAACGCTGGCGGCCGTCTACTTCCGCATGTATCCGCTCTTCCAACAGGCATACGAGAACCTGGGGTACCCGGGCAAATATTTCAACGACCGCCTGGTCCTCGCCATCGACAGCGTGCTGGCCACCCCGGATGTACCGGGCCCAATTGCCCTGGTGCGGCCGAAGGTGTTCTATCAGTTCTCGGACCCGAAGCTCGAGGCGCTGCCGGCGGGCCAGAAGCTGCTGATCCGCATGGGCCCACAGAACGCCAGTGTCATCAAGGCGAAGCTGCAGCAGTTCCGCGCGGCCATTACCGCGCAGCCGCCGCAGATGAACCAGCCGTCCCAGGCCACGCCCCCTGCGGCGCAGCCCAGTCCGACGGCGCAGCCCAGTCCGGGAGCGCAGGCGAGCCCGCTGCCGCCAGGGACGCAGGCAGCACCCTCCAATCCTCCTCGTTGATTGGCGCAAATCGCTCCCGGCGATTCGCGCGGCCAGCCTTGTAACGGGATTCGTCCCGCGGCCCAGGGAACGGCCCTGGGCCGCTCACTGATTCGCTTTTGTGCTGCCGTATTGCTCGCTGCGCTGTCGGGTTGCAGCCCTGCGCCTCACCATGCCGACTGGGTGATCCACTCTTCCATCGAGCTCGCCGGCCCGCTGCCCGCCGGCGGCTACCGGCTGATCTTTCCCTATATCGTGGGGGACCTTTACGGCTCGCCCAACACCGGCGCTTTTGTCGCGCCCGTGAGCCAGACGCCAGGCGGCTTCACGCTCGACCTCAACCGCACGCAGAAAGCGCTCGAGAGTGAGCTCGGCCCTACCGAGTTCGAGCTCCGCTTCATGAGAATCACGCCTCGTGACGCCCGCCTCGCCAGGCTGACGCCCGTTGCACTCCAGCGTGATGGCATCGATGCCGTGGGTACGATGGACTGGCTGGACGCCCGGTCCCGCAAGTCGCTGATGCTGGTCTATGTCGACAGGCCGGCCCGCATCGAGGGCTCCGTCACCCGCGACGGGAAGACCTTTCGCTACGATATCCAGGTCGTCAGGCCGGGATACGTCTGGATCGGCGCCATCCGGACGGGCGAACACGACACGCTCTACACGGTGGTGCCGCGGCCCCAACATCCGGTATTGACCATCACCGGCAGACGGTAGAATACCCCCATGCCGGACCCTTTCCTGAGTCATGCGCTCGCCCTGGCCGACTGGCAGAGCTTCTATGTGCTCGTGGGCTCGTCGGCGGGCGCGCTCACGGGACTGACATTCGTCGTGATCACGATCTCGGCGGAGAGGGGCGAGGACACCGGCTCGGCGTCGACGCGCCTCACGGGTACGCGCGTGTTCATCACCCCGACAGCGGTGCATTTCGGTGCCGCACTATGGCTGTCGGCGCTGCTGTGCATTCCCGGTCAGACGGCGCTTACGCTCGGAGTCCTGCTTGCCGCCACGGGTGTGGCCGGACTGATTTACTGCGGGACTCTGATCAGCCGCATGCTCGGGTTCTCCTCCGGTGCCTACAAGCCGTTCAGATCCGATTGGATCTGGAACGTCGTGCTGCCGGTGCTCGCATATCTGGGGCTGGCGGTGACGGGCGTCATGCTGCCGCACGAAGTGCCGGCTTTCCTCTATGCGGTGAGCGGCGCGGTGTTGCTGCTTCTCTTCATCGGCATCCACAACGCGTGGGACGTGGTGGTATGGATGACCACGGAGCGCCATGCGCATCGAGAGTGGCAGCGTCAGCAGCGACAGCGCGAGGGGCGGGATTGAGCTCCGCCGACTGGTCCCCGGCGACCTATCTGAAGTTCGAAGACGAGCGCACTCGTCCGGCCCGCGACCTTCTTGCACAGGTACGCTCCGAAGCGGTGCGAAAGGTGGTGGATGTGGGCTGCGGACCCGGTAATTCCACCGAATTGCTCGCGGCTCGCTATCCGGGGGCGGAAGTCATCGGCCTCGACAGCTCGCCGGCAATGCTGGCGGAAGCGCGTCGGCGCCTGCCTGACGTGCGCTTCGAGCTCGCGAACGCGGATGTGTGGGTGCCGGGCTCGGATGTGGATCTGGTGTTCGCCAACGCGATCTATCAGTGGGTTCCCCGTCATCTCGAGCACCTGCCGCGTGTCCTGGCGGCTCTGCCGGCGGGAGCCGCCATGGCCGTGCAGATGCCCGACAATCTGGCGGAGCCGACACATCGGCTGATGCACGAAGTGGCGCTTGCCGGTCCATGGAGCGAACGCCTGGCCGGCGCGGCGCGTGATCCGCTACCACGCGCGAGCCTCTACTACGACGCGTTGCGACCGATGGCTGCACGGCTCGATATCTGGCGCACGACTTACCATCACGCACTGCACGGTCCCGAGGCCATCGTCGAGTTCGTCCGCTCCACGGGGCTGCGGCCCTTCCTCGATCCGCTCTCGGAATCGGAGCGCAGGCAATTCATCGCCGCCTACACCGCGGAAATCGCCGCCGCCTATCCTCCACTCGCCGACGGCAGCGTGCTGCTCGCCTTTCCGCGCCTCTTCGTCGTTGCCGAGCGAAGGTAGCGGCACAGGGACGTGCCCCGCCGCCGCAGGTGGCGGAGACGCGGGCAAAAAACCACGCTTTTTGCCCGCGGCGCGCTGGGACGGGCAGGATGCCCGGATCCAGCGCTTCATACTAGTAGCCGACCACCTCGCCGTCTTTGCGCATCTCGCTCGCGCCCCAATACACATGTTGCTTGGGGTCGAACATGATCGCCTGGTAGCCGCCGAAACTGCCGGTGCCCGGAACGACCTTGTAGCCGCGCCTCTTCAGCTCCGCCTTCACGGCGGGAGAGAAGCCGCTCTCCATTTCGACCGTGCCGATGCCGGTCGAAGGCTCGCCGGTCGGTTCGGCGTTGCCATAGTGGCGCCAGCGCGCCGCATCGCCCGCTTCCTGCACGTTCAGTCCGAAGTCGATGATGTCGGTCAGTATCTGCACATGACCCTGGGGCTGCATGTCGCCGCCCATCACACCGAAGGACATGAAGGGTTCGCCGTCCTTCATCACGAACGCGGGAATGATGGTGTGGAACGGCCGCTTGCGCGCCGCATAGACATTCGCGTCCCTGGGATTTAGGGAATAGAGCTCGCCGCGATCCTGGAACATGAATCCCAGATGATCCGCCACCAGCCCCGAGCCCATGCCGCGATAGTTAGACTGGATCAGCGAGACCATCATGCCGTCCTTGTCGGCAGTGGTGAGATAGATGGTGTCACCCTGGAAGAGTCGCGGATCGCCGGGACCGATGTTCGGATTGGCGTGCCTGAGGTCGATCTCCTTCAGCCGCTGCTGCGCATAGGCGTCGGAAATCAGCCCTTTGATCGGCGCATGAAAGAAGCGCGGGTCGGCATACCATTTGGCCAGGTCCTCGTAGGCGAGACGCTTGGCTTCCAGCATCGCCGTCAGGGCGTCGGCGGACCCGGCGCCCATTTTTTTCAGGTCATAGTGCTTGAGGATCTGCAGCATCTCGAGCGCGGCCACGCCCTGGCCATTGGGCGGCAACTCGTAGACGTCATAGCCGCGATAGTTGACTGAGACGGGATCGACCCACTCGCCGTGGAAATCGGCGAAGTCCGCGTAACGCAGGTCGCCGCCAATGCGCTTGAAATAGGCGTCGATGGTGTGCGCGATCGCGCCCTTGTAGTACACGTCGCGGCCGCCTTCCGCGATCATGGACAGGGTGTGTGCGAGATCGGGATTGCGGAAGATCTCGCCTTGGGCCGGCGTGTGGCCGCCATTGGCGTCGGGGATGAGATAGGTGTGGCGCGCGTTGTCGCTTTCCTCGATCAGGCCTTTGTAGTGCACGAAGGCCGCCATGTTGCCCTTCCAGTAGTCCGAGATGAGCTCGGTCACCGGAAAGCCGTTGGTGGCGAAGGCGATGGCCGGCGCGAGGTCCGCGCTCATGGGCAGCTTGCCGAACCTGCCGTGCAGCGCGAACCATGCGTCCACCGCGCCTGGCACGGTGATTGGCAGCGATCCGACCGGCGGGATGTGCGCCTTGGGCGTCATGCCTGCCTTCTTGTAGGCGGCTTCGACCTCGGCGGTCATCCGGGCCAGGTCGCGCCCTTGGGGCGACCAGCCCGAGCCGTTGTAGCCGTAGAGCTTGTGTGTCCTGGGGTCGTAGACCATGGCAAAGAGATCGCCACCGATGCCGTTCAGCACCGGCTGCATCAGGCCCATCATCGCATTGGCGGCTATTGCGGCATCCACCGCGCTGCCGCCCTGCTTGAGAATCTGTACCGCCGCTTCCGAGGCCAGGGGCTGCTCGCTCGCGACCATGCCGTGCTGCGCGAGTACCGGGGAACGCGTCGCCCAAGGCACACCCGAATAACGATCGCCGCGGCTGAGCTGCGCGAATGCGGTGGTTGTGCCCAGCGCCATCGTCATGACGATGGCGGTCCCCAATAAGCGTCGCATGGATCGATTCCTCAGCTGATGCGCGGGCAATGATCATTGCGCAACCGAAATACGGCGTCATCTGATTCCGGCCGATCCGGCTGTCGTTCCGGCGTATTCCGCGGTCCGAGGCTGCTCTGTCCGCTGCGCGGACGAGCGGGGGGAGCTGTTCCACGGCCGACACAACCGCGCCGATTGACCGTGCGCGTGTCCGATCGGGAGAAACTCCCTTGCGGCGCCGTTTGGCCCCCACAATCATCCGACGGATACGCAAATGGCTCGAGCGCCCGGGAATTGGGCACCTCATTCGCTCTTCGGTTTCGGTTGGGGGGAACTTTGCATGACACGTGAGGGCAGGTCCGGCAAGGCATCGTCATATCTCATCGTTATCGGTGTCTGCGTCCTGGTCGCTGGCCCGGCGGCATCGGAGGAGCAGCCGCAGCTGCAGCTGCAGGAGGTGGTCATCAGCACGGCGCCGCTCGAGGATTTCGGTCTACCATTGAATCAGGTCCCATCGGTCGTGCAGACGGCGAGCGCCGCGGACCTGGAACGCCAACACTCGTTGGATGTGGCGGACTACCTCAACAGCAACTTCAGCGGCATCAACGTATCCGAAAGTGATGGCAATCCCTACCAGATCGACGTTTACTATCACGGATTCACGGCTTCACCGCTGCTCGGCACCCCCGAGGGTCTGTCGGTTTACGTCGATGGCGTGCGCGTGAACGAGTCTTTCGGCGACAGCGTCAACTGGGACCTCATTCCAGAGTCTGCCATACAAAGCATATCCCTGTTCTCGGGCTCCAATCCCGTGTTCGGGCTCAATACGCTGGGCGGCGCACTCGCGATAAGAACCAAGAACGGACGCGACGCTCCGGGCACGGAGATCGAGGCCTACGACGGCTCGTACGACCGACGCTCGGTCGAGGCGGAAACCGGCGGGACAGTCGGCGCCTTCGACTATTACTTCACCGGTGACTACTTCGATGAGGCCGGCTGGCGTAACGTCGACGACTCGAAACTGCTGCGCGGCTTCGGCAATCTTGGCTGGCAAACCGCCACGACCCGCCTCGATCTGAGCTACACGTACGCGGACAATTTCATGTGGGGCGACGGCGCGACGCCGCGCAGCATGCTCGCGTACAACCGCGAGCAAACCTATACACCCGACTACACGAAGAACATCATGAACTTCGTGAATTTGACCGGCAGGCAACAGCTCGCCGGACACCTGCTGCTCTCCGGTAACGTGTTCTACCGCAACCTGTACACTTTCGTGCAGAACGGCAATGTCAACGATTCGTATCTCGAGAGTAACTACGCGGGGCCGCCGACCGATTGCAGCAGCTATGGCGCCGACCCCGCGACCCTTGCCTACTGCGCGCCGGGCCAGAACGCAGATTCGTTCACCACCCAGCAGTCGGCGGGCTTCGGCCTGCAGTTGTCCGATGCCGACGATCTGCTCGGCCTCAAGAATCAGGCTGTCCTCGGCGAGGACTACAGCAACTCGCAGGACGGCTTCAATCAGGCGTTCTTATTCGGCGGGCTCTCATATCCGCTCCATCTGCTGGAGTATGTGCAGAGCCCCTATAACGATCTCAACGCCATCACTGTGAACGGCGGCAACCGGATATTCGGCGCCTATTTCACCGACACGATCTCCCCCAACGATCTGATTCACGTCACTGCCGCCGTGCGCTACAACAACAGCCGCGAGACTCTCGACGGATACTCGATCGACGATGACCCGGCCGACTACGGTGACGGCTTCCTCGGCTCGACGCCGGTCACGGGCGATCACACCTTCGTCCACATCAATCCGTCGATCGGTCTGACGTTCACGCCGACGCAATCCACGACTTACTACGCGAACTTCAACGAGGCGAGCCGAGCGCCGACCGTCATCGAGCTGGGGTGCTCGGATCCGGCGCAGCCGTGCGGCCTGCCGGACGACTTTTCCAGCGATCCGGACCTGAAGCAAGTCGTATCGCGCAACTTCGAGATCGGCCTGCGCGGTAACCTGCCCGATCGGAGCTTCAACTGGTCGGCTGACGTTTTCGACACCACCAACAGCAATGATATCCAGTTCATTGCCACGGCGGTCAACTCCGGCTTCTTCCAAAACGTCGGCGATACGCGCCGTGAAGGTCTGGACCTGATTTTTGGCGGCAAGGAGGGTGGCTTCAACTGGAAGCTGGCCTACAGCTACGTCGAGGCGACGTTCCAGTCGACATTCGTCGTGAACGCTCCGTCCAACAGCACAGCCGATGCTGATGGCAACATCGTGGTACGCCCAGGCGATCGCATCCCGCTCATCCCACTGCACATTGCCCGGTTGATGCTGGATTATGACGTAAACCAGCGTTTGAACCTTGGCGCAAACCTGATTTTCTCGTCCAGCTCCTACCTGCATGGGGACGAGAACAACGCTAACCAGGCCGGGACAACCGACGTCGCGTCCGGCGCCTACATCGAACCCGACGGCACGGGAATGGTCCCGAGCTACCTGACGCTCAATTTGAATGCCACTTACCGAATCGAGGAGAACTTCGAGATCTTCGCGCGGATGACCAATGCGCTGAACAGGGATTACTACACCGCCGGCTTCCTGACGCAGACCGCCTACCACCCGAACGGCATGCTGAATACGAATCCGAATAACTGGCCCAATGAGAACGATGTGGTGCCGGGCGCGCCGCGCGAGATCTGGGGCGGGGTGCGGATGCGCTTCTAGCGCCGGCGGTTGCCGCCGCTACCGCGGGGCCAACCCGATCTTTGCGGCACGCAGTGCGAGCTGCGCGCCGTTTTTCGCCCCCAGCTTCGCGCGGATGGTCCACTGCTGGTTGGCGATCGTCTTCTCCGAGAGTCCGAGCTTCTCGCTGATGCCCTTGATCGTCTCGCCCTGCACCAGCAGATGCAGAATCTCCAGCTGACGGGCCGTCAACGCATCGATCTTCGATCTGGCGAACTGCGCCGCTGAACGCCCGATATTCGCCGCAACGTCGGAGCTCAGATACGACTCCCCGCGGGCCACGATGTAAATCGCCCGGACCAGGACCTCCGGCGCGCTCACCTTGCTGATGTACCCCCGAGCTCCCGCCTCCAGCGCGCGCGAAGCATAGATCGCATCATCATACATGCTCAACACCAACACCCGCAGCTGTGGCAGCTCGTCGATCAGACGGCGTGTCGCCTCTATGCCGCTTATCCCCGGGAGCCCGATATCCATGACCACCACGTCCGGGCGCAATGCGCGCGCTCTCTGGCAGGCCTGCGGCCCATCACTCGCCTCGCCGACTAGCCGCAGGCTCGGCTCGCTCTCGAGGAGCCGTCGATAACCTTCACGCACGACCGCATGATCGTCAACGAGCAGAATCCTGATCGGGTCCGTCATGCAACACGAGGTTTCGAGTCTGACTGTTGGTCAGTCTATCCCGGACCCGATGTGCTCGTGTGTTCCGTTATTGGCGCAGCGCTGCCGATGGGCAACACGGAGCGAGATCGGGAGAAATTCCCCGTCAAATAGGGAGTGGCTCCCTTGCGCGCCCAAAGCGGACCCGACGATCATCATGGAATAAACCTAACACGCCGGGATCCATCCGCCACGCCTGGCCATGAGTGCGTCACCGGCGGGGAAGGGAGCTGCATGCCACGCTTGACTTCGATCCTGATTCTGTGCGGCCGGCTCTGTCTCATCGGGGTGGCCCTGCCGCGCTCCGCGCCGGCACAGGACGAGGCCTCCGCCACGACATCGCCGCCGGCCAATCCCGCCACCGCGCAGGAGCTTTCGCAGGTGCTCGTGATCGGCAACGCGCCGCTTCCCGGGCTCGGCGTGCCGCTGACTCAAGTGCCCGCCAACGTGCAGACCGCCACCGCCGCGGACATGAAGCGCCAGCAGACTCTCGACCTGGCCGACTTTCTCAACAACAACTTCAGCGGCATCAGTATCAGCGAGAGCCAGGACAATCCGCTTCAGGCCGACGTCAATTATCACGGCTTCACTGCCTCGCCGCTGCTCGGTACGCCCGAAGGCCTGTCGATCTACGTCGACGGAGTGCGCGTAAACGAATCGTTCGGGGATACGGTCAATTGGGATCTGATTCCCGAATCGGCCATTTCCACCGTGACACTGATCTCCGGATCGAATCCGGTGTTCGGCCTGAATACGCTCGGCGGTGCCCTGTCCATCCAGACCAGGAGCGGCCACGACAATCCGGGGACCGAGCTGCAGGCCTACGGCGGCTCATTCGGCCGGCGCTCGTTCGAAGGGGAGACCGGGGGTGCGCTCGGCGCCTTCGACTATTTCGTCACCGCCAACGACTTCGACGATGACGGTTGGCGCGATTTGTCTCCGACGCACGCGCGCCAGGTGTTCGGCAAGGCGGGCTGGCAGAGCGACAAGACCGATATCGACGTGAGCTACACGTGGGCGGACAACAGCATGATCGGCAACGGCACGACGCCGGAGAGCATGCTGGCCTACCGACGCCAATCCATTTATAGCGCTCCTGACTACATTCACAACCATCTCAATTTCATAAACGCCACCCTCACGCAGTTCCTGACCGGCGACCTGCTGCTGTCGGGCAATGCCTACTACCGCAACCTCACCACCGACAGCAATAACGGCGATGTCAATGACGATAACTATCTGTCGGACGATTACGACGGGCCTCCCATAGACTGCACGGCTCCTCCCATGAGCCTGGCGGACAATGCCTACTGCTCGAACGGCATCAATCGCGCGTCGCACCTCACGCAGCACACCGGGGGCGCCGGTTTGCAGCTCACGGAGACGCATGACGCCTTCGGCGCCAAGAATCAGGCAATCGTGGGCGCCGATTTCACTCACTCAACTGACGAGTATTTCCAGACGTTTCAGTATGCGACCCTGACGCCGGATCGGACGGCGGTTTCCAATGTGAATCCATACAACCCCGCAGTGCCGGTCAACTCCGTCGCGGGAACGAACCAGATCGCGGGCGTCTATTTCACCGATACCCTGTCGCCCAACCAGCTGCTGCACTTCACGGCGTCGGTGCGGTACAACAGAAGCACTGAGACGCTGGGCGGATACAGCGTCGACACCGACGTGGGCGATGTCGGGTCGGGCTTCAACGAGGCCGCGCCCCTGGGGGGCGATCACGTCTTCGTGCATACCAATCCGGCGATCGGAGTCACCGTGACCCCGAGCGATGCCTTGACGCTATACGCAGACTACAATCAGGCTAGCCGGACGCCGACTGTCATCGAGCTGGGATGTTCGGACCCCGAGACGCCCTGCGGGCTGCCCAATGACTTTGCCAGCGACCCGGATCTGAACCAGGTCATATCGAAAACGGTGGAGGTCGGTGCTCGCGGGCATTTCGCCGATCAAATGCTGAATTGGAGCGTGGACGTCTTCCACACCGTCAACAGTAACGATATCCAGTTCGTCGCCACGACGACCAGCGAAGGGTATTTCGCCAACGTCGGCAATACGAGGCGCCAGGGCCTCGATCTGGCATTTGGTGGCCAGCTGAGCGCGCTGACGTGGCACCTCGTATACGGCTTCGTCGATGCGACCTATCAGTCCGCCTTCGAGGTCAATGCCGAGTCCAATAGCAGTGCGGATGACGACGGGAACATCCTTGTCCAGCCCGGCGACCGCATTCCTCTGATACCGCGGCACACCGGACGGCTGGTGCTCGACTACGCGGTGACGACCCAATGGGATATCGGAGGCAACGTGGTCGTCGCGTCCAGCTCGTTCCTGCACGGCGACGAGAACAATGCGAATCAGCCGGGAGGCGATGTCATTGGCACGGGGGAGATCGGTGGCTACGCAGCGGTCAACCTGGACAGCACCTATCACGTATTGAAGACCCTCGATGTCTTCCTTCGCCTGGACAACGTGTTCGATCGCAACTACGCCACCGCCGGGTTCCTGACGGATAACTCGTTCAACCCGAACGGCTCGTTCCGCGACGACCCGGACGACTGGACCAATGAGAACGCGGTCTCACCGGCGCAGCCACGCGCGGTGTGGGTAGGGGCACGGCTGCACTGGGATTGAGGCGGCGCACGACGGCCGTCATCTGGTTTCAGCCGATCCGGTCAGCGTTCCGGCGTATCCCGCCAACTCGACGTACCCGCGCCCGGCGACCGGTCGCCCGGCGCGGCTGCCGGATACATCGACGGACCCCTCCCAGTATCTGGGCGAGGTCACAAGTTCCTGGTCGGCGAGCATAGGATGGATGGTGACATCGAGGCCGAGCATAGGTATGGCCAGCCGCCACCGCGCGGGATAGCGGGTGCCGCCTGCGTCAGTCCAGTAGCTCAGTACACGAATGCGTGTGCTGTCTCGAGACAGTGGCCGGGTATGCCCTTCGGAATCGATCCAGGTGCCGGCGCTATAGGGGTCCTGGGCGCCGTTGCGGTCGCGAAGCGAATAGAACATGAGGCACGACCCGTCGTCGAGTTGTAGCCCAAACCAGTCCCACCCGGTTTCTTGCGGCCCCAGACTGCCGCTGCCCCATTCCCGGTCCAGCCAGGCGAGGCCGTGCACTTGCAGCGGACGAGCGGCGCGGACGATCGTCCCCTGAACGGAAACGCGCGGGATGGAGTAGTAGTAGGTCGCGTTCCCCGGCTTTCCCGACTTGCGGCTCAAGCCGCGCTCGCCGTTGAGTACCGGCGGCATCAGCGGCAGCGCGGTCAGCGAGAGCGTATAGCCCCCTCCGGCAGCCTGCAGGCGCCAGGCGGAGCCGTCCTGGCCGAGCCGCCAATTGCCCACCCACACCTGGAACGGATCCGCTTGCGCGCCTGCAAGGCCAAGTGCGCCGCGTGCCCGCTTCACGGCGAAGCGGAATCTCTGTCGTGCGACATCGGTGATCGCAAAGTGTCCCAGGTAGACCTGACGCGTGCGCCATGCAGAAGCTTCCGCACCAGGTTGGGAGCCCATGGCGACCGGCTCGGGGACAGTGGGCGCCAGCGCGAAGCGGAAGATGGTCAGCTCGAATCCGAAGCGCTCGCCATCCGCGGCATCCAGGTTCCCGGTCAGATACCACCACTCCTGCCGGTAGTCCGGGTGGGGGCCCTGGTCGCGCGGAAACTCGAGCGGCTCCGGCGCGAGCGCCTGTGCGAAGGAGGGCTGCTGCGCATGAGCGACATGCGCCGCGGCTGCAGCTATCAGGGCGCCTATCGCCGCAAGAGCCGCCGCGCGCAATGTCACTCCTCCCGCATCTCGGCTGCGATCGGTCCCACGGCCGCGCGCCACGCCGGATACAGGCCCGCGAGCAGCGCCGCGGCGAGCGTCAGCGCGAGTGCATGCAGGAATTGCGTGCCGTGCAGATGCATTTCGATGTGCCAGCCGAAGGCCCGCCTGTCGACGACCTTGGTCAGTACCACCGCGATGATGAGGCCGGCGGGGATGGCCGCGAGCAGCGCGGCGGCTCCCATGAATACGGTTTGCGCCAGGACGAGCGTCGCCGCGCCGCGGGGGGTCAGGCCCAGCGCGCGCAGCACGGAAAGGTCGCGCTTCCTGTCGAGCTCCCACGCGAGCAGCGCGCTCACCAGCCCGATCGCCGCAATTCCCCCCGCCAGCCAGTAGAGCACCCGGGTGATGATGAAAGTCCGGTCGAAGATGTCGAGCGACATGGCCCGGATGTCGGCGTTGGATCGTATCAGCAGCGCCTGGCGGCCACCGGCGGCGGCCTGCAGGCGCGGAATCTCCCCGGCCGCATCGATGCCGGGAGCGAGATACAAACCAACTGCCGTGATGGAGTCGTCGCGCCACAGCCGGCGGTAGACCTCGAGGCTCATCATCGCGCTGCCGAGCCCGCTGCCATACTCGTGGTAGATGGCGGCGATCGGGAATTCCCGCGGTCCCGACGCCGTGATCAGCGAGAGGCGCGCGCCCGGCCGCAGACGCAGGCGCCACGCGAGCGAATCCGACAGCAAGAGGGCGCCATGGGCGTAAGCGGTCCAGACGGTTCGCGGATCTCCGGCGGTCACGTCGACGCCGGCATAACTTCCCGGAGCGAGCAGCAGAGCATCGAGAGCGATGTCGCCGTGCGATGAGCGCACGACGACGGAGCGACTGGCACTATGATCGGCGACTCCCGGCGTCGCGAGCAAGGCGCCGAGCACGCCGGGCTCGATCCGCCGCTCGGGGCGTCCAACGCCCGGGCCAGGGGCCGCAACATAGATATCCGCGCGCATCGTGTCTGTGAGCCAGTGGCGCAGCGATACCCGGAAGCTCTCCACCATGATCGACACGCCGATCATCGCCGCGATCGCCATTCCCAGCGCCGCCACGGCGACACCCGTGCGGCTGAGGGACGCGGCGACATCCTCCAGGGCGAGGCGTCCAACGGAGCTGATTCCCGAGAGCGCCCTCGAGGCGAGCCTCGCCAGGGCGCGCAGCACCGAAGGCGTCAGCGCCGCGACGCTCAGGAGGAGCAGGAAGAGCGCCGTGAATCCGGCGAATACGCTGCGGTGGGACACCGCGATGAGACCGCCCGCCGCGAGGGCGAATGCCAGGCTGAGCCAGGACAGGCGGCCGGCTACGAGTGTCGCGCGGCCCTCGAGTACGGAGCGCCTGAGCCCGAGTTGCGGGGCGGCGCCGGCAGCCTCGAGCGCCGGCAGGAGGCTTGCGACCAGCGCAGTGCCGAGGCCGGCGGCCAGCGCTGTGATGACGGTCCCGGCGGGCAGCGCAACCTGTTGTACTGCGACGACGTAGTAAAGATCGTTGACCGTCTGCGACACCAGGCGCACGAGTCCGTGGCCTACAGCGAGTCCGAGCAGCACTCCGAGCCCGGCTCCGGCTACGCCAAGCGCAGCCGCTTCGGTGAGGACGATCGTCAGGATCTCGCGGCGAGTCGCCCCGATCGCCCGCAGAACGGCGATGTTGCGTCTGCGCTGGATCACCGTGAAGCTGATTGCGCCGTAGATGAGGAGCGCGCTGACGAGCAGCGCGAGCAGACTCATCGCCGTGAGGTTGGTGGAAAAGGCCTGGGTCATGTCGAGCGTCTGTTGCACCTGGCCGGCGGCCGGGTCGAGCTGCGCTCCGGCCGGAAGCCCGCGCCGCAGCTCGGCGAGCGCGGCGCGGCCCGCGGGCCCGCGTGGCATCCTGACATCGATGCGCGTGAGGTGGCCCGACAGGCCCAACCATTCCTGCGCCTGCGCGATGTCGGTGAGCATCAGCGTGGCATCGCCGGCCTGAGCGGCGTTCATGAGGCCGATGAGGGTTGCTCGCTGCTTCACGCCCCCGATATCCACGGTCAGCGGCTCGCCCACGCGCAGTCCCAACTGTCGTGCGGCGCCGGCGGCCATGACGACAGCGCCGGGCTCGAGAAGCCAGCGTCGCAGCTGCGCGAGTGTCGCATCGCCAAACGCACCTGCCGTCATGGCATCGCTCGGTCCTTCCAAGGCGGAGTTGGCGAAAGGGTCGACGCCGATCAGCTGCATCACCCGGTTGCGAACGGTGACATAGCCCGACACGACGGGCGCGTACTCGGGCTGCGGCTCGCTGCTCAAGGGCGCAAGAGTGAAGAGCCGTACGTAGAAAGCCTCGTCGAGGCCCTGCGGGCCGCCCGTGATGACCTGTGTCGCCGGCCCGTTGACCGCCCGGAGCGACAGCTCCAATGCCCGTCGTGAGCTGGCGGTGGCAATGTTCACGGCCACGATCGTGGCGACGCCGGCGGCGAGCGCGACGAGCGCAAGCGCGAGTTGCGCCGGCTGCCGCAGGAAATGGCGCAGGCTGGCGGCCCAGAGCGTAGGCGCGGGACCTGGCATCAGCTGAAACCGGTACGGCGCGTGTGTTGAGCCTCCGAGCTCTTTTGTGCGGGCGGGGCCTCTCTCGCCACCAGCTTGCCGTCGCGCAGCTCCAGGATTCGGTCCGCGCTGCGTGCTAGCCACGCATCGTGAGTGACGATGATCAGCGTCGCGCCTCGCGCCCTGCTCGAGGAGAGGAGCGCGTGCAGCACTTGTGAGGCGGTCTCCTCGTCCAGGTTCCCAGTAGGCTCGTCGGCCAGCAGCACGGCGGGCTCGTGCGCCAGCGCACGCGCGATCGCCACACGCTGCTGCTCACCACCCGACAATCGATCAACCGAACTGTGCAGCCGATCGCCGAGTCCGACCTCGGCAAGGATGCTGGCGCTGCGTCTGCGGGCTGCGGCGCCGCGCATCCCGTTGAGCTCGAGGGCCAGGCGCACGTTCTCCTCGACGTCGAGCGTGGGTATGAGATTGAAGAACTGATATACGAACCCGAGCTGCGCGCGCCGAAAGAGCGTGCGCTCCGGCTCCCGCATCGAGGTCACGATCCGGCTCCCGATTGCGACCTCGCCGCTGTCGGCGCGGTCGATTCCGCTTACGATATTGAGCAGGGTCGACTTACCGGAGCCGCTGCGTCCCACGACAGCGACAACCTCGCCCTTGTGGATGGAGGCGTCAGCCTTGTCCAGCACCCGGTGGACGCCTGCGCCTTCGCTGAAGGCGCGGCAGAGTTGGCGGATGACGATCAAGGCGGCATTCCCGAAAGAGCCACAGCAGGCGATCGGCCAATATACAATTCCCGGATGAAGCACGTAGTCGCACGAACCATGACCCTACCGGCCGCCGTCTGTGCTGCCGCCGCCTTATTCGGCTGCAGCCTAGCCCTGGCCCAGGGGGTGACCACCGTACCGCCGCAGCAGCAGAAGGCTGCGAACGCCGCCCAGATCAAATCAGAAGGCAGCTATAGCGTCGGACTTTCCGTTGGCGAGAGCCTTCGCCGGGCAGCTGTGGACGCCAACGCCGTCTCGACGCAGCGGCTGCTGCAGGGCGTCCGCGATGGGCTCACAGGCAAGGCCGAGTTTGGCCCCGACAATCAGCGATTCATTCGCACGCTGCTCGTTACCGCGCGGGCTCGCGCTGGCCAGAAGAATCACGCCGCCGCCCACGCTTTTCTGGCCCGCAACGGCAGGAAGAAGGGTGTCGTCACCACCGCGAGCGGCCTGCAATATCAGGTGCTGAATGCGGGGCAGGGTAACTCGCCCAAGATGGGCGACTCGGTGGTCGTCAATTATCGCGGCTCGCTGCTCAATGGCACGGAGTTCGACAGCTCCTACAAGCGCGGCCAGCCGGCCAACTTTGTGGTGGGTCACGTGATTCCGGGCTGGAACGAGGCTCTGCAGCTGATGAAGCCCGGTGCGAAGTTCAAGCTCTTCATTCCACCGCAGCTCGCCTACGACCTCGATCCCCCGCAGGGAGCGCCGATCCCGCCGGGCGCCATGCTGATTTTCGACGTCAATCTGATCAGCGTTCAGGCCCCCCGGCCAGCCGCACAGATGCCCCCGATGCAGATGCCGCGCCAGGCCCCAGGCCCCGCACAGCCTCATCCCTAGCGTCAATTGGCAGAATTAGGCACGGGGAGGTGCCCCGCCGCCGCAGGTGGCGGAGCTGGGCCGGGCAGGAGCCCGGATCCAGCGTTTCAAACAAGCGTGTGGAATACTTTTTGGACGTCTTCGTCCTGTTCTAATTTGTCGATCAGGGCGAGGACTTCCGTCGCCTGATTTTCGGGCAGCTCGGTGGGCACGGTGCAGATGTACTCGTGCTCGGCCGAGAGCGGTGTGATGCCGCGCGACTCCAGTGCCTCCTGCAGCTTGCCGAAATCGGCAAAGGCGCCGCGGATGACGAGCTGCGGCTCGCCCTTCTCGCCGTTGCTTTCTCCCATCTCTTCGAGTCCGTGGTCGATCAGGTAGAGCTCGAGGTCATCCTGGTCGATGCCCGCGGGGTCGAGGCGGAAGACCCCCATGCGCTTGAAGAGAAACCCGACGCTGCCTGAAGTGGCAAGATTGCCGCCGTTTTTCGTAACGATGTTGCGTACGGACGCGACGGTGCGGGTCGGATTGTCGGTCGCGGCTTCCACGAGCATCGCCACGCCGTGGGGGGCGTACGCCTCGTAGTGCACCTCGTGGTAATTGGCCGCGTCGCGTCCCGAAGCTCGCTTGATCGCGGCCTCGATCTTGTCCTTCGGCATGTTGACGGCGCGCGCATTCTGAATCACGCGTCGCAGTGTTGGGTTCGAGGACGGGTCGGAGCCGCCGGACTTCACCGCCATGGTGATATCCTTGGCGATGCGCGCGAACTGCTTCGCCATGCGGTTCCAGCGCGCAAACATGGTGTGTTTGCGGACTTCGAAGATGCGTCCCATGGGGGACCTCGCCGGTCAGGCCAGCTGCGCCTGCAACACCCGCAGTCTTCGCCGCTGCAGCCGCAGCTGCCGCTCGAGCTCGTGCAGCTGCTGCTGGAAACCCGAGTGGTCCCAGTGCTCGATGACGGCGCGCTTCTTCTCCTCCAGCCACTGCTCCTTCACCTTGGCCCATTCCGCCACGGCGGCGAGGAAGCTGTCGTACTCGTGCGCGAAGCGCTGGCGCAGCTCGCTCACTCGCGAGGCGGCCGCCGCGGCCGGGAGGCTCGCGAGCTTTCTCTGTGCGCGGCTGAACTGCATCGCAAGCAGCGCCCGCTGGATCTGGAATACGGGCGTGCGCTTCAGCCGCCGCGTGAGCCCGACCCATTGCAGGCTCGCGATCAGCCATTTCGTCGGGTCCCACTGCCACCAGCGCACGCCGTTACGGTAGTCGTGCGCAAACTCGTGGTGGAAATTGTGGTAGCCCTCGCCGAAGGTGAGCACCGCCAGCACGGGATTGTCGCGGGCAGTGTTCTCTTCGGTGTACGGGCGCTCGCCCCACATGTGGGCCAGGGAATTGATGAAGAACGTGAAGTGGTGGCTGACCACCAGGCGCAGCACGCCGGCGAGGAGGAGTGTGCCCCAGATATCGCCCACCAGCCAGCCGATCGCCAGCGGCAGCCCAAAGTTGGTGCCGAGCACGAGTGGAACATAGTGCCGATGCTGGAAAGCGAGCATGCGGTCGCGCCGCAGGTCGGGGATGTTGCTGAAGTCCTCGCGGCCGCTCGGATACTCCCGCACCATCCAGCCGATGTGCGAGAACCAGAAGCCGCGCCGAGCCGAATAGGGGTCCTGGTCGACGTCATCGACATTGAGGTGATGCCGGCGATGGCCGCTGCACCACGCCCAGGCGCTGTTCTGCAGCGCCATCGAGCCGAAGATCACGAACAGGAGGCGCAGGCTCCAGTGCGCGTCGTACGTGCGGTGCGCCCACAGCCGGTGATATCCGGCGGTGATGGACATTTCATTGGCGATCACGAAGACGCCGAAGAGCACCCAGGCCGCCAGCGAAAGGTGATGCGTCAGGCCGTACCACGGGACGAGCACCGCGGCGCCAAGAAAAGTCAATGAAAACAGTACGATATTCGTCCAGATGAGGGGCGCGCCCGCAGCAGTGGGGGACGCGGAGCTCGGTGCGATGGGACGGGGCGGCATAGCGGTCGGAGGCTCCACGGAGGGTTGCCGGTAAACCCACTAAACATAGCACGGTTCTTCATTCCAGAGGGAACGTCGGGGGCATTTGGGAGCGCGCGCACGCTCGGCCGGTCTACCGGCAAGCCATAGCCAGCGCCGGGGGGCTCGAGGCCGGGACTGGCGCCAAAGCCGGGCAGTGGCCGGCCGAGCTGGCCGCCATCCGATGCGGTGAGGCTGAAGCTGACGGCGAGCGCCCGCCAGTCGCGTGCCCGTGTTAGGGGCGTTGCGTCTGCGGTGTGCCCATTCCTTACAGGGCCGTAATGTCAGGCCCCGTGAAAGAGACACGGCGTTCCATGATTGACACACTCATGTGGCAGGCGCTTCGTGCGCGTGCATCCGCGCAGGGTTTGCGGTTGCAGGCGGCTGAGGCCGGGTGTATTCATAGCCCCCGACAACGCAACCGTGCCCGACATGCGTTAAAAAAACCATGTCCGCCCTGGAGGGCGTCGCTTATGGTCGTCTCGATGGGGGAGCGCCGGAAGCGACCGTATTTCCGCAACACCAAGAATTTGTGGAGGAGATATGAGCTATCAGTTCCAGTCCTTACAAAAGGGGGACATATGAAATCACTACATTGGCGCAGCGTACTGGCGCCGGCAGCAGCAATTCTCTTGGCAGCAGGCCTGGCCTGCGGGACGGCTTTCGCGCAAGCCGGGTCGGATGCCGAGGAAGCGCAGAACAGCGCAAATCCCGATCTGTGGGCATCGATGGGGCAGAACTTCGCGCTCGATCGCAACAGCAAGCTGAACCAGATCAACACGGCAAACGTAAAGCATCTGCAGATGATCTGGTCGCAGTCCACAGGTGCACTGCGCGGCCATGAAGGCCAGCCGATCGTCGTCGATGTCGACGGCAAGCCGATGATGTACTTCGTCAGCGCATGGCCGAACATCGTTCAGGCGTTGGACCTGTCGGACCCGGATCATCCCGTCGAGGTCTGGAATTACCTCAAGAAGACGGATCGCGATCTTTCAGCCGTGCCGCGCGCCTGCTGCGATACGGTCAATCGCGGTCTGAACTATGCCGACGGGAAGGTGCTCTTCAACACGCTCGATGGCTATCTCATCGCGCTGGACGCCAAGACCGGCAACGTGGACTGGCAGGTGAAGCACGCCTATCCCGATCACGGTGAGACCGTGACCAACGCGCCGCTGATCGCCAACGACAAAGTGATCGTCGGCTTCGGTGGCGATGAGTTTGCCGCGCGCGGACGCATCGAGGCCTATGACCTCGCCACCGGCAAGCTGGACTGGAGATACTGGGACAACGGCACCGACGAGGAAATCGGCCTGACTCCCGAGACGAACAAGGCCAATCCGCAGTACGGCACCTACGGCCACAACACCGGGTTGACCTATCCCGGCGACGAGTGGAAGCGTGGCGGCGGTGCGCCCTGGGCGTGGTACAGCTATGACCCGCAGCTCCATCTCGTTTATTACGGGTCAGGCAATCCCGGCCTCTGGAGCCCCGCGTATCGATGTGGCGCCAATCCGCCCACTCAGGAAGCCTGCAATTCGGGCAAATATGACAACAAGTGGTCGATGACCATCTTTGCCCGAAATGTAGACACCGGCAAAGTGGCGTGGGCGTATCAGATGACGCCGTTCGATCAGTGGGACTATGACGGCGTCAACGAGCCCATTCTCGTCGACATGAAAATCGACGGCAGAATGCACAAGACCCTCGTGCATTTCGATCGTAACGGGTTTGCATACGTTCTCGATCGGACCAATGGCACGCTTCTGGAGGCGCACAAGTACGTAACCGTGAACTGGGCGGAAAAGGTCGACATGAAGACCGGACGCCCGGTGAAGGTGTACGAGCATTCGCCGCTGATGGTGAATCAGATGGCGCAGGCCTGTCCTTCGGCCATGGGCGGCAAGGACCAGCAGCCGGCGTCCGTCGATCCGAGAGACCCGGAGATCTTCTATGTGCCGACGAACAATTGGTGCATGCAGGATACGCCGCAGACTCGTACCAGCATGCAGCAGGGCGTGGTCTACGTGTTTGCGAACGTCTATATGTACGAGGACAAGGCTGGCGTCTCTGGCCGGTTGAAGGCGTTCAACGTGGTGACCGGCAAGACGGTGTGGGACATCCCGGACAAATATCCGAACTGGGGTGGAACGCTGAACACCAACGGGGGCCTCGTGTTCTACGGCAGCCTCGGTGGCGACTTCCGCGCCGTCGATCGCAAGACCGGCAAGGTCCTGTGGTCGCGCAAGCTCGGCTCGGGAATCATCGGCAACCCGGTTACCTATGAGGTCAAAGGACACCAGTACGTGTCGGTCTTCTGCGGTATCGGCGGCTGGATCGGCCTGCCGGTAACGGCAGGACTCGATATGAGCGACAAGTACGGTGCTATTGGGGCCACGGCGATGGCCAAGGCAACGGGTCTCACCGAGATCCCGCAAGGTGGCGCCCTGTACACCTTCCGTCTGGAGGACTAGTTGCTGAAATAAAGGATAGGGACTAGCCTTTTTGGTACCCCGCGGCAGCACGGCCTTCGGCTCCGCGGGGTACCAAGCCTCCCTCAGCTCGGGAGCCAGATGATCGCCTTCGACAGGATACGCGATGACCGCAATGCTCTTTGGCCGCTGGGCGACTTCGGCGGCCGCTGCGCTGATCGCCGCCGCCTTTCTCGCCTCGCCCACGCTCGCTGACACCAATCCGCCTCAATCGGCGACCAATCCGGGCGGCCTGCAGGGCCCCTGGGAGGGCAAGGACTTCGATCAGCTGGATCAAGCCGAGATAGATGCGGCCAAGCAGGCCGCCAAGTCGACACACTTCCCCACTCTCCGTGTCTGCGCGGATCCCGGCAACATGCCGCTCTCCGATCGCGCGGGAGAGGGATTTCAAAACAAGATCATCGAGGCACTCGCCAAGGCGATGGGCGCCAGCGTGAGCTACTTCTGGCGCTCGTACACCGGGAACATCGTAGGTGAGGCGTTCGGACAGGCCGACGAATGCGACCTCCTGCTGGACATGCCTACCAACTATCAGGACACGCTGTCGACGGTGCCGATTTACCGCACGACTTATGTATTCGTGTCGCGGAGCGACGAGAAGCTTTCCATCAAGGGCCTGGACGATCCGCGCCTGCGGCAATTGCGCCTGGGCGTGTTCCAGATCTCGGCACTGCGCGAAGCCCTGCAGAATCACGGTGTTTTCGCGAACGTCAAGGTGTGGCCGGTGAGCACCGACACGGAATGGGTGCCGGCACATCAGCCGTGGAGGCAGGTGCAGGAGGTCGTCGACGGCAAGCTCGACATCGTCGGCGCGTGGGGGCCCATGGCCGGCTGGCTGAAGACCATGAAGGGAGCGCCGCTCACCCTTCAGCCCGCGAATCTGATGGACGATCAAACGCCGATGGAGTTCAGCCTGGGCATAGCAGTGCCCAGGAGCGCCGTGCTGCTGAAATTCGCGCTCGATGATGCGCTGAAGGCGCATCGAGCCGAGATCGAGAAGATCCTGACGCAATATGGCGTGCCGCTGGTGAGGTGCGCCGACTGCATCGTCCCGGGTGATCTGCCGACGAACGGCGGTTACACCGCGCCGATTTCGGTGGCGGAATACGAGAGCAAGCCGACGCATTGGACGGTCTCGCGCGCGGAGGTCGATCAGTGGCTGGCGAGCGGATCGAGCGTCAATCAGGAGCTTGACGACGCAGTTGTGTCCAATGACGTCGACCGCGCCGGTTATCTGATCAGCAAGGGAGCCGACGTCAATAAACTGGACAATCTGGGCACGCCGCCGCTCGAGACGGCTGCTCGCGCCGGATGCATCGAGATGATGCAGCTCCTCATCGAGAAAGGCGCCAAGGTCGATGGGCTCGACAGTGACAAGCAGACGGCGCTCATGGGCGCGGCCATGCGCAATCAGGCGGCGGCCATCAAGCTTCTGCTGGCGCGCGGTGCGAGTGTGGAGAAGGGGGCGCCTGCTGGTTACACGCCCCTGGCAATCGCCGTCGAGGAAGGCCAGTACGACGCCGCGTACGCACTCATACAGGCGGGGGCGCACGTGAACCTCGCCGCGAGCGAGCACAGGCTGACGCCCCTCATGGTCATCGCGAGCGAGCTGCCGCCGCAGAGCAGGGACGTCCAGGTGCTGCAGGACCATGGCCCCATCGATGTCGCTCGCGCTCTTCTCGCCCGCAAGGCAAAAGTAGATGCGGCGGATGCCGATGGGGTGACCGCGCTCATGATCGCGGCCGCGCGTGACAATTCCCAGATGATCGGCCTGCTGATTCAATCGGGCGCGAATCCGGGCCTCAAGTCGGCGACAGGGCAGACCGCGCGCGATATCGCAGTCGAGAATGACAATCTCGGCGCCATACGGATTCTTGATTTGCTGGTTCGCCGGTGAGCGGCGGCATACCGAATTTCAAACAGGTGGAGGTAAACATGGGACGCTTAGCAAGCGTATTCGTTGTCACTTTGGCGCTGGCTGCAGCGGGATGCTCGAGCGCTCCCGCCGGGACCGCTGCCTCTTCCCCCGCCAAGGATCCCGGCATCACCGGCAAACCGCCACTGCAGGTCGTTGCGACGGCCCCGAAGGGCACGCTGCACAACCCCTACAATGGCAATGCTCAAATGGCCACGGAAGGGCACAAGCTGTTCTTCCAGTACGGCTGTAACGGCTGCCACGGTGGCGGTGGAGGTGGCGGCATGTGTCCGCCGCTGATCAATGGCGTCTGGATCTACGGCGGCGATGACGACACTCTCTTCCGCCTGGTCTCGCTCGGGTCGCAAAAGCTTCAGGCGGCCGGCTACACGGTGCAGGCCCTGGAGAACGTTTCCGGTCCGATGCCGTCGATGGGCCCGCTGATCAAGAGCGATGGCGATCTATGGAAGATCATCACCTGGATTCGGTCGGCTTACATCGGGCCTCCGGAACACAAAGACAAGTGAGCGCATGACGGAGCGACGCGCTGCCGCGCGAGTGCCCGGTCTGCTCGCGCTCGCTCTGCTGGCCGCCATCAGCAGGCCCACCGTCGCCGCGGCGGCGGTGGGCTCTGCGGCGCCGCGCACGTTTCCGATCGTCTATCTGCGCGAAGCATATCCCGTGAACGGGATCATGCCGTCGTTGCTGGAGACTCAGCCTGCGGACGATGGCCTGGCAGGTGCCGAGGAAGGGACCGCGGAGATCAACACGACGGGAAAGTTCCTGGGTTGGAACTTCAAGCTGTATGTGGTGACCCTCCCCGCGGGCGCCGACGTGGCCGCGCAGGCCCGGCGGGTGTTTACGCACGGACCGGCGATCATCGTGGCCGATCTTCGCGCGGATGATCTGCTGAAGCTTGCCGACGCGCCGGCCGTCAGGGGTTCATTGATCGTGGACATGAGGACGACCGACGACAGCCTGCGACAGCAACAGTGCCGGGCGAACGTCTTTCACGTCCTTCCGAACCAGGCGATGCGGGCCGATGCGCTCGCACAGTTCCTGGTGGAGAAACGCTGGACCAAATGGTTTCTTCTGCAGGGACCCACGCCGCAGGACGCAGTTTATGCAGCGGATGTTCGCCGCTCCGCCGCCCGCTACGGCGCCCGTATCGTTGCCGCCCGCAGCTATGACTACGATCCCGGCTCGCGCCGCAGCGACACCGGTTATCAGCAGATTCAAACGCAGATGCCGCTCGCGACACAGGTCGGATCCGACTACGATGTCCTCTTCGTCGCGGATGAGACCGATCTGTTCGGGGATTATCTTCCCTACAACACTTTCGACGCGCGTCCGGTCGTCGGAACGCAAGGGCTGATCGCGGCGGCATGGACGCCGGCTTTCCAGTCTTATTCGGCCCTGCAGATGCAGAACAGGTTCGGGGTATTCGCCCATCGCCAGATGACCGAGCGCGACTATGGCGGCTGGCTTGCCGTCAGCATAGTCGGTGATGCCGTCATACGCGGACAAACGGTGTCCCCGGCCGGAATCCGCGCGTACCTGAGATCGGATCGGTTCCTCATCGCCGGCTTCAAAGGGGAGGGACTGACGTTTCGCTCCTGGGACCAGCAGCTGCGCCAGCCGGTGCTCATCGCGCAGCCGCTGATGGTGATTTCCATGTCGCCGCAAAGCGGCTTTCTCCACCCCGGGGACACGACCGACACCCTGGGCTTCGATCAGCCGGAGTCGCAATGCCACCTCGCGCAATGATCCGGCGCTGCACGGCGCTGCTGGCTTTCGCTGCCGTCCTCTGCGCCTTCGCCGGCAGAGCGCTTGCCAGCGAGCTCTTCGTCTCCAACGAAGTCGACGATACGGTGACGGTACTCGACGGCGACAGCTACAAGGTGATCGCGACGATTCCGACCGACCAACGGCCCAGGGGAATCATCGAGACCGCGGACCACAAGACCGTTCTGGTGTGCGATGGCGACTCGAGCAATATCGATGTCATCGATACCAGGACGCTGAAGGTGATTCGCAAAATAAACACCGGCCCGGATCCCGAAACGCTGGCGATGTCCGTGTCCGGTGACAAGATATATGTGTCGAACGAAAACAACGCCCTGGTGACGGTGATCGATCTGGCGACGGGCAAGTGGATCACCCAGATCCCCGTCGGGATCGAGCCCGAGGGCCTCGCCGTCAGCAGGGACGGGCGCACCGTGGTGGTCGTCTCCGAAGAGACCAGCATGGCGCATTTCATCGACACCAAAACCTGGCAGGTGACGGCCAACGTCCTGGTCGACACCCGGCCGCGGGTCGTCGTATACACGCCGGATCAGAGATATCTGTGGGCGTCGTCGGAAGTCGGCGGCACGGTTTCGATCATCGACCCGGGAAGCCATCAGATCGTACACGTCATAAACTTCAATATTCCGGGCGTCGATAAGCAATACATCGGTCCGGTCGGCATACAGTTCACCGCCGATGGTCGTACGGCGTTCGTGGCCTTGGGGCGCTCCAATCGAGTTGCCGTAGTCAACGCCAGGACTTATGAGGTCGAGCAGTACATCCTGGTAGGCCAGCGGCCCTGGCAGCTGACGTTCAGTACGGATCGCAGCAAGCTCTACGTCGCAAACGGCCTCACGAATGACGTGACGATCATCGACGTTTCGTCGCTCAAGGCGCTGAAGTCGGTACCTGTCGGCCGTCTGCCGTGGGGCATTGCCGTCGTCCCCTGAGGTGACCATGCGCGCGACCCCTCGGTCTGACAGGTGCGTCCGCTTCTTTGCCCTTTCGCTTCTCGTGGCCATCATCGCAGCCGGGCCCGGAGTCGCCCGGGCGGACTCCACGCTACGCATCGGCGTGCTGAAATTCGGCACCGCGAGCTGGGTCATGGATGTCATCCAGCACCACGAGCTCGACGAGACCTTCGGCCTCGACATCGACGAGTTGGAGTTGGCGAGCAATCAGGCGACACTGGTGGCGCTGCAGGCGGGGCGGGTCGATTGCGTGGTGGCGGACTGGCTGTGGGTCTCGCGCCAGCGGGCCGCCGGGGCGGATTGGACGTTCATTCCGTTTTCCACCGCTCTCGGCGCGGTGGTCGCCGCACGCGGCGCGCCGATTCATCGGCTGGCCGACCTGCGTAATCGGCGGCTCGGCGTCGCCGGTAGTCCCATCGACAAGAGCTGGGTCATCCTGCAGGCGCTGGCGCAGGAGCAGCACGTCGACCTCGCGCATGACGCACGGTTGTCGTTTGGCGCACCGCCGCTTCTCAACCAGGAGCTGCTGGCGGGGCGCCTCGATGCCGTCCTGACCTACTGGAACTTTGCCGCGCCGCTCGAGAGCCGCGGCCTCCCGGTCGTGCTGTCGGTGAGCGATGCCTTGCGGCAGCTCGGTTTCAAGACCGCGATTCCGCTCGTGGGCTATGTCGTCTCCGAACGGTGGGCGCGGGCGCATCCGCGCGAGCTGGCAAGTTTCGTCAGCGCGACGCAGCAGGCGGATTCCATCCTGGCGACCTCCGATGCCGAATGGAACTGGCTCGGACCGAGAATCGGAGCCCACGATCCCGCAGAGCTGAAAGCGCTGCGTGATGGGTTCCGGGCCGGCATTCCGCTACATTGGGGCAAGGATGAGCGGCGCGAGGCCCAGGCGTTATATGCGGTTTTCGCGAAGGTCGGCGGTAAGGCGCTGGTCGGTTCCGGCACGACCTTGCAGCCGGGTACGTTTCTCGACACCGTGAGCTACTGATGAGCGTGGCAACCGCCGCACGGCGCGCATCGTCCTGGACGGTGGCGTCCTCGCTGGCGCAGCGCATTGGCTCGGTTGCCCTGTTCCTCGCCATCTGGCAGATCGTGGCCGACACGGCCCACAGCCGGCTGCTGCCTTCGGCCAGCGCCGTGTTCGTGGTCCTGGTTCAGGAGTGCCTGCACGGTCCGCTCCTCTTCGATCTCGGCATCACGCTGGCGCGTGTGGCCGCCGCCTTCACCATAGCGATGGTGGTCGGCACCGCGATCGGCATCGTGATGGGCCGCTCGCGAACCATAGATGGGCTGTTCGACAGCTGGCTCGTGATGCTGCTCAACCTGCCGGCGCTGGTGATCATCGTTCTCGCCTATGTCTGGTTCGGGCTCACCGAGGCGGCGGCGATCGGCGCTGTCGCCGTCAACAAGATCCCGAACACCGCCGTGACCCTGCGCGAAGGCGCGCGGGCGCTCGATCGCAGCTACTCCGCCATGGCGGCGAGCTTCCACGTCAGCCGCTGGCGGACATTGCGGCACGTGATCATGCCGCAGCTGTATCCTTATACTTTCGCTGCCGCCCGTTCCGGCCTGGCGCTCGTATGGAAGATCGTGCTGATCGTCGAGCTGCTCGGGCGCAGCAACGGGATCGGCTTCGAGATTCAACTCTACTTCCAGCAGTTCGACGTGACCCGCATACTCGCCTACAGCATCGCATTCATGGTGGTCATGCAGCTGATCGAGTGGGTCGCCTTCCAGCCGCTGGAGCGGCGCGCGGGGCGATGGCGCCAGTGACCCCGGCCCTGATCGCAGACATCCGCGAAAAGCGGTATCCGCGCGTGCGCGGCGCGCAACCCCACGTGGCGCTCGCCGGTCTGTCACTGCAGGTCGCTGCCGGCGAGTTCGTGGCTCTGGTCGGCCCGTCGGGCTGCGGCAAGACGACGTTCCTCAATATCGTGGCGGGACTCGACCGTGATTTTGCCGGCGACATCCGGCTCGCACCGCGCCCGGACGGCCAGCCGGCGCGGGTCGGCTATGTCTTCCAGGAACCCCGGCTGCTTCCCTGGCGGACGGTCTATGAGAATATCGCGCTGGTGCTGCCGCCGGAGCGCGCCAAGACCGTCGTCAAAGATGTGTTGCAGGCTGTGGGGCTGGCCAAGGCGCAGGATTTGTATCCGCTGCAGCTCTCCGTCGGAATGAGCCGACGCGTGTCCATCGCGCGCGCCTTTGCGATCGAACCGGATCTGCTGCTGATGGATGAGCCGTTCGTATCACTCGATCACGACACCGTGGAGCAGTTGCGTGAGCTGCTGCTCAGGTTGTGGCATGCGCGGCCTACGACGATACTGTTCGTCACGCACGATATGCGTGAGGCCCTGGTACTCGCAGATCGCCTGGTGCTGCTGTCCGGGACGCCGGGCCATGTGGTCGCGGACGTCCCGGTGAGTCTGGCGCGCAATCGTCGGCACAGCACAGAGATCGAACGATTACGCGATGAGATCCTCCGCCATCACCGGGAGTTGATTGGCGCCGCCGCTGCAGCGGCGACGCCGGTCGAGTGAAATAGTGAGTCCAAGAGTATCGAACGTACCGGGCCCGGAGACACCCCCGCTCGCCGTTGCGGGGCTCAGCCACGCCTTCGGCGAGCGACAGGCGCTGCGCGACGTGTCGTTCGAGCTCGGCCGCGGCGACCGCACCATGCTGCTCGGCCTCAACGGCGCGGGCAAGACGACTCTCTTCTCCCTGATCACGCGGCTTTACAACCACCGCAGCGGCTCGATCCGGATCTTCGGATGGGAGATCAAGAAGAAGCCCTCGGAGGCGCTCTCGCGGCTCGGTGTCGTGTTCCAGCTGCCGACCCTGGATCCCGATCTGACGGTTGCTCAAAACCTCTTCTATCACGCGGCCCTGCACGGCCTGCCGCGCCGGGAGGCGGCGGTCCGTATCAAACGTGAGGTCGAGCGCGTAGGGCTGACCGACCGGATGCACGAGAAGGCGCGCACCCTGAGCGGAGGCCAACGGCGCCGCGTGGAGATTGCGCGTGCCCTGATCCATCAGCCGAAGATGTTGCTCCTCGATGAGCCGACTGTGGGGCTGGATATCGCAAGCCGCCAGTTCCTGCTCGATCATGTCCGCATGCTGTGCCGCGAAGAGGGGCTCGCTGCGCTGTGGGCGACCCATCTGATCGACGAGGTCGACGCTGCCGCGCGGGTGATCGTGTTGCACAAGGGTCGGGTTCTGGCCGAAGGGCCGGTACCTGACGTGGTCCGCCGTGCGAACGCCGCGTCGATTCGTGAGGCGTTCGACAGCCTGACAGGCGAGCGGGGCGAATGAAGCCCGTCCATTATTACCGCTGTCTGCACGGCATCGTATGGCGCGAGGGTTTGCGCTTCGTTAATCAGCGCGGCCGTTTCATCGCGGCCCTGGTGCGGCCGCTGGTATGGCTGGTGATCTTCGCCGCCGGATTCCGCTTCGTGCTCGGCGTGTCGATCATTCCGCCCTACCAGACCTACATTCCCTACGAGGAATACATCGCTCCCGGCCTGATCGGCATGATCCAGCTGTTCCAGGCCATGCAGAGCACCTTGTCGATGGTGTGGGACCGTGAGATGGGCAGCATGCGCACGCTCCTCGTGAGCCCACTGCCGCGCTGGTTCCTCCTGGTCTCCAAGATGGTCGCGACGGTGGCTGTCGCGGTCCTGCAGTCCTATGTGTTCCTGGGCATCGCCTATTTCTGGGGGATTCAGCCGCCGCCCATCGGCTATCTCACCGTCCTCCCGGCCCTGATCCTGTCGGGCATGATGCTGAGCTCGCTCGGCCTGTTCATCTCATCGGCGATCCGACAGCTCGAGAATTTCGCCGGTGTCATGAACTTCGTGATTTTCCCGATGTTCTTCGCCTCGTCCGCGCTCTATCCCCTGTGGACGGTGCGCGAGGCGAACCAGAAGCTCTACTACATCTGCATGGTCAACCCGTTCACACATGCCGTCGAGCTGATCCGCTTCGCGCTGTACGAGCAGTTCAATGGCGAGGCATGCGCCGTCGTCGCCGGGGCCCTCATC
>DATAXF010000102.1:0-7443 GCA_036273095.1 Steroidobacteraceae bacterium | reverse complement strand
CTTGAGCTCCACGTGCGCGGGCACATTCACCATCAGCGGCTCGTTGTTCCAGAGGGTGACGATGCAGACCAGCCCCTCCTTCAGCCACTGCGCGTTGTCGCCCATTGCGGACTTGCCGGCCGTGTACTGCTCGAAGTTGTCGGGCATCATGAAGTGCCAGAAGTCGCCGTCCTGGTAGAGGTACTGCATCTCCGTATCGACGACGTCCGCAGCCTCCAGCGACTCGCCGGATCTGAAAGTGCGCTCGATGGTGCGGCCGGTCTTGAGATTGCGCACCTTGATGCGATTGAAGGCCTGGCCCTTGCCGGGCTTGACGAACTCGTTGTCGACGATCGCGTACGGGTCGCCCTCGAGCAGGACTTTCATACCCGAGCGGATCTCGCTGGTGGTGTAGCTGGCCATTTCTTTCTCGTGGCGGGGGCGGCAGAATGCGCGGCCCCCCTTCAAGGGCCGCGTATGATAACGGCATCGGTCACCCCCCGCCAGCTCGAGACTCGGACCTGGCAGCAGGAGCTCGCCGAGGCGATTACGACCCCCGAAGAGCTTGCCGCGGCACTCGACCTGAGCCCCCGGGACCTGCTGGGCGCGCGGGCGGCCGGCCGGCACTTTCGCCTGCGGGTACCTCGAAGTTTCGTCGCCAGAATGCGTCCGGGCGATCCTGCGGACCCGCTGCTGCGTCAGGTGCTGCCGGCGGCCGCTGAGCTTGCCGATGAGGCCGAGTACATCGATGACCCGGTCCGCGAGCGTGGCGCGCTGCGCGCCCGCGCCCTGCTGCAGAAATACCGCGGGCGCGCGCTTCTGCTCACCACATCGACCTGCGCCGTACACTGCCGTTACTGCTTTCGCCGCGAATTCCCGTACGCGGACCATAGCGGGGATGCGCCACGCTGGAGCGAGGCGCTCGCCGAAATCCGCGCCGACACCTCCCTCGAGGAGATCATCCTGAGCGGCGGCGATCCGCTGTCGTTGAGCAATGCCCGGCTCGAGAGCCTCAGCCGCGCACTGGCCGCCATCCCGCACGTGCGCCGCATTCGCGTGCATACCCGCCAGCCGGTGGTGTTGCCTTCGCGGGTCGACGGTGGCCTCCTGCAGTGGCTGCGCACGGCCGTGTTACCGACGGTCCTCGTGCTGCACGTCAATCATCCCAACGAGCTCGATGCGGAGCTTGCCGCCGCCTGCGGCAGGCTGCGCGCCACCGGGGCCACCCTGCTCAATCAGTCGGTCCTCCTGGCCGGAATCAATGATGACGCCGATGTGCTTGCGGAGCTGTCACAGCGGCTCTTCGATGCGGGCGTGCTCCCCTACTATCTGCACGCCCTCGACCGGGTGAGAGGCGCGGCGCATTTCGCGGTGCCTGACGAGCGCGCCCAGGCCCTTGCCGGCCGGCTGGCGGCGCGGCTCCCCGGCTATCTGGTTCCGCGGCTCGTGCGCGAGGTGGCCGGCGCGCCCGCCAAGGTCACGCTGGGCCCCATATTCTGAGACACGCGACAACCGGGCCGCCGTCCGCCCGATGCTAGAATTTTTGCCTGCTTCGCCGCGGGCCTGACACGCAGCATCAACGGAGAGCGCATTGACCGAGCAGAACCCAGTTCCGCTCATCGTACTGTCTCCCACCCGGGACGCGGTCGAGGCCATCAACAGCATCCTGCGCCGCGCCGGGCATCCGGTGCATTGCACCTGGATCCCGGCGCTCCGCGACTTGCCCGACGCCCTGCCGCAGATCAACCCGGAGCTGCTCATCGACGTTCCGGGGCCGGAGGACGACCTCAAAAGCGTCATCGAGATACGCGATCAGGCGGCACCCACCGTCCCGGTCATACTGCTCATGGAAGCTGTGGACGAGGCGGTCATCGCCAACGCCATGACGGCGGGCGCACGTGACGTGGTGTCGCTGGCCAGCCCCGTGCGTCTGGCCGCCGTGATGGTCCGGGAGCTGCGCGCCTTCCGGCTGGAGCGCGCACTCACCTCTACACTCAAGTCCGCCCACGACGCCCGCAATCAACTCGAGAACGTGCTGCAGCGCTCGAATGATGCGATCGTGCAGGTCCAGGAGGGCATCGTCATCGACGCCAATCCGGCGTGGCTGGAGCTCTTCGGGGTCAAGGATTCGCTGGTCGGTCAGCCGGTGATGGACCTCTTCGACGAGGCCACGCAGCCGGCACTGAAGGGCGCACTGGCCGCATGCCTGCAGGGCCGTTGGAACGATCTCGCACTCAAGGCGACCGCCCTGCTCCCGGAAGGCAAGGCGATGGCCGTGGAGATCGTGCTGGCGCTGGGTCATCACGACGGTGAGCCGAGCGTGCGGCTGGTCGTGCCGGCCAAAGGGCGCGACGAGCAGAATCTCGTCGAGGAGCTGAGTCACGCAGTTCACTCGGACCACACGACCGGTTTCCTGCATCGGCGCGAGCTGATGGACGCGCTGCATGCACGCCTCGCCGCCCCGAGCCCGGGCGGCATGCGCTCTCTGGCTCTGGTGAAGCTCGACAGCTTCGGGGAAGTGGAGCGCGATGTCGGTGCCACAGCCAGCGAGGACGTGCTGATGGGAATCGCGACGCTCCTGAAGGAGACGTTGTATCCCAACGAGATCGTCGGTCGCTTCGGTGGGGTGAGATTCCTCGCATTGCTCGAGCGCGGCAATGAGAACGACATCCAGGCATGGGGCAAGCAACTCCTCGCGCGCGTGCAGAAGCACCTCATGCGTATCAACGACAAGACCGTCACGGTCACTTGCACGGTGGGTCTGTCCATTGTGCCGGCCAGCGCACCCAACCTCGACGCCATCGTGGCCGATGCCATAGAGGCTTGCTCCAAGGGTGTCAGGCAGGGTGGCAACCAGGCGCTGACGTCCGGACGAGCCGACGTCGACAACCGCGTCCAGTCGTATGATCAGGTCTGGGTCAAGCACATCAAAGCGGCGCTCATGGAGAACCGCTTCCGCCTGGCGCAGCAGCCGGTGGCGAGCCTGCAGGGCGATGACCCGCAGATGTGGGACGTGTTGGTGCGCATGGTCGACACGCAGGGCAAGGAGGTGCTGCCGTCGGAGTTCATGGCGGCGGCGGAGCGCAACGATCTCCTGAAGAACATCGACCGCTGGGTCGTCGGCGCTTCGCTCGCCTTCGCCGCACAGCGGCGGCCGCAGTGCCTCTTCGTGCGGCTCTCGAAGGATACGGCGCGGGATGCGACCTTCGTCGAATGGCTGGACGGACACATCCGCTCGACGCGCGCGGAGCCGCAGCGCGTGTGCTTTCAGGTGACCGAGGAAGTGGCGGCGAGCTTCCCGCACGTGCGGACCCTCGCGGGCGGCCTGCGCCAACGCGGCTTCCGCTTCGCGCTCGAGAGCTTCGGCTCCGGCCGCGATCCGCAGGCTCTCATTGCCACGGTGCCGCTCGATTTCGTGAAGATCGACGGCGCCCTGATTCAGGGCCTGGCGCGCGACGCGCAACTGCAGCAGCGCGTGCGCGGCCTGGTCGACTCGGCCAAGAAGCGCAACATCCAAACCATCGCCGAGCGCGTCGAGGACGCCAACACCATGGCCGTGCTCTGGCAGCTCAGCGTGCAGTACATCCAGGGCTACTTCGTCAACGCTCCCGAAGAAGTGGTAATGGGTTAGTGTGCGTTGAGTGGCCCGCTCCATGGTTCGCTCTCGAGCTGGCTAACCCGTGGGCGGCGGCGGTGCCACGGCTTCCAGTCGCTCCACCTTCCTCGGCCAGCCGCGCGGCAACACCGCGCCGCGCTGCGCGCGCTGGCCGCGGTAGGACTTGAGATCGCTCCATTCGAGCGTCTTCTGCTTCTCGCCCGCCCAGATCAGCAGCGAGCCCTTGGGCGGCACCACCGCGATTCCGCTCATCAGCTCCTCACGCGCGGCCGCTTTCTTGCCCGGAATGTCGTACAGCTTGTTGCCCTTGCCGCGGGGCATCTCCGGCACGTCCCGGATGGGGAATGCGAGTAGCTTGCCTTCGCTGCTCACCGCGACGACCAGCGACTCCGGTGACGTAACCAGCGCGGGCGGCAAAACGATCGCGTTATCGGGGACGTTGAGCACCGTCTTGCCCGCGCGGCGGTCGGTGATCAGCTCCTTCAGGCGCACGGTGAAGCCGTAGCCTGCGTCGCTCGCCAGCAGCCAGAGGTCCTCGGGCTCACCCATCATGACGCCGGCGAACTTGGCGCCATCGGGCGGGTTCAGGCGGCCGGAAAGCGGCTCGCCCTGGCCGCGCGCCGACGGCAGCGAGTGCGCGGGCAGCGAGTAGGTTCGCCCGGTGCTGTCGATGAACACCGCGGCCTGCAGACTCCTGCCGCGGGCCATCGACTGGAAGCCGTCGCCGCTCTTGTAGGAGAGTGAATTGGGGTCGATCTCATGTCCCTTGGCCGAGCGCACGAAGCCGCCGGTCGACAGCACGACCGACACCGGCTCGTTGGCGATGAGTGAGGTCTCGTCAATCGCCTGGGCCGCCTCGCGCTCGATGATCTTGGTGCGCCGGCCGTCGCCGTACTTCTCGGCGTCCGCGCGGATCTCGGTCGCGATGAGCTTCTTCAGCTTCGCCTTGCTCTTCAGAAGCGCTTCGAGCTCCTCGCGTTCGGCGGCGAGCGCCTTCTGCTCCTCGCGGATCTTCATCTCCTCGAGCTTCGCGAGGTGACGCAGGCGCGTGTTGAGGATCTCCTCGGTCTGCTCCTCGGAGAGCTTGAAGCGCTTCATCAGCACGGGCTTCGGCTCATCCTCGCGGCGGATGATGCGGATCACCTCATCGAGGTTGAGGAAGGCGATGTGGAGACCGTCGAGGATGTGCAGCCGGCGCGAAACCTTCTCGAGGCGATATGAGAGGCGGCGCGTGACGGTGCGTGTGCGGAACTCGAGCCACTCGCCGAGCACGTCCCTGAGGCTCATCACGCGCGGGCGACCGTCCAGGCCGATGATGTTGAGGTTGACGCGATAGTTGCGCTCCAAGTCCGTGGTCGCGAACAGATGGTTCATGACCTCGGTGAGGTCGACGCGGTTCGAGCGCGGCACGATGACCAGCCGCGTCGGATTCTCGTGATCCGACTCATCGCGCAGGTCCTCGACCATCGGCAGCTTCTTCGCGCGCATCTGCTCGGCAATCTGCTCCTGCACTCGGGTCGGCGACACCTGGTACGGGAACGCGGTGATGACGACGTTGCCGTCCTCCATCTCCCAGGTGGCGCGCGCCTTGAACGAGCCGACGCCTTTCTCGTAGAACTCCTTGAGGTCGGAGCGGGGCGAGACGATTTCCGCGCCCGTCGGCAGGTCCGGGCCCTTGATGAACTTCATGAGCGCGGCGGTGGTGGCGTCGGGCTCCTCGAGCAGATGGACGGCGGCCGCGGCCACCTCGCGCAGGTTGTGGGGCGGAATGTCTGTCGCCATGCCCACCGCGATGCCGGTGGTGCCGTTCAACAGCAGGTTGGGTAGTCGCGCCGGCAGCAGCACCGGTTCCTCGCGCGAGCCGTCGTAATTTGGTGTCCAGTCGACGGTGCCGTCCGAGAGCTCACTCAGCAACACTTCGGCGTAGCGCGTGAGCTTTGCCTCCGTGTAGCGCATCGCGGCGAAGGATTTGGGATCGTCCTGCGATCCCCAGTTGCCCTGGCCGTCGATAAGCGGATAGCGGTAGGCGAACGGCTGCGCCATGAGCACCATCGCCTCGTAGCAGGCGGTGTCGCCGTGGGGGTGGAACTTGCCAAGGACGTCGCCGACCGTGAGAGCGGCCTTCTTGTGCTTGTTCGCCGCGGCGAGCCCGAGCTCGCCCATGGCGTAGACGATGCGTCGCTGCACGGGCTTCAGGCCATCGCCTATCGCGGGGAGGGCGCGGTCCAGGATGACGTACATCGAGTACTCGAGGTACGCCTTCTCTGTGAACGTGCGGAGCGGCTGGCGCTCTACGCCTTCGAAGTTCAGTTCCTGGTCTTGCATGATCGGAATGGTCTACAGTTGAAATAGGGCGTTCGGAGACTCGGTCTCCTTATCGGGTGGGTGCTACTCCGTTCAAACCTGCACGTCCGGAGGGGACGTGTACGTCGGGCTAGACCTGGACGTCTGCCAGGTTGCCTTTTTGCTCCAGCCACTCGCGGCGATCGCTGGCGCGCTTCTTGGCGAGGAGCATGTCCATGAGTTGGTCGGTGTTGTCCTTGCCGTCGATCGTCAGCTGCACCAGACGGCGGGTGCGGGGGTCTATTGTCGTCTCGCGCAGCTGGGCGGGGTTCATCTCGCCCAGTCCCTTGAAGCGGGTAACCGTGGGCTTGGTACGGGAGTTTTCCTTTTCGATGCGCTTCAGCACCTGATCGCGCTCGCCGTCGTCCAGGGCGTAGAAGACTTTCTTGCCGGCGTCGATGCGATAAAGCGGCGGCATGGCTACGTGCACATGGCCGTTGGTTACTAGAGGGCGGAAGTGACGCAGGAAGAGAGCGCAGAGGAGAGTCGCTATGTGCTGGCCGTCGGAGTCGGCGTCAGCGAGGATGCAGATTTTGTGGTAGCGGAGCTGGCTCAGGTCCGGGGAGCCAGGGTCGACGCCCAGGGCGACGCTGATGTTGTGCACTTCCTCGGAGGAGCCGATCTCGCCGGACTCGAGCTCCCAGGTGTTCAGGATCTTGCCGCGCAGGGGCATGATGGCCTGGAAGTCTTTGTCGCGTGCCTGTTTGGCGGAGCCGCCGGCGGAGTCGCCTTCCACCAGGAAAAGCTCGGAGCGGCGCGGGTCCTGGGTGGCGCAGTCGGCCAGCTTGCCGGGGAGCGCGGGGCCGCCGGCGATGCGCTTGCGCACCACGCGCTGCGCGGCTTTGGCGCGCTCCTGGGCGTTGGCGATGGCGAACTGCGCGATGCGCTCGCCGGCGTCGGGATGGCGGTTGAGCCAGAGTGCCACGGAGTCGCGGGCGAAGCCTTCGACCAGGCCGGCCGCATCACGCGTGGCCAGGCGCTCCTTCATCTGGCCGGCGAACTGCGGCTCGTGGATCTTGACCGAGAGCACGTAACTCGCCTTGTCCCAGATGTCCTCGGGGGCGAGCTTGACGCCGCGGGGCACCAGGTTGCGGAACTCGCAGAACTCGCGCACCGCCTGCGCGACGCCTGACCGCAGGCCGTTGACGTGGGTGCCGCCCTCGGTGGTCGGGATGAGGTTGACGTAGCTCTCGCCGATCGCGGTCTCCGCGGCCGGGGCCCACACCAGTGCGAAGTTCACCGCGTCGCTCTCCTCCTCGCGCTGGCCGGTGATCGGCTCGTTCGGCAGGCGCTCGTTGTCGGCCAGCTCCTCGAGGAGGTAGGCGCCGAGGTCGCCGGTGTAGAACCACTCGTCCTTCTCGCCAGTGGCCTCGTTGGTGAAGGTGATGCGCAGGCCGGGGCAGAGCACGGCCTTGGCCTTCAGGGTGTGCTTGAGCTGCGGCACCGAAATTTTGTCGGAATCGAAAAACTTCGGATCGGGCCAGAAGCGCAGGGTGGTGCCGGTG
>DATAXF010000101.1:0-6279 GCA_036273095.1 Steroidobacteraceae bacterium | reverse complement strand
GACGCTGATCGCCGAAGACGTACCGGTATTCCGCGGCGGCCTCGGCATCTCGCGCGGCCGCCAGGCCGTCAAGGTCCAGGAGCGAATCCGCCGCGGCAAGTCCAGCACCGAATCCCAGGCCCCCGCGGGCAAATAAACCAGGTACCCGAGCCATGAAGCGACACGACACAGTGATTCAGGCACAGGGACGTGCCCGGCCGCGCCTGGTGGCCGAGTCTCGCGCAAAAACCACGCTTTTTTCACGAGACCGCGCTGGGCCGGGCAGAAGGCCCGGATCCAGCGCTTCACAATACAATTGAGGTCCTCCATGTCCGCAAATCCTGCCGAGGCACGCCCAGCCGAGCTCGAAGAGCTCACCGAAGAGGGCGCACCGGGAGCCAACGGCGACGTCAACCTCGAGGTCATCCTCGATGTCCCCGTAACACTTTCCATGGAAGTGGGGCGCACGCGCATCCCGATCCGCAATCTGCTGCAGCTCAACCAGGGCTCGGTAGTCGAGCTCGAGCGCGCCGCCGGCGAGCCGCTTGATGTCTTCGTCAACGGGACGTTGGTCGCTCACGGCGAGGTAGTCGTCGTCAACGAGCGCTTCGGCATCCGCTTGACCGACGTGATCAGCCCCGCAGAACGCCTGCGCAAGCTCAGATGAACCACCTCTTTGCCGCTCCGCACGCCGCCAACCCAGTGGCGCCCGTCGGCGCGGGCGGACTCGCGTCCGTCACCTTCGCCCTGCTGGCCGTGCTCGCCGCGATATTCGCGGTTGCGTGGCTGGCGCGTCGCGTGCGCGGCATGGGCAGCCGCATAGGCAACGCCATCGACATACTGGCCGATGTCCCGCTCGGCACCAAGGAGCGGGCGGTCCTCCTCAGAGTCGGCACCGAGCAGATCCTGGTAGGCGTGGCCCCCGGCCGCGTGAGCGCGCTGCACGTGCTCCGCGAGCCCGTGGAGATCCCCAAAGCCGCGACGGCAACAGCCCCGGCGGCATCATTCAGCGCCCTGCTCAAGCGGAGCCTGGGAAAGTGAAGCGGCTGCGCAGACTACTGCCTTGGGCGCTCGTGCTGCTGCCGGCTGTCGCCGGCGCCGCCGGCGCCGCCGCCCCAGGCATTCCCGCCTTCAGCGTCCAGACAGGCGTCGGCGGCGGTCAAACCTACACGCTGACGCTCCAAGTCCTCGCGCTGCTCACGGCGCTGTCGCTGCTGCCCGCGATCCTGCTCATGATGACGGCCTTCACCCGCATCATGATCGTCCTCAGCATCCTTCGCCAGGCGCTGGGCGCCGGCCAGACGCCGCCCAATCAGGTGCTGCTGGGCCTCGCGCTCTTCCTGACCTTCTTCGTCATGTCCCCGGTCATCAATCGCATCAACCAGGTCTCCTACCAGCCGTATGCCGCGGGCACGATCGACAGCGCGACCGCGCTCGCCCGGGCCGAGGTGCCGCTGAAGGAATTCATGCTGCGCCAGACGCGCGAGAACGACATCGCCACCTTCGTGCACATCGCCGGCGGCAAGGGCTACGCGACGCCGCTCGATGTGCCGTTCAGCGTACTGGTGCCGTCGTTCGTCACGAGCGAGCTCAAGACCGCCTTCATCATCGGCTTCCTGCTGTACATCCCGTTCGTGATCATCGATCTCGTCACGGCCAGCGTGCTGATGTCGATGGGCATGATGATGGTCTCGCCGGTTCTCATCTCCCTGCCCTTCAAGCTGATGCTGTTCGTGCTCGTCGACGGCTGGACGCTCGTCATGGGCACCCTCGCCCAGAGTTTCTATCACTGAGCCGGCACACACCATGACACCTGACACCATCATGGCCATCGGCGGCCGGGCTCTGGAGATGACCCTCGCCCTCGCCGCGCCCCTGCTGCTCGCGGCACTGCTGACCGGCGTCCTCGTCGGCGCGTTCCAGGCCGCCACCTCGATCAATGAAATGACTTTGTCCTTCATCCCGAAGCTGATCGCGATCGCGGTGACGATCGCCATCGTCGGCCCGTGGATGCTGAAAACGCTCATCGACTACACGCGCGAGCTCATCTTGAGCATCCCGGGACTCATCGGTTGAGGCCGCGCCGAACGCCATGATCACCGTGACGGCACCACAACTGGACGGCTGGCTCCTCGAGCTCTTCTGGCCGTTCGTGCGCATCGGCTCCTGCTTCATGCTGGCGCCGGCACTCGGAACCTCTTCCGTGCCGGTGCGCGTGCGGGTCGTGCTTGCCGGGGCCGTGACGCTGCTCGTGGCTCCGCTCGTAACGATTCCCGACGTGACGCCGCTCTCCGCGGAGGGCGTCCTCATCACTATCCAGCAGATCATCATCGGCGCCGCGCTCGGCTTCTCGCTGCAGATCCTCTTCGACGCCGTATCCCTCGGCGGCATGATGCTCGGCAACAGCATGGGCCTCTCCCTTGCCTTCAACCTCGATCCGCAGACCGGCGCCAGCACGCCGACGGTCAGCCAGCTCTACTCCATACTGGTGACGCTCATCTTCCTGGTGCTGGACGGACATCTCCAGCTGATCCGCATGCTGGTCGACGGCTTTCACACCCTGCCGATCGGCACCTCGGGTCTGGGCGCCAACGGGCTCTGGTCGCTGGTCAACTGGGGCTCGGAGCTCTTCTCCGGCGCTCTCGCGGTAGCGCTGCCGGGCGTGACGGCGCTCCTCGTCACCAACCTCGCCTTCGGCGTCGTGAGCCGCGCGGCGCCGACGCTCAGCATCTTCTCCGTGGGACTGCCGCTCTCGCTCGTCCTCGGGCTGCTGGTGATCCTTGCCGGCCTGCCCGCGCTCGAGTCGAGTTTCATCCGCCTGCTCGCCGTGGCGCTCGATTTCACGCGCCACCTGAGCGGAGGCTGAGGACATGGCCGAGAACGACCAGGAACGCAGCGAACAACCGACAGCCAAGCGCATCGAGGAGGCGCGGCAGGAAGGTCGGGTGCCACGCTCCGCCGAGCTCAACGCGGCAGCCGTGCTGCTCGTCGGCGCGGGCAGCCTGCATTTTCTCGGCGGCTCGCTCGGCGCCACGCTGTTCGACATCATGAAGTCCTCGCTCAACATCGCGCCTGCCCAGGCGGTCGATCCGGCGCTGGCGCTGTCGGCAGCCGGCACGGAGCTGATGCGCGCGCTCATCGCCTGCGCGCCGGTCCTCGCCCTGACGATGATCGCGGCAGTGGCCGCGTCCCTGGCCGTCGGCGGCTGGAATCTCAGCTTCGAGGCGCTGCTGCCCGACTTCACGCGTCTCGACCCGATCGAGGGCTTCGGCCGCTTCTTCTCCGCCAGAGGCGCCGTTGAGCTCGGCAAGGCTTTCGCGAAGTTCCTGGTCGTCGCCGCCGTTGCGGTGGCGGTGCTGCACAAACAGTCCGCGCAGCTGCTCGCGCTGGGAGCCACGCCGCTGCACGAGGGCATCGCGCAGGCCGCGGGTCTCGCCTCCAATGCCCTGCTCACCGTCTCCGGCGGACTCGTCCTCATCGCCGCGGTCGATGTGCCGTGGCAGCTCTATCAGTACACGCACAACCTGAAGATGAGCCGCCACGAGATCCGCGAGGAGATGAAACAGAGCGAGGGCTCGCCTGAGGTGAGATCGCGCATCCGCCGCGCGCAGCGCGAGATCGCCAAGCGCCGGATGATGCATGAGGTGCCCAAGGCCGATGTGATCGTCGTCAACCCGACGCACTTCGCCGTGGCGCTGCGCTACGACGAGAAACGTATGCGGGCGCCGCTGGTCGTAGCCAAGGGCGCGGACCTGGTCGCCGCCCGCATCCGCGAGATCGCGACCGAGCACTCCGTTCCCATCTTCGAAGCGCCGCCGCTCGCCCGTGCGCTCTTCCACGGTGTCGAGATCGGCACTGAGATCCCGGCAGCGCTCTACGTGGCCGTGGCGCAGGTTCTCACCTACATCTATCAGCTCAAGGCGTCGCGGACCTCGGGAGCGCGGCCGCCGCAGCCGCCCGCGATCGATCCGGGCATTGACACGACACGGCATTGATCATGAGCACAGCCGCCACCACAACCAGCCCCAACCTGCCGACCTGGCGGGAACTGCTGCGCGCCGGCATCGGCGTGCCGGTTGGCGTCCTCGCCGTGCTCGCCATGGTGATCCTGCCGCTGCCGCCGATGGCGCTCGATGTGCTCTTCACGTTCAATATCGCGCTCTCGATCATCATCGTGATGGCGGTGTTCTACGTCTCGCGGCCGATCGAGTTCGGCGTCTTCCCGACGGTCCTGCTGCTCGCCACTCTCCTTCGCCTGGCGCTCAACGTCGCCTCGACGCGAGTCGTGCTGCTGCATGGCTACAGCGGCCCGCAGGCTGCCGGACACGTCATCCAATCGTTTGGCGAGTTCGTGGTCGGCGGCAACTTCGCCGTCGGCGTGGTGGTGTTCATCATCCTCACCATCATCAACTTCGTGGTGGTCACGAAGGGCTCGGGACGCATCTCCGAGGTCAGCGCCCGCTTCACCCTGGATGCCATGCCGGGCAAGCAGATGGCGATCGATGCCGATCTCAACGCCGGCCTCATCACCCAGGACGAGGCACGCACCCGCCGCCTCGAGGTTCGCGCCGAGGCGGACTTCTACGGCGCCATGGACGGCTCGAGCAAATTCATCCGCGGCGATGCCATCGCCGGCATCCTGATCCTCCTCATCAACATCATCGGCGGCCTCGCGATCGGCACCATCGGCCATGGAATGGCGATCGGCGATGCGGCTCATACCTACACGCTCCTCACCATCGGCGACGGTCTGGTGGCGCAGATCCCGGCGCTCCTCCTCTCGACCGCCGTGGCCCTCATCGTGACCCGCATGTCGCGCTCGCAGGACATGGGCGGCGAGCTGCGCCGGCAGCTGTTCGGCAATCCGAAGGCGCTCGGGGTCGCGGCCGGACTGCTCGCCGTCATGGGAGTCATTCCCGGAATGCCCAATGTGGCGTTCCTCCTCGTCGCCGCGATCTGCGGCTCGACCGCCTACATCATCAAGCGCCGGCGCGCGGCGACCGCCGTGGCGATCGCCGCGCCGAAGCCCGCGCCGCAGGTGGCGGAGAGCCGTGAGCTCACGTGGGAGGATGTCCGCCCCGTCGATCTCGTAGGACTCGAGGTCGGCTACCGTCTGGTCTCGCTGGTCGACAAGCGCCAGAGCGGCGATCTGCTCGGCAGGGTGCGCGGCGTGCGGCGCAAGCTGTCGCAGGAGCTCGGCTTCCTGATTCCGGCCGTGCACATCCGTGACAACCTCGACCTCGCCCCCAACATCTACCGCATCAACCTGAGCGGCGTGCCGGTCGGCGAGAGCGTCATCTACTCCGACAAGGAGCTCGCCATCAACGCCGGGCGGGTCTTCGGCCCGTTGCAGGGCATCGCCACGCGCGATCCGGCCTTCGGCATGGAGGCGATCTGGATCGATGCGGCGAGCCGTGATCACGCGCAGGCGCTCGGCTACACCGTGGTCGACCCGAGCACGGTCATCGCCACCCATCTCTCCTTCGTCATCCAGGCGCACGCCAACGAGATCCTCGGGCACGAGGAGGTGCAGCAGCTGCTCAACGGCCTGGCGAAGAGCGCACCGAAGCTGGTGGAGGATCTGGTGCCACGCGTGCTGCCCCTCTCCACCGTCGTGCGTGTGCTGCAGAGTCTGCTCGCCGAGCGCATTCCCATCCGCAACATCCGCACCATCATCGAGACACTGGCCGAGCACGCGCCGCGCTCGCAGGACGCCGCGGTGCTGTTGGGCCACGTCCGCGTCGCCCTCGGGCGGCAGATCGTGCAGGACATCGCCGGCATCGCCGCGGAGCTGCCCGTCATCACCTTCGAGCCGGACCTGGAGCGGCTGCTCTCCGGCTCGCTCGCCGCCAGCTCCACGAGCCCGGGGCTCGAGCCCGGGCTGGCGGAGCGGCTGCAGCAGCGCGTCGGCGAGGCATCGCGGCGCCAGGAGGCCTCGGGCGAGGCGCCGGTGCTGCTCGTGCCGCCGCCGCTGCGCGCGCAACTGGCGCGCTTCCTGCGCGCGGCGCTGCCCAATCTCCACGTGCTCGCGTGGAATGAGATTCCCGACAATCGCAAGGTCCGCGTCGTCACCGCGGTCGGCAGGTAAACATGAAGATCGTACGACATACGGCACGCGACATGCGCCAGGCCCTGCGCTCCATCCGCGAGCAGTTGGGTGAAGACGCAGTGATCCTGTCGTCGCGCCGTCTGGCGAAGGGAGTCGAAGTCACGGCAGCCGTGGACTTCGACGCCGGCATGGACAAGGCGGCGCTGCTGGCTGCCGCTGCCGCCGCCGCCGCCAACCCCCCGACGCCGAGC
>DATAXF010000100.1:0-2454 GCA_036273095.1 Steroidobacteraceae bacterium | reverse complement strand
CCCCGCGCCCGGGTCGCTGAAGCGACTGCCCAGCATTGGCCGGGCCACCGGCACCCGGGCCCGCACTTCCTCAATCAATTCGGCGGGAATTTCCTTGATGAACCGGGAGGGTGCGCCGTAGGTATCCATGCCGTGCAGGCGGCGCTGCTCGGCATAGGTGAGATAGAGATGCTTCATCGCGCGCGTCACGCCGACGTAGCACAGGCGACGCTCTTCCTCCAGCGCGTCGAGATCCGATATGCAGCGGTTGTGGGGGAAGAGCCCTTCCTCCATGCCGCAGAGGAACACGTGCATGAATTCGAGACCCTTCGCCATGTGCAGAGTCATCATCTGCACGCTGTCGCCGCCCTCGTCGGATCCTCTCTCGCCGGACTCCAGGGCCGCGTGGGCAAGAAAGCCTTCCAGCGGCGGCAGCTCGACGTCGGTGCTCTCGGCACCGAACGTGCGCGCAGCGCTGACGAGCTCCGCGAGGTTCTCGAGCCGCGCCTCGCTGCGCGCCATCTCGCCGCGGCCCGTATCCTGGCTCGGCTTCTCCCGGCCGTGATGCGCGGTGAGACCGCTTTCCTTGAGCACGTGGTCGATCTGCTCGTGCAGCGCAAGACCCGCGGTCTCACGCGCCAGCCGGTCGATGAGCTCATGGAACCCGCGCAGCGCGCTCGCGGTCCTGCCGCCCTGCTGCGCGTCGCTGCGAGCGTTGGCCGCCTTCCACAGCGAGATGCCGCCGGCCCTGGCTTCGTCACGCAAGCTCTCGACTGTGCGATCGCCGATGCCGCGCGTCGGCAGATTCACGACCCGCTCGTAGGCGCCATCATCGTCCCGATTCAACAGCAGGCGCAGATACGCGAGCGCGTCTTTGATCTCCGCGCGCTCGAAGAACCTCAACCCGCCATAGACCTTGTAGGAAATGCGGGCGCCGATGAACGCTTCCTCGAACGCGCGCGACTGGGCGTTGGATCGGTATAGTATCGCAATGTCCTGGCGGCGATGCCCGGCGGCGACATAGTCGGCGATGCGCCGTGCGACGAACTCCGCCTCGTCGCGCTCGTTGAACGCGGCATAAAGCTGGATCGGGAGTCCCGGCTCACCATTGGTCCACAGCGTCTTGCCGAGGCGGCCGGAGTTGTGCGCGATGAGCCCGTTGGCGGCGGCGAGGATCACCGCAGTGGAGCGGTAGTTCTGTTCCAGTCGGAAGAGCTTGGCGCGGGCGTAATCGCTGCGGAATTGCTGCAGGTTCTCGACACGCGCGCCGCGCCAGCGGTAGATCGACTGGTCGTCGTCGCCCACCACGAAGGGATGGCCGTCGGGGCCTGCGATGAGGCGCAGCCACCCGTACTGGATCGAGTTGGTGTCCTGGAACTCATCCACCAGCACGTTTCGGAAGCGCTGCCGGTAATGCGCCAGAAGCTCGGGACGGTCACGCCACAACTCATAAGCGCGCAGCAGCAGCTCCGCGAAGTCGACTACGCCGGCGCGGGCGCAGGCCTCCTCGTAGAGTCCGTAGAGCCGGATCATCTGCGCCCGGGTGGGGTCGTTGCCCGCCTTCAGGTCCTTCGGACGCCGCCCCTCGTCCTTGTTCGAGTTGATGAACCACTGCACCTCGCGCGGCTCCCAGCGGGCCTCGTCGAGGTCGTTGGCTTTGATGATCCGCTTCACCAGGCGCTGCTGATCGTCCGAATCGAGGATCTGGAAGCCCTGCGTCAGCCCAGCCTCGCGCCAGTGCAGTCGCAGCAAGCGGTGGGCGATGCCGTGGAAGGTCCCGATCCAGAGCACCCCGGGCGGGCTGCCGAGAATCTGCTCGACGCGGCCGCGCATCTCCGCCGCAGCCTTGTTCGTGAAAGTGACCGCCAGAATCGAGTACGGCGAGGCGTGCTCCACCTGGATCAGCCAGGCGATGCGGTGCGTGAGCACCCGGGTCTTGCCGCTGCCCGCCCCTGCCAGCACCAGCACAGGGATGAGCGGCGCCGAGACCGCGGCGCGCTGCGCCTCATTCAGCGGATTGAGAATGGGATCGAGATCCATGGGGGCCGCATTTTACGGTATGGCGGCGCCCCGTACCTCGGTCATGAACCTGACCAGGGCCACCACGAAGCTGAGCAACACCGGCCCGATGATGAGCCCCAGCACGCCGAAGGCCGAGACCCCTCCGACGGCGCCCATGAATACCGCCAGGGTCGAGACGTGCGCGCGATGCGCGGTGAGAAGCGGACGCGCCACGTTCTCCACCACCACGAGCAGGCCCGTCCAGAAGGCCAGGAAGATCACCGCGCCCCAGTGACCGCTCACCGCGAGATAGAGTATCGCCGGCACCAGCACGACGCTCGCCCCTGCGGGCAGCAGGGCCGCGATGGTCGCCAGTACGCCGAAGACGACCGGCGACGGCAACCCGGCGAGCGCAAAGCCCACGCCGACGAAGATACCCTGGATGAGCGCGGTCGCGGCCGATCCGAATACCAC
>DATAXF010000099.1:0-4039 GCA_036273095.1 Steroidobacteraceae bacterium | reverse complement strand
GCGCGTCGAGAGGAACTGCTCGTACGCGCTCATGCTGGCCGCGACGATGCGCAGCAGATAATCGTTGGGCCCGCTCATGGAATGGCACTCGAGCACCTCCGGCCGGTCGCGCACCAGCTGGTCGAACTGCCGCACGGTCTGGGGATGATGGTTCTCGAGCGAGACCAGCGCATAGGCCAGGATGGGCAGGCCGATGGCGGGTGCCGAGAGGAGGGTGGCGTAGCCGGCAATGAACCCTTCTTCCTCCAGACGGCGCAAGCGTCTCCAGCAGGGGGCGGGTGAGAGGCCGACCCGCTGCGCCAGCTCCTGGTTCGAGATGCGGGCATCGGATTGCAGCTCATCGAGGATGCGGCGATCCAGCCTGTCGGGCGGTTTCGGCATGATTGGTTTCTCAAACCACTCCTGGGAGCAAGGATATTGCCAGTCATGCGTTCCATGGCGCAATGAACGCAAGCTCATTTCCTTATTCGCGCCCTAGAGTACCTGCTGCGCCAAGCGCCTCAGGAGTGCACCATGCCGGCAGCCGCATCCCCGCTTCCCCGCCCGAGCGGGCCGGCCCCCATCCCAGACCGGGAGCCTGACTGGCGCCGGGTGACTTACCTGCTGCACGCTTCCCGCGCCCTGGACGACATCGAGGAGACGCGCCTGCTGCCGGAGCGGCAGGTGCTCTATCAGTTCTCGGCGCGCGGACACGACTTCGCGCAGATCCTGCTCGGCCTTCAGCTCACCGACCGGCACGATGGGGTCACCGTCTACTACCGCTCGCGCCCGGTGATGTTGGCGCTCGGGGTGGAGCTGGAGGATGCCGCCGCCGGGCCGCTCGCACGTACCGGCTCCTTCAGTGGCGGCCGTGATATCGGCGTCGTTTTCAACAAACCGGGACAGGGCGGAGCCACCGTGTTGCCGGCATGTGGCGGCGTTGGTGCTCAGTACACTCCGGCGGCCGGTTGGGCTCAGGCGATCCGCTACCACAGGGAAGTGCTGCGGGACAGTGCGTACGAGCACAGCATCGCCGTGGTGCTGGGCGGTGATGCCTCGGTGGCCACGGGAGGATTCTGGTCGGCGCTCACGATGGCCACGACCCTGCGCCTGCCCATGCTGTTCTACATCGAGGACAACGGCTTTGGCATTTCCGTGCCTTCACTGCTGCAGACGCCCGGAGGCAACATTGCGGCCAACCTGCGCTCTTTTTCCGGCCTGACGGTTCTCGAGGGAGACGGCGCCGATCCGCTGCAGGCCTCGCAGCTCGTCGCCGAATCGGTTCGACGCGTGCGCGAGGAGCGGGGGCCGATGCTCCTGCGTCTGACGGTGCCGCGGCTTTCCGGGCACTCCGGGCAGGATACCCAGGCCTACAAATCGCCGGAGACGATCTCCCTGGAGCGGGCGCGCGATCCATTGCATCGGCTGCAGCGCTTCCTGATCCCTCGTGTCCTCTCGGAAGAGGATTGGGCGCGGCTGGCGAGTGATGCCCATCGCGACGTCGAGCAAGCGGTCGGGCGTGCATTGGCACGGCCGCACCCGGACCCGACGGAGCTCACCCGCTACGTGTTCTCGGACTCTGAACCCCCAGCCGTGCACGAGCCGCGACCAGAACCCACGCGCATCAACATGCTGACGGCTATCCGACGCACCCTCGACGTGGAGCTCACCCTGAATCCGCGGATGGTCGTTTTCGGCGAGGACGTCGGCCCCAAAGGCGGCGTTCATGCAGCGACGCTGGGCCTGCAGGAGAAGCACGGCGCTGCGCGCGTCTTTGATACCAGCCTCTCGGAGGAGGGCATCATCGGCCGTGCCGTCGGGCTTGCGCTCACGGGACTCCTGCCCGTGCCCGAGATTCAGTTCCGCAAGTATGCCGACCCGGCCACCGAGCAATTGAACGACTGCGGCACGATGCGTTGGCGTACACGCAATCGCTTCGCCGCGCCGATGGTGGTGCGGATGCCCGGCGGCTTCTTCAAATGCGGCGATCCCTGGCACAGCCAGACCAACGAAGTGGCCTTCGTGCACGCCATCGGCTGGCGCGTGGCGGTGCCGTCGAATGCGGAAGACGCCACGGGATTGCTGCGCGCGGCGTTGCGCGGCAATGATCCGACGCTGTTCTTCGAACATCGCGCATTGTTGGACGGCGCGTGGGCGCGTCGTCCCTATCCCGGGGACGAGTACGTCGTACCATTTGGTCTGGCGCGCCGTATCCGCGAGGGTAGTGAGCTCAGCATCGTGACCTGGGGCGCGATGGTGGAGCGCTGTGAGCGCGCCACGGCAGCCTCGGGTGTGGACGCCGAAATCCTGGATTTGCGGACGCTGTCCCCATGGGATAAACAAGCCGTGCTCGCCTCCGTGGAAAAGACGCATCGCTGTCTCATCGTGCACGAAGACAACATGACCGCGGGCTTCGGGGCGGAGATCGCCGCCTGCATCGCGAAGGATGCGTTCTTCAGCCTGGATGCGCCGATCGACAGGCTCGCGATGCCGGACATTCCGAGCCCACACAGTCCGGTGCTCCTCGAGGCAGCGGTTCCCGGCGTGGACTCGATCACGCGGGCCATCCAGCAGATCGCGAGCGTCTGAGCCATGTCCGCAGACGCGAAGACCGTGGAGATCAGGGCTCCCGCCGGACAGGAAGAGGGCACGCGCTCGCAGGTGCTGCGCTGGCTGAAGAGTGTCGGCGAGGCGGTGACCGAGCACGAGCCGCTGCTCGAGCTCGAGACCGACAAAGTGACGGTGGAGGTCGCCTCGCCAGGTGCCGGCGTGCTGACCGAAATCCTGAAGCAGGAGCAGGAGGAGGTCGCGCCGGGCGAGCTCCTGGGGAGGATTGGCGCGCTCGCTGCGGCTCATGCCCCCGCAGTCGAAGCAGCTCCCGCGGCACCCGCCGCGGCCAGAGCCAACGTGCGTGCCTCAGGCCAGGCCAGCGGCGCTGCGGCGCGGCAGCTGAGTCCAGCCGTGCGGCGCCTGCTAGCCGAGCATTCGCTGGACGCGGCATCGGTTCGGGGCACGGGCGAGGGCGGCCGGATCACGGTAGAGGACGTGGTGCGGAAAGTGTCGGAGCCTCCCCGCGTAGATGTGCCGGCTGATTCCAACGGCATGGAGGCTGCAGAGTCGCATCGTGTACCTCACTCTGCCGTCCGCAAGCGCATTGCAGCCCGGATGGTCGAAAGCCTGCTTCACACCGCGCCTCACGTCACCACGGTGTTCGAGGTTGATATGGGCGAGGTGCTCGCCCATCGTCAGCGGCATCGTGAGGAGTTTGCACGTCAAGGTGTCGCCCTGACACTCACGGCCTACTTTGCACAGGCCGCGGTGACTGCCATCCGCGAGGTGCCGGAGGCGAACAGCCGCTGGCTGGATGCGGCGCTAGAAATCTACGACAGCATCAATCTGGGCATTGCCACCGCCGCGGCAGACGGGCTGGTGGTTCCGGTGCTGCAGCACGCCGAGTCGCTGGACCTGCTCGAGACTGCGCGGCGCCTCGAGGAGCTGGTGCGTCGCGCGCGCGACGGCGCGCTCACACCCGCGGACGTTCGCGGCGGCACCTTCACGCTGTCCAATCACGGCGTGAGCGGCAGTCTGCTGGCAGCACCCATCATCATCCCGCAGCCGCAGTCGGCGATTCTGGGTCTGGGCAAGCTCGAGAAGCGCGCGGTGGTGATCGACGCCGACGGGCAGGATGAGATCGTGGCGCGCTCGCGCTGCTATGCGACATTGACCATCGACCACCGCGTCATGGACGGCAGCCGGGCGAACCGTTTCCTGCAAGTATTCACCGAGCGCCTCGGTGGCTGGAAGGACTGAGCCACAGGTGACTCGGGCCGGCGGGGCCGCTACTATGCGCGGATTCTTTCCATCAATTGCGCTGTTTGGCGGAGGACGTGAGCATGGCCGAGAACGCACCCGCGATACCTGGCAAGCCGACCGAGGACGGGCCTGATCTCGACCGACGGCGGATGCTCACCACTACTACAGCGGCCGTAGGTGCCGTCGGTGTGGCGCTTACCGCGGTGCCGTTCATCGAGACAATGGAGCCCAGCGAGACGGCGCGCGC
>DATAXF010000098.1:0-2213 GCA_036273095.1 Steroidobacteraceae bacterium | reverse complement strand
GCTCGATGCCGGCTGGTCGCAGCTTCGATCCCAGCTCCGCTATAAAGCTATTAAGCACGGGGCCGAGTACCTCGAGGTTGACGAGCGATTGACCACGCAGGTCTGTTCCGCGTGCGGCGCACGCGGCGGCCCAAAAGGTCGAGAGGACCTCGTAGCAAGAGACTGGATCTGTGGCGGATGTGGTGCTTCGCATGATCGAGACATCAACTCAGCTATCAATATCCTCGTCTTGGGCCGGAACGTCGGCCTCCAGGAGACGGAAATCCCCTCCCTTCAGGGAAGACGTTAAAAAGTCCCCTGAGTAACCCAGGCACACGCATGTGCCCCGCCGCCGCAGGTGGCGGAGCCCCGGGCAAAAACCACGCGTTTTGCCTGAGGCGCGCTGGGCCGGGCAGGAGCCCGGATCCAGCGCTTTACACAATATTAGCCGATCAGCTCGACCGCGACCGCCACTGCTTCGCCGCCGCCGATGCAAAGCGAGGCGATTCCCCGCCGGCCGCCGCGGCGGCGCAGGGCATGTAGCAGAGTGGTGAGGATACGCGCGCCCGTGGCGCCGATGGGATGGCCGAGCGCGCAGGCGCCGCCATCGACGTTGACACGCGAATGATCGATGTCGATCTCGCGCATCGCGGCCATAGTGACCGCCGCGAACGCTTCATTGACCTCGTAGAGATCGGCGTCGTGCGGCTTCCACCCGAGCTGGGTGAGGACCTTGCGGATGGCGCCCACGGGAGCAGTCGTGAACCACTCCGGCTCCTGGGCGTGGCTCGCCTGGGCGAGAATGCGCGCCACCGGCGTCAGTCCCCGAGCTGACGCCGCCTCGGCACTCGCTATGACCAGGGCCGCCGCGCCATCCGAGATCGAGGAGGAGCTTGCGGCCGTCACCGTGCCGTCCTTGCCGAAAGCGGGCTTCAGGCTCGGGATGCGGCTGATGTCGCAGGTGCCCGGTGTCTCATCGCGCGCGACGACGATCTCACCCTTCCTGCCCTTGACCGTGACAGGGGCGATCTCTGCGTCGAACGCCCCTGATTCCACCGCCCGCAACGCCCGTCGCACCGACTCCGTCGCAAAGGCATCCTGGTCCTCCCGGCTGAAGCGGTACTTGGCCGACGTCGCATCGGCGAAACAGCCCATGAGCTTGCCGTCGAACGGGCTCTGCAGGCCGTCGAAGAACATGTGATCGAGCACCTCCCCGTGGCCCATGCGATAGCCGCTGCGCGCCTTGGGCAGCAGATACGGCGAATTGGTCATCGACTCGAGGCCGCCGGCGAGCACGACGCTGGCGTTGCCCGCACGGATCTGGTCGGCGGCCATCATCACGGCCTTGAGCCCCGAGCCACACATCTTGTTGATGGTGGTCGCGGGCGTGGCCAGCGGAATGCCCGCCGCGATCGCCGCCTGGCGGGCGGGCGCCTGGCCGAGGCCGGCCGGCAGCACGCACCCGAGGATGACTTCCTGCACGTCGGCCGCGGCGATGCCGGCTGCCTGGACGGCGGCTTTGGCCGCCACGGCGCCGAGCTGCGGCGCGGTTACCGGCGCAAGGACGCCCTGGAACGCCCCGATCGGGGTGCGCCGGGCCGAGAGGATGACGACTTCGGTTTGCGACATGTTGGGTCCTCGTTGGAAATCTCGGGGCGGGGCCGCAGGCCGCTCTCGAACACCGTGATGAAGGCGTCGGCGATCTCTGTGCCGGTCAGTGACTGGCTCTCCCGATACCAGTGGGCGATCCAGTTGAGGGCGCCGGCGAGAACGAACGCGGTCATCTTGGGATCGCAGGGATGGATCGAGCCGTCCTGGACGCCTTCGCGCAGCAGCCGGCGGATCCCCTGGTCGATCTCGGACTTCATCGCCTTGATGTGGGCGCTCATGTCGGGGGCGAGGTCCTGGTCCTCCGCCCGCACCATGCACCAGCCGAACTCCGAGGTGACGGCCTCGCCGTAACGGCGCAGCACCGCCTGCAGCCGCTCCCGGGCCGGCGTCGCCAGCGAGCGCGCCTCGCGGAAGGCGGCGCGGATCCCCTCTATGCCGGCCACGAAGCACTCGAAGAGGAGCTGCTCCTTGTTGCTGACATAGTAGTAGACGGTGGGCTTGGTCACCTCGAGCGCGGCCGCGATGTCATCGAGCGAGGTGTTGTGATAGCCCTTGCGGTTGAAGGCGCGCGCGGCGGCGCGGATCACCGCGTCGCGCTTGATCTCGCGGTCGCGCAGCCGCTC
>DATAXF010000097.1:0-5974 GCA_036273095.1 Steroidobacteraceae bacterium | reverse complement strand
AGCGCGCTCATGGAGCAGATCGAGAAGAGCGACGAGGCGCTCGCCGCGCGCATCCTCGATCTCGTGTTCGTGTTCGACAACCTGATAGACGTCGATGACCGCGGCATGCAGGAGCTGCTGCGGCAGGTGCCGGCGGAGAAGCTGCTGCTCGCGATGAAGGGGGCCGAGGACACGCTCAAGGAAAAGATCTTCAAGAACATGTCGCAGCGAGCGGCGGAAATGCTGCGCGATGACCTGGAGGCGAAAGGTCCGGTGCGCCTGTCGGAGGTCGAGGCGGCGCAGAAGGAAATCCTGCAGATCGCCCGCAAGCTCGCCGAGGCCGGCACCATCGCGCTGGCCGGCAAGGGCGAGGAATATGTCTGACCCGTGTGCCACTGGCCATCCCTGGCGGCAGGCTCCCGGCCCGCGCATCCGTGCGCGGGCGCTCGCCGCACCGAGGACACGTTAAGTGTCCTCGCTGAAAGGCACCGGCTCGCCGGCAGCGGCAACGATCGAGCGCTGGCGACTGCCCGAGGTCGAAGGTCCGATCGTGGGCCGCTCGCGGGAAGACCGTCGCGCCGCAGAGGCGCAGGAGTCGGTAAGGCACGCCCTCAAGGAAGCGGAGACCCGCGGCTACGACGCCGGCATGGCGCGCGCTCGCGCCGAGACGGGCTCGCGGCTCGCGGCTCTCGACGAGCGTGTCAGGCGGCTCGATGCGGCGCTCCAGCTGCTGGCCCGACCATTGCAACAGCTCGACGCCGAGATCGAAGACGAGCTCGCGCAGCTGGCGATGAGCGTGGGCAAGCAGCTCGCCCGGCGCGAGCTGCACATCGAGCCGACACAGGTGATCGCCATCCTGCGCGAGTCGCTGGCGCTGCTGCCGATCGGGGCACGCGAAGTGAGAGTCCATTTGCATCCGGAGGATGCCGCGACGGTTCGGGAGCATCTCACCGCTCCGGCGGTCGATCGCGCCTGGGCCATCGTCGAAGATCCAACACTATCGCGCGGCGGGTGTGTGATCCACAGCCAGTCCTCGCGCATCGACGCGCGGCTCGAGGCGCGCATCACCGCCGTCGCCGCGAGCGCGCTCGGTGATGAGCGCGCGGCGGCGCGGGAGGAGCAATGACCGCGTCCCTCGACCTCGCGCGCGCCGCAATCTGGCGCGAGGGCCTGCGGCGCCGGGTCCGCGCAGTGCGGGAGACAGAGCCGCCAGCGGTCGAAGGCTCGCTCACCCGTATGGTTGGATTGACGCTCGAGGCGGCTGGCTGCCAGGCGTCCGTGGGCGATTACTGCGATGTCATTGCCGGTGATGGCTCGCGAACTGCGACGGAGGTGGTCGGCTTCGCCGGCGATCGGCTGTATCTCATGCCCTCGGGCGATGCGCACGGTCTCGGGCCCAACGCTCGTGTCATTCCGCGCCAACGCGCTGGAACTGTCCGCGTGGGACCCGAGTTGCTCGGCCGCATCGTCGATGGCGCGGCGCAGCCGCTCGATGGACTCGGTCCTCTGTCCTGCAGCGCATCCGTGCGCCTGACGGGCCGGCCCATCAACCCGCTGTCGCGACATCCCATCAGCGAGCCGCTCGACGTGGGTATCCGCTCCATCAACTCCCTCCTGACCATCGGTCGCGGCCAGCGCGTAGGGCTCTTCTCCGGCAGCGGCGTCGGCAAAAGCGTGCTCCTCGGAATGATGGCCCGTTACACCAGCGCCCAAGTGATCGTGGTGGGACTGATCGGCGAGCGCGGCCGTGAAGTGAAGGAATTCGTCGAGCGCATCCTCGGACCCAAGGACCGCGCCCGCGCCGTGGTAGTCGCCACGCCGGCGGATCATCCGCCGCTCATGCGCCTGCATGGCGCGTGGCTCGCCACCGCCATCGCGGAATACTTCCGTGATCAAGGTCTGAGCGTGCTCTTGCTGATGGACTCGCTGACGCGCTTCGCCCAAGCGCAGCGCGAGATCGCGCTCGCCATCGGCGAGGCGCCGGCCACCAAAGGCTATCCGCCGTCGGTGTTTGCGCGCCTGCCCCAACTGGTCGAGCGGGCGGGCAACGGCGCCAGCGGCTCGGGCTCCATCACCGCGTTCTACACCGTTCTCACCGAGGGCGATGACCAGAACGATCCGATCGCGGACGCCGCGCGGGCGATCCTCGACGGCCACATCGTGCTGTCACGCCGGATTGCCGAGAGCGGCCATTATCCGGCCATCGACGTCGAGGCCTCGATCAGCCGCGCGATGCACGAGATCGCCGCCGCCCCGCATATCGCGGCGGCGAGACAATTCCGCCAGACGCTCTCGACCTACCAGCAGCACCGCGACCTCATCGCCATCGGCGCCTACCAGCGCGGCAGCGATCCGCGGGTGGATCAGGCGCTCGCGCTGTGGCCGCGCATGCAGCGGTTCCTGCAGCAGGACATGCGCGAACGGGTCGACCTCGCCGCCAGCCTCACCGCCCTCACCGAGACTCTCTCCGAGCCAAGTAAATGAAGAAGACTGAACGGATCGGCCTGGTGCGGCGCGTTGTCGACGACATCGAGCGGCGCAAGGCGGAGGCACTGGCGGCCTGCGAGAAGAACGTGCGCGCGGCGGAGGCGAAGCTCGACGAGCTCGAGGCGTATCGCGCCGCCTACGTGCGGGACTTCACGCGTCGAGCGGAGTCCGGCATGAGTGGCGCCGGCGCGCGCGAGTACCAGGTGTTCCTGAGCCGCCTCGATGAGGCGCTGCGGCAACAGACACAGATCCTGACGCAGGCCCGGCTGCAGCGCACCGCGGAGCTCGAGAATTGGCGCAATGCGGCCCGCCGTGCGACAGCGGTCGGCAACCTTGCAACCCATTGGCAGGCGGAGGAGCGGCTCGCCGCCGAGAAGATCGAGCAGAAAGAGACCGACGAGCACTCACTGCAACTCTGGTCCCGCAGGACCACCGCTCGTGGCAGCTGAGGCCGTGCCACTGACCGTCCCTGGCGGCGGGGCCCCCGGCCCGGACGTCGTGTCCGGGCGCTCGCCGCTTCGCGGCTCGCCCTCGCCCGCCGCATTGATTTCCGGGGCCCCGGATTCCAACTCCGCGACAGCAAAGTCCTCTGCGTCCCCGAGCTCTCAGCCCGCGGCCGACGGCTCTTCCGCATCGGGCTCGGCATCTCCCAACCCGGCCTCCTCCCGCTCCAAAGCGCCAGGCAAAAGCGGCGCGCCCCGCGGTTCTGGCCGGCAGGCCGCGCGCTCGACGACGAAGGGATCCGGCGCCGCCAGCGCGTCCAAACCCGGTGCTACCCAGCCCACGGCATCAGGCACTTCTGCGCCTGCAGCCCAAAACAGCGCCTTCTCCGCCGCGCTCGCCCAGACACTCGCCGCAACACCGGCGAATGGCACTGCGGCGACCGACACCTCGGCCGCCAAACCGCAAGCGCCCGACTCGGTTGGGCCGAGCCAACCCGCCGCGAAGCAGTCCGCAACCGACCCCGCATCGAGCGCACTGATGCTTTTTGAGCAAGCGCTCGCCGGCGCACTGACTGCTATCCCCACCCCTGCCGCCGCATCGGCGGCACCGGCCACGACCACGACCACGACCACGACCACGAGCGGCAGCTCCTCGGCCGGCGGCGGCGCGATCGATGTCGGGCAGAGCGGCGCGGCAGCCCTCAGCACTTTGCTCACGCAGAGTCTCGCCCCCGATGCCGGAACCAGCGCCTCCAACCCTGCTTCGGCCGCTGGCTCATCCACTGCCGCCGTCCCCGCTTCCCCGGCCGCGACGGCCACTGCCGCCGCCGCGGTGCTATCGGCCGCCGCCCAGTTGCCGACTACATCGCACCTCGCACCGCAGCAAGCGACGACCGCCTCCGCGAATATGACGCTCTCCTCCCAGGTCGGCACCGGCGCCTGGACCGAGGAGCTCGGCACCAGGGTCACCTGGATGGCGCAGCAAGGTATCGAGTCCGCTTCCCTGCAGCTCTCGCCGGCGCACCTCGGCCCGTTGCAGGTCAACATCTCCGTACACGAGGGCCAGGCAAGTGTCTGGTTCGGCGCCGCGCAGCCGGACACGCGCGCAGCTTTACAACAGTCGCTGCCGCAGCTGCGGCAGCTGTTCGCCAACCAAGGGCTCACGCTGGCCGACGCCGGAGTCTCACGGGAATCGCCCCGCGGCCACGACCGCCAGGGCTCCGCGCGACCGGGATCGCCGGCAGCCGCGATCGCGGCGGTCAACCTCGAGAGCCCCGGCAGCCAGGGCGGCGCCACGGGCGGGTTGGGCCTGCTCGATACCTACGTCTGAGTACTCGTCAATAAACCGTCGCCCGCCTCCGACTGCGACGCGTTTCACACTCCCGAAACTGCCGCCAAACCCTTATCTGTCAGTCACTTAGGCGTGTTTCAACGCCTGTGGCATGGGCGTTGCACCTGCAGGACGCAAGCAACAGGCGCTTGGCGCCGCACCAGCCGCAGGAGACGACAGATCGATGGCCGAAGTACCCGTCCTCGCACCGGCGCAGGGAGCCGCTGGCGCCGAAACCCCTGCGGCAGGCAAGCGCGCCCCAAAGATGATGATCATCATCGGGGCAGCGGTGCTCATCGTCGGCCTCGCCGGCGCCTTGGTCCTGACACACGCCTTCGGCCACTCCGGCAAGGCATCTCACGCCGCCGCCGACAAGAAGCCCGTCGGGCCGCCGCTCTATCTGCCCTTCGACCCGCCCTTCGTCGTCAATTTCCAGGCTGACCAGCTGGTGCGCTTCCTGCAGGTTTCGGTCGAGGTGATGTCGCGTGACCAGAAGACCCTGGACCTGCTGAAGAACAACGATCCGGTGGTGCGCAACGACCTCCTCATTCTCTTTGCCAACCAGAAGTACACCGTGCTCTCCACGCCCGCGGGCAAGGAGCAGCTGCGCACCGATGCGCTCACGGCGATCCGCAAGGACCTCGCGCAGGACGGCGGCGACCCCAAGCGGGTCGAAGCCGTCTACTTCACGAGCTTCGTGATGCAGTAACGGGCGCGGATCACCCATGAGCCAAGAGAAGATTCTCGATCAGGCCGAGATCGACGCCCTGATCCACGGCGTCGATACCGGCGCGGTGAGCACCGAGGCTCCGCCGGTGCCGGGCGAGGTGCGCGGGTATGATTTCAACACCCAGATGCGCATCGTGCGCGGGCGGATGCCCACGCTGGAGATGATCAACGATCGCTTCGCGCGTCTCAACCGCGTCAGCCTCTACAACCTGCTGCGCCGCTCGCCGGAGATCTCGGTCGGCGGTGTCGAGATCAAGAAATTCAGCGAGTACGTGCATACCCTGCATGTGCCGACCAGTCTCAATCTCGTCAAGATCAATCCCTTCCGCGGCACGGCGCTCGTGGTGCTCGATCCCAAGCTCGTGTTCGCGGTAGTCGACAACTTCTTCGGCGGCACCGGCCGCCACGCCAAGATCGAGGGCCGCGAGTTCACCGCCACCGAGCAGCGCCTCATCCACATCGTGTTGCGCGGCGTCTTCGCCGACCTTCGCGAGGCGTGGTCGCACGTCGCCGCCATAGAGCTGGAGTACCTGAACTCCGAGATCAACCCGCACTTCGCCAACATCGTCTCGCCCTCGGAGATCGTGGTCGTCACCAGCTTCCACATCGAGCTCGATGGCGCGGGCGGCAACCTCCACGTGACCATGCCCTACTCGATGATCGAGCCGCTGCGCGAGATACTCGATGCCGGCGTCGCGAGCGATCGTGTCGAAAAGGACGAGCGTTGGGTGACGTGTCTGCGGGAGGAGATGGAGGATGCGGAGATCGAGCTCACCACCATCCTCGGGCGCTCCTCGGTCACCCTGGCGGAGCTCCTCAACATGAAAGCCGGGGACGTGCTGCCGTGCGACTTCAGCGGCAAGGTGACGCTGATCGCCGAAGACGTACCGGTATTCCGCGGCGGCCTCGGCATCTCGCGCGGCCGCCAGGCCGTCAAGGTCCAGGAGCGAATCCGCCGCGGCAAGTCCAGCACCGAATCCCAGGCCCCCGCGGGCAAATAAACCAG
>DATAXF010000096.1:0-24240 GCA_036273095.1 Steroidobacteraceae bacterium | reverse complement strand
TCTGGATCACGGGCGCCGCGGTCGCCGTCGTCGTGGTGACCGCCTACGGCCAGGTGCGCCTCAACCGCTGGAACCAGCCGTTTTACGATGCCCTGTCGCGGCGGAATCTGCGCGGCTTCGCGCTGCAGCTCGCCGTGTTCGCCGTCATCGCCGGCTTGCTGCTCCTTCTCAACGTCGGGCAGCGCTGGCTCGCCGAGATGTTGAAGGTGAAGCTGCGCGAGGGCCTGGTGCATGACCTCGTGGAGGACTGGATGCAGCCGCACCGCGCCTTTCAACTGGAGAGCGCCGGCCCGATCGGTGTGAACCCCGACCAGCGCATGCACGAGGACGCCCGCCACCTGACGGAGCTCTCGAGCGATCTCGCGCTCGGACTCGTGCAGTCGTCAGCTCTGCTCGTCAGCTTCGTCGGTGTACTGTGGTCGATCTCGAGCGGCTTCGCGCTGAAGCTGGGCGGCGTCACGCTGGCGGTGCCGGGCTACATGGTGTGGGCCGCAATAATCTATGCGCTGTCGGCATCTCTCCTCACATACTGGACCGGCCGCAGACTCATCCCCGACAACGCCGCCCGCTACGCGCGGGAGGCCGAGCTGCGCCACACGCTGGTTCACGTCAACGAGCACATCGATGCCATCACGCTCGCGGGCGGTGAGGCCGACGAGGCGCGGCGCATCGAGCTCGACCTCGCGGCGGTACTCGCCGCGACGCGGCGGCTGGTTACCGATCTGACACGCCTGACCTGGGTGACGGCCGGCTACGGCTGGGTCACGATGGTCGTCCCGATCCTGGTCGCCGCGCCGCTCTACTTCGCCCGCGATCTCACCTTCGGCGGCCTGATGATGGCGGCGGCGGCCTTCACCCAGCTGCAATCCTCGCTCCGTTGGTTCGTCGACAACTTCAGCACCATCGCCGACTGGCGGGCAACGCTGCTCAGGGTGGCGGCGTTCCGGCGCGCGGTTGCCACGACCGCGGGCCTTCATCGCGAGGAAAGCCGCATCGAGCGTCGCGAGTGCGAGCCGGCGCGCGGCGGCGAGGCGCAGACACTGGTGATGGATCACCTCGAGATCGCCTCGCCTGCGGGCTGCACCAGCCTCGAGGGCGGTCGTGTCGAGATCAAGCCCGGCGAGCGCGTGCTGGTGGTCGGCGAGCCCGGTGCCGGCAAGACTCTGCTCTTCCGTGCCCTGGCCGGACTCTGGCCCTGGGGCGCGGGACGCATCGTCCATCCTCCGGGGCAAGACCTTTACTGCATGCCGCGCACACCCTACCTGCCGGCCGGTGCGCTCAAGGAAGTGCTGGCCTATCCTTCGGCCGTCGACCGTTTCAAGGACGAGGATTACGAGCGGGCGCTGCACCGGCTGGGGCTGCGCCGCCTGGTGTCGCTGTTGAGTGAGGTCCGCCGCTGGGACCATGAGCTGAGCGAGGACGAGCAGCAGGCAATCGGCTTTGCTCGCCTGATGCTGCACGTACCACCGTGGGTGCTGATCGATGAGGCACTGGATTCCATCGACGTGCACACTCGTGAGCAGGTCATGGACATGTTCACACGGGATCTCGCCCATTCGGGCGTCATTTATATCGGGCGCGCCGATCCGAAAGGCGGCGGGTTCTTTTCACGCGTCCTGCGCCTGGTGAATGACCCGGGAGCGCGCCGTCTCGCACGACACCCGGCCACACAGCCGGCCGCGGCCGCGGCCGCTACCTGACCGCCTCTCCGATGTTGCTCAGTGCAGCAACAGCTCGCGCAGCACGACGGCCTGGTTGTGAGCCTCGTCGTGCGCGGAGTAAACGAGCGTCAGCGGACCTTCCCGGGCGAGCTCCCGCAACCGGCCGACCAGCTCCCGCTTGCCCGTGAGCTCCGCCTTGTAGCGGCGGCGGAACTCCTCCCAGCGCGCCGGATCGTGCCCGAACCATTTGCGCAGCTCGTTGCTGGGGGCGATCTCCTTCATCCATTGCGAGATGCCGGCCTTCGCTTTCTTCACGCCGCGAGGCCACAACCGATCGACGAGGACCCGGGTACCGTCATGAGACGACGGCGGCTCGTACGCGCGCTTGATCGTGACTTCAGACGCGGCTTTGGAATGGCTCATCCGGACCTCCTAACAAGGCCTACAAATAAGGCGAGAGCAGCCAGAAGAGGCTGTCGCGAAGCCGGCCGACGAATCGCTGTTCGGCAAGAGGGCCCGCTGGCAGTCGTGCGGCATGATCGCGCGCGGAAAGGACGTACTTCGCAAGCTCGGCGCACACCGCGCTATCGTACACCTCCACGGCGATCTCGAAGTTCAACCTCAGGCTTCGCGGGTCGATGTTGGCCGACCCGATCTGCGCGTAGGAGCCGTCGACGACGATGAGCTTGGTGTGGGAGAAAGGCGGCGGCTGCAGGTAGATCTCAATGCCGCGCTCGAGCAGCGGCGGCAGCCAGCGTTGCGTCGCCCAGTCGACATACCGCAAATTGCTGCGCGCCGGAAGCACGAGACATACCTCCACACCACGCAGCGCCGCCGTTTGCAGCGCCGCGGTGAGCTCCGGAGGCGGAATGAAGTAAGGCGTCATGATCAGCACCTGGCGGTGGGCGACCGAGATGGCGCCCAGGATCACGAACAGCAGCTTGTCGGCGTCCTCATCCGGGCCTTCGCTGATGACCCGGCAGACGCAGGCACCCGTAGCCGCCCTCGCCGCGGGCGGGGGCGCCAGAGTCTCGCCGGCGGCGAACTGCCAGTCGGCGGCGAAGCATTCCGCGAGCTGAGACACCACGGGTCCCGTGACCCGGAAGTGAAGGTCGGCCATGCGCCGGTGCTGGGCTTTGCCGACTTCGCGGCCGCCGATGTTCATGCCGCCGACGAAGCCGGTCTCGCCATCGGCGATGAGAAGCTTGCGATGATTGCGCATATTGAGCGAGAACACCGGCATCGCCAGCCGCGGCGGCAGGAAGCGCGCGGCGTGCACACCCGCCTGGCGCAGCAGCCGCACGGCGTGGGGCCAGCTGTACCATTCGCCGATTCCGTCCACCAACACATGGACCTGCGCCCCGCGCGCCGCGGCGGCGGCGAGCGCGGCAATGAATTCGCGCCCGACCTCATCGGTCTCGAAGATGTAGGTCGAGAGCCAGACCGAATGCCGTGCCGCGCGGATCGCCTCCAGCATGAGCGGAAACGCGTTCTCGCCGTTCTCCAGCGATATGACCTGATTGCCGGGCAACCTCGGCCGCTGCGTCACGGCATCGCCGATGCGGATCAGCTGCCCTGCGAAATCCTCCGGCGGCCGGCTCGCGATCCCGCTGCCGAAGGCCGTCAGCCCGGCGCGCAGCTGCCGGGCGCGCGTGCGGACCCGATTCACCCCGAAGAGCAGGTAGAGGACGGTGCCGGCAAACGGGAGCAGCCAGCAGGTCACTATCCAACCCAGTGCGCTGCGCGGATCGGGCTTGGTGAGAAGAGCGTGCACGGCGGCGAACACGGCACAGAGCACGTAGAGCGCAACGGTCAACTGCTCGAATAGGGCGTCAGCGTGCCCGGCCATGGATACTCTTTGCTCGCTTGGTCAGCCGAGTACACACATTATCGTATCGGGGTAAGATTGCGACCCAGACTTTGTCCGCGCGTGATCGGCCGACGCAATGCACACCAGGCCCCGGGTAATCGTTATCGGCGGCGGCTTCGGGGGACTCTCCGCCGCGCATGCCCTGCGCACCGCCGCGGCGGACGTCCTGCTGATCGATCGCGACAATCACCATACCTTTCAGCCGCTGCTCTACCAGGTGGCGACCGCCGGCCTCGCCGCGCCTTCCATCGCCGCCCCGCTGCGGCACATCCTGCGCAGCCAGCGCAATGTCACCGTGCTCCTCGGGGAGGCGCGACGGATAGACATCGAGCGCAGGACCGTCGACGTCGATGGAGTCTCGCGTCCCTACGACTTCCTGATCGTCGCGACGGGAAGCACGCACGCGTACTTCGGTCACGACGAGTGGGCGCCATACGCGCCTGGCCTGAAGACGTTGGAAGACGCCTTTCGGATCCGGGCGCGCATTCTCACGGCGTTCGAGCGCGCCGAGGCTGCGGTCGATCCTGCCGAACAGATGGCATGGCTCACGTTCCCGATCGTCGGGGCAGGCGCCACCGGGGTGGAGCTGGCCGGTACGCTCGCGGAAATCGCCCGCCACACTCTCAAGCGGGAGTTTCGCCACATCGACCCGGCCTCGGCGAGAGTCCTGCTGATCGAAGCCGGTCCCCGCGTACTGCCGGCCTTTCCTCCGTCGCTGTCGGCGAAGGCGCAGCGTCAACTCGAGCGACTCGGGGTGCTCGTGCGCACGGGCCGCCCGGTCACGGGAGTCGACGAGCGCGGTGTCTGGATCGGGGAGGAGCGGATCCCGGCACGCACCGTGTTGTGGGCCGCCGGCGTTGCCGCCTCGCCGCTCGGCGCGACGTTGGGTGTTGCCCTCGATCGCGCAGGCCGTGTGCCAGTCACTGCGGAGCTCACCGTCGCCGGGCATCCTGAGATATTCGTCGTCGGCGACCTGGCCGTGCCTGACGGAATGGGCCCCCTCCCTGCGATCGCGCCTGCGGCGAAGCAGATGGGGCGCTATGCGGCAGACGCAATCCTTGCCAGGCTCTCCGGCCGGGGGCTCGGTCCATTCCACTACCGTCACTTCGGCTCGCTCGCGACCATCGGCCGCATGGCCGCGGTCGTCGACTTTGGCCGCATTCGCCTCTCCGGAAGCCTCGCCTGGTGGATCTGGCTCACCGCCCATATCTATTTTCTCATCGGGTTCCGCAACCGCCTGGTCGTGCTGATCGACTGGGCGGAAGCCTATTGGAGCTACCGGCGGGGCGCGCGCATCATCATTCCGGTGGGAGAGCCCGACGAGCGTTGACCGGGCCGAGGGCTGACTGTGGAGCATTACGACGTCATCGTCATTGGCGCGGGGGCCGCGGGGCTGGCAGCGACGGCCGCCCTCGCAAGGTCCGGTTGCTCGGTATTGCTGCTCGAGGCCCGCGATCGCATCGGCGGGCGCATCTGGACGCGCCTCGAACCGGCGCTCGCCGCCCCGGTGGAGCTCGGCGCTGAGTTCATCCATGGCGACTCGCCGGAAACCTACGAGTTGCTTCGCGGCGCCGGCTCGGCCGCCCTGGACGTCTCGGGAGAGTACTGGTCGCTGATCGAAGGACGGCTGCAACGGCGTGCCGAGAGTCCGCTCGGCAAGGTCCGCGCTGCGCTCGATGCCGCCGATGTTCTCTCGCAAGCCGATATGTCGCTCGAGGATTTCCTGGCGAGCGCTCCCGGCCGCGCGCTGCCGGAAGAGGCGCGCACCATGGCCCGCTCTTTCGTCTCGGGCTTCGATGCCGCCGACCCGCGACTCGTCAGCCTGCACTCCGTCGCCGAGGAGTGGCGCGCCGGCGGTATGTTGGATTCCTCGCAGTCACGGCCGCTCGGCGGCTATCGCCCGGCGCTGCTCGCGCTCGGCGCGGCGCTTGACCGTAATCGTGTGCGCCTGCAGCTCCTGACCGCCGTCACCGCGGTTCACTGGAGCGATCGCGGCGTCGAGGTCGAGGGCGTGCGCTTCGGCCAACCTTTGCGCGCCGCCGCGCGCAAGGCGATCGTCACCGTCCCGATCGGTGTGCTCAAAGCTCCGGCGAACGCGCCCGGCGCGATCAGCTTCGTGCCGCGCCTCGACACCAAGCAGGATGCGCTCTCGTACCTCATCTCCGGTCCGGTCCTCAAAGTGATCCTCCACTTCCGCCGCGCCTTCTGGGAAGAGCGGGACGGTGGCCGCTACGCGGAAGCCTCGTTCTTCCACGCTTCCGACAAGGCGTTCCCTACTTACTGGACGACATTGCCGGTGCGCGCCCCTGCTCTCAACGCTTGGGTCGGCGGCCCCGCCGCGGCACGCCTGTGCGGGCTGAGCGACGAGGAGATCGTCCGGCATGCGATGGATTGCGTCAGCTCCGTCTTCTGCGGCGGTGACGAAGTGCCGGAGCTCCAGGCGGCTTACGTTCACAACTGGGAGCGCGATGCTTACGCGCGCGGCGCATACAGCTATGTGGCTGCGGGCGGCGGCAATGCCCGCCAGCAGCTGGCAACACCCCTGGGCGGCACGCTCTTCTTCGCCGGCGAAGCGACGGATACGACAGGAGAGGCGACGACCGTGACTGGCGCGCTGCGCAGCGGCGCCCGGGTCGCCCTGGAGGTGAGCCGGCACCTCAGGGACTGAGGCTGACGCCTCCAGTCAGATCCTGTCGTGATGCTCCTGCGGGCCCAGGCGGCCGAGGAGCGATTTCAAGAGCGGGGCGACCCGGCGCAGCTCCCGCCGATGGGCTGCGGATAGCCCGGCAAGTGCCTGCTCACCAGCGGCGGTCAGCGACAGCAGGCTGCGGCGGCGATCGTGCGGGTCCTCGCCACGGACCAGATATCCCCGCCCCACCAGCCGATCCACCAGGCCAACGGTGCTGTGATGGCGGATGCCGAGCCGCCCCGCCAGATCGCCGATCGCCACTTCGGCGCCGCCCGGGTAGCCCTTGATCGCGAGCAGGGCCTGATGCTGGCGCGGGGCCACGCCCGCGGCATGGGCCGCCTGCTCGCTGAAGGCGGCGAAGCGCATCAGCAAATAGCGAAATTCCGCAAGGACCTCATAGTCGTGCGGCGCCAGCTCGTGGGACGGCGTGGCTTGCGGGCTCTGCCTTTTGGGGGTGGCGGACATTGGGCTTCTCATGGAGAATAATATCGCATTGCGATATAAAGCGCCCGCCTCGCCGGGCGCTGCAATCCCTTGGAGAACCATGAAGAGCTCTGTTTCCACCCTTGGGGTGCATGACACCCTGCGCGACTTCACCGCCGACCGGCGCCTGCTCGTGCTGTCCGCAATGGCGGTCGTCACCGGCAGCTTCGGCGCCGGCGCGGCCTGGGTGTTGCTGAAGCTCATCGCCATCGTCACCAACTTCGCCTACTTCCACGTCTATTCCACGGCGACCTCTTACCTGAGTCACGCCAGGCTCGGGCCGGCCTCGGTCCTCATACCGATCGTCGGTGGCCTGATCGTCGGACTCATGGCCCGCTTCGGCTCGGAGAAGATCCGCGGCCACGGCATTCCCGAGGCGCTCGAAGCCATTCTCATCGGACAGAGCCGGATAGAGCCCAAGATCGCGGTGTTGAAACCGCTGTCGTCGGCGATTGCAATCGGCACCGGCGGCCCGTTCGGCGCCGAGGGCCCCATCATCATGACGGGCGGCGCGCTGGGGTCGCTGTTCGCGCAGTTCTTCCATCTGAGCTCCGCGGAGCGCAAAACACTGTTGGTCGCTGGCGCCGCGGCCGGCATGACCGCGATCTTCGGCACTCCCGTGGCGGCGGTGCTGCTCGCCATCGAGGTCATGCTCTTCGAGTGGAAGCCGCGCAGCTTCGTGCCGGTGGTCGTCTCCGCCATCGTCGCCATGGCATGGCGCCCGTGGCTGGTGGGCGTGTGGCCGCTTTTTCCGCACACCGGCATACCCGCGATGCCGTGGTGGGGGCTCGCGCTCTGCGTCGGAGTCGGTGTCGTGGCGGGACTGCAATCCGCCATCACCACCGGCGGGCTCTACTGGATCGAGGAGTTGTTCGAGAAGCTGCCGATCCACTGGATGTGGTGGCCGGCGCTCGCCGGCATCGTCGTCGGTATCGGCGGTCTCATCGATCCTGCCGCTCTGGGCGTCGGCTACGACAACATTCAGGCACTGATCAGCGGCTCGGTGTCGACCCATGCGGCCATCGCGCTGCTGCTCGTCAAAGGCGTCATCTGGGTCATCGCACTCGCCTCCGGGACCTCGGGCGGCACCCTGGCGCCGCTACTCATGATGGGGGGCGCAGTGGGCGCGCTGGAGGCACACATCCTCCCCTTCGGCGACGCGGGCTTCTGGGCACTCATCGCGATGGCGGCGGTGCTCGGCGGAACGCTGCGTTGCCCGCTGACCGCGACCGTGTTCGCCATCGAGCTGACGGGCGATCTCAGTGTGATGCCGGCGGTGCTCGTGGCGTGCGTCGCCTCATTCGCCGTAACGGTGCTGATCATGCGCCGCTCCATCCTGACGGAGCGGCTCGCGCGGCGCGGCCGGCATCTCACCTACGAATACACCGTCGATCCTTTCGAGGTGATGCGGGTAAGCGAAATCATGACCCATCCGGTGGACACTCTTCCGCCGCAGATGTCGACGGAGGAGGCGCTCATGTTTTTTGACACGGAGAATGGTGTCAAACGTCACAAGAGCTACCCCGTAGTCGACGATGCCGCGAGCGTCGTCAGCATGGTCTCGCGCGCCGACGTGCTGCGCTGGTCGCGGGAAGGTTGGCCCGAAGGGCAGACGCTGGGGGAGATGCCCGACGTCGGCGAAGTCTTCGTTGGCTACACGGATGAGTTGGTGGGCCACCTTGCCGACCGCATGGCCTCGGCTGATGTCGGCCGCGTGCCGATCGTCGACCGCGCCACCGGCAAGCTCGCCGGCCTGCTCGCGAGACGCGACCTGCTGCGAGTCCGTGCCCACGCCGCCCGCCTGGAGCGCGACCGAGCGCGGCCGCTTACGATGCCCGGTTAGCGTGAGCCATTGCTCACTTCACCCCCCATTTCCCGAGCAACCTGCAGATTCTGTTAAGTCTCGCACGCCCGACTCCGGGCTCGTGATGAGACAAAACAACCCGGGTACGGGCCCTGAGGCTCGCCCGGTAATCGCGCGGCTGCACGCAAATCGCCGCAGTCGCGCCTCGGGGGTAAGCTCTTGTCTCTATTCAGTAGAGCGCAGGCCAACGGTTGGCGGGTCGGCGTCATGCCGGCGGACCGCGAGACGGCGCTCGCCATAGTACGCACTACCAGGTCCGCGCGGCCGCTGCTGCGACACTGCGCCGTGCATCCGTCACTGGAGATCCGCGCCGAGCACGTCCTGGCCCCCCTCGCCCACAATCGCGACCTCGCGCATGCGGCGGTGAGCGCGGTGCTGGGTACCGACGATTACCAACTGGTACAGGTCGAGGCCCCCGACGTGAAGCCGGAGGAGCTGCGCGGCGCCGTCCGTTGGAAACTCAAGGACATCATCAACTTCCCGCCGAGCGAGGCGGTCATCGATGTGTTCGAGATCCCCGAGCAGGCCCGTTACGTCGAGTCACGGATGATCTACGCCGTCGCGGCGCGCTCCGAGGCGGTGCAGCGCGTGGTTGGCCTGGTCAAACCGCGGATCCGCGGTTTCGATTGTGTGGATATTCCGGAGATGTGCCTGCGCAACATCGCGGCCCTGCTGCCGCAGGACGAGCACGGCGTCGCCCTGATCGCACTGGGGGACGACTTCGCGCAACTGACACTGACCTGCCGGGGCATCCTTTATCTCGCCCGACGCATCGATCTCGGCCGCCGCGGCGACGGCGCCTCTGCCATCGGGGCGGCACCAGCCATCGACGTGGCCTCTCTCGCCCTCGAGCTGCAGCGCTCGCTGGACTACTACGAAAGTCACTTCGATCGTCCCGCGATCACGGAAGTGGTGGTCGTCTCCGGCGATGCGCGCGCGCACCACCTGCTCGGCGGCCTCGGCACCGCGACGGGACACTCGGTCAAGTTGCTCGAGGTGCAGGAGCTCTTCGACATCACCGACGGCGTCGAACCCGACACGCGCGGGCCCGGACTGCTGGCGCTGGGAGCCGCGCTGAGAAGCGAGCGGAGCCGGCCGTGAGCCAGCCGCGGCAGCAGGTCAACCTCTACCAGGAGACGGCACCGCCCTGGCGCCCGTTCGGATCCGCGACGCTCGCCCTGGCTCTGGCCGCCGTGAGCGCCTGTCTCGCGGTCATCTGGGGCTACGGCAGCTGGCAGGTCGATCATCTGCAGCGCGCGGTCGACGCCTTGCAACACCAACAGCAGGCGCAGCAGGCGATGCTGAGCGCGCTCGGCTCGTTGCCCGGCGGAGACGGGAGCGCGACGGACCCGCAGTCACGGCTCCAGGAGCTCGACGCGGAGCTCGCCGCACATGAGCACGCGCTCGCGCTGTTGCAGGGGGCCACGGTGGGCAGCACCAGCGGCTTCTCGGCAGAGCTCGCGGCCCTGGCGCGACACCCCATGCCGGGCCTGTGGCTGCAGCAGATCTCCCTTTCGGACCTGACCGGCTCGATGAGTCTTGCCGGCGAAGTGACCGACCCTGACAGGGTACCGCGCTATCTGCATGCCCTTGGCACCGAGCGCACGCTCGCGGGAATGCGGTTCGATCGCCTCGCTATCCAGCGGCCGCAGACACGGACTGCCGTTTTCAAATTCCATGCGGACGGCACGGCCGGCGCCGGCACGCCTGTCCAGCTTGCCAATACCCGGACGCCGCAGCCATGAACACCGGCAGCGCCGTGGCCGCTGTGGGAAAGCGCTTCGACGGATTGAGCCTGCGTGAGCGTGTCCTCACGACCGCCGCTACGCTCACCGTGCTGATCGCCGTGTTCCATGTGCTCGTGCTGCAGCGGCTCGAGCTGCGCAGGAAGCAGCTCACCGAAATCGTTGCCGCCGTCAACAGCGCCGGGACGGGGGACGCCGCCGCGACATTGCAGCGCACGATCGCGCTCGCCGCGCAGCTCAAACAGGTAACCGCCCGCCTCGACTCCCAATCCGCCGGACTCATCCCGCCGCAACGGATGACACAGGTGATTCATGACGTCCTGAGCCGTCAACTCGGCGTGACGTTGATCAGCCTGCGAAGCGTTGCACCCCACGAGCTGGGCGACAGCTCGGGTGCCGGCGCCGCCGACGGCCCATACGTGCACTCCGTGGTGCTCGTGATGCAGGGGCAGTATCTCGATGACCTGGCCTACCTGCAGGCCCTCGAGGCTCTGCCATGGCACTTCTACTGGCAGAGCCTCGAGCTCGATGCGACTCACTATCCCGTGACCCGAGTGACCGTCAGGCTCGGCACCGTGAGCATGAGCCACCACTGGATCCAACTATGAGCCGCAAATTCGCAATCGCCGTGTTTGGACTGCTGCTGGCGTCAGCCATGCCCGGCAGCGCACGCGCCGACTCTCTCACCGACCCGACCCGGCCGCCCTTGCGGGGTGAACGGCTGCAGGAGGCAGGCGGGCTGCGGCTCGAGGGGGTGCTGTGCCACTCCGGAGCGTTCGTGGCCATTGCCAACGACCGCCTCGTCCATGCCGGCGACCGGGTCGACGGCGCGCTGATCCGCAGCATCTCCGCCGCAGGCATCAGCTACTCCCGCGGCGCGCGCAAGCGCTTCGCATACGCGCCCGAGCCCTGGCTCGTAGGATGCGCCGGCGCCGCTTCGGCCTCGCAGCCCGCGAGCGAGCCGCTCATCGGAGTGGACGTTGTCGGCGCGCCCGCGGGCGTGTTTTTCCAAGGTCTCGTCGAGAACACACCGTACAATATCCTCGTTCATCCGGACGTCACCGGCCGTGTCACGATATCTCTCAAGAACGTGACCCTGCAGCAGCTGCTGGATGCGACACGCGAGCTCTACGGCTTGGACTATCGGCACACCGCTGCCGGCTACCTGATCCTGCCCGCCGCCCTCCAGACGCGCATCTTCCACATAAGCTACCTCGACCTGCGGCGCTACGGGGTGTCGAACACCCTCGTCAGCTCCGGACAGGTTACCCAGGGCAATTACAACACGCAGTACGGCGGCACGCAGACCAGCCCCACGCAGAGCCCGACCACGGCCACGGTCGGCACCGGCAACGATAAAACGACCATCGACACGACAGGCACGTCGGTGATGACGCGCGACGACTCGGACTTCTGGGGCAACCTCGATGCCAATCTGCACGCCATGGTCGGCGACGGGCCCGGACGCAAAGTCATCATTGACCCGCAGTCCGGGATCGTCGTGGTGCGGGCGCTGCCGGAGCAGCTCGAGGAAGTGAGCGACTATCTGAGCACCACCGAGGCGACCGTCACCCGACAGGTACTCCTCGAGGCGAAGATAGTCGAGGTGGATCTCGACCATGCCTACCAGGCGGGCATCAACTGGGCGCAGATCATGACTCTGGGCAGCAGCCACTATGCCATCGGCCAGACCGGCCCGGCGAACGGCTTCGGTACCGCCAACGCGCTCACTCCTCCCGACAACTCTCCCATCACCCTGTCGCCGGGGAGCCCGATCACCAGCCTCGCCACCAACAGTCTCGGCGGCGCGTTCACGGTGGCGGCCGATTTCGCCGACTTCGACGCCGTCATCCAGCTCCTGAGCACTGAGGGCAACACTCACGTGCTGTCGAGTCCGCGGGTCGCCACCCTCGATAATCAGAAAGCGATCATCAAGGCCGGCACCGACCAGTTCTACGTCACCGGCGTGCAGAGCAACACGGTGGTGGGCAACGGCGGCGCTCCCACGATATCGAACAACGTGAGCCTGACGCCGTTCTTCTCCGGCGTCGCCCTCGATGTCACGCCGCAGATCGGGACGCACGGCCAGGTGCTGCTGCACATTCACCCGATCGTCAGTCAGGTGACCACACAGACTCTGACCATCGAGGTGCAGGGCAGTCCCGACGTGCTGCCCATGGCCCAGAGCGCCGTGCGGGAATCCGACAGTATCGTGCGGGCCCGCAGCGGCCAGGTCATCGTGATCGGCGGCCTGATGCAGGAGACGGTGGACAAGCAGCAGTACAAGACACCGCTCCTGGGTGACATTCCCGAACTGGGCCGGTTGTTTCGCAGCGAGCAGGACACGAAGAGCAAAGTGGAGCTCGTGATCCTGCTGCGGGCGATGGTCGTGAACGGCAGCGACTGGCCGAAGCTCGTCGCGGAGTCGCCGACGATGGAGGATGCGACGCCCGCGAAGAAGGCAAAATCGCCGTGAGCGATCCGCCGCGTCGTAAACGGGTGCGGGTCGGGGAGCTGCTCCTCGAGCAGAAGCTCATCAACGAGCAGCAGCTGAAGACCGCGCTGGCGGAGCAGCACCGCAGCGGCCGCCGCCTCGGCCGGGTGCTGACGGACCTCGGCATGGTGAGCGAGCAGGCCTTTCACGAGGCGCTGGCGAAGCACCTGCACATCCCCTTCATGGATCTGCGTCAGGTGCAGCTGTCGCCCGATACGGTGCGGCTGCTGCCGGAGGCGCAGGCCCGCCGATCGCGCGCACTGGTGTTGAAGGCGGATGCGGCCGGCGCGCTCGTCGCCATGGCGGATCCCACCGACCTCTTTTCCTACGATGAGCTGGCTGCCGCCCTGAAGCGGCCGATTCGCCTGGCACTGGTCAAGGAGGCCGACCTGCTCAGGACGATGGACACGGTCTACCGGCGCACCGATGAGATTGCCTCGATCGCGCAGGAGGTCGGCCAGGAGCTGGAAGCGGATATCGACATCGAGCAGCTGGCGGCCGAGGAGGGATCGCCGGATGCTCCCGTCATCCGCCTTATCCAGACGATGTTCCACGACGCCATGCAGGTTGGCGCATCAGACGTACACATCGAGCCTGGAGATAGTGCCCTGCGTGTCCGCCAGCGTGTCGACGGCCATCTGCAGGAGCAGGTGATCGAGGGGGGTCGCCGAGTGGCGAGCGCGCTCACTACGCGTCTCAAGCTGATGAGCGGTCTCGACATCGCCGAGAAGCGCCTGCCGCAGGACGGACGGTTCTCCGTGAAGGTCGGAGGCAAGACCATCGATGTGCGTCTGTCCACCATGCCCACCCAACACGGCGAGTCCGTGGTGATGCGGCTGCTGGATCAGTCTTCGGGCCTGATGAATCTCGATGCGCTCGGGATGCCACCGCCGCTGCTCGCGCGCTTTCGCGCGCTGATCGAGCGCAGCGCCGGCATGGTGCTGGTAACCGGGCCGACGGGCAGCGGCAAGACCACGACCCTCTACTCGGCGCTGCAGCATCTGAACCAGCCGGACACCAAGATCATCACCGCCGAGGACCCGGTGGAATACCGGCTCGACCGCATCAATCAGGTGCAGGTCAACGCGAAGATCGGCTTGGATTTCGCCCGCGTGCTGCGCACCACGCTCAGACAGGATCCCGACATCATCCTGGTCGGCGAGATGCGCGACAGCGAAACGGTCGAGATCGGCCTGCGCGCCGCGATCACCGGCCATCTGGTCTTCTCGACGTTGCACACCATGAGCGCGGTGGCCACGGTGCATCGGCTGCTCGATATGGGAGCCCCCGGCTACATGATTGCCGCAGCAGTCCATGGCATCGTGGCGCAGCGGCTGTTGCGCCGCGTCTGCGAGCACTGTGCGCATCCGGCGCAGGCCGGACCGCAAGAGGCGGCGCTGCTCAAGGCCCAATTCGGCGCGGAGGCGGCGGCTGCCTCGTTTCGCGCCGGCTCCGGCTGCACGTATTGCAACCTGACCGGCTATCGCGGCCGCATCGCCGTGTACGAGCTGCTCGAGATCGATCGGACGTTCACCGATGCGATCCTGCGCAGCGATCTCGCAGGGCTCGAAGAGGCCGCACGCACGCGTACCGATTTCGTGTCTCTGGCGCGAAGCGCCCTCGACCTCGCGATCCGTGGCGTCACGAGCGTCTCCGAGGCTCTGGGGGTGATCGGTGGCGCGGACACGGACCAAGCCTCGCGCGGCGTCCAGGCAGCCGACCCGCTGTTGGAGGAAGCCCTCCGGGCGGATGCGTTGGGCGGCGGCAGGTAGCCGCAGCGACGCGCTTGCAACACGGTCTGCCGTGAGCCAATTTCTCTACAGTGGACGATCGCCGCGAGGCGAGCCGGTGAACGGCAGCCTCGAAGCCGAATCCGAGGAAGCGGCCGCCGCGCGCCTGCAGCATGACGGCGTCACGCCGATCAGCATCGTTGCGAGTCTCGACGCCCCGCTGGCCTCGGCGCCGCTCACGCAGATCGCGCGGCGGATGGGCTTGGGGAAACCCAAGACGGCAGACCTGGTGCTGTTCACGCGCCAGATGTACACGATCGTCAAATCCGGCATTCCCCTGCTGCGCGGGCTGCGGGGGCTGGCGAGCTCCACTCATAACGTCGTGCTGCGCCGAGCCCTCGAGGACGTGTTGCACAGCCTCGAGGCCGGCCGGGACCTGGCAACCAGCTTCGCGCGCCACCCCGAGCTCTTCCCGGAGATCTATCTCGGCATCATCGCGGTTGGCGAGGCAACCGGAACGCTGGAGGCGGCGTTCCTGCGGCTCAGCGACTACCTGAGCCAGGAGCGGGATATGCAGGTGCAGGTCAAGGCCGCCCTGCGCTATCCAATCATGGTCATCGTGGCCATCGCGGTGGCAATCGGCATCATCACGACCTTCGTAATGCCGCGGTTCGCACCGCTCTTCCGCGTGCTCGGCAACGACATTCCACTGCCCACGCGCATCATCATGGACACGGCAGTGATCGCCCGCAGGGATTGGTACTGGGTGCTCGCAGTGGGCGCGGCCCTCTTTGTCGCCTCACGCGCCTACGTGCGCACGGTGGGCGGCCGCCTGCGGTGGCACAAACTCCTGCTCGGGCTACCGGTGGTCGGGCCCCTGGTGCGCCAGGCCGCCCTGGCGCGCCTGAGCCGCACGCTCTCCATCGCGCTCACGGCGGGCATGCCCATGCTCGAGACTCTCGCCATCATCGCGCGCGTCTGCGGCAATGACTACTTGGCGCGCCGGATGTTGCGGCTGCGCGACCGGGTGGAGAGAGGCGAGCCGTTGAGCCGCGCCGCAGCCGGCGTGCGCATATTTCCGCCGCTCGTCCTGCAGATGCTCGCCGTCGGCGAAGAAACCGGCGAGCTGCCGCAGCTCCTCGATGAGGTCGCCGGCTTCTATGAGCGTGAGGTCGAATACTCCCTGAGCACGCTGAGCGCGGCGATCGAGCCCATCCTCATCGTGCTGATCGGCGGCATGGTGCTGATTCTCGCACTCGGAGTGTTCCTGCCCATGTGGAACATGATCGCCAAGGTGGGCGCCGGCCACTGACCCGCGGCACGTGAGGGCGATCACATCCCGGGCAATGGTCCACGATCCGCGTCACAGTTTGTTGACTGTTTTCAACATGTTGCGCGTACGGCAACCTATGATTGATGACAATAATGTGACCCCTGCGGGTCTTGCTTCGGAGTCAAGCTCATGATCCGTTCCACACAGCGCGGCTTCACGCTCATCGAGCTGGTCGTCGTCATCATCATCCTGGGGATCCTCGCGGCATTCGCGGTACCGAAATTCATGGGCCTGGAAGGCCAGGCGCGGATCGCGGCGGTGAAGTCGATCGGCGGCAGCATGGAGGCCGCGGACACGATGGCGCACGGCATCTGGGAGGCGACCGCCGCCCCTGCGAGCCCGCTCACGATCGAAGGGCAGACGATCACTTTCACGAACACCTACCCGAACTCCGCCAGCATCGGGCTGTTGCTCGACCAGAGCACGTCGTCCGGATATTCGAATCCGGCAAACGGAGAGTACGTCCCGAATGGAGCTGCTGCCGCGACCTGCCACGCGACCTACGCCAATGCACGGGTGGTTGGCGGACAGGACATTGCTCCGGTAGTGACCCTGGTGACCACCAACTGCAACTAGAGTCGGCCCACCAACCCCGGCGGCCTTGGGCCGCGTATGAGGGGTCGAGTCATGCGGCGCCTGGAATCAAGCAGGGGCTTTACGCTTCTGGAGGTGTGCTGCGTGATCGTCATCACCGGCATCCTCGCCGCGGTGGCAGCCCCTAAATTCGTCGGTACGGCCGCCTTCGACGCACGAGGCTACACGGACGTGTTGGCCGCCGCCATCCGGGCCTCCGAATCCGCGGCGGCGGCAAGCGGCTGCGAGGTGCAGCTGACTATCGCTCCCGGCACCGGCTACAACGCCGAGTTGCCCGCAACGGGTAGGACGTGTTCCGGCGCATTCACCGTCGCGGTACAGCAAGCCGACGGCGCCGCCCTGGCTGGAACGCCACCATCAGACGCTGACGTATCGGCGTCGGTCGTCCTCGAGTTCGAACCCAGCGGCGCGATCGCGGGTCCCGCACCGATCGTGAATCCCACCACCATCACCGTCGTCAGCTCGCCAGCGGGCGCGGCGCAACCGCTCACGCTTCAGATCGATGCGCTCAGCGGCTTCGTGACCTCTCCCTAGAGCAGCCGCCATGTCATCGCCCGCGCGCTGCCGTGGCGTCACGCTCATCGAGCTGATCGTAACGATCGTAGTGGTCGCCATCGCGGTCTCAGGCGTGCTTGCCCTCGTATCCGCGACCGCCGCGCGCAGTGCCGAAAACATGGAGCAGGTCCAGGCGGTGGCGATCGCCGAGTCTTATCTGAACGAGATCCTGCAGAAGCCCTTCGGGGTCGATTGCGCCCTCTGCAGCCGCACGCAGCTGGACAAGGTCGGTGATTACAACGGACTGGTGGATGTCGGCGCTCACGATGCGACCGGCGCCGCGGTGGCGAATCTGGGCAGCTACACCGTGCGGGTGACTGTCGCCAACAGCGCCCTCGGCACGGCACCGCAGGTGCTCGCCGCGCAATCCGAGCTGGTCACCGTGACGGTCACATCTCCGGACGGGCAGGCCGTCGCCCTCGGGGGCTATCGGACGTCGTACCCGTGAGCTCCCGATATCCTCAGGCCGCCGGCTTCACGCTCATCGAGCTCGTCGTCGCAATCGTCATCTCGGCGATCGTGGCATCCTTCATGGTGCTGTTTCTGGATACGCCGATCGAGTCGTACTTCGCGCAGACGCGCCGCTCGGACCTGGTCGATTCCGCCCATCGCATCAGCGACGCCGTCACGGCCGATGCCCGCAGTGCGCTTCCCAACAGCATGCGTCTCAACGCTGCCGGAACGGCACTGGAGCTGCTCGCCACCGCGGGCGTGGCACGTTACTACGGCAAAGGAGACAAGAACAGCGCCGCGGGCGAGGAGCTGACCGTCGGCGCCGCGGCCAGCAGCTTCGGCACCCTCGACTCGTTCACGACCCAGACGCTGCCGTATCGGGCGCAGTATTACATTTCCGTCGGCAACCTCGGCACTCCCCCATACGACGCCTACAGGATCGCGAACGGGGTCATGACATCCTTGGGCACGATTACCGTGGATCCCAACCCGAGCACGCCCCCGTACGTCGCCGGGGAAAATCTGCTGAATCTGAGCGGCAGCATGACATTCAAGGCACCGGGGGCGCCGGCCACGCAGCCGTCCGTGCACAACGCCTACCTCGTCTCGGGTCCCGTGAGTTACGTCTGCAAGCCCAATGCGGCGAAGCCGGCCGCGGGAACTCTGATGCGCTACTCCGGCTATGGCGTTACCAATGCCCAGGCCGTGCCGCCGGCCGGTACGGGCGGGCTCATCGCTCACGATGTCTCGGCGTGCACGATCGCAATCGTCCCCGCCCCGGCGGGTTACGCGTATGGCGAGCTCGCCATTCTCAGGGTCACGCTCTCGAGCAATGGAGAGAGCCTGCAGGTATTCCTCGAGGCACCCACGGAGTACGGCCAGTGAGCTGCTCCGCCACGCGTCAACCCCGGTGCGCCGGAAGACAGGCCGGCTTCTCCCTGGTCGCGGCGATCTTCCTCATCGTGGTCCTGGCAGCACTCGGGGCTTTTGCCGTCCAGGTGGCCATGACGCAGTATCAGAGCGCAACTCTGGAGGTGCTCGAGGCGCGCGCGCAGGCCGCGGCCGAGGCAGGCATCGAGTATGGAGCCAACCTGACCTTGCGGGCCGTTCCGGCCATCTGCGCCAGTACGCCCAGCAGCACCCCCTTGACCCTCACTCAGGGGGCGCTCGCAGGCTTCGTGGTCACGGTCACCTGTACTCCGACGCAGCATCAGATCTGGTCCACCACCACCTCGAGCTGGCAGCCCTACACGGTCTTCGCGCTCGCAGCCACGGCTTCCCATGGCACTTATGGTGAGCAGGACTACGTGTCGCGCAGCGTCACGCGCAACGTGACGCTCGCGCCACTCTAGCCGAGCGCTTCCTTCAGCTCCGCGATCAGATCCTGCGCGTCCTCGATTCCGACCGACAGCCGGATGAGCCCATCGCCGATGCCGAGCTCCGCCCGCTTGGCGGCGGGCAGTGAGGCATGTGTCATGAGAGCCGGGTGCTCGATGAGGCTCTCGACTCCGCCCAGGCTCTCGGCAAGCGAGAAGACGTGGCAGCGCTCCAGCATGCGGCGGGCATCGTCGAGCGTCCCTTTCAACACGGCAGTCACTATCCCTCCAAAGCCGCCCGTCATCTGGCGGCGTGCGAGCGCGTGCTGGGGGTGACTCGTCAGACCGGGATAGCTGACGCGCTCCACCTTGGGATGACTGGCGAGGAATTGCGCCACGGCAAGGGCGTTGGCGCAATGCCGCTCCATACGCAGCGCGAGCGTCTTGATGCCGCGTAATGTCAGAAACGAGTCGAAGGGCCCTGGCACCGCGCCCAGCGCGTTCTGCAGATAGCCGAGGCGTTCCGCCAGTGGACTGTCGGCCCGCACGATGGCCGCCCCGCCCACAGAGTCGGAATGACCGTTCAGATACTTCGTGGTCGAGTGTACGACGATGTCGAAGCCGTGCTCGAGCGGCCGCTGCACGAAGGGTGTGGCGAACGTGTTGTCACAGACGCTGATCAATCCTTTGGAGCGCGCAATCGCGGCCACCGCCGTCAGATCGACGAGCTGCAATAATGGATTGCTGGGCGTCTCCACCCAGACGAGGCGCGTGTTGGGGCGGATCGCGGCCTCCAGCGCCTCGGGCCGGGTCAGGTCGACGAATGAGACCTGGTGCCCCGCGGAACGCTTGCGCACCATCTCGAGGAGCCGATAGGTGCCGCCGTAGAGATCGTGCATGGCGACGACATGCGAGCCGGCATCGAGCAACTCGAGCAGGGTGGAGCTGGCCGCCATCCCGCTCGCAAACGCGAACGCTGCGCCGCCTCCCTCCAGGTTGCAGAGAGCGGCCTGGAGCGCATCGCGCGTCGGGTTGCGGGTGCGCGAGTAATCGTATCCCTTGTGCACGCCAGGGCTCGACTGCACATAGGTCGAGGTGGCATAGATCGGAGGCATCACGGCGCCGGTCAGCGGGTCGGGACGCTGGCCGCCGTGAATGACGCGGGTGGCGAAACGCATTTGCTTGTCGGTCATCGAACGCTCACGTTCGGCGGCGCAGCCAGTTGAGCAGGTCGATGCGGGTGACCAGTCCCTGGAACTCGCCGCCATCCATCACGATCGCGACCATGCCGCGATTGAAGATCTCCATGAGCTGCTGCACCGGGGCATCCACCGGCACGGTGACCAGGTGGCTCTGCATGGCGGCGGTGACCGGCTCATTGAAGTGCTTGGGATTGGCGAACACCTCGAGCAGGATGTCCTCCTCATCGACGATGCCGACGATGCGGCCGTTTTGCATCACGGGGACCTGCGAGACGTCGTAGAGCTTCATGCGCCGGTACGCGGCCATGACGGGCTCGGTCGCGTTCACGGTCACCGCGGCGTGCTCCCAGTGACGTCGCGCGATCAGGTCCCGAAGGTCGCCGAAGCGCTCGCGCTCCAGGAATCCCTGGTCCAGCATCCAGTAATCGTTGTAGACCTTGGAAAGATACTTGTTGCCGCTGTCGCAGACGAAGCTGACGACTCGCTTCGGTTTGGTCTGCTCGCGGCAGTAACGCAGGGCTGCGGCGACGAGCGTGCCGGTGGAGGTGCCGGCCATGATGCCCTCCTTGGCCAGGAGCTCGCGGCACGTCTTGAAAGCCTCCGCGTCCGGGATGGTATACGCCGACCTGACACGCCCCAGGTCCGCGACCGGCGGCACGTAATCTCCACCAATGCCCTCGACCAGCCAGCTGCCGCTTTCCTGCGGCATCTTGCCGGTCCTGACATACTCGGCGAGCACGGAGCCAACCGGATCGGCCAGGACGACCTCGGTGTCCGGCGCGACGCGCGCAAGATAGCGCGATATTCCGGTGATGGTGCCGCCCGTCCCAACGCCGCAGACGACGGCGTCGAGGTCGTGTTCCATCTGCTCCCAGATCTCGGGCGCGGTAGTCTCCTCGTGGGCCCGCGGATTGGCGGGATTGCCGAACTGGTTGACGTAGAAGGAGTTGGGTGTCTCGCTGGCGAGACGCTCCGCCAGGTCGCGGTAGTATTCCGGGTGCCCCTTGGTGACGTCGGAGCGGGTGAGCACCACCTCGGCGCCCATGGCCTTCAGGTGGAAGATCTTCTCCTGGCTCATCTTGTCGGGAATGACGAGCCGCAGTCTGTAACCTTTTTGCGCCGCCACCAGCGCGAGGCCGAGCCCGGTGTTGCCCGCCGTCGCCTCGATCAGCGTGCCGCCGGGAGCGAGCCGCCCCTCGCGCTCGGCCGCCTCGATCAGGTAGAGGCCGACGCGGTCCTTGATCGAGCCGCCGGGGTTCTGGTTCTCGAGCTTGAGGAAAAGCCGGCACAGGCCGGTGTCGAGGCGATTGACGGCGACCAGCGGCGTGTGGCCGATCATCTGCAGGACATTGCCGTAGGACTGCGGCGACATGGGAACTCCTCGGTGTGCCGAAGTGCCGGAAGGGCGCAATTGTACGCCAGCCGCTCGCCGCGCCCGAAAGTATCCAGTACCCGTCGGACCGTAGCGCTGTATTGCGGGATGCCCGCGGCCGAGCGCCCTTGTGCATCGCCGCACAGCCCATATTTACTGTAAAATCGGGCGCATCCGCGAGCGGATCCCGCTCGCTGTTGCCCTCCTTTCAGCCCCCTTCCCCGAGGCACCATGCCGACACCGGTGATGGAATGACCGACGCCAATCGCGATGCCATTCTCGTGCGCGGCGCGCGCCAGAACAACCTGAAGAATCTCGACCTCGACGTGCCGCTGAGCGAGCTCGTCGTGGTCACCGGCGTGTCCGGCTCCGGCAAGTCCTCGCTCGTATTCGACACGCTCTACGCCGAAGGTCAGAGGCGTTACGTCGAGACCTTCTCTCCCTACGCACGGCAGTTTCTCGACCGCATGGACAAGCCGCAGGTGGACTCCATCGCGGGCATCCCGCCGGCCATCGCGATCGATCAAACCAACCCGGTGCGCACATCGCGCTCGACCGTCGGCACGATGACGGAGCTCAATGATCATCTGAAGCTGTTGTTTGCGCGCACGGCGACACTGCATTGCGACTGCTGCGGCCGGCCGGTGCGGCGCGACTCTGCCGACAGCATCTATGCCGACATGATGGAGCGCGCGGCGGCCGCGGGCGATCCGCGGCTGCTGCTCACCTTTCCCGTGCCGGTGCCCGAGAGCTTTCAGGAGGCGGAAGTCCGCGCGCTGCTCGAGAAGCAGGGCTACACCAGGTTCTTCGAGCGCCCCGGGGGATCGCCCGCGGCAGCGGACGCGGCGGTGCCGGCCGCCGCCGCGAAGTCCCAGGCGCAGCCGGTAGCGGCGAAGCGCGGCAGGCGGCCCCGCTCGGCGCGCGCCGCGGCGCGGACCGCCACGGTGCTCGAGGTCGTGCAGGATCGTTTCCGCGCCGGGCAGGCGGAGCGCGGCCGCGTGCTCGAGTCGCTCGAGACCGCACTGCGTGTTGGCCGTGGCCGTGTCAACGCGCAGATCGTCGACGACAGCGACCCGCCGCGGCCGCTCGCGAGCTGGCGCTATTCGAGCGCGCTGCACTGCGCGGATTGCGACCGCTCCTACCGCGAGCCGACACCCAGCCTGTTCTCGTTCAACTCGCCGGTCGGCGCCTGCGACACCTGCCGCGGCTTCGGGCGCACCATCGGGATCGATTACGGCCTGGTTGTCCCCGACGAGACGCGATCGCTGCGCGGCGGCGCCGTGAAACCCTGGCAGACCAAGTCATACGTGGAATGCCAGCAGGACATGGAGAAGTTCGCGAAGAAGCGCGGCATTCCGCTCGATGTCCCGTGGCGCGAGCTCAAACCCGAGCACCGCAGCTGGGTCATCGAGGGCGAGGGCGATTGGGGCAAGGGCGTCTGGTACGGCGCCAAGCGCTTCTTCGCCTGGCTCGAGAGCCGATCCTACAAAATGCACGTGCGGGTGCTCCTGTCCCGTTACCGTGCCTACACCCCCTGTGAAGCCTGCGGCGGCGCACGTCTCAAGACCCAGGCGCTACTCTGGCGTGTCGGCGACCGCGCGCTTGCCGATGAAACGCTGGGCGCGACGCCGCGATTCCGGCCGCGCGGTGTCGCCTGGAGCGAAGAGACTCTGCGGAGTCTCCCCGGCCTCTCCATTCACGATCTGGTGCTGTTGCCGGTGGAGCGCGCCCGCGAGTTCTTTCGCCGGCTGGAGCTGCCGCGGCCGCTCGATGAGGCCGCCGATCTGCTGCTCGGTGAGATCCGCGGGCGCTTCGGCTACCTGGCCGATGTCGGCCTCGGCTACCTCACGCTCGATCGCCAGTCACGCACGCTCTCCGGCGGCGAAGTGCAGCGCATCAACCTGACGACCGCGCTCGGCACGTCGCTCGTCAACACCCTGTTCGTGCTGGATGAGCCCTCGATCGGCCTGCACCCGCGCGATATGCAGCGTGTCATCACCGTGATGAAGCGCCTGCGCGATGCCGGCAACTCGCTGCTCGTCGTGGAGCACGATCCGCAGATCATGCTGGAGGCGGACCGCATCCTGGACATGGGCCCGGGCGCCGGGGAGCGCGGCGGCGAGATCGTATTCTTCGGAACTCCGCGCGACATCCGTCGCGACGGCCGCTCGCTGACCGGAGAGTACCTGAGCGGGAAGAAGCGCGTCAGCGCCGAGCGTTCGACCACCGCCGTGAGCCATTCAGCCGGAAACGAGGTGGTCGCTGAAGCCCGCTCCAACCGCTGGCTGGAGTTGCGCGGAGCCCAGCAGCACAACCTGAAGGACATCGACGTCCGCATACCGCTGAAGCGCTTCGTGTGCGTCACCGGCGTCTCCGGCTCCGGCAAGTCCACGCTGATCGAGGACGTGCTCTACCCCGCGCTGCTCAAATATCACGGCAAGCCGACCGAAGCTCCCGGCGTGTTCACGGGGCTTGCCGGCGCGGAGCTCATCGACGATGTCGTCATGGTCGATCAGAGCCCCATCGGCCGCACCACCCGCTCCAACCCGGCGAGCTACGTCGGCGCCTTCGATGCGATCCGCAACCTGTTCGCGGCGGAGCCTGCCGCGCAGGAGCGCAAGTACACCGCCGGCACGTTCAGCTTCAACTCCGGCAACGGTCGCTGCCCGACATGCAGCGGCAACGGCTTTGAGCACGTCGAGATGCAATTTCTCTCCGACGTCTACCTGCGCTGCCCCGACTGCAACGGCCGGCGCTATCGCGACGAGGTGCTGGACATCAAGCGCGAGGGCGCGAACGGCCGCCGCGCGAGCATCGCCGACGTGCTGGCAATGACCGTCACCGAGGCGCTCGAGTTCTTCCGCGACTCGCGTGAGGTC
>DATAXF010000095.1:0-50649 GCA_036273095.1 Steroidobacteraceae bacterium | reverse complement strand
TCACCTGATCCTCGAGCACCACGGACTCGATCTGCCGCAGGGCCTCCGCGTTGTGCTGGTACGCACGGCGCGCCTCGTCCGGATTCGGATAGCTCGCCGCCAGCTCCTCGATGCGTGCCTGGACGCGCTGTCGGTCGACCGGGATGCCCTCCGCCTTGACGATCTGGCCCATGAGCAGCCCGAGGGCGACCCGCTTGCGGGCGGGTGCCTCGAAGGGCTCGCGCGGCGGCAATTGGGATGCGTCGCGCACACCCATGCGTCGCGCCGCATCGACCTGCAACTGCTGGACTTGCTCTTCAATCAGTGCTCGCGGGACATCGATGGGGTTCTCGGCATAGATTGCATCGAGAACCTGGGTCCGAACTCTGTTGCGGATCACATCCGCGAGCTCTCGTTCCATGCTTTTGCGAACCTCCGACCGCAGCGCTTCGATTCCACCCTGTTCGACACCGAAAGCGCGGCAGAATTCGTCGTCGATCGCGGGCAGCGACTGCTCCTCGACCGTCTTCACGATGAGCGCGAGCTCGGCCGTCCTGCCGGCGATTGTTTTGTTGGAAAGCTCGGCCGGAAACGTCACCGCGATGGTGCGGTTCTCGCCGGCCACGGCTCCCTTCAGCCCCTCCTCCAGCTCCGGCCGCGACTGACGCGAGCCGATCAGGATCGCGACATCCTTGCCGTCACCGCCTTCGAAAGGCTCACCGGCGATGCGGCCGGTGTAGTCCACGGTGACTCGATCGGTCTCGCGCGCCGGACGCTCGACCGCTGTGAACACAGGCCGCTGGCGACGCATGCTTTCCAGCATCGCATCGATATCCCGCTCCTCGACCGTTGCGCCGGGACGCTCCACCGCAATCGTCGCGGGGGGTTTCATCCGGATCTCCGGCATCACCTCGAAAGTGGCCGCGAACTTGAGATCCGAGTCCGGGGCCATGGCGATCGGCTCGATGCGCGGCCCGGCGGCCGGCGTCAGCTTCTCCTGACTGAGCGCCTCGGCCAGGGAGCTGCGCATGAGGTCGCCCACGACCTCCGCACGCACCTGCTCCCCGAACTGCTTGCGCACCACGGGCAGCGGCGCCTTTCCCGGGCGGAAGCCCTTGAGGCGCGCGGTACGGGAGATCTCCTTCAGGCGCCGCTCGACCGCCGTGGAGACAGACTCGGCCGGCACGGCCACTTCCAGGCGTCGCTCGAGGCCGGAAGTGGCGGACACTGAAACTTGCATCAACGAATATCCTCAGAACAAAGCAAAAAAAGCGGGTATGCGAAAGGAGGGACTCGAACCCTCACGGGTTTCCCCACTGGATTCTAAGTCCAGCGCGTCTACCAGTTCCGCCACTTTCGCTGGGTAGCGGGCACGAGATCGGGAAGTATAGCGGGATCAGGCGCCGTAGCCCTCCGTTGCTTCGGCCGGCCGCGCACCATCCGAGAAACCATGTGACATATTAATACGAATCGTCAATACTTTGGTGACGAAGGGCTATGGCGGCAGCCCTCACTTGGGACTACATTTGTGCGGCAACCTCTTACTCTGCGTGGCTCAGAGGCGTGAACACCGGACGGCACGAAAGACAGGAAGCCGGAGGCTTTGCGGCACGCTTGCGGCTGATTCTCAAGGGGCATGGCAGCGCGAGTGGCCTCGCGAAGGCCATCGACCGCTCCGAGGGCGCAGTTCGCAAGTGGCTGCGCGGGGAATCAGAGCCCAACGTAACGGATCTGCGCGCCATCTGTCACGTCACGCACACCCGCATCCATTGGCTGGTCACGGGCGAGGGTTCGCGGCAGACACTACCGGAAGCAGATGTGGGGTCGACACCGCGAGAAACCCAGCTGTCTTATCGACACTCAGCGCACACAGTGCTCGACCTGCCGCTGCTCGAGGCAGTCATGGTCGTAGCCGAGGAGCAACTGCGTGCCATCGGTCTGGACCTCTCTCCGCCGCGGCGCTCGGCCTTGATCGCGGCCGCGTATGATCTCGCCCGCGGGCGCAATGCCGTGGACGCGGAAGCTGTCGCGCGGCTGGTGAGGCTCGCGCGTTGAGCGTTTAACGGACCGTGCGCGCGACCACCGTCGCCACCGCCAACAGAATCAGCGCAACAACGATCGCGAGAGTCACGTGCCGTGCGTGCGGTTTCATAAAGGGCAATTTACCATGACACAGCTTCCTCCCTCCGCCCGCGGGCCGATCCGCGCACCGCGCGGCAACCGCCTCACTGCCAGGTCCTGGCTCACCGAGGCGCCGCTACGCATGCTGATGAACAATCTCGACCCCGAGGTCGCGGAGCGCCCCGATGAGCTCGTGGTCTACGGCGGCATCGGCAAGGCCGCGCGCAACTGGGAATGTTTCGACGCCATCGTCGCCGCCCTCACGGGCCTCGGCGAGGAAGAGACACTGCTCGTGCAATCGGGCAAGCCGGTGGGCATCTTCAGGACCCACGCCGATGCGCCGCGGGTGCTGCTGGCCAACTCCAACCTGGTACCGCACTGGGCGAGCTGGGAGAAATTCAACGAGCTCGATCGCAAGGGCCTGATGATGTTCGGCCAGATGACCGCCGGCTCGTGGATCTACATCGCCAGCCAGGGCATCGTCCAGGGCACATACGAGACCTTCGTGGAGCTGGGCCGGCGCCACTATGGCGGGAATCTCCGCGGGCGCTGGATTCTGACGGCGGGCCTCGGCGGCATGGGAGGTGCGCAGCCGCTCGCGGCGACCATGGCCGGCGCCTCCCTGCTGGCGATCGAGTGCCGCCAGTCACGGATCGACAAGCGCCTCTCGAGCCGCTATCTCGATCGGCAGGCCCATTCCCTCGACGAGGCGTTGGCACTCATCGAGGACAGCAACCACTCGCAGAAGCCAATCTCGGTCGCGGTGTGCGGCAACGCCGCGGAGCTCGTTCCGGAGCTCCTGCGCCGCGGCGTGCGGCCCGATGCGGTCACCGATCAAACCTCGGCTCACGATCCGGTTCATGGCTATCTGCCGCTCGGCTGGAGCGTCGAGCAATGGGAGGAGTTGCAACGCAGCGATCCGCAGCGCGTGACGGCGGAGGCCAGCACCGCCATGGCGACGCACATGCGTGCGCTCGTGGAATTCCGCCGCCGCGGGATTCCGACATTCGATTACGGCAACAATCTGCGGCAGGTCGCGAGCGAGCACGGCGTGAAAGACGCGTTCGAAGTGCCGGGCTTCGTTCCGGAATACATTCGCCCCCTCTTCTGCCGCGGCATGGGCCCCTTCCGCTGGGCTGCACTCTCCGGCGATCCGGCAGACATCGCCAAGACCGATGCCAGGGTGAGAGAGCTCATTCCCGATGATCCGCACCTGCACCAATGGCTCGACATGGCCGGCTCGCGGATCGCGTTCCAGGGCCTGCCGGCGCGCATCTGCTGGGTGGGCCTCGGACAGAGGGATCGCCTGGGTGTCGCCTTCAACGAGATGGTCGCCTCCGGTGAGCTGTCGGCTCCCATCGTCATCGGGCGCGATCACCTCGACGGCGGCTCGGTGGCAAGCCCCAACCGGGAGACCGAAAGCATGCGCGATGGCTCCGATGCGGTCTCGGACTGGCCCATGCTGAACGCGCTCCTCAACACCGCGAGCGGCGCCACCTGGGTGTCGCTCCATCACGGCGGCGGCGTCGGCATGGGCTTCTCCCAACATGCCGGAGTCGTCATCGTCTGTGACGGCACCAAGGCCGCGGAGCGGCGCATCCGCCGCGTGCTGTGGAACGACCCCGCGACCGGAGTGATGCGTCACGCGGACGCGGGCTATCCGGAGGCGCTCGCCTGTGCGGCGGAGCACGGACTACAATTGCCCATGATCCCGACCACCTCCCGCGCCCGCGGAGCGGCCCAGTGAGCGCAGCGCGCGTGGTGCAGCGGCGCGCGGCGATACGCACGGACTCTTTCTCCCTGGCATCGCTGCGCACCGCGTATCTGCAGCCGGTCACCGTAACGCTGAGCCGCCCTCAAATAGCGCGGGTACGCCGCTCGGCGGCGACCGTTGACCGGATGATCGCCCGCGGTGGCGCGGTATACGGAGTCAACACCGGCTTCGGGCTGCTCGCGCAGACGCGCATTCCAACCGATCAGCTCGGCGCGCTGCAGCGCAATCTCGTGCTGTCGCATTCGGCGGGAGTCGGCGCCTGGCTCTCCGATTCGGTAGTACGGCTCGTGTTGGTGCTCAAGTTCGGCAGTCTGGCGCAGGGTTTCTCGGGCGTGCGGCTGCAGACGCTCCGCGCCCTCGCCCGGCTGCTCGAGACCGGGACCTATCCCTGCATTCCGGGCAAAGGCTCGGTCGGCGCCTCCGGCGACCTCGCTCCGCTCGCACACCTTGCAGCGGCCCTCCTCGGCGTCGGTCAGGTACGCGTCGGCGGCCGCGTGATGCCTGCGGCGGAAGGATTGCGTCGCATCGGCCTGGAGCCGCTCGAGCTGGCTCCGAAGGAGGGTCTCGCGCTGCTCAACGGTACGCAGGTCTCCACCGCACTTGCGCTCGCGGGACTCTTTGCCATCCAGGACGTCTTTGGCGCGGCGCTCGTCACCGGCGCGCTGTCGGTCGATGCGCTCAAAGGGAGCGATGTTCCCTTCGACGACCGCATCCATGTCCTCAGGCGCCAGCCCGGACAGCGGCGCGTCGCCCGCGCGCTGAAGCGTCTGCTGACCGGCAGCCGCATTCGCGCGTCGCATCTCACCTGCGAGCGGGTGCAGGACCCTTACTCGCTGCGTTGCCAGCCGCAGGTCATGGGGGCCTGCCTGGACGTCATCGAGTCCGCGGCCCAGACCCTGATTCGTGAGGCCAACGCCGTAACCGATAACCCGCTGGTGTTCGCAGCCGAGGGCGAGGTGCTTTCCGGCGGCAACTTCCACGCCGAGCCCGTGGCGTTCGCCGCCGACCAGCTCGCGCTGGCGGCCGCCGAGATCGGTTCCCTGAGCGAGCGGCGCACGGCGCTGCTCATCGATCCCAAGATGAGCGGGCTGCCGGCCTTTCTGGTCAGGGAGAGCGGCGTCAACTCGGGCTTCATGGTGCCGCAGGTCACCGCAGCGGCGCTGGTGGCCGAGAATAAAATGCTTGCCGTGCCGGCGAGCGTCGACAGTATTCCAACCTCTGCGGGCCAGGAGGATCACGTCTCCATGGCGACCCACGGGGCGCGGCGCCTGCTCGAGATGGCCGCCAACGCCGCCAGCGTGGTCGCCATCGAGCTGCTCGCGGCCGCGCAGGGCATCGAATTCCACCGCCCCCTCACCAGCTCGCGCCCGCTCGAAGCGACCCTGCGCACGCTGCGGCGCTCCGTGCCGCGCTATGACCGCGATCGCTTCTTCGCCCCCGACATCGAGGCCGCTGCGGCCCTGGTCAGCTCCGGCGCGCTGAGTGAGCTCGTAGAGCTTTGAGCGCCGCTACCGGAGCCCGAATACCGCGACGCCGTTGGTCGTTCCAACGAAGACCATGCCATCGGCGACGGCCGGAGTGATGAATTTGTCGCCGGCGCCGAAGTTGTCGCGACCGCCAGCCGCCTGATTGCTGTTATAGAGCTCGTTGGCGAGATTGGTCGCATCGTACGCATGCAGCACCGCGGGATCGGTGTTCTCCACCGCCCACACGATGCCGTCGGAAGTGCCATTGGCGGAGACGGCCGGCGACGCACCGGGATAGGAATACCCGGTGCCGGTCTGCGATGCCGGCTGGTCGGACAGCTCTGCGCCGCTGACGGCGAAGGCCTCGAGCGGACCTCCGACGGCCCCGTAGTAGACCTTGCCGTTGAAATATGCCGGTGTCGTGTAGACGCCGCCGGCGAGGGCGCCATCGAGCTCCTGCCAGTCGGCATTGCTCGATGAGTCGAACTTGCCCATGTCATCGCGGTTGACCACGTAGATGTTGCCGTCCTTGCCGCCTCCGACCGCGAGGTGGCGCACCACGCCGCCGGAGTCGGTCTGATCGGGGAGGAGCATCACGCCCCCGGAGCCCAGGTCCTCGTCGGCCGCCGACTCGGCCACCTCGTTGAACGGGGCGAAATAGTCCGCCACCGCGAGCCCTCCGCCCGCGGTCGATAGCTTCACGAACGAATTGCCGTAGTCGCCATACTGCGGCATGCCGCTGGAATTCAACGTCGTCTCGAAGTCTCCGTTGGCGCTCAACAGGTAGATGTTGCCCGCGGTATCGGCGGCGAGACCGCCGCCGCTCATCCAGATCGAGGGGCCGCCGTCACTGTCCGCCGCGATGTCGAGGACGGCGGTCTGCGCAAGCGTGCTCTCACTGTATCCGACTATCCATCCGGAATAGGGCTGTATGTCGCAATGCGAGGTCCAGCTCGTGTAGATCGTGCCGTTCTCCAGGAGCAGCGCGGCCCGCTCGGCGTACTGTCCCGGCGAGAAGGTGTCCTCACCGCCGGCAGGGCTCGGGTAGGTCGGACTCACCGTCACCGGGCCGTTGAAGAGCTCCGCGCCGGTGGTGATGTCGAGCGCGTGCAGGCGCTGATGATAATTCGACGAGTTGTCCTTGGACATGGCGACGACGAATATCGCCCCGTTCGGTCCCGCGCTGCGATCGATGACGGGAGTCGAGGTGACCCCGATCTCCGGAGTGATCTGGTCGCAGCCGCGGTCGTCGCTCACCGTCTCTCCCGACCCGAGCAGCGAGACGTGCCACAGGGTGGCGCCGGTCTGCGGATCGAAGGCGTAGACGGAGTCGTTCTCCGTCGCCACGAAAACGACATCATGCGCGGCGCCCCCGATGAAAAGCTGTGACAGGTAGAGCGGCTGCGCATCGACCTTGCCGTCGACCCCGAGCACGCGAAGCAACCCGAACGAAGACGAGTTGACGTTCGTGGGTGTCAGCACGGATTCAGTGGAGTTCGAGCCCGTGCGCGCGACGTCGTCGCGGTAGGTGACCACATCCGTGTTCGTCGACGGTGTCGGCTGCGACGAACCGGAGGGAGGGGCCGGGTTGGATGCGCCACCACCGCCGCCGCCACCACAATCCGTGAGCGCAACCGTGACGATACCCGCGGCCAGCAGGGGAACGAGGGCGAGCTTTTGGTGCACCGCAGTCCGATCGAGGAGCCAAGGAAGTTCATTCTACGCATCAGAACCGGCAAGGTTCCAGGCGCAGTCCCGGAGGGGGCCGCTCGCCGCCACGCCCAAGCTTTGGCCGCATCGGATGTTGCCGCGCAGTTAGGAGTAAAATCGCCGCCGGCATTCCGACACGGAGAACGTGCTCTACCACAACTCTCTCGAGAACAAGAGGTATCTACGATGGCGATCAATGTCACAGACGTTAACAACCGATGCGTCACCACCTCCACGGTGGGCTACCTGGCGCTCGCCCTTATAGGCTGGATGCTGTCGATGACGGCCGCGGGATGGTACGACCATATCTATCTCCCCGGGACATCCCTCATGCTGCCGTTCGCGCTCCTGCTCGCGATCATCGGCGTCCTCGCCTATCTCCACGGACGCAGCCTGGATTCCATCGCCTTCTTCGCGTTCGCCGCTCTCTACACCTCGGTGCACACGGCCATGGTGTCCATGACGGGCGCGGGGCCGGCGGCGCCGATGAGTTATGTCGGCTGGTTCTGGATGGCCTGGAGCGTGGTATTCGCCTACCTGTGGTTGGGCTCCTTCAGGGCGGAGTTGCCGCGGCAACTCTTCCTGTTGGGCATCGCGCTCACCTTCCTCGCCAAGGCGATCTATGGCTGGACGGATCTGCGGGTGCTGGAGCTCATCAGCGGTTATCTGGGGCTCGTCAGCTCCGTGATCGCCGCGATCATCTCGGCATCCGATGTGATCGTCTTCGGACGCGAGGCCCACAGCCCCAATGACGACCACGTGGACCATGCGGCCGGACACCCACATACGGTCTGACTAGACACGCAGCGGGCGGATGCGGGGCGGGAAGCGGCTTCCCGCCCCGCGCTTCGCCGATGGGGTACACTTGGCTGGCCTGACAGCCCATCCAGGATTCCATGAAGCCCAGCCCCATGCGCCGTTGCCTCGCCGGCCTCGGCATGCTGCTCATCGCGCTGCCGGTCTTTGCCGCGACGCGCTCTTCCTCTCCCGCCCTGCCACCCACGCTCACCGCGCTCGTCAAGGCCGGCAAGGTGAAGGTGGTGAATCAATTCGCAACCGATGTGCCCGGGCTCACGGGCTATATCGTCACCAACCAGGATGGCACTCAGGTCGTGTACGGCGATGACGGCTACCTGATCGTCGGCCACGTGATCTCGCCGAAGGGCACCGATCTCACGGACGACTATCGCAACCGCTACAGCCCGAAGGCGGACCTTGCGGGGATCGTGGGCAAGCTCGACGCCGGAGGGCATCTCATCAACGAGGGCCGCACCACCGCGCCCCTGCTCTACGTGTTCGCCGATCCCAACTGTATCTTCTGCTATCACTTCTACAAGATGGCGGAGCCGCTCGTCGCATCCGGACGGCTGCGGCTGCGCTGGGTGATGGTGGCCTTCCTGCAATCGAGCAGCGGCCCCAAGGCGGCCGCCATCCTCTCCGCAACCGATCCGAGGTCCGCGCTTCACGCGGACGAGGACCGTTTCGACGTTACTCACGAGTCGGGCGGCGTGGCTCCGGCCGCCGGGCAGGACAAAGCGCTGCAGGGGCTTCTGCAGGCGCACGTGACGGCCCTTGAAGTCATCGGCGCCGGCTCGGTCGGCACGCCCACCCTGCTCTATCGTGACGCCCACGGCCGTTGGGCGGCGCAGATCGGGTTGCCCCCGGCGGACTGGTTGAGCCAGTACGCGCAAGGCAAGCCGCTACCGGCGAGCTGAAGGATGCCGTGAAGGCTACGACCACTCGGCGACGGGTGTTGTTGTCGGCGGCCGCGGGCTTCGCCGCCTGGGCCGGTGAGCGCGCCAGCGCAATCGTGCCGCAAAGCAGGCAATCCGGATTGCGGCTGGACGCGGCAGCGGCGCTCGAGTGTCGGGCATTCGACCTCGCCGATGTGACGCTGCTGCCGGGGCCGTTCCGCGACAACATGTCGCGGGATCTCGAGTACCTGGCGAGCTTCGATTGCGACCGGCTGCTCGCGCCCTTCGAGCAGGTGGCGGGTCTGCCGGCGCGCGCGCCGAGCCTCGGCGGCTGGGAGAGCCAGGGCCTCGCGAGTCATTACTGCGGCCACTACCTGTCCGCCGCGGCGATGATGCACGCTCATACGCGTGATCCGCGGCTCGAGAGCAAGATCGATTATCTGCTGCCGCGGCTTGCCGCCTGTCAGGAAGCCAACGGCCGCGCCGATCCCGACTTCCGCGGCTACTGCAGCGGCATTCCGCAGAGCAAACCCGCCTTCAGGCAGGTCCTCGCCGGGCGGATCGATGTGCACGATCCGCGCGCGCTCTACAGCTTCAGCCTGAACGGGCTCTGGTCGCCCTGGTACACGCTGCACAAGATCATGGCGGGGCTGCGCGATGTCTGGCTGCACATGGGCCGCGCCCAGGCAAGAGACATCCTCCTCGGCATGACGGACTGGGCCGCGCAGTTCCCGGCCAGATTGAGCGTCGCGCAGATGCAGACGATGCTCATCAGCGAGCAGGGCGGCATGAACGAGGTGTTGGCGGACGTCCACGCGATGACCGGCGAGCAGACGCATCGCACCCTCGCGCAGCAATTCAACCAGGCCGCGCAGCTCGCCCCGCTCATGCGTCACGAGGACATCCTGACGGGGCAGCATTCGAATCAGTACATCCCGCGCGTCATCGGCATCGCCCGGCAGTACGAGCTCACTGGCAGCGGCGACTACCGCACGGGCGCCGAGTTCTTCTGGCGGAACGTCGTCCGCCATCGCAGCTTCGTCTTCGGCGGCAACGGCGATCGCGAGGATTTCTTCCCCATCGGGGACGCATGGCAACACCTTTCCGTGGGCTCGGCGGAAAGCTGCTGCACCTACAACATGCTCAAGCTGACGAATCACTATTTCTGCTGGAACGCCTCCATGGAGGCGGCCGATTTCTACGAGCGCGCCGTGATCAATCACATTCTCGGCTCGCAGGACCCGGCGACGGGCGGGATGACCTACTACCTCTCCATGCAGCCGGGGCACTTCAAGACGTTCTCGACGCGCTGGGACTCGTGCTGGTGTTGTGATGGCACCGGCATGGAGAATCACGCGAAATACTCCCGCGGCGTCTACTATCACGATGCCGACACGCTGTGGGTGAATCTCTACCTCGCGTCCGAGCTGCGCTGGCGCGAGAAAGGGCTCACGATCCGCCAACACACACGCTTTCCGGATTCCAACAGCGTGCGGCTGGAGATCGCGTGCGCGCGGCCGGCCCGAGCCACGCTGAGGCTGCGTCATCCCCACTGGTCGACACCGGCGATGACGGTGAGGCTCAACGGCGAGCCGATCCATGCCGGCAGGCCCGGCACCTGGCTCGACCTCAGCCGCCGCTGGCGGGACGGCGACGTGCTCGAGGTGGAGTTGCGCACGCCCCTCAGGATCGAGCGCATGGCGCACCATCCTTCGAGGCTCGCCATTCTGGCGGGGCCCACCGTGTTGGCCGCGGTGTTGGGTGATTCGCTGATGTCACCGCCCATCCCCTACGCCGGCGTCGAGCAGTATCAGTGGGAAAAGGTGCCGGACCCGGTCACCATCCCGACGCTCGCCATCCGGGGCCGGCCGGTCGAGGAGTGGGTGCTACCCGACCCGGCACAGCCCCTCGTGTGGCACACGCGGGGTGCGGGGCGGCCGACGGAGGTGCGGCTGGTGCCGTTCCATCGCGTGGCGCACGAGCGCTATCTCGTCTATTTCGATGAAGAAATTGCCGATGACCGGCCGTCGAGCGGGTAATCCCAGGGATTGAGGATCACCGGCCGGGCGACGTCGGCGAGGGCCGATGCGGCCGCGGCGCTGACGACGCGCATGGCCTGCCAGGTGATCGGTCGGATCAGGCCCTGCCAGAGGTCCTGCTTCTCGTCATACTCCGCGATCGCCACACCGTTGGCACGGAAGACATTACCGGTCATCGAAAAAAGGGATATGAGCTCCGAGACGACCGCCTCGCGCGCTATGCCGAACACCAGGCGGCAGCCGCCTGCGATCGAGAAGCTCGGATAGTACCGGCCCCTGTGCTTCCAGGCTCCGGCGGCATAACACGCGATCAGCCCGTAATCCACGTGGTTCCACAGCACGCCGCCGGTGATTCGGATGTCGGACGCCTCGAGCTCTGCCGCCGGGCTATCCGAAGGATCGTGGAAGGTAAGCCTGATCACGCCGCGAAAATCATCTCCGTTAACCAATGGGTCCCAGCAATCTTCGTGCCAGCTCCGCGAATGGAGACGGCTAGACCGGCGCGTCGCTCACGTCTCCCGGGTACTGCGCGCGAGTCGGATCGGCGATCTCCCAGCTCACCTTGTCCGATATCCACACCTCGCTCGTGGGCGGAAACCTGGTCTCGTCGTCAAGCGACATCGTGGTCACATCGACGTCGCCGGGCCTGCCTTCGTTGGAGTAGGTCAATGGAGTCCCGCAAACGGTGCAAAAGGTGCGCACGACACCGGGGGAGGAGACGAAACGACCCGGAACGCCACGGAGAACCGAGAAACTCGCTCGATCGAAAGTCAGCCATCCCACGGAAGGGGCGCCGCCTGCCCTGCGGCACGTGCGGCAGTGACAGATGGTCGACCACGATGGAGCGCCGGTCACCCGATAACGGATCACCCCGCATAGACATCCGCCCTCTGCATGATTCATGACTGGCGCCGGTCAATGGAGTTGGTTCTTGTGGAGGCAGCCCTCCTTCATGATCAATGGCAGATGCGCCCCCTGATCCTGCAGCAGGCCGAGATCCTTCAGCGGATCGCCGTCCACCACGATGAGATCGGCGATCGCGTTCGGCTCGATGACGCCCAGCTTCCCCTCCATCCGGACGATCTCCGCGCCGACGAGAGTAGCTGAACGGATGATCTCGATCGGGCTCATGACCTCCCGCCGCAGCAGGAATTCCCGCGACTGCTCGTCCTGAAGCTCTCCCAGGAGGTCGCTGCCATATCCGATCTTGATGCCCGCCTGCCGGCAGATGTCGAGCGACTCGAAGCCCCCTTTGAGTACCAGCTCGTTCTTGGCGAGCTTCTCCGCGTCCATGCCGAACTGCGATGCGCGCTCTTTTATGACCACGTAGGCCACCAGATTGGCGACGAGATAGCCTTTGCTCGCCGCGAGCAATTTCGCGGTCGGCGGGTCGATGAGGTTGCCGTGCTCGATGGTCCTCACGCCCTGGCTCACGGCGCGCGCGATGGCCTCCGGCGTATACGCGTGGGCAAGCGCATACCGCTTGAACGCGGTCGCCTCCTCCACCGCCGCCGCAATTTCCGCAAGCGAGAACTGCCGCGAATCGAGCGGGTCATAGGGAGATGCGACGCCACCAGACACCATGATCTTGATGGCATCCGCGCCTTGTCTCAACTCTTCACGTGCCGCCGCGCGAACGTTTTCGACACCATCGGCTATCGCCATGGTGAATTTCAGGCCATCACAGCACCGACAGGTGGAGTGGACATCGGTCCTGCGGCGCATGTCGGAATGCCCTCCGGTAGGTCCGATGGCTCGTCCCGAGATGAAGAGGCGCGGCCCGGGAAGGTACTTCTTCTCCACGGCCTCGCGAATGCCCCAATCCGCGCCGGCGGTGTCGCGCACGGTCGTGAAGCCGCGATTGAGCATGCCCAGCATCAGAGGGGCGGCGCGCCCGACCAGCAGCGATACCGGGATGCGCTCCAGCAACGAAACGTTGACTTCGCTCAGATATACGTGCACGTGACAGTCGATCAGCCCCGGCATCAGGGTTCGTCCGCCACAGTCGATTACCCGGGCATTGGCTGCTCTGATCGGCTTGTCCGATACCTCGCGGATCCGGCCGCCGTCTACGAGCACCTCGTAACCGCCTCGCGCCTCGTCGAAGCGCGGGTCGAGGAGCATCGCGTTACGGAATAGGAACATATGCTGGTGGCCCTTGTGGCGAGCGCGATATCGCGCAACTGCTCAAGGTTTGCAGTATCCGCACTGCAATTCAAGTTCTGATGGGAGCTGCCGTCGCTATTGACGACTGCGATGAGCGGCGATCACCGCCTGGAGATCCTTGAGGTCATAGGGTTTACGCAGATGGAAGTCGAATCCGGCCTCCACGGCCTGTCGTTCGTCTTCCTGGCGTCCTCTTCCCGTCAGTGCAATGAGGCACATGCCCTCGACCCACGACTCTTCCCGTAAGGCGCGTGCGACCTCATACCCATCTGAATCCGGCATGCCGATATCCAGGAGCACGACATTCGGACGGAAGGAGTGTGCGATCGACAAGGCGGAACGACCGTCGTGCGCCACTCGAACCTCCTGCTGCTGCACGCGGAAAAGCAGCGCGAGGCTATCGGCCGCATCCCGGTTGTCATCGGCAATCAGAATTCGCAGTTTCGCGTGGCCGTTTTGCGGCGTTTCCTCGGACGTTGCCGCAGCCGGGATCGACTCCAGCACTGGCAGGCGAATCCGAAATTCGCTGCCGGCTCCCGGCTCGAGACTCATGGCTTCGATCGTGCCGCCATGAAGCTCCACTATCCCTTTCGCCAGAGCGAGTCCTATTCCGAGTCCGCCCTCGGAGCGGTCGCGCGCGCCGGCTATCTGCTCGAACATCGTAAAGAGCCGAGGGATCTGCTCCGGCGGAATCCCAATGCCGTTGTCCTTGATACACAAGCACAGCGTCCGGTTCGCCACGCTCCCGCTGAGCTCTATCAGGCCCCCTCGATCGGTGTATTTGACCGCGTTGGTCAGTAAATTCGAGATCACCTGGGTCAGGCGTACCGGATCTCCATCCAGCCTGGGCAGATCGCCCGGCAGCTCGACCACCAGACGATGCGCCTTGTCGTCAATGAGTGATCGGACGGTCTCGATCGCCGCATCCACCACCTCGCCGACGGAAACGGACCTCCTCTTGAGGATCAGCCGCCCGCGGCTGATCCGGGTAACGTCCAGCAGGTCATCCAGAATCCGGCTCATGTGTGTGACTTGCCGGTACAACACGCGGCGAGCCCAATCGAGCTTCTGTTCCGGAAGATTGATCAGATTCAGATACTCGGCAACGTTGCGAATCGGCGCAAGAGGATTGCGCAACTCGTGCGAGAGTACCGCCAGAAACTCATCCTTGCGGCGGTCCGCCTCCCGCAGCAGATCCTCGATCCGCTTCCGCTCCGTGAGATCCCGATTGCTCTCCATGACCAGGACCCGATCGCCGCGCACGACCACCTGCATCGAGCTCTGGACGGTCAAAACGGCACCGGCCTTCGTCCGATGCGTCAACTCACCCCGCCACAAGCGGTTTCGCCGCAACTCTTCCATCAGGTTGTGGAGTCCGTGCGCATGGACAGTCGATAACAGCTCGTGGCTGCTCCGGCCCACGGCTTCATCGCTACTGAACCCGTAAAGCTCCGCAGCGCCCTTGTTCCAATACTGGATGACCCCTTCGAGCTGCCAGACGAATATGGCATCGCTGGAGATATCGAGCAGCTGCGCATGCTCGCGCTCGATGCGGCGGATCTCCTCCCTCTCCAAAATCCCAGGAGCCGTCGCGTCGTTTGTTGATTCTTGATGGCCGAGCACGGTGTCGCGGTTGAGTTGGGCGCGATGGGCAGCCGTTCCATTATGCCCGCCCCCGCATGCCGAAGCGAAAAGCGCTCATCTTCAAGTGCGGGCTTCGCACAGCCGAGCCCGAGCTGATGCCGGATCGGACCGGCGGCGGCACCGCGGATCGGTACTGCCAAGGCTGCGAGTCGGCTTGTCTGCGGGAAAAGCTTTACTCACACTTATCGGCTTGGATCCAGAGCCGCGAGAGACCCCCGCATGACCAGTGCTGCCTCTCCTTCGACGAGCGCCGATGTCTGTCGTACCGGCATTGAAGGCTTCGATCACCTCGTCGGCGGCGGCCTGCCCCGCAACTGCTTCTATCTCGTGCAGGGTGATCCCGGCTCCGGCAAGACGACGTTTGCGCTCCAGTTTCTGCTCGAAGGACTACGCAGCGGCGAGCGGGCCTTCTACATCACCTTATCCGAAACCAGGGGCGAGCTCGAAAGGGTCGCGCTTTCCCACAGCTGGTCGCTGGAGCACATCCCGCTTCTCGAGCTGTCGGCCATCGATTCCCTCTTGCGTCCGGAATCCCAGACGACCGTTTTCCATCCATCCGAGGTCGAGCTCAGCAAGATCACGGGACTGGTGCTGGCCGAGGTTCGCAAGCACAAACCCTCCCGCGTGGTATTCGACTCCTTGTCCGAATTCCGTCTGGTGGCCGAGACCCCCTTGCGCTATCGCAGGCAACTGCTGAGTCTCAAGCAGGAGCTCACGCTTCTGGGCTGCACCGTGCTGCTGCTGGATGACAAGATGGATTCGAGCCGCATGGGGCCCGATCCCCACGTCTTGAGCATCACGCATGGCGTGATCGAAATGGAGCAGCTCTCGCCCGACTACGGAAAGTCACGCCGCCGCCTGCGGATCGTGAAGGTGCGGGGTGTGCGATTCCATGAGGGATTTCACGACTACATCATCGAGACCGGGGGGCTGCGGGTGTTTCCCCGACTCACGGCAGCCGACAGCCGCAACACTTTTCGCCGCGAGCCTGTATCGAGCGGAGTGGACGAGCTGGATAGCTTGCTTGGCGGTGGACTCGACTTCGGGAGCACGACGCTCATTCAAGGGCAGGCCGGTACCGGCAAGTCGACGCTGGCAGTGCAGTATGCGAGCCACCTCGCCGCTCAAGACCTGCGAAGCAACTTCTTCTGCTTCGATGAGACGATCGGGATCGTCCTCGATCGAGCCGAAAAGCTCGGGCTGGCGTTCCCCGAATACGTGCGCCAGGGAGTGATTACGGTGCAGCAGATAGATCCCGCCGAGATCTCTCCGGGAGAGTTCGCGCATCGAGTGATCGATGCCGTGGATGGCGGCAGCAAGCTGGTCGTCATCGATACGCTGAACGGCTATCTGAATGCGATGCCGGGAGAGCGCTACCTCATCACGCAGCTGCACGAGCTATCCACTTATCTCAACCAACTTGGCGTGCTCACGATCTTCGTCCTCACGCTGCATGGAATACTGGCAGAAGACGCTCCGGTGGATGTCAGCTATCTGGCTGATACGGTTCTGAATCTGCGGTTCTTCGAGGTCTCGGGATCCCTCCGCACGGCGCTGTCGGTCCTGAAGAAGCGCAGCGGGCCGCACGAGCGCACCATTCGGGAGTTCCTGCTCGAAGCCGGCCGTGGCATTCGGGTGGGCGCTCCGCTCAGTGATTTTCACCACATACTCAGCGGCTCCCCCGAGTTTGTCGGCGACAGGAGGCGGATGCTGCAGAATCATTCCGATGACGAATGACACGCCGGCGCTTCGAATCCTGATCGTCGCGCCGATTGGGCGCGACGCGTCGGCGATCGTCGAGCTCCTGGAGTCCCGCGGACACCTCGCTCGGGTATGTAGCGGGCTCACCGAAGCGGGCGCCGAGCTCGAACAGGGCGCAGGAGCGTTGCTGCTCACTGAAGAGTCGCTGCAGCCGGAGCAGATCGCTGCGCTGCTGCCGTCGCTCGATCGGCAGCCTGCGTGGTCCGAGCTACCCGTGATCATGCTGATGACCGCCGGCGAGCGCCCGGCCGAGCGCTTCGACCGTATCGCGGCTGCCGCGGGAGGCATCACGCTGTTGGAGCGGCCCATCGGCTCGGCGACTCTGTTGCGCAGCATCGAGGTGGCTCTCCTTTCACGGCGCCGGCAGTATCAGGTGCGTGATCTTCTCGAAGCGCAGCGGCAGCGGGAGACAGCGCTACGCGACAGCGAAGAACGGCTGCGGCGTGCCATCGCGGCGCTCCGGGACGCAGATCAAAGGAAGGACACCTTTCTCGCCACGCTTTCTCACGAGCTCAGAAACCCCCTCGCGCCGATTCGCACCGCCGCCGAGATCCTTGCCTCGCCGCGACTCACGCCCAAGCAGCTGCGATGGACCCAGAGCGTGATCCAGCGTCAGGCGGCGCACATGGCCTCGCTCCTGGATGACCTTCTCGAGCTGACGCGCATTACGCAGGGCAAGTTGCAGTTGCGCAAGCAGCCCTGCTCGATCCAGGATATTGTAGAGGCCGCTGTCGAGACCGCACGTCCTCTGCTCGAGAAGAAGAGACACGAGCTGCGCATGCACGTGCCGCACGATATCCCGCGCTTCGTCGCCGACCCGGTGCGGCTCGCGCAGGCGATCTCCAATCTGTTGACGAATGCCGCGAAGTACACCGACGCGGGCGGCCGGATCGAGGTTTCGGCGAGGCTCGACGACCGGCTGACGATTGCGGTCCAGGACAACGGTATCGGCATTCCAACCGAGCAGCTCGAAGGGCTGTTCACGATGTTTTCACAAATCCCTTCGGCAATCGGCCGCTCCGAAGGGGGCCTGGGTGTAGGTCTCGCCCTCGTGCGGGGCCTCGCCGAGCTGCATGGTGGCACCGTTGAGGCGCAAAGCGAGGGCGCAGGCAAAGGGAGCCGATTCGTCATATCGCTGCCGTTCGAACCATGCGCCGAGAGCGCACAGCACGTGCAAGGGCAGTCCACAGCGGCCCCCAGTGGGAAGCTGCGCGTGCTGATCGCCGATGACAACCGCGACGCGGCGGATAGCCTCTCCATGTTGCTCTCCATGGACGGTCACGACGTGCGGACGGTGTACGGCGGGCATGCGGCGATTGCCGCGATCGAGATGTTCCGGCCGGATGTGGCGCTGCTGGACATCGGGATGCCGGAGGTCGATGGATACGCTGCCGCCAGGGTGATCCGGCAGGCGCACGGCGACAGAGACATCTATCTGATCGCGATCACCGGCTGGGGCCAGCAGGAAGACAAGCTTCGAGCGCTCGAAGCCGGCTTCGCGATGCACGTCACCAAGCCGGTGGATCCCGACCTGTTGCGGGACCTTCTCCGCAGTGTGGCCCTGTCGGCTTCCGCGCGGGCGCATAACGCGGATTCAAGCTCCCCGGGCCGGCTGGCTCGAATCGCGCAGCCAGCGGCGGCCGACCACGAGCCCAATGATGGCGGCCAGCGTCGATCCAATTAGGACCGCGAGCTTCGCTGCGGCGAGTTGTCCATCGTCCTCGAAAGCCAGACAGGCGCACCAGCCAAGCCTCACCGTCAGCACGGTGGCGAGGAGGATGCGAAGAGGTTTGCCGATGACCCGCCCTGCGGCAACGCCTGCGAGGAGAAGCAGCGTCGCGTTGGCTTGAAGATTGACTGCACCGAGATTCACCCCGGCGTTTGCAGCGCGAAAAGCGGCATGATGCCGAAAGCGAAGTACACCGCCCAGCGCGGCGAGTACCGGCAACACAGCCAGCTTGATCTCTCCCAGCATCCCCTGGTGAAGCTCGCACCGAATCTCGAGTCCCACGAGCAGAAAGAAAAGCGCCATCAGTGCATCGTTGACCCAAAAACCGCGGCGGCTCCGCCTTTGCACGAGCGGCGGCCCGACCGACTCCAACCTGTCGAGCCGCAGCATGCGGGCTCGACACCCAAGCGGAATTATAGGGGAAATTCATGTCAGCGAAGTCCCACACTCGATCGGCATCGTCTCCACTCGCGCAAGCGCTTCGCCGCGCGCAGACTATATCGGTATAGTGGGCTCGAAGCTCACGCTTCCGGATCGACCTCACACAGGCCTGCTCAGGGCACTGGTTGCGCTCAGCGACCACGACGGTCGCCCTACCGCCTCCTACCCGGCAGATCTCCATGAAAATCGCACAAATCGCCCCACTGTATGAGGACATACCGCCGAAGCTTTACGGCGGCACGGAGCGGGTCGTCGCAAACCTTTGCGACTCGCTCTGCGATCTCGGTCACGACGTCGTACTCTTCGCCGCCGCTGGCGCGCGCACCAAGGCGCGGCTGATTCCTACCCGTGAGCACGCCCTGCGCCTGGATCCCAATCCTCTGAAGTCCGAATCCGGCGCACATCTGACAATGCTGCACGACGTGCGGAAGTTGGCGGCAGGGTTTGACGTGCTGCACTTCCACACGGACCTGCTGCATTTCCCGCTGTTCGAACCCCACGCTCATCGGACAGTAACAACCCTACATGGGCGGTTGGACATCACCGACGTACAGAGGACACTCGAGCGATGGCCATCCTTTGGCCTGGTGTCGATCTCGGACTCGCAGCGCGCCACAGTCCCCAAAGCCAATTGGCTCGCGACAGTGAAACACGGCGTCGCCCCCGAGATTTACCATCCGCCATTGAACCCGAAAGGCTCGTATCTCGCTTTCCTGGGGCGCATTTCCCCTGAAAAGCGCGCCGACGTTGCGATCCGGATCGCACACCAGGCGGGCATTCCGCTCAGAATCGCGGCCAAAGTCGATCAGGCGGATGCGGCATACTTCGAGTCCGTCGTGAAGCCGCTGCTCGACGACCCCTTGGTCGAATTCGTGGGAGAGATCGGGGATGCGGACAAGTCAGAGTTCCTGGGTAACGCGAGTGCGTTGCTGTTTCCGATCTGCTGGCCGGAGCCCTTCGGCTTGGTCATGATCGAATCGATGGCCTGCGGCACGCCCGTGATCGCGTGGAAGTGCGGTTCGGTTCCCGAGATCGTGGACCCTGGCGTCACCGGATTCGTCGTCGAGTCCGACGAGCAGGCCTTGGCTGCCATCCGGCAAGCCCCGGAGCTAAGCCGCCGACGCATCCGCGCCGTCTTCGAGCGGCGCTTTGCCGCGCGTACGATGGCTGAAGGCTACGTTCAAGTTTATGAACGAGTCAGGCAGTCGACGCGAGAGTACGTCAGACTGGCCTCATGAGTTCGTCCGAGGATTCGGGTCCGCGCCGCGGTTTACTGCCTCGGTTCACGCTCAAGGACGGCGACACATTCCTGCTCGCTGATGCCCTCGGGGACGTGCATGATCGCGAAGATGGTCTGTTCACGAACGACACCCGCGTACTGTCGCGATTCGAGCTGTCGATAGCGAACCGACCCGTGTCCCTGTTGGGCGCGGCCGTTTCGCGGGACAACACGACCTTTACCACCCATCTGACCAATCGCCCGCTGCCCGCGCTCGGGGAGCGCGTCATTCCTCAGGGCGTGATTCACATCGAGAGGCGGCGGCTGCTTTCGAGCGGCCGGCTCTACGAGCGTCTAACGCTGACGAACTTCAGTGACCAGGCCGCCGAGGTCGCCATTCACTTCTCCTTCGCCGCGGATTTCGTCGATATTTTTGAGGTGAAGGGTCACACGCGAGCGGCCCGCGGCTGCCTGCTGCCGGCGGAACTGTCCGCGCAGGGTGTGAAACTGGCCTATCGCGGTCTCGACGATGCCGTGCGGGCCACGCATCTGCAGTTTTCACAGCTGCCCGTCTCGCTGTCCCCTCAGACAGCCGAGTTTCGGATCGACCTCGAGCGCGACGCCGTGGCCCATCTATACGTGGAAATCGGCCCTGAGCAGGAGGAATGTCCTTCGAGCGAGCGCTACGATCGAGCCTGCCAGCTCGCTACGCAAGCGGCACAAGGGTGGGCTCGGGCAGCCGGCTCTCTGCGGACCTCTGGACGGCTGTTCAACCAATGGGTGGACAAGTCGCGATCTGATTTGACGCTGCTCACGACGTCTCTGCCTACCGGCCCGTACCCGTATGCGGGCATCCCTTGGTTTTCGACACAGTTTGGACGGGACGCCATCATCACGGCGCTGCAGACACTATGGGTCGATCCCTCCATGGCTGCCGGAGTGCTTCGCTTCCTGGCGTCGTCGCAGGCGACGGAAACTTCCAGCTTCCGTGACGCCGAGCCTGGCAAGATCCTGCACGAGATGCGCCGCGGGGAGATGGCTGCCCTGCGGGAGATACCGTTCGGGCGCTACTACGGAGGCGTCGATACAACACCGCTTTTCGTGATTTTAGCGGGCGCCTATGAAGAGCGTACGGGCGATCCGCGGCTGGTTGACGAGATCTGGGCCAACCTACTCGCTGCGATCGGTTGGATCGAGAAGCGGCTGGATCGCAGCACGACCGGCTTCCTCGACTATACGCGGGGAGAGAAGTCCGGGCTCGCGAACCAGGGATGGAAGGACAGCGCGGACTCCATCTTTCATGCCGACGGACGCCTGCCGGAAGGGCCCATTGCGGTTGTTGAGGTACAGGGCTACGCCTGCCGGGCACTGGAGGCAATCGGCAAACTGGCGGCGACTCGTGATGATCATGCGCGCTCTTCCGAGTGGGCTGCGCGCGCCCGGCGCCTTCGGGCCGAGATCGAGACGTGCTTCTGGGTGCCGGAAATGGATTTCTACGCCATCGCCCTTGACGGGGACGGCGCACCGTGTCGTGTTCGCGCTTCCAACGCCGGGCATCTGCTGTACTGCGGGATACCTTCCGCCGAACGCGCGGCGAGCGTCTGCGCGCAGCTTTTGTCCGAGCCGTTCTGCAGCGGCTGGGGAATTCGAACGCTGCGCGACGGAGAGGCCCGCTACAATCCCATGTCGTACCACAACGGCTCGGTATGGCCCCACGACACCGCGATTTGCGCAGCCGGAATTGCGCGGTATGGTGGTCGCGCGCATGCCGTTAAGATTCTTGCGGATGTGTTCGAAGCCGCCAATCAGTTCTCGATGCGTTTGCCGGAGTTGTACTGCGGCTTCGCGCGCGACGGCGCGCAAGGCCCTGTCCCCTACCCGGTCGCGTGTTTGCCGCAGGCGTGGGCCAGCGGCTCGATGTTCATGCTTTTACAGGCCACGCTGGGCATCCGGATTGACGGCGCCTCCAAGGAAGTCCACGTCGACCGTCCCTTGCTGCCGGAGGGCGTTGAGTCGCTTCGAGTGTGTGCCCTGCCGGTGGGTACGGCCCGCATCGATATCGAGTTTCATCGCCTGGGAGATGAGGTGGCCGCGGTGCCCTTCGGCCATACCGAGACCGGCGTGACGGTGCTCGCGCATTTGTAGTCCCGTCGAGTTGCCAGCCCTCTAGCGCATCAGCAGGTGCAGATGACCGTCGGGATCGCGCAGCAGTGAGTTCCGATCGGATCGCCAGACAATGCGGGTTGCAGCAACGTCATTGGCCGACGACCGGCTGGCCGGGCGGCCGATGGGATTACGGTATCCGAGCAGCTCGAGATGCGGCGTGCTGATTTCGGGGCTCATGGGCACGACATCGACACGGACATCGGGCGATCCGTCGAGCGCGGCTTGTGTCGGCCCGTCATTGAGCGTGGGGTGGCCCGCCCGTAGACCGAGCGCTTCATAAAAGCGTTGGCTCCCGCCGGCATCGGCAACGCTGATCGCGGAATGATCGATACCCAGTACGCACTCCCTGTGCTCACGGCTCCCAGCTGCGGAAGGAAATTGCAGGAACTCGAGCGGGTGACCCTCCGGATCGCGGAGCTTGGCGGCTGTCACGCCACCAGCCGACACCGGAAGCGTCACCGCTCCCTCCGTGGAAATCGGGGTCGCGCCATGCGCGCGGGCGCGCTCCCACGCTGCCTCCGCATCCCGGGTCACGAGCGCGAGGTGCTGGAAGCACAGGTCTGCCGCGGTTGAGTTCTCGGGATAGGGACGTCCCTTTTGATCGAAAGACTCGAGCTCGATCCGCTGGCTACCCACCCTGAGTGCGATACGCGTTCCGCGGCCTTCCAGCTCGAGAAGCGCCATATCCTCAGGCGTCATAGCGACCGGCGGCGCGGCGGAAAACCCGATGGATTCATAGAACTGCAGCAACCGTTGCGGCAGCGCCGTTGTCAGGCGAAACGCAACGATCGCAGAAAGTCGCCCGCTCAAGGCCGCACGCAACCGCGTACGTTGGTATAGACCGCCATCAGCGTGTGGGAAGCACAGATGAACAGGCGCGACCGGTTTCGGCCGCCGAACGTGAGATTGGCGACCCGCGTAGGGGTAAGGACCCTGCCGAGGAGCTCTCCGTCAGGGCTGACGCAGTGGACGCCGTCCGCCGCGCTCGACCATATGTTGCCCTGCTCGTCGACGCGGAAGCCATCAGCGAATCCCGGCAGGACTTTGTGGAACTGTGCGCCGTCTGACAACCGGTTGTCACCGCTTACACTGAAGCGGCGGATGTATTGCCGCGGATGGGGGTCGAACTGCCGGCCGCTCTCTGAAACATAGAGGATGCTCTCATCGGGCGAGAAGGCGAGGCCGTTCGGCCCCTCGAAATCATCCGCCACGATCGTGAGCTCGCCGGTTGCGGGGTCGAGCCGGTAGAGCGTTGGCGGCAGCTCCGGCAGCTGCTTACCGCCCTCATAGTCGGTGTTGATGCCGTAGAGGGGGTCACTGAACCAGATCGAGCCATCGCTCTTGCAGACGATGTCATTGGGCGAATTGAGCCGTTTGCCGCGATAATGGCTGGCGAGAACGGTGAGCGCGCCATCGAGCTCGGTGCGCAGGATGCAGCGGTGCTGGTGCGAGCAAGCGATGAGGCGCCCCTGGCGGTCGCGGGCATGGCCGTTGGCAAAGCCCGAGGGCTTGCGGAAGATTGAGACTCCGCCCTCCTCGCTCCAGCGGAGGATGCGATCGTTCGGCAGATCGCTGACATAGAGACAGTCATGATCGGCGAACCATACCGGGCCCTCGAGCCAGCGATAGCCCTGCCCGAGGGTCTCGAGCGGAGCGTTGGGAAGGACCATCGCCCGAAACCGCTCGTCGCAGATCTCGATTCCGTCCATTGCCGCCTCACCGGATGTGGCAGGGCTCGCGCCGGGGATCGATGTGCAGCTGCACGGTCATCAGCACGGCCGGTGCGTCTCCGATCGTGCCGGAACGGTGCCCTTTTCTGCCATGCGTCTCGGTGCAACCCTGATCTTCACCGAAGGAAAATTCCCCGGGTCCCTGCTCGATCCGCGTGCCATCCATGCTCTCGATGAACCACCGGCCCGAAAGCACCACAATCCATTGGGGCGCCGGATTCTCGTGCCATTCACCCACCCATCCAACCGGTTGTACGGTGAAGACCACCGTGGAGGGGTGTGTGCCCTGTTGGTCGTTCCACTGTGGATCGGCGGGGCCGACCCTGTGGAGCTCATAGCCGGTGAGCCGGCATTCGCGCTGGTGGCTGGCGCCGTCTTCATCGACGTAGAGGTGCCAGTACGGAATCGAAGGGCGGGGTCCGGGGTTACTCATGGCGGCGCCTGTACTGTCGAGTAAGGGTGGCTGGAGGCAAGCGGATGGGCGAGAAAGGGTCTGAGGCCCGAACCGTCGGTGCCGATCACGATCAGCAGGAAGCCGGCCCCCAACGACAGGTTCTTGAGAAAGTCCCAGAACAGCGCACGGCCCTTGCTGTCTCCGGATGTCCAGAAATCCCCTTGCGCCCAGAACCGCTTGAAGAGCACGGCCGTTGCCGCACAGTAGCCTGCGATGACGAGCGCGCAGGCGCGGTCGGCGATGCCCGTCACCACCCCGAGAGACATGAATATTTCGATCGCCAGCCCCGACAGCAGGACCACAGCCGCGACGCGGCGCGCCGTGAACACCTCCTGCGCCTGCTTCAGCGCGCCTTCGAAGCCGAGAATCTTGTCCAGCGCACTGAACGGAAGAAACAGCACGACCAGACCGTACCGAACGATGAGCGTTACCAGCATGGCGGTGCTCATCTGAGCCGCTCGGCGATGTGGTCGGCGACGCGCAAGGCGTTGGCGATGATGGTGAGCGTCGGGTTCACGGCGCCAATGGACGGAAAGAAGCTCGCATCGGCGACATAGAGGTTGTCCAGCTCATGCGCCTTGCAGTCGAGGTCGAGCACGGACGTCGTCGGGTCACTTCCGAAGCGCGCAGTCCCCGCCTGGTGCGCAGTGCCACCCACCGGGATGTCCTTGCCCAGATACAACGATCGCTCGAGCAGCACCGCATTGCGGCCGGTGCGGTCGAGCACCTCTTTCAGTTTGCGCTTGAGGTGAGCGAGCGCCTGAGGATTGGTCTCCGTGAGATCGAGATGGACCTTCCCGTCCCGGTAGTAAATCCGGTTGTCCGGGTGCGGCAGATCCTCGGCCTGAAGCCAGAAGTCCATCGAGCGCCGCGCCATCACCTCGAACGGCATGGCCGGCAACCATTCAAGCCATTCCGGCAGGGACTCCCCCCGGATCTGCTCCGCGTGGGACTTGGCGCACATCTGCACCAGCCCCAGAGGATATTGCCAGTCATCGGCGCCGAAGTAGAAATCACTGAGCGCCAGTGTCTTCTGGAAGACGGTCTCGTTGACCTGCGGCAGAATTGCCATGAGGACACTCATGTGGTGACGCATGTAATTGCGTCCCACCTGACCCGAACCGTTCGCCAGACCGTTCGGGTGGGAATCGTTCGCCGACCGCAGCAGCAGCAGAGCAGACGATAGCGCACCGCATGCCACCACCACGATGTCGGCCGAATAGACTTCCTCGTGGCCGCCGCGCGTGACGCGTACCGCGTCCACCCTCCGCGCGGATGAATCGGTTTCGAGCCGCGAGACGTAAGCGCCTGTCAACAATGTGGCGTTCGGATGCTTCGCCAGCATCGGGTCTATACAAATGACCTGCGCATCCGCCTTGCCGTTCAACAGGCACGGGAATCCGTCGAAGTAGCTGCACCGCATGCAAGTGCTCGTCGGCGTCGGCTTGCCGTCCTTCTCATCGAGCAGGATTCCGAGCGGCAGGTGAAATGGGTGGAGTCCGATAGCCTGCAGATCGCTCGCGAGCTCGGCGATCCGGGGCTCGTGACTGACCGGAGCGTACGGATACGGTCCACTGGCCCAGGGCTCCAGCGGGTCTTCTCTGCGCTGTCCGTGCACGTGGAAGAGCCGCTCTGCTTCCATATAATATGGCTCGAACACATCGTACCCGAGAGGCCACGCGGGCGAGACGCCACCGGCATGGACGACCTCGCCGAAATCACGCTCGCGAAGGCGCAGCAGCGCGGCGCCGTACACTTTGGAGTTGCCGCCGACGAAGTAATGCAGCGCCGGGCTGAACGTGTCGCCCCGTGAGTTGGTCCATGTCTCGTGAGACTGGTACTCGCCGTCGACGAACACCGTCTGCGCGCTCCAGTTCCTCTCGCTACGCTCGAGATACTCTCCGCGCTCGAGAATCAGGATTCGCTTGCCGGTACGGGCGAGGCGCCGGGCGAGCGAGGCGCCGCCCGGCCCGCTTCCGATCACGATCACGTCGTAATGGTCTTGCACCAAACGTCAACCGCCGGTGCGGGCTTGCTGCGTGGTCACGACGGACATCAGCGCACCTGGCAGGGTCTCGGGATGCCGCGCGCACCGCAGCGCACCCGTAGCAGTGCGCCGGCAAGCGGCTCGCGTTTGCGCTGCTCTGGGCTCAACTTATCCGAGGCACTGGTGACGTAAAGGTCATCCAATGCTTCGCCTCCAAAGGCGCACATCGTGGGTTGACTCACCGGAAGGGTGACCTCGCGATCGAGCTCTCCCATCGCAGTGTAGCGGCGCAAGCGGCCGCCGCCATGCAGTGCACACCAGTAGCCGCCTTCGGTATCCACCGCTGCACCGTCGGGAATCCCGTCGCTACCGGCGATCTTCGCGAACAACTTGCATGCGCCGAGTTGTCCGTGCCGTGCATCGAATCCGTAGGCGAACACCTCGCCGGTGCGGCTGTGACTGAGGTAGAAGAGATCTTCCTCCCGACTCCAGGCCATGCCGTTGTGCAGCTCGGACGCATCCGGTTGCGGCACGAGTCCGTCGCCGAGCGTGAAGTGATGCAGCGCGGCGGCCTGCGCCGGCGGCTTGCCATCGAGTGGATCGAACATCACACCGACCCAGAATCGCCCTGCACTGTCGCAAGCCCCTTCGTTGAAGCGAAACAGCCTTGGATCGAATGGAGACGGCGCGAGACGTATCAGCGATCCAGTCGCGAATTCGAGCCGGAAGACGCCCTCACGCAAGGCCACCACCGCGCCCGTCGAATCGGCCAGCAGTGCAAAGCCGCCGATGTCGCTGCCCACGTTCCACGAGCTCTGCCGACCAGTGACTGGATCGTATCGGTACAGAGCGGGCTTTTTTATATCGATCCAGTAAAGCACCCGCTCGGCTGACGCCCACGTCGGCGACTCACCGATGCTAGCACCAGCATTCAACGCTACCTCAATCTGCACTGAGTTTCCTCGTGGCGGCGCCGTGGAATTCGGATATCACCGGTCAGTGCCTTCTGATTCCATTGATCAGGATCTGGCGCAGCTCGACTTCATCAACCGGCTTGACCAGATGCACATCGAAGCCGGCATCGGTCGAGCGCGCCCGGTCAGCATCCGTGCCCCAGCCTGTGATGGCGACGATTTTGAGACGCCCCTCCTTACGGGATCGCAAACGTCGTGCCACCTCATATCCGTTCATACCCGACATGCCAATGTCCAGAAGGACGACATCCGGGCGAAACTCGTCGGCGGCGGCAAGCGCGGCCGGACCGTCGTTTGCGACACGGGTCTCGTGACCCAGCGATCGCAGCAGGAGTTGCAGCGTGTTTGCCGTGTCTACGTTATCGTCGACGACGAGCACGCGTTTGGAGATTTGAGGCGGCTCGGCCCGCTGCGGCTGCACCACGTCGTTCGCAATTTCCTGTTGTGGCAGCCGGATGATGAATTCGCTGCCTCCACCCGGGCCTGCACTGTGTGCCTCGATGGTTCCCTGATGCAGCTCCGCAATCCGGCGGGCGAGCGCCAGACCGACGCCGAGTCCGCCGCCCACCCGATTGACGGCCTCCTTTCCTTGTACGAACAGGCCAAAGATTCCGTGCAGGTCGTCTGCTGCAATGCCACGGCCCGAATCCGCAACCGTGATTTCTATCTGATCCGCATTGACACGCAACCGCACGCTGATGCGCCCTGCTGGGGGAGTGAATCGGACGGCGTTGGTCAGCAGATTCGTCAATAGCTGCAACAGTCGATCGGGATCCCCCCGGGTGCCGATCGGAGCGCGGGGAACGTCGATCTGCAGCGTTTGGTGCAGCTGATCGGCCTCGGGGCGCACCATCTCGACGGCGCGCTCGACGACATCGACCATATCCACGTCCTGCGGCTCAATGGTGAACGTCCCACGAGTCACGCGGCTCACGTCCAGCAGCTCATCGACGATCCGAGCGAGGTGAGCCGCCTGTCGCGCGATGGTCTGGCGCATCGCCGCTTGTATGGCCGAATCTCCCTGCACTCGCTCCATGACGGAGACGGCGTTGCGAATGGGCGCCAGGGGATTGCGCAGCTCATGCGCCAGGATTGCGATGAACTCATTGACGTGTTGGGCGGTGCGCTCCAGCTGGACGGCGTGTTCCCGCGAACTCAAGTCCTGAGTGACCTTGGCAAAGCCGCGCAACCGGCCCTCGCCGTCGTGCATGGCCGTTACGACCACTCTCGCCAGGAATCTGGAGCCACCCTTTCGAACTCGCCAGCCTTCACTCTCGACGTGGCCTTGAAGGCGCGCAGCGGTCAGCTCCGCCCATGGCTCACCCGCCGCGATTCCTTCGGGCGGATAAAACAGCGAGTAATGCTTACCCAGGACCTCATCGCGGGTATAGCCTTTCATTCGCTGAGCGCCGCTGTTCCAGCTCGTTATCCTGCCTCCGGGATCGAGCATGTAAACGGCATAGTCGATGACACCTTCGATGAGAAGGCGGAAGCGCTCCTCGCTTTCACGGAGTAACTCCTCCTCGGCGCGCCGCGTCGTCAGATCGCGCGTTATTTTTGAGAAGCCGACGAGCTCTCCGGACGACGGATCGCGCATCGCCGTGATGATCACATTGGCCCAGAACCGCGAGCCATCCTTGCGCACGCGCCAGCCTTCGTCTTCAAAGCGCCCCTCGCGCGTCGCCGCCCGGAGCTCATGGGCTGGCCATCCCGAGCCTTTGGCGGCCTCCGTGTAAAACTGGGAGAAGTGCTGGCCGATGATCTCATCCGCTTCGTAACCCTTGAGAACCCGCGCCCCTACGTTCCAGGTTCTTACGTTACCCTGTGGGTCGAGAATGAAGACCGCGTAATCGCGTACGGAGTCCACAAGCAGCTCGTAGAGATTAAGGTCGGCCGACATGAAAGTCCCGTATCTTGATGTTAGCGGCTCATTTACTCACACAATGTGTGGGCCGCTCAAGTGTTCGCGGGTTGTGAGGCGCTGGCGGCACGGCCAAGCTTCGAAACGAGCGGAATTGTCGTGTAACATCAGCGTGACAGCAGCGCTTGGCGAGGGCTATGCAACACATTCGGCGGTTGTAGGTAAGGTCGGTCGCGCTCCGCGATACGGCACATCCCTTGCTCTGAACCTTTGCCATTTATCCAACGGAGACATTCATGGCAAAGCGAAGAACGAAGCACGCAAACGCGGCCGTTGCGGACACTGCCACCGGATTGCAGGACCTCATCGATAGCGCGGAGGAGTTGCTCGAGAGCCTGCGAGACCAGCAGGGCGCGGCGGTGGAACTGCTTCGCGCGAAGGTCTCTGCAACGATCGGGAACGCGCGGGAGCGCATCGGGGAGCTCGACGTCCCGGTACTCGCCTCCGACGCCGTGGAAGGTACGGTCGCCTTTCTACGCAGCGATCCCTGGCGGTCTGTTGCATTAGGTGCGCTCGCCGCACTGGCGATCTCGCTACTGTTTTCCCACGGCTCAGAGGACTAACGGCCGCCGCGCGTGCGGTGGCCGGGCATTCATTCCGCTGCCCCGAAGGCGGTTCCCACCGGCGCTGAGTCCGAGCGATAAAGCGGACCCGCGCCGGCGTTCATAATCTCGTACAGCCTGCCGACACACACTGCCGGCACATTGGCGTGTAAATGGAACTCCTTCTCATTCGCAATTCGGTGTACGCTTTCGGGCATGCACTTTGGCACCCTGCTGCTCCTCGGTTTCATAGCCGGCGCCACCATCCTTCTGGGGCTACCGGTCGGCCGCCTGAAATCCTTCAGCGCCCGATGGCGCACGGGACTCAGCATGCTGGCCGCGGGCATCCTCGTATTTCTCCTCGTGGAGATTCTGGGGCAGGCCACGGGTCAGACGGCACTGGCGTTTCGCTCACCCGCCGGGGGCTCCGAAGCACCAGCTGTTCTGCTCGCACTCCTTCTCCTGGCAGGATTCTGGCTGGGGTTCGTCGGCCTCGTAGGTGTCGAGCAGCGGCTGATACGTTCAGCGGGCGCTGCGCGGCCCGAGCAACTCTCCCTCATGATCGCGGTCGGCATCGGCTTGCACAACCTCAGCGAGGGGCTTGCCATCGGCCAGGCCTATCTTCAGGGAGCGACCGGGCTCACGATGAGCCTCATCATCGGATTTGCGCTTCACAATGCGACCGAAGGCTTCGGCATCGTGGGTCCCATGGTTCAGCATGGGGACAGGCTCTCCTGGCGGACGATTCTTCTCCTGGCTGCAATCGGAGGAGGCCCGACCTTTGCCGGCACGTTGCTCGGGAGCCTCTGGACCTCGCCCTATCTCTCCGTCGCGGTGCTCGCCATGGCAGGCGGCGCGCTTCTTTATGTCCTGAAAGAGCTCTTTGCGGGCGCGCGCCGGGAAGCCCGTCAGATCGTGGTCATGTCGGCTGTTGCCGCCGGATTCATGATCGGCTGGAGCACCGAGCTTCTGGCGGACACGAGCCTCTCGTCCGGCAATCAGGCCCAATCGGGGGCGGTTGTGGACGCCGACGGCGATATCCTGGCGATCCCGTCCCAGGGACTTGGGCCTACGTTGTCTCCTGCGGAGACCGCGCGACAGGATGAGTCGAGCAACGACGGGTTGCATGAGCGGGCGCTGGCGCCAACGGTCCTTCCCGACGGCACGCGGCGCTATACGCTGACGGCATCGGTGTTTCCATGGGCGCTTTTTCCAGGAGTCACAGTTCAGGCGTGGGGCTACAACAACCAGGTGCCCGGCCCGCTGCTGCGCTTTTATGTCGGCGAAAAGGTCGAAATCGTGGTTCGCAATCAGCTTCCTCAGCCGACCACCGTGCACTGGCATGGTATGGCCGTGCCAAACGACATGGACGGGGTTCCAGATGTCTCGCAAGCGCCCATACCGTCAGGCGGTCAATTCGTCTACCGCTTCACCGTCACGAGCCAGATGATCGGCACGCACCTCTACCACTCGCACGTGAACGATGACTTTCAGGTGGACAACGGCCTGCACGGCCCCTTGATAGTCGATCCATCGCCAACGGGGACGTCACAGAACCAGATCGATGCGCTTTATGTGATCGGCGCGTTCAAGGTTGGTGGCAGCGAAACGGAAAACGCCTTCCTGCTGGACGGCAAGGCATACCCGTTCGCTCCGGCTCTTCAGGTTCCACTGGGCACGACGGTCCGCCTGCGCCTGATCAATGCCGGCGCCGAGGAAAGTCATGTGATGCATCTGCATGGCTATACTTTCCGCATCGTGGCCTTGGATGGCAATCCGCTGCCGTCTCCAATCGCAGCCAACACGATCATGCTGGCGCCGTCGCAGACGGCCGATATCGTCTTCACAGCCGACCATCCCGGCAAATGGATGTTCCACTGCCACATTCTCGACCACATGATCAATCCGGGGCCCTATGGCGACGGCTCGGCGGACCACGTGGCAGCCATGGGGGGCCTCGTGACATTTGTGGAGGTGACGCCGCACGTCCGATCACAAGGCAGCTACCTCGGCGCCGGCTCAATGATGCCGCACGACCCTTGAGCTGCGACGGCTGAGCGGACTCCGTCGCCCAATCGGCGTTTGCCGTCGCCGCTCCACTTCCCGGTTCCCTTCTCCCGAATCACGTTCGTAAAGGGGTTTACGAAGGTATCGGTGCTCTATGCCATCGTCCAGCCACTCAGCCGCGGAGTCGACAAAGGGTACGCAAGCGCGAGAGAATCAGAGCACAAGAGGGGAGTGACACGGTCCGGACAAATCGCGGAAAGCGATAATCGCCTTTCATATGGCCAAAGAACGAACGGCGAGGCGCCGCCTCAGGAACCTGGATTTGAGTCTGCCCGTAGGTAGGGAGGTTCGGGTTCGGGTTATCGAGAGACCCGGCCAGTGGATGGCGCCGGAGTCGGTCGCGAAACTCCTCGAGGAGATGCGGCAGGTCGTGCGGCGCGGTATCGGCAGAGATCTACCCTACGGAGTGCTCTCAGGAGAGCCCGAGCGCCTGCGCGGGGCGGTGATCACACTTCTCCACGAGAGGCGAACCGGCAGATTGATCGCCTTCAACGCCCTTTCCTACATGCCGATCGAGCTGCGCGGCCGACCCGCCAAGGCGCTCCACCTGGGACTGGTAATGATCGATCCGGGCTATCGGGCAAAAGGCCTGTCCTGGGTGTTGTATGGACTCACGTGCATGCTCGTCTTTGTGCGGCAGGGCTTGCGCCCCTTGTGGATCAGCAACGTTACCCAGGTTCCCTCTATCGTTGGCAAGGTGGCGGAGAGCTTCGTGACGGCGTACCCGAACCCGTTTCACAATTCGCGACGGAGCTTCGATCACCTGTGCGTGGCTCGTGAGATCATGCGCAAGCACCGGAATGTCTTCGGGGTCGGGCTCGATGCCGGCTTCGATGAGGATCACTTCGTGATCACTAATGCCTACACGGGCGGATCGGACAACCTCAAGAAGTCGTTTGGCGATGCGCCGAAGCATAGGGACGAGCGGGCGAATGACCTTTGCAGGATGCAACTTGACTACGACCGCGGGGATGACTTCCTGCAGATTGCCCGCTTCGACCAAGCCGCGGCACTGCGATACCTGCTGCGCGAGGTCCCGCGAAACTCTTTGCCCGGCCTCGTGTATCGCCTGGCTTTCGTGCTGCTGGGGCGGGTGTTTCTGCCGGTGCTGCACTGGCTCACTCCGCGCGAACCAATGGGAGAGCTGCGTGGGCGAGCTTGAATGGTAACGGCTGCCGCGACGGCGGCGTTCTCGTACGCGGAGTTTACGACTCGCAACATCGGGTTCGTAACCGAGGCTGAGCAGCGGGTCCTCCAGCAGAGCCGGGTCCTGGTCATCGGTACCGGCGGGATGGGCGGAGCCGCAGTGCAGGCGCTCGCCCGCGCCGGCGTGGGCGGCTTCGGTCTCGCCGATATGGACACGTTCGAAGTTTCGAACCTCAATCGGCAGGTATTCGCAGATCTCGACTCGGTTGGCGAGGACAAGGCGGGAGCGACCGCGGAGCGCCTGCGCCGGATCAATCCGGAGATATCACTCGAGACTTTCGGCGCGGAATGGCAGGAGCAGCTCGATGGCCTGTTGCCGCGCTATCCGGTAGTCATCAATGGGATGGACGATATTGTCGCCGGTATAAATTTATATCGTCGAGCCCGTGCCCATGGCGCGACGGTGATCGACGCTTACACCTCCTCACTTCCCTCGGTTACTGTCGTCCGACCGCGGGACCCGCGACCGGAGGAGAGGTTGAATTACCCGTCGTGCGGCAGGGAGCCGAAGTCTCTCGATGAGGAATTGAGGCGAAAGTGCTTTCTGAGGGAAATCGAGCATGTGCTCGTGCACTCCAGCACGCTGCGCCATATCGAGATCAGCATCGCTCTGGAGCTCATCGCCGGCAAGCGCAAGCGTATGTCTTTCGCCCCCATGGTGATCATGACGGGCAATCTGATGGCATTCGAGGTCGTGAAGCTTCTGCTGGCGCGTTCCCCCTCGGCGGATTGTCGCGGTTATTTCTTCAACCCGTGGACGATGCGTACCGAGCACCCGGCGCCCTGGATCCTTGCCGCACCAAAACGGCTTGCAGTGAGACGATTTCTCGCCCGGATGAACGGTGCGTGAGGCTATTGCAAGGGATGTCGCAATCACCTGGGCAGGCGCTGCCGGGTGTCTCGCATATCTGTATGCGCTATATCGCCACGGCCGGCAGGGTACGGCCACACAGCGTTTTCTCCTGCTCAGTCTCGCGGCTCTGCTGTTTGTCAGGGGTTTTGACTGGCTGAGTGGCGAGCTCGTGCTCGGGCGGCTTACCTTCGCAGTGGCAGCGTGGCTGCCGCTGGCCATCACACTTTTCACCGAGCGGGCTCTGCGACGCCACTCACCGCTTTGGGTCAAGCTTCTGGCCCTTGGGACGACGCTCGTCTTCTTTCCTGCCAGCATGCTGCTCAGCGAATCCCAGTACCGGCTGTGGCTCATCGCCTTTGCGGCCTGCTTTGCAGCCATCGTTCTCACCGACGGCGTACTGCTCCTCGTCCGGGACCGCTCCTCACTGACAGACGGAGAGAACAGGCTGGCCGATACCCTGGTTGTACTCGCGTTCGTCTCGATGCCGCTGGTGGTGAGCGACTTCCGGACCTCTCTCGGTTTTCCCGCGGTTCGCCTGGGGGCCGTAGCCGCGCTGCTCTTCACCTATTCGATGTCGGGCAGCGCGGTGCGCAGTGCGACTGCCGCCGCCTGGGTCTTTAGATGGATGCTGCTCCTGTTGGCTGCCGCCGCACTGTCGGCATTGCTGGCCCTTGCGAACCATACCGAATCGCTCGACGCATGGCGCTCTGCCGCCGTGAGCTCGTGGCCACTCGCCTGCGCGTGGATGCTGCTGACCGGGATTCTAGTCAACGTTCACGAACTGTCATCAGAGAGTGATGCCCAGGAATTCCTGGGATGGCTCGCGAAAGCGCCGCTGGGGTCGCCGGAGAAGTTCATCAGGGCACTCGAGCAGGCGCCGGATGCCCGCACTCATCTCCTTCTGGATCAGGCAGAGCTTCACGATTACGACTTCGCTACGCTTGATGGACGCGACCAGGGAACCCAAGGAGTCGTCTCGTTGGAGCGGATTCGGCGTTTGGTGCGTGCCAAAGGAACAGACCCGGGTGCTGCGACCGAGCAGTGGCTGGACCTCCTCGAGAAAACCGGTATGACGCATGGGTTTGTGTTGAGCCGGGCGCCACCCGCCATTTTTCTGATGAACCTCCCGGCGGCAACCTCTTCAGTAGCGGCGGAGAGGAGGATCGCGGTCATGCGCCATTTGAGCTGCGAGCTCGCAGCGCTCTGGTCGGAGCCGGGTTTGACACCGACGCGTGACTGAGAATCATCAAACGGGAGGGTGCAGATGAGTGAGCAGCAACCGGTGAGCCCAGAGGTTGAGCGCAAGATCCTGGAGGCCGCGCTCCGCGCCCCGTCCGCTCACAACGCGCAGCCCTGGCGGCTGACGCGAAGCGGCGATCGACGATACTTGATGTGGTACGCCTACGAAGACAAGCTCCTCGCAGACCCCGATGATCGAGATGGCATCATGGCAATCGGGGGTTTCTATGAGACCCTGCGTCTGGCAGCGGAGTCGCACGGGGTCGGCGCTCCCTTCAGATACTGCATCCGGCAGCATCATCTCGGCATAGATCTCGCGGAGGTGAGCCTGGAGGCCTTGGTGGATCCGCCGGATCCACTGGCTGCGAGTGTCGGCAAACGTCAGTCAAATCGACATTCCTATGATGCCAAGCCGCTGCCCGAGGAGCTGGCAGAGGACCTGAGGAAACTCGGGAATATTCTTCTCGATCCGCCGGCAATCGCCGAGCTTGTCGACCGTGCATCGGTCATGGCGTGGAAGGATTCGCGTTTTGTGACTGACCTCGACAAATGGACTCGCTTCGACCAGGTCTCTCCTGATGGGATGACAGTCGACTGCCTGGATTTGAGCAGGTTGGACCAAATGGCGCTTAGGTTCGCCTTGCGCCGCGGCAAGCTACCGGGGTGGCTCGCGCGTGTCTATGCGCAGCGGGACGTCCGTCTCACGAGAGCGTCGGCCGCGATTGCGGTGTTAATCACTCCGGATCGCCGGCCGGAGACCCTTTTTGAGTGTGGGCGACGCCTGCTGCGGTCGTGGGCCACGATCAATGCCGTTGGATACGCCTGGCATCCGATGAGTATCGTGATTGATCAGCCGACAGTGCAGGAGCTTTTCAGGTTGATCGGTGGTCGGGACGGGGTTGCGATCTATCGAGTAGGGTATACGTCGCGGTCAGCGCCATGGTCGAAGCGACGCAGCCTCGAATCGGTCATCGCTACGCGCGCGGGCTCGCTCGCGCCATAGGGAAGGCGATCGGTTAACGGAAACTCCGTGTAAATTTGGAGGCCACTAGTGCTTTTCCCGCAGGCCTGAGACACCCTCATGCCAGGCGGTGAGCATGCGTTTGCCGATGTCATCGAAACCTTGATGGGCGTTCATGGCCTCACGAACCTGCGGCGCAGCTGCAGACACGGCGTCGCTGATCGCCGCGATGATTTCCGACTGCTCTTTCACCTCGATGCCAAAATTGGCGACGATGAAGACGCCGTACGGTATCCGGATATCGCTGAACGAGGCGAATTAACAGAGCCGCTTGCACGCGTTTGGCTTGGGCCCGCCCTGCTCCCAATTTTCCAGCGTACGTGCATTGGTGCGCAGGTATCGTGCAAAGAGTTTGTTTGCCGGCACGCTGATCAGCCAGAGCGTCGAAACCTCCCATCAACTCATCGAACAGGTTGCGCTTCTTTCTGCTCGGTCTCGCGGCCGCGCTCGTTCTGTCGATCCTTCGCATTCGCAGCCCGCATCTGCGAAAGAACGTCTGGACGGCCGTGCTCGTTTCAGCACTCGTGATGCCCGTCCTCATGCGTGCTCATGGTCCGGTCATTCACGCGCCCGGTTACGTACTAACTCTGGCACCCGGGGCGGCAATCGGGCCGGCTGCATCGAGTTCCATCCGACCGAGCCTCGCTGCAATTTATGGCGTCGTGGTACTTCTGTTGTCCACACGCTCTGCTCTGAGCATCACGCGCCTCGTACGCATTCGCCGCAAGGCACGACGCGTCGTGGAGCCCTGGGCAGGCGCCCTCGATGTCCGAGTGGTAGCCGAGCTACCCAGCCCGGCGACATTCGGTGCCACCATTCTGCTGCCGAGGAGTGTGCACTGGAGCGTCCACAAACGGGATGCGATCATGGCCCACGAGCGCCCGCATGTTCTCGCCCACGACTGTCATCGTCTGTGGCTCGCTAAGCTGTACAAATGCCTTTTTCTGGCTCAACCCCCTCGCGTAGTGGCTCGAGCGACGAATAGCGGCACTAGCAGAAGAGACGAGCAATGCCGCGGCGCTGGGGGTCGTCGGGGATGCACCGGCCTACGCTGAGATCCTGCTCGAATTCGCGACGGCCGGCAGGCAGACAGCTACGGCCGCCACCGGGTTGGGGAGCCTGAGGATTGCTGCGCGTATCGAACGGATAATCGACGGGCGGAGTTGTGGCTGACGAGCCGCGTATGTGGTGGTAAAATGATCGCGTAGGCAGACTTCTTTGCACCCAAGGGGCCACTCGTCGTGACTTTGTCGGGAGCATTGAACTTTACAAAGCGATGGCCAACCGTGGGCTACCAAATCAGCCGAACACGCACATCAACCTACCACAATCAGTCATTTGCGGCGCTTGCCACCGCACACTCGAGTCTGTTCAAGGCACAAATCTGGCACACCAAATCTGAGTTGTGCCACGCCTGCGCCAGACGACTTGTTGACGAGCGATCATGACGTCAGCCCTGGGCCCTAGCGCATCAATTGACGCGCTACAGCAGAGCCACCTTGGTGCATCGGCTTGCAATGAAAGGCCGACAGAACCGCTTGGAAATCAACGGAGTTTCTCCCGTGAAGAAACGTCGCGTACCTAAGATCAGATAGGCTGGGACGGCGCCGTCCTCTGAAGCGCGGAATGCTCGGCCTGGTTAATCCACCTGTCACTGCGTGCTCCCTACACAATCGAGTCCTTCTTTGGGCCACATTTCGCTGCAACCGCCCGAGTCTGTAGACCGGAAATTCCGGTGCGCATCATGAACGAAGACCCCGTTTACGCATTTGGCTCGTTCAAATTCGTGCCTCGACATCAGCTGCTTCTTCAGGAAGGGCGGCAAGTAAAGCTGGGATCACGGGCGATGGATATTCTCCATCTGCTCGTAAAGAACTCGGGCGAGCCGGTCAGCAAACGCGCACTTCAGAAGTTCACTTGGCCGGACACCTTCGTTCACGAAAGTAACCTCAAGGTCCATATTCACAGCCTGCGTCGGGCGCTCGGAGATACCTCACCGCAGTCGATCTATATTTCGACTGTTCCAGGAAGAGGTTATCGCTTCATCCAGCCTGTCTCAATTGAACCAATTACTCAGACGGAATTGTCACGTGAGAGTCCACCGCCCATCCACAGTCTTCCCGCGCCACGCGCGCTCGTTGGACGAGGTTCTGAGATCGCTCGCATTGCCGGTTTGCTCGGAGCGCAGCGTGTTGTGACGCTGGTTGGTCCAGGTGGTGTTGGGAAAACAGCCGTCGCTGTTGCCGTTGCCTATCAGTTGCATCGGAAGTTTCCTGAAGGAACTTACTTTCTTGATCTGTCGAAGACCAACGATTCTTCCGTCGTGCCACACATATTAGCCACGGCGTGCGATATTCGGGGGCACCCCGGCGATCTCGTTGCGGCCGTTGCCAGCCATCTTGCGAAGCGTTCCGTGCTGATTCTAATCGACAGCTGCGAGCACGTTCTAGCCGCGGTGGCTTCGCTCGTGATCCGACTTCAGGAGACTGGAGTGGAAGCCTGCGTGTTGTCGACCAGCCTTGAACCCCTACGTGTTGACGGCGAAGCTGTTCAGTTGATCGAGCCGCTGAAATACCCTGCGGCGCGGAGCGTGCGAGCACTTGTGGACGCTTTGCGCTATTCCGCGATTGAACTCTTTGCGGCGCGGGCCTCGGAATGGACGGATTATCAGCTAAGCGATCACGACGTCGTTGCCCTTGCGACGCTGTCCGAAAAACTCGGCGGTTTACCGCTTGCTATCGAGCTCGCCGCAGCCAAGCTGGACCAGTATTCGCCAGCATCGCTACTTGAATCGTTGGATCAGCGCTTAAGTCTGCTGCGAAATGAGGATCCCACAGCACATCATCGGCATCGTACTCTGTGGGCAACATTGGATTGGAGTTATCGTCTTTTATCCGTGCACGAGGCGATGATATTCGGACTAGTCTCACTGTTCGCCGGCTATTTTCGTCAGGAAGATGTGGTGGTCATGGCCCAGGTCGTGGGCTACGGCGCGTACCAAACCACCGTGGCCTTGGGCGGATTAGTTGCGAAATCGTTCATCACTGCCGAGGTCGACGATGACTCAATGCGGTATCGGTTGCTTGATGTGGCAAGGGTCTACGCCACCGAACGGCTGGACCAGGAACCAATCGCCTATGAAGCGCGTCATCACTTCGCCCGATTCGTGCTCACGACAGTGAAAAGATTCGGACAGGACCGCGCGAGCCGCTTCCTCGCGGCGCCCGAAGTCGCGCAATACAAGCGACGGTTGGATGACTTGCGCGATGCGTTAGGATGGTGCTTCGGCGCCGGCGACGCTGCGGCTTTGGGCATTGAAATCACCGGGGCGTCCATTGCTTTGTGGGATCAATTTTCCCTTATCGCCGAACAGCAAGCACAGGTCGATCGGGCGTTGAACCATAGTGGCTCTTCGGGCTGCCCTGCGAGCCAACTCGTACCACTTGCGATGTCGAAGGCGTGGAGCCTGACACACCGGCGGATATCGGATGAAGCGAGGGACACGTGGCTCCTCGCAGTTCGGCTCACCGAGGAGGCGAACGACATCAATTTGCGGTTACGCGCGTTATGGGGGCGGGCGCTCTATCTGATAGTAAGTGCAAACTACAATGAGGCATTGGAATGTTTGAGCGAATACCGCCAGATCGCGCAAACGCACGAAAACGGTCTAGCGCTGCCGGACGGTGAGAGACTGATCGCAATGGCGGAGGTGTACCTCGGGAAACTCTCCGATGCTCGCGACAAGCTTGAAGAACTCTGGCGGGGACTCACCAAAGGCGAGGCCCGTTCCGGCGTTCCTCGCTATCAAATAGAACCATACGTGGTAATTCAGAACCACCGGCCGATGGTGGCCTGGTTGATGGGCAGGCCCGATCAGGCGGCCGTCATGGTGGAGGAGGCTGTGGACTACATCGGCCGCGCTGGCCATACGCAGGCGCAGTCATATGTGTTGCTGACTGGAGCCATACCGATCTCGCTTTGGAATGGCGATTTTGAGGCCTTCGAGCGCTACACCGAACATCTTGGCGCCAATATAGCTTCGGACGTTACCTCCTGGACCCCTGGCTATCGATTCTTTCGTGCGCTGAATCGTCACCTGCGCAACAAAGATGACGCTCTCCATGAAATGCGTACGGCGATCGACGACATAAGATCGTCAGGGTTTCACAGCAATCTGCCGATGTATTTGGGCATGCTGGCAAGTGCTCACTTGCAGCAGGGAAGCCTGGTCGAAGCTGAGCGGGCCGTGGAGGAGGCGCTTGCCTTACAGGCCAGAACACATGAAGGCTACAGTCTTCCCGATTTGATGAGAGCTCAGGCGATGGTACTAGGCGCCCGAGGGCGCCAAGATTTGGCGGAAGCGAAATTGGGCGATGCGCTGGAGAAGTGCGTGCAAATGTCTGCCCTCTCGTTGAAGCTTCGTGTCGCGTGCGATCTGGCCGAATTGTGGGCCGCACAAGGTCGGTACAATAAGGTTCTCGAGCTTCTGGCTCCGATCTACGGAGCGTTTTCTGAGGGGTATGCCACGAAGGACTTGGTGCGCGCGTCTGCCTTGATTGCAGCAACTCGACGCACGGTTAATTGTGGTTAACCGCCCAGCCTTGCGCAGGGTTACGAAGTATGATCAGCCGCAAGCCGTTGATCACTTCGAAGCTTCGCAATGTCGGTCAAGGACAATCTACCTGCCCCTTCACAGCTTAGCCTCAGTCCGTCTTGGCTAGTCTGCGTACTCCCCGCTAGCGGCGATACTGCTCCCGCAGCACGCGTACATGCGGTTTGGGGCGTCGCAACTCCCCTCTTAGACAGTGCGCCATTCAGTGGCGATCCGTTGCGAGAGTTACGTCCAGTTGCCAACAGCACTCTCACAGCGGCAACCGTGGCCTTGCTTGGCGACCCCTATTTCGACCGAAGGCGTGTCCGCACAGCGGCACGGTCCTGGATCCACGATCTTCGAAAGAAGCTGCTGCAGGTTTCAACCCGGGCCGGCGGAAGTCCCCTCAACCAATCGGGCTCAACTCAAGAGGGAAAAGTCCCATGTCTACCAACACCAAGCCATCCATCGTGTTCTGCCATGGTCTATGGGCCGACGGTTCATGCTTCAGCAAAGTGATTCCCGCGCTGCAGGCCGATGGGCACGAAGTGATCGCCGTTCAGTACGGACTCAACAACTACGCAGATGACGTGGCCACTGTGAAGCGCACGTTGGGTCGGGTCAACAGCCCCGCGATCCTCGTGGGACACTCGTACGGCGGAGCCACCATCACAGGCGCCGGAACCGACGAGCGTGTCGCGGGACTGGTTTACATCGCCGCCGTCGTCCCGGATGTTCACGAGACCGTGCAGAGCCAGCTGAACAAATACCCCACCGAGATCTTCAACCAGATCGAGGTCGCCGGCGGACGTGTCTGGATTAAGCGGGACGGCATCAAGTACTTCGCGGGTGACCTTTCCGAGCGGGAGCAAAAGCTCGTCTGGGCAACCCACTACCCGCCCGCCGCCGACCTGCTCGAGCAGCAGAACCTCGACGCGGTTGGCTGGAAGTCGAGGCCGAGTTGGTTCGTCCTCGCCAAGAAAGACCAGACGGTGCATCCGGACCTTCAGCGCTTTTTGGTGAAACGTATCAACGCGACCGTGGTCGAGACTGACAGCAGTCACGTGATCATGCTTTCCCAGCCTGAAGTTGTCATCGAGACCATTCGCAAGGCCGCTGCCGCGGTTCAGAGGGGTCAGCCGAACAAGCAGGTCGCCTGAGAGCTTGCGGGACGTTTATTTCGCGAAGGGGATGCCGTTTGCGAAGCGGCGTCTCCTTCCCGGTTGCATGACGGTGCGCGACAGGCGCTCTTGGTCCTCGCACCAATCGCCGGCATTGCAAAGAGGTCAATCACAAGCACCGCCTGTGAACGACTCAATCCTCACCACCTCCGCCGGCGTCGCTATCGCTGACAATCAAAACCTGCTGGGAACTGATGATTTAAGGATCAGGTAGCGCGAGGCGTCAAAAGATCCAGTAGCGCACTCCTTGCTGCTGCAGGAACTCCTCCGCCTTCGGCCCCTGCAAGAGAGCGAGCGTCGCCAGCATGCCTGCCTCCGTACAAGTGCTGGCCGCCACGGTAACGGACCGCGGCGCCCCGGAAATCGGCCAGCCCGTCCGAGGATTCAAAACGTGCCCAAAGCGCACTCCGTCCCTCAGCAGGAAGCGGTGCGAGTCGCCGCTGGTGGCAAGCGCACCGCGCTCGAGCTCCAGCACCCGTCCCGCCTGCCGGTCTGTGTCTGGCCGTTCGATACCAATCTGCCATGGTCCTCGCGCGGACGGCCGGTTTGCCCGAAGATCTCCGCCGAAGTTGATGAGGAATGGGAGCGATAGGTGCACTGAGATTTTCTCGAATGCGCGATCGACCGCGTATTCCTTGCCGATGCCTCCAAAATCGATCTCCATTCCCGCGGGCAAGGTCAAGTGCGGTCGGTGCCATCTCACCCTGTCAAAGCCGACATGCGGCAAAAGCGTACCCACGACGTCGGGCTCGGGCACCCGGTCAGAGCCATCAAACGTCCAGGCGCGACGAAATAACCCGGAGGTAATATCGAACAGCCCGTCGCTGAGCTCGTAGCACTGGTGCGCAAAATCGATGAGGTCGGCCGTCTCCTCGTCGACCGTGATCTCGGTACCGCCATTTCGATGGATCCAGGCGACAACGCTGTCGTCGCGATAGCGACTGAATTTCTGCTCGACTCGCCAAGCCTCTTCCGCAACGATGCGCCCGAGCGTCATCGCCTCGGCACGGTCCGAAGCGGGAAGCAGAAGCTCGCAGGGACTCGCCATGGCGCGGAATTGCATCGCGAGCAATCCCCCTGCCCGCTCCTCGATCACAAGCGACTGAGTGGTCGGCTCGCGCATCAACGCCATCGCTGGGAATTGCCCTCTTAGAACCGATAGCCGAATTGCGCCAGGAAGGCCGTGAGTCCGGGATACAAATCCAGCGACTGAAGCGGACCCGGAGCCGGGACTCGGTCGTCGATCGTCTGCCGATAGTATTCGACGCGCACGGTGAATTTCCTGGGCTGGTCGGACTCGTCGCCGACATCCATACCGTACTCCAGACCGTACGTCAGTGCATGAAAGGCGGCCAGCCTCGAATCGGAAGACGCATAGGTCACCCCGGGCGCCGAGCTGCTGGAGATCCAGGGACTATAGAAAGCAGCGGCGGTCTGCCGGTACCAACGGAAGGACGGCTCCCAGTATTGCGATCGGCCGGGATTCCACCATCGAAACCGTACGCGCGCCGTGTCCGAGTGAATCCTCCAACTATCGGTAAAGTAGCGCAGCGCAATGGCCACGGACTCCCGTTCTCCGCCGATCCTGTTCTCCACGTACACGCTCTCTCGTGTGCGCTGATCCGGCCGCTTCTCGTAGAGATAACCCGTGGTCACACCACCGTCGTCGATCACTGAAAGGATTTTGTAGGGGTCGTCGAGATAGCCGGTGAAACGATCGGCGGAGAGGTTTACCTGCGCCAGCCAGTAACGATTCATGACCTGCGTGAGGCTGAGGAGCGCGCCGACATCGTTTTTGCTCGGGCTGCCGCCCTTCTGCGCGAGCTCATAGTCGCTTCCCGGAACCGGTTCACCGCCGATCGGTCGCAGCCTGTCATTCTCGTCATAGATCCCGAGGGACAAGGTGGTGTTCTTCTGATTGAAGTCGTGGGCGAGCGAAAAGTCGCCCGTAAACGAGAAAAAATCATCCTCTATGGATACCTTTCCGCCTACGGTCCAGCGCGACACCGGGGACCATGGCATCTGCCAGGAACCCCCGACGGCGAGGCGCTGGTCGCTGTAGTGCGGATCGGCGGGCAACTGGCCCGGAGCAGTCGTATATCGATTTTTGGGCTTGCCGGATGGACCCGTGAACGTCTGCGGCTGATTGCTTGTCAATGCTCCATTCGGGCTGCTGCCGGAGAGGCTGTCGAAGGTGAGATTGAAATTGAGCACCTCACCGTCCTGGTAGTCCTTGCTGGCGTTGACGATGGGCTCGATGGCCTGAACACGCCCATTCTCATGGTAATAGGCCACCGCCGAGTCGAAGACCCAGTGAATCTGCCCGGCGCCGCCTTCCTCAGTGGTCGCAGGAAGCTCCTGGCTGTGGGCTCTCGAGTTGCCGAGCAGGGCGCAACTTGCGGCGATCAAGGCCGGCCGCACTCCGACCGATTTAGGCTTCAATTGCACCCACAGCCTCCGCCCGCATAGGAGCGGCCGCCGGATGAGGCCTCCTTGCTGAAGTACATGTGGTCATTGATGGCATCGTCCAACGCGCTGCCGCCCGGCTGCATGTCAGAGCGAGATAGGATGTCGCGCTGCCAGGGGCGGACGCCGAGAGAGCTGCAACCAGAGGCGAGCGTGATGAGAAGCAATATGCAGAGGCGGCGGCGTTTCATGAGCTCGCTCCTGATCATTTCTGTGCAAGTAGACCGCGAACCTGCCGCTCGTACTCCGCGCGCTGCTTCAACAGGAAGCCCACGTGCTGGTAGCGGATCTTTCCCTCGCGGTCGATCACTACACTGGTCGGCATTCCCAGGACGTTGAACCGTTGCGCCAGCGTTCCGGCTGGATCGAAGACCACTGCGAAGTTCGGCTTGAACAGCCGCAGGAACCGCTGCGCGTCCTGCCGGTCGTGATCCAGGTCTATGGCGACCACCGAGAGCCCCTGGGCTCCGTAGGTGCTCTCGAGCGCCTTCATCCAGGGAAAGGATTGCCTGCAGGGCGTGCACCACGACGCCCAGAAATCGACATAGACGACGTGCCCGCGCAGTCCCTTCAGGTCAAAATGCGCTTGTGCGAAGCTCGGGGCGCTGAGCAGCGCGCCGAGGCAGACTAGCGCGATCGTCGAAACCTTCACTGAGTGCACGGTACCGCTACGGGGTTTCAGCTTTGTGGCGCAAAGTTTCCTATACTTTGCAGAACCCGATCCAGCTGTCAAGCGCCGGCGCAACTGCCCTGGCGGTTTTGCATGCCGGACGGCTGTGATCATCGAGGAGCTCCCGGCCACTCGTCAGCGCGCCGGTTTGCACGCGGTCAGATAGGCCGCCCGATCAGTAGTCAGCGATCGGGGGTCCTCGACCACTGGCCGCATCACCGTCTCGAACAGTTGACGCTCCTCGACGCTGAACTGCTCCGCCAGGATGATGCTGAGCGGTGGCCCTAGCGGATGCGGCGAGCTCTTCAGGAACGCCTCCCAGCTCGGGATCGGCGAGGGTATGACATCGATGTGCAGCTCCAGGTGCAGCTCCTGAAATCCCGCGCCCTGCGCCACGCGGACCAGATCACGCTCGGAATAATGGGCGATCGGGCTCTTGCGAATATTTTCCGCCGTATCCGGCCAGCTCGCCTCACTGCATGAGCAGAAATGGGCCCCGCGCGTATCGTTCGACGTGAAGGTCGAGGGCGCAAGCCTCGCCTCGTTCTCGGAGCTGTCAGGATGGATCTCCGAGGCCGACCGCCTGTTGGTCTTCTGAGGGCGCAGTCGTTCGTCGCAATGGCGAATTCGGCGCGGCCAAACGCACGCGATGAACGTACGAGTTCCCGAGGGCGCCATTCGATCCAGGAATAGCTCCTTCGAGAATCCGACCCCGACATGTCGCGATCCCGTCGGCGCGCATACACGCCCGGAATCAGGACGCTCCCCGGTGTCGATGCCACCCCCAAGGCCGAAACACCGGCTCCCGAGCGGGCAAAGGTGGTAGGGTGGCTTCAAATGGGGGGTCAACGCGACGCCGGTCTCGTCCGCGCAGTCGGGCCTTTGGGCTTGGCGGCCAGCACCATAAGCATGATGATCGGCGCCGGAATTTTCGCGGTACCGAGCGCGCTTGCCGCTTCCCTCGGGCCCTACGCGCCCCTGGCATTCGTCGCCTGTGCCGTGGGGATCGGTGCGGTCGCGATCTGCTGCGCCGAGGGTGGGAGCCGCATGCCGACGAGCGGCGGGATCTACGGGTATGTTGAGGCGGCGCTGGGCCCTCTACCGGGGTACGTCGCGGGCACGCTCCTGTGGGTCGGTGACATCCTCGCCATGGCTAGCGTCGCTGCGGCCCTTGCCGACGTCGCCGCTAGCCTGCTGCCCACGACCTTCGCAATTGTCGTGCGCACGACCGTCATCGTAGGTGTCATTGGCGCCGTCGCCGCCGTGAATGTAGGCGGTGTGACACGCGGCGCACGGCTCGTTACCGTTGCAACAGCGCTGAAGCTCTTGCCGCTCGCTGTTTTCGTCGTGGTGGGCGCTGCGGCTGTCCATGGAGCGAACTTCTCGACCGCGCCGGGCTGGAAACCCGGAGGCTTCGGCCGCGCGGTCATCCTCGCGGCCTTCGCGCTTACCGGAATGGAGACCGCGTTGTGCGCGAGCGGCGAGGTGGCCCGGCCGGCCCGGACAATTCCGCTCGCTCTCGCCGTTGCGTTCGGGTCGGTAACGCTCCTGTACGTCGCCATTCAGCTCATCGCGCAGGGGGTCCTCGGCTCCGCGCTGACTCATTCGGTGGCGCCCCTGGCGGATGCAATGGCCCATCTCGGTCCGGGACTTCGAGCCCTGATGCTCGCCGGAACGGCATTCGCCCTGCTCGGCATGATTGCCAGCGATATTCTCGGTACGCCGCGCATGCTGTTCGCATTCGCCCGCGACGGTCTGCTCCCGCGCGTGCTCGGCCGCGTTCATCCGCGGACTCACACCCCGCACGTCGCGATCCTCTCCTACGCAGCGCTCGCGGCGATTCTCGCACTCACCGGGTCGTTCGCCGAGCTCGCCGTGCTCGCGACGCTCGTGACCGCCGGTCTGTACGTTGCCGGATGCCTCGCAGCATGGCTGCTGGCGCGGCGCGGCGTGGCGCTCGCCGGCGCACCGCTCAACTTCCGCTGGCTCGGAGCGGCAGCGGCACTTGGGACGGGCAGCATGCTGGTGCTAATCACGCTCGGCTCGAGCATCGAGATCATTGGGCTCGCGGCGCTGATCGCGGTCAGCGCGCTCATCTATCTGCTACAAAGGTGGTTCGTCGTCGCGAGCAGCCCGACCTGAACGCAGGGCGCGGAGGGATGTGGCGAGAGAAGTTCGGAAGCGCCACACTCAACGGTTCCGCGATCACCGTACCGTGGCGCTAATCTGAGCCGAATCGGCGCTACTTATTCCGTTGTTGGTGAAGTCAGTGACCACAAAAAAGTAGGTGCCGGCGGGCAGATTACTGATCACGTAGGTTGTCAGGCCAGCATTCTCAACGTCGATCGTGCTCGTATAGACGTGCGACTGCGTTCCGTAATGAATCGTGTAACCGGCAAGATCTGTAAGAGCCGAGCCATTGGTGTTCTCCGTGGGCGCAGTCCACGTTAGCGTCACTGAGCCGGCCGCCGGCGGAGGCGCTGGAGTTGGCGGTGTCGAGACTCGGGTGGATGCCGTTGCAGAAGAAGCGGGCACACCACCAGAAGCTGCTAACGAAGACGAGGAGCTTGTGGCTGTGGCTGCCCCAGAGCCAGAGGTGCCATCGGGCGCAGAACTTGACACGGGGCTTGGCGAAGCGACCGAATTTGCCGTGGTCGCACTCGCGGGGTCATTGTTTCCACCGCATGCCGTCAGCGCGAGCAGAAGGGCGATAGTTGAGGCCGCCCACAATGAGCTGATGGGATCGACACGGCGATGTAGCATGGGCTTCCTCCCGCAATCGCCGGGGCCTGCGCATGAGCAGGCGGCGCGAGAGAAAGTAAAGCTGCGGTAGTTACCAACATCAGGTTTCATGAGCGGACCCTAGAGCCGCGCCGCAGCATCGACATCCGTACAAGAACGTACGGCGACGATGCGGTCGTCGTATCTGTGATCCGCGGCACACAGCGGTGTTGACGGCGTTCACAGTGAGCCCCGTCGCCATGTGACCAAATCCACGCGGCAGCCGACCAGCGAAGTCGTGCGCGTGGTGGGCATCAAGCGATCGACACTTATTCGCTGGTGCAGGAAAGGCGTCTTCCCGCCGAAACAACATTTCTCCGTTGGCCGGCTGCGATCAGACGTCGTTCCCGCTGCGTCTCCTTCGGCCCCCCGGCCCCACCACAGCGGACTTGCCGAACCGCAATTTTGTATATACTATGGCTACACGGACACCCTGCTGAGAAGTCGCCATGTCGCAATCCATCTTGAAATGGGGAAACAGTCTCGCGTTCCGGATCCCCTCTGCGATCGCCAAGCAGATGGAAATCGAACAAGGCGCTGAGGTCGAGTTCCGAATCGAAGGAAAGCAGCTCATCGTCGAGAAAGCCGATGAGATGCCACGTTTCACCGATCGCGATCTGGTCAAGGCGTTGCGGAAGGCCAAGAGAGAGCTGATCGATCTCGGCAGGCCCCGGGGCAACGAGATCCTGTAATGGCTGTCGCGGAGGGAGACGTCCTCGAGATCGACGTGGAATCGGCCGTTGGACATGAGCAGCGCGGGCGACGGCCCGTGCTGGTCGTTTCCGTCGATGCACTTCATTCTGCGCTTGGCCTTGCGGTGGTCTGCGCGATTACGGCCCACGGAGGCCGCTCGACAGGCGCCCGCAATGATCTGGAAGTCCCGATCCCGCCGGGGATGGCAGTCACGGGCGTGGTTCTTCCTCACCAGATGCGAACGATCGATACGAAGGCACGCAACGCGACGAAACTCTGCACCGTGCCGCGGGCAACGTTGCAGTCCGTGAGGGCTCGCCTCAAGGTGCTGCTCGGGATCGGCCGATGAAAGCCAAGCTAAGCCGGCATGGCGGGTACATACGACGCGCGGTCGGCGTGCATGGTGCAGCGCGATGTAGCGTGTGGAGGCGCGTTGCAGAGCGGTGCAATGAGTTGCTTCGGCCTCCTTCGGGCAGAAGACCGGCATGGGCGAGTCTGTGCAGATTCGACCGTCTCGCATCTCACGTTACGGGTCGCCTTGGCAAGAGATATCTCCGTCCGCCTCCAAGGCAGACGCGGTACCGCGACGGAGGTGTTTGCCTATGCTGCAGAAGATGAATGACCGCGTACTGATCTGCCTGCCGGACGGTCGGTGGCTGGCCCTCTCGGCGGACCTTTTTCGGGAGACGCTACAGAGTGGGGCTGAGCTCGCCGCACCCTCGGCGGCCTCGCCCGTCCTACAACCCTCGTCAGGCCTCGTGACCGCAGATGAGATTGGAGAGGCTAATCACATGTCACGGTCGACCGTGTATGAGCTTGCCAAGGCGGGAGTACTCCCTTCCGTGCGAGTCGGGCGGCGGATTCGGTTTGACCGCGAGAGAGTCATGAGCGTGTTGGCATCCCGATCAACCGCTACACTGGCGCAGATCAAGGAGCGAAGTGACCATGGCGTGCATTCGTAAGCGACGCGGCAAATAAAATTGGCGCCACGTCGGTCCAGACTTGACGCGCCGCAGGAGGATAGCTGAGAGGGGCAACCGCTGCCGCCGAGCTGGATTGAGCGCTTCGCCAGATCTCGGTCCGTGCCTTCGTTCAGACTGGGGCGGAGTATCCAGCATCCAACCTGTCGAGGCACTCCTCGGCGACAGCGCAGCCGGCGCTAGTTGGCGTTACCTGTTCCGCCACAGTGTCAATGCGCGCGTCGAGCCGGACGAGTCGGCAACGCATCGCGAACCGACGCAGAGTGAGCGTCGCTCGCCCTAGGCCCTCCTTAGAGCGGAGACGCGACGACCAATGACGGTGACATCGCAGCTCTCGTCGGCAACCAGACCATTGTGCTCCGCGTCGGCTGACTCAAATCGGCCGGCAGCGCTTATGGATATATAGCGGAGTCGCGGCAAGCGACAAGAAGCGTGCTGACGAGTATCGACGAGTACCTCACTGCACTGAATTTGCACTGAGTCATCAGCGCTCGGTGGTCACGCTGAGCAGGCTCCGGACCCGCGTAAACAGCTCCTCGGCACCGAAATCGTCCTCGTAGCACTGCTCCGCAATCCGCTGCTCGGCGTCGATCAGTTCGCTCAGAAGCTTTCGAGCCAGCGCTACATCGCTTGGGAGCACGACCCGTTCAATGATTCCGAGGGTGTAGCTTGCGCGGGCGACGATCTCGGCACTGCGGCGGTGGCGCACGTCATACTCGCGCTCGCCCACGCGAAGCGCGCCGATCTCGCGGCGAACGATGGTCGCGACCTGACAGGGCTCCGCCGCAGCGATGAAGGCCTCGACATACGACCGGACGCCCTGAGGCGCGCTGCAAAGCAGGGAGACGATGAAGGCGGCAAGCTCCTCCGGGGTGCGGCACTGCAGGGCAGCCAAGGCGCCGGCGAGTTCCCCTTCGGTCTCCATGGCGCTCTAAAGCCGTTGCGTTGCGTCAGACGACGCCGCCCGCAAGCAGAGCGCGGGCGAGCATGTCCGGAAAACCTAAATGCCCCGGCCGCTCTCCGATCGCAGACATGGGGGTATGCGCAAGACCCTCGGCGATCGTTGCCAGATCATCGCCGTGGGTCAAATGATGGCTCGCCTGGAACGCGAAATCGTTCATTGAGCCGAGCACGCGACGATTGGTCGCGCGAGCGAAGCTGACCGGCTGCATGGCTGCGAGCTCACGGCCAATCCACTCCTGCGGAACGTCCAGCCGCTCGAGGAGGCTGCGCAGCGACGCGCGAAGATTGGGTACCAGACTTGTTCGCAATTCGCGCGCAGGGAGCAGCATCGTGAGCAGGCAGCGCTCGCTCGTCGCGATGGCGAACTCGGAACGACCAAAACGCACGAGATGAACGTACCAGTCTCCGAGGGCACCACTCG
>DATAXF010000094.1:0-2419 GCA_036273095.1 Steroidobacteraceae bacterium | reverse complement strand
CTTGCCGAGGCGCTGGGCGAGGTCGCGCACCATCCGCGGGAAGCGGCTGAAGACGAAGCTGATCGGCAACATGCGCACCCGCATGACGCTCTCCTGCAGCTCGCGCATGTTGCGCTCGAGCTGGGCGAGGCCGCCGCGCAGTTTTTCCGCGTCCGCGCCGTCGAAATGCGAGCCGAGCTGGCTCAGCATGGCCTGGGTGATCACGAGCTCGCCGACGGTGTTCATGAGCTCGTCGATCTTCTCGACGCTCACCCGGATCGAGCCCGAGTCGCCGAGGCCGCTTACCGGGGGCTCCTGCTTCGCGGGAGTGTCCGTGCGCGGCGCCGCTGCCGGCGCAGGAGCGGCCTGTGGCACGGCGGCCGGCGCCGGTGCCGGCACCCGCTCTACTGTCAGGTCACAATCGCCTTCCGCCCATTCGAATACCTGCCTGATCGCCTCTTCGGGCACCTCGGCCGGAAGCTCGAGCGACCACGCGAGATAACAGTCCTGGGGATTGACATCGGCGAGCGGCGGCAACGATTGTGCGTCGACCCGCACCTGGAGCTCACCGAGCGCCGCGAGCTCGCGCAACATGCGCAGCGGGTCGTTGCCGCGCGCCAGCAGCTCGCGGTACGGATGAAAGCGGATCCGCCAGGGCGGCTGCTTCGCGGCCGACGCGGCGCCGTCCTGCGTGGAGCCGGCGGGTGATGCGGTCGCGGCGACCGCGGCAGGCACCGCCGTCACCGGATCATGCTGCTCCTTCTTCGCAATTGCGACTTCCAGGTCGAACTGCAGGTCCGATACCCGCTGGGCATCGACCGGCTGCTTCGCCTGCACGGCTCGCAGCATCGCGCGCAACACGTCGACCGACTTCAGCAGCAGGTCCGATACCGCGACGCTCACCCGCATCGCTCCGCTGCGCAACTCATCGAGCAGCGTCTCGAGGCTGTGGGTGAAGGAGGCGATATCCGAGAATCCGAAGGTCGCGCTGCCGCCCTTGATGGAATGGGCTACGCGAAAGATGGTGTTGATCAGCTCCGGCTCCGGCGAGCCGACATCGAGCTTCAGCAGCGCCGCCTCCATGGCATCCAGCGCCTCGAAGCTTTCTTCGAAAAAGGCGGCATGGAACTGTGTCAGATCGACTGTCATCGGCCGGCCTCGCCCGGCAGCTCGAGCATGTCACGCAGGCCGAGGAGAGCGGCCGCCGTTTCCAGGGCGGATGCCCGGCCGCGCCATGTCACCACGTGACCCGCCGTACGGCGGTCGCGCACGAAGGCGGCAAGAAGCTGCAGTCCCGCGGTGTCGATGCGCTGCACAGCGCTCACATCGACGGTGACCGGCTCCGACTCCTGCAGCCGACCCGCCAGCTCCGCTTTGAGTGTGTCGGCCTCGGCCACCGTGCACGTGGCCGCCAGGATCAGCGAGCCGTCGTTGCGGCGCCGGCGCCCCGCCGCGGCACGCCTGGCCGGCCGGCAGCGCGCGCTCTTCTTCTTGACCCGAGTCGGCTTCTTGCGGGTTGTCATAATCTGGTTGGCGCGCGGAATCGGGGCGTGGCTACCGGTACAGCGCCGGTATCGGCCCTTGTGACACGCCTCTTGAGTTGGGCGCTACGAAGCTTGACGCAGTTCCGCAGCGTGCGGCCCGTGCAGTCGCTTGACGAGCTCCGCTTCCGCGAGCGTCAATCCACAGCCCGCCATGAGCTCCTCACGGCTGGCGCCGCCGCGTGCCAGCCGGATTGCGATCTGGTAGCCGGGTGAGGGCGCGTGGGCACCCGCCGGCGCCGCGGGCCGCTCCAGGCGCTCGACCAGCGTCGCCACCATGGATCGCGCCGCATCCACCCGCGCCTCGAGCTCCGCGAGCCGCTGCAGAACGATCTGCGACTGTGAGAGCACCTCGTCGGTCTGCCGGCGCGTGGACCGGCGCCAGGCGGTGAAGCTGATGGCGGCAACGACGAACGAGAACACGAGAAACACCGCGCGTCCCGCGATGAGCAGGAAATCGGCGGAAGGCAGGTTCATGCGCGATGGCTCCTGTGATACAAGTCACATGACGCGGCCGCCGTGTCGGAATTCCGGCGCTGAGCGGTGCGAGTCAGGACTTATCGTGCAGGAACCGTGCCATTGGAGGCGACTGAGCTGCTGTTGGGCAACCAGTTGGGATCGGCCTGACTGCCGGGCTCGCTGGAGAGAATGACGACCGTCACGCGGCGGTTGGCATTGCGTCCCTGAGTGGTCACGTTGCTGGCTACCGGGTGCTGCTCGCCGAAACCGACGACGGCCAGTCTGTCGCTGGCAACGCCGCGATCCGAGAGAACGTGCACGACGCTGCCGGCGCGCGCGGCCGAGAGCTCCCAGTTGGAATAGAACTGCATCGTCCGGATCGGCACATTGTCGGTGAATCCCTCGACCCGGATCGGGTTGGGGAAGCGCGCCAGCACGTC
>DATAXF010000093.1:0-10253 GCA_036273095.1 Steroidobacteraceae bacterium | reverse complement strand
CCGAGGACGCGCGTGCCGTCAGATCGACGGTGTACTTTTCCAACGCCTGGCGGCTCTCCTCCGCGTTGGGGTCGGCGACCTTCTCGCCGCCTCTCACTTCGTCGATCGCCTTCTCCACCGCGCCGCGCACCACGCCGGTCTCGCGGAAGATGCGCGCCAGGTTGCGGTCCTCGAAGGCGGCGAGCACGAAGAGCTCGCTGGAGATGAACTGGTCGCCCCGCTGCTGCGCGAGCTTATCGGTGACGTTGAGGATGCGGTTGAGATCGCTGGAGACGTGGATCTCCCCGGGCGTGCCCTCCACCTTCGGCAGGCGGTCGAGTGCCGCGCCCAGCTCGGAGCGCAGCCGAGTGACGTCCGCCCCCGCCTTGATCAGCAGCGGCCGAACGGTACCGCCCTGGCTGTCGAGGAGGGCCAGCAGCACATGGGCGGGCTCGAGAAACTGATGGTCGCGGCCGAGGGCGAGCGACTGGGCATCGGCCAGCGCCTGCTGGAATCGGCTCGTGAGCTTGTCCTGCCGCATCGGGGGAGACCTTCAAGGGGTTGGATAGCGCCAAAAATTGGGGTGTATCAGCTTTCGTTCAAGCCCTCCAGATCAGGGCTGCCATACGGCCGCAGCGGCCATCGCGACGGAAGGAAAAGAAGCGCTCCGGGTCGGCGTAGGTGCACCAGCCTGCCCCGTACACTTCCCCGACGCCGAGTCCGGCCAGCCTGCGCCTCGCGAGCGCGTAGAGATCGCACTGCCACCGCCCGCGTGCGTTTGCCGTGAACGCGGCCGCAGCTTGGCTGTCGGCGGCGAGAAACGCGGCGCGGACCTCTTCCCCGACCTCGAAATGCGCCTGCCCTATCGCCGGCCCCAGCCACGCGACGAGTCGTTCCGGCGGCACATGCATCGCCCGAACCACGGTGTCCAACACTCCGGCCGCCAGCCCGCGCCAGCCGGCATGCGCCGCGCCAATTACGGCGCCGTCAGCAGATGCAAACAACACGGGCATGCAATCAGCCACCTGGATCGCGCAGACCCGGCCGGCCGTGCGGGTCACGGCGCCATCGGCCGGCGCGAGGGCGCCGCCTGAGCCCTCTGAGTCGAGGTCCGCCACGCGCGCCCCGTGCACCTGAGTCAGCCATGCCGGCTCCGCGGGCAGCTCGAGGCGCTGCCGCAGCCGCTTGCGGTTTTCCTCGACTGCGTGCGGCTCGTCCTCGACGCGGGAGCCGACGTTGAAGGAGTCGAGCGGAGGCTGGCTGACGCCTCCCGTGCGCAGGGTGAACGCGGCGCGCACACCCGCGGGCGCCGGCCACTCGGGCACGATGAGATCAGGTCCGCTCACCGCTCAGGCTCCGCCAGCCGCTGATCGTGATCCAGTGCCGAAACCAGTCGCGCCATGTCGTCGGGCAACGGAGCTTCCCACTCGAGGGCGCGACCGGTCATCGGGTGAGCCAGCGCTAGCCGGGTCGCATGCAGCGCCTGGCGCGGGAACGCATTGAGCGCCGCGGTCAGAGCTGCGCTGCAACCCTTGGGCAACCGCCGGCGGCCTCCGTATACCGGGTCGCCCACGATGGGATAGCCGATGTGCGCAAGGTGAACGCGGATCTGATGCGTCCTCCCGGTCTCCAGCTGCACGCGCAGAAGAGTGTGGTCGCGATATCGCTTGAAGATGCGGTAGTGCGTGACGGCCTCGCGTCCATCGTTGCGCACCGCCATGCGCGTGCGTTGCGTACGGTGACGTCCTATCGGGGCATCCACAGTGCCCCCACCCGTCATCGCACCATTGCAGATCGCAAGGTAAATGCGCTCTATCTCCCGCTCCGCGAGCGCGGCGACCAGTCTCGAATGCGCCTCGGGAGTCCGCGCCACGACGAGCAGCCCGCTCGTGTCCTTGTCGAGGCGATGCACCAACCCGGCGCGCGGCACCAGGGCGAGCTTCGGATCGAGAGCGAGCAGCGCGTTCTGCAGGGTCCGGCTGGAATTTCCGGCACCAGGATGCACCACCATGCCCGCCGGCTTGTCGATGACGAGCAGCGAGCGATCCTGGTGGACCACCGCCAACGGCAGCGCTTCCGGCGCGACGCGCTTATCCGCTTCGAGGCGCGCCGCGACCTCGACCTGCTCGCCTCCGAGCACCTTGTCCTTCGCACGCAGCCGCCGCCCGTCCACCAGGACGGCGCCCGCCTCGATCCAGCCCTGTAGGCGCGCGCGGGAATACTGCGGCAGTGCGCGCGCAAGCGCCTGATCGAGCCTGAGGCCCGCGGCACCCTCGGACAGCACCAGGGAATGGGTGCGGAACTCCCCGCGGTCCGGTGAGTCCGAAGGGCTGCCGGCGGATTCGCTATACTCCCGCGCCATGCTCAATCTCGTTTCTCGTTACGTTCACCCTACGCCCTCCGGGCTTCGGGTGACAGGTCACCTACGTTCCACCATTATTCTTGGCGTGAGTGTGTGTGCGCTCGCGCTTGGCGGCTGCGCTCACCACAAGCACGAGCAGTCGAGCCCCGAGGTGCTCTACCAGCGGGCTCATCATGATATGGACGAGTACAACTTCAATGGCGCCATCAAGACCTACGAGCAGCTGACGGCGCTCTTTCCCTTCACCGATCAGGCGCATCAGGCGCAGCTGGACCTCATCTACGCATATTACCGCGCGGGCGAGACCGATTCCGCCATCGACGCCTGCGATACCTTCATTCGCGAAAACCCGACCCATCCGCGCGTGGACTACGCCTACTACATGGAGGGGCTGACGAACTTCGAGAAGCAGCCGAACCCCATCGAGAAAACGTTCCACGTCGACCTCTCGAAGCGCCCCCCCACCACGGCGAACAAGTCCTTCGCGGCCTTCCGGACGGTGGTGACGGAGTACCCGAAGAGCGCTTACGCGTACGACGCCCGGCAGAGGATGGTCTATCTTCGCGACCGGCTGGCCTCGTATGACGTCGCCATCGCAAGGTATTACCTCACTCGCGGCGCGTACATCGGCGCCGTGCGGCGCTCGAAGCTCGTCATCGATAACTACGAGGGCTCGCCCGCTACGAAGGATGCGCTCGCCATCATGATCGTGAGCTACGACCGCCTGGGCCTGAAGACCTTGGCCGATCAGTCCCGCAAGGTCTACGCCGCCAATTTCACCGGCGCGGTGGCGCAGGTTGCCGCCGCGGCAACCCCGCGGCACTGGTGGCACTTCTGGTAGCGGCTAGCGCCGGTACCCGTTGGTGATGGGATAGCGCCAGTCGCGGCCGAAGGCGCGGCGGCTGACTCTGACCCCCGGAGGCGCCTGACGGCGCTTGTACTCGTTGCGCTTGACCAGATCCAGGATTCTGCCGACCGTGGCGCGGTCGAAGCCGCGTGCCTCGATCTCATCGACCGACAGGTCCTCTTCGATGAAGCCCTCGAGGATGGCATCCAGGACTTCGTAGGGAGGCAGGGAGTCGGAGTCCTTCTGCTCGTGTCGCAGCTCAGCCGACGGCGGACGGTCGATCACCCGCTGCGGTATCACCCTTCCCAGTCCGTTGCGATAGTTGGCCAGCCGGTAGACCGTCAGCTTGCTGCAATCCTTGATGGGCGCGAAACCGCCGGCCATGTCGCCGTAGAGCGTGGCATAGCCCACCGCCATCTCGCTTTTGTTGCCGGTGGTCAGCAGCATGCGGCCGGTCTTGTTGGAGATACCCATGAGGAGCAGCATGCGGCAGCGCGATTGGATGTTTTCCTCGGCCGCATCCGGCGGCCGCCCGGCGAACTCCGCCTTCAGCGTGGCGAGTGTCGCCTCGAACATGCCTTCGATCGAGAGCTCGCTGTACCTGACGCCGAGGAGCCGCGCCTGCTCCACCGCATCCTCCAGGCTCATCGAGGAGGTATAACGCGAAGGCATCATGACGGCATGCACGCGATCAGCGCCGAGCGCATCCACTGCAATCGCCAGCGTTAGGGCAGAATCGACGCCCCCGGAAAGGCCCATCACAACGCCAGGAAAGCCGTGTTTATTGACGTAGTCGCGAACCCCTAGCACCAACGCGCTGTAGATGCTTGCATCGTCGCTCAACTCAGGCGCGACGTCGCCGGGCACCGGGACTACCAGGCCGCGGCCCTGACGCTCGAAATCGATGAAGTAGGTGCCCTCCGTGAAGGCGGGCGCGCGCATGACGACTTCACCCTGCGCATCCATGACAAAGGAATTGCCGTCGAACACCAGCTCGTCCTGGCCACCCACCATGTTGACGTAAGCGATGGGTAGACCCACGTCGGCCACCCGCGCTCGGACCACCGACTCGCGTTCCCGTTGCTTGTTGCGCTCGTAAGGCGAGGCGTTGATGACGACGAGCAGCTCCGCACGGTCCGATCGCGCAAGCTGCGCGGACTCCGGCTCCCAGATGTCCTCGCAAACGAGGAGACCGACCTGAAAGCCTTTGCACTCCACAACCGTCGGCTGCGCGCCGGCATGAAAGTAGCGCTTCTCGTCGAAGACCTTGTAGTTGGGCAGCTCCGCTTTGCGGTGGATGGCCGCAACCGCACCATCGGCGATCAGCGCGGCGGAGTTGTAAATGGTGGAGCGGGTGTATTCCGGATAGCCCACCATTACCTTGGGGCCCGACACCTGGCGGCAGACCTCCTCCAGTCCCGACTCGATCTGCCGCCGGAAGCCGCGGTGGAAGAGCAGGTCCTCCGGCGGATAGCCGGAGAGGGTGAGCTCGGGGAAAGCGATCAGATCGGCGCGCTGATCGCGGCTCGCGGCGCGCGCGGATTCGATCACGCGCGCCGCGTTGCCCTGCACGTCGCCAACCAGCAGGTCGAGCTGCGCGAGCGCGATGCGGAGCGACTCGCTCATTGGGCTCCTAGCGGCGCCTGCCCTTTCGTATGGTGGGCGACTTCTTCCTGCCCGGAGCGGGTTTCGCGGCTCGCTTCGCCGGCTTTGCAGCGGGCTTCCTGGCGGGTTTCCTGGCAGGTTTCCTGACGGCCTTCTTCGCCGCCTTTGCAGCCGGTCGCGCCGCGGGTTGCAGGGCTGCGATAGACCGCACGTCTTTGGCCTTGGCCTTGGCGCTCGCCCGGCGACGCCGCAGCAATTCGTTCATCGCCGTACCGAGCTCCGCGGGTGACTTGACGGTGCGCACCCCCGCAGCCTCGAACGCTTCGTATTTGTCGGCTGCCGTGCCCTTGCCGCCCGCAACGATGGCGCCCGCATGACCCATGCGCTTACCCGGCGGTGCGGTGACGCCGGCGATGTAAGCCACCACCGGCTTGGTGACGAAGCGGCGGATGAAGTGCGCGGCCGCCTCCTCGTCGCTGCCGCCGATCTCGCCCACCAGGATGATGCCCTCGGTCCGCGGGTCGCGCTCGAAGAGCTCGACAACGTCGACGAAGTTGAGACCCCGCACGGGATCGCCGCCGATCCCGACACAGGTGCTCTGGCCGAGACCGATGTTGGTCGTCTGGAAGACCGCTTCGTAAGTCAGCGTGCCGGAGCGCGAGACGATGCCGACGGCGCCCTTCTTGTGAATGAAGCCCGGCATGATGCCGATCTTGCACTCGTCCGGCGTGATGACACCCGGGCAGTTGGGGCCGACAAGGCGAGTGGCCGAGCCTGCCAGCACCGACTTCACACGCACCATGTCATTGACCGGTACGCCCTCGGTGATGCAGACCACGAGCTCGATGCCGGCATCGGCCGCCTCGAGAATGGAATCGGCGGCGCCCGCCGCCGGCACGTAGATCATGCTGGCAGTGGCGCCTGTCTCCTTCACCGCATCCTTGACCGTATCGAACACGGGCAGGCCCAGGTGCTTTTGGCCCCCGCGTCCGGGCGTCACGCCGCCCACGAGTTGCGTCCCGTAGGCGATCGCCTGCTCCGAATGGAAGGTGCCCTGTTTGCCGGTGAATCCCTGGCAGATCACCTTGGTGTACTTGTTGACCAGAATGCTCATGCTCGAAACCCTTACTTTCCGGCCGCTAACGCGACCACCTTGCGTGCGGCATCTGTCAGATCTGTAGCCGGTGTGATGGTAAGGCCGCTAGCGGCCAGCGTCGTTCGCGCCTTCTCGGCATTGGTGCCTTCGAGGCGGACGACTACGGGCACCTTGACGCCCACGTTCTTCACCGCGTTGATCACGCCGTCGGCGATGAGATCGCAGCGGACGATGCCGCCGAAGATATTGACCAGTACCGCGCGAACCTTCGGGTTGGAGAGGATGAGCTGAAAGGCCGCGGTCACCCGCTCGCTGGTCGCGCCGCCACCGACGTCGAGGAAGTTTGCCGGCTCGCCGCCGTGCAGCTTGATGAGGTCCATGGTCGCCATCGCGAGTCCCGCGCCGTTGACCATGCATGCGATGTCACCATCCAGGGACACGTAGTTGAGCTCGTGCTCGCTGGCACGGCGCTCCATCGGGTCCTCCTGGTTGGCATCGCGAAGCTTCGCGAGATCGGGGTGGCGGAAAACGGCGTTGGCATCGATGTTGATCTTGGCGTCGAGGGCAACCAGCTTGCCGGCCTTGGTCACGATGAGGGGATTCACCTCGACGAGGCTCGCATCCTGCTCCATGTAGAGCTTGTACAGCGCCGCGGCGATCGACTGGAATTCCGCGATCTGCGGGCCTTTGAGCCCGAGGCCGAAGGCGATCTGCCGCGCCTGATAGGGCTGCAGGCCCGCCGACGGATGCACGGTCACGCTGAGGATCTGCTCCGGCGTCTTCTCCGCAACCTCCTCGATGTCCATGCCACCGGCTGCAGAAGCAATCAGGGCAATGCGGCCCTTCTCGCGATTGAGGGTCAGGGAGAGATAGATCTCCCGCTCGATTTCGGAGCCCGACTCCACGTAGACCCGATCCACCGGCAGGCCCTCGGGCCCGGTCTGTTTGGTCTTCAGGCGCGTGCCGAGCATGGCGGCGGCGGCGCCGCGAACGGTTTGCGCGTCGCGCGCCAGCTTGACGCCGCCGGCTTTGCCGCGGCCGCCGGCGTGGACCTGAGCCTTCACGACCCACACGGGTCCCCCGAGGGCGTTGGCGGCGTCGACGGCCTCATCGGCGCTCGCGGCCACGCGGCCGGCGGGCACCGGAATGCCGTAATTCCTGAATATCTCTTTGGCCTGATATTCGTGCAGATTCATTGGGTCATCCTGGGATTCGATCTGACGTGACGTGAACTTCGCATTTTGTCCAAAAAAGGCCACCGCCGCCAGAGAGACCCGTGTCGCGGACCGATTCGGCGTGAAGGTGGTAGAGTCGCGCGCTCCCCTCCCCATCCCCCCGAGCACCCCACTCTCGATCGCCCATGCCGGCCACCGCCGCGACCTCACCCACCGCTTCCACCGATATCGCCTGGCGCGTCGTCGGCCTGCTGAATCTCTACCGGGTGCTCGTGCCGGTGGTCCTGCTGGCCGTGCTGCGGCTGTCCGGTCAGCCCCTCGGGATGGTGCCGCATCCGGGCCTCTACCTCGAGGCCTGCACACTGTATTTCACGGCGGCGGTGCTACTCATCATCGCGCGGCGCCTTCGCTGGTCGACGCTGCGGCTCGTGGCTCTCGTCAATGTCAGCGTGGATTCGGCGGCGATCGGCTTCATCCTGTACGCAAGCGGCGGCGTAACGAGCGGTTTGGGCATATTGCTCGTGCTGCCGGTCCTTGCCATGGCGACGCTGGCGAAGCACCGCGACGCCCTGCTCATCGCCGCAATGGCGGCGCTCTCCGTACTGGTGCAGCAGTTTCTGGTCGGCCTGAGCGCGCCGATGCATGTCGCCGAATACACCACGGCCGGTGTGCTGGGCCTGGTGTTGTTCACGATCGCGGTGCTTGCCTGGCCGCTCGCTGACCGCATCCGCGAGAGCGAGGCGACGCTGCGCCGCCAGGAGGTCGACCTCGCGAATCTGGCGCAGCTCTCGCAGTACATCGTGCAGCATCTGCGCGAGAGCATCCTCGTGGTCGATGATCAGGAGCGCATCCGCCTCATCAACGAGTCGGCGGCGCGCATGCTCGGCGACGAGAAGGCCTACCCGGATGCGCTCCTCGGCGAATCCTCGCCCCGGCTGCTGTATCTGCTGGAGCGCTGGCGGCAGAACAGCGGCGACACCGGCATCTTTCCGCCTGTGGAGCAGACTTTCGTGGGCGCCGACGGCGCGCAGGTCCTGCGGGCGCATTTCGCGCCTCTCGGCACCTCGACGCCCCCGCCTGTGCTCGTCTTCCTGGAGGACACCAGCCTGATCACCGAGAAGGTGCAGCAATCGAAGCTCGCGGCCCTCGGCAGGCTGAGCGCCAGCATCGCGCACGAGATCCGTAATCCCGTCGGCGCCATGAGTCACGCGGGCCAGTTGCTCGCCGAATCGCCTCATCTGGAGCCGCAAGAGCGGCGATTGACCGAGATCATCCGCAAAAACGCCGAGCGGGTGAGCAGTATCATCGACAGTGTCCTCAGGCTCTCACGCCGCGAGGACGCGCGCGCGGAGCGCTTGCCGCTTCAGACCTGGAGCGAGGAATTCTGCGAGGAGTTCGGCGAGACCATGCAATGGCCGCCAGAGCGGCTGCAGGTGACTGGCCCGACTGTGGAGATCGAGGTCCGCTTCGATCCCAGCCAGCTGCGCCAGATCGTGTGGAATCTCTGCGAGAATGCCATGCGTTACGCTTATCCGAACGAGAAGTCGCCCGGCTCGGACGGTGCCATCGAGATGCGCTGCGGCCGCCTGATGTCCAACGGCCGCCCCTTCCTCGAGGTGGCCGACCGGGGCCCTGGGGTGGCGGTGGAGCACATCGACCGCATCTTCGAGCCTTTCTTCACCGGGGGCCGCGGAACGGGACTGGGTCTCTTTCTCGCCCGGGAGCTGGCCCAAACCAATGGCGCGACGCTGCTCTATGAGGCGCGTCACGGCGGCGGCAGCGTTTTTAGGCTGGTATTCGCAGATCCTCGACGCTGGGAGGTCGAGCATTGAACACACCTTTGACAAGCATTCGCCCTGAGCCGGCCAAACCGGCCGTACTGATCGTGGACGACGAGCCAGACCTGCTCGAGCTCGTCAGCCTGACCCTGAGCCGCATGAATCTGCGCACGCGCACGGCGTCCGACGTCAGCAGCGCCAGGAAGCTCCTCAAGACCGAGGCGTTCGACCTCTGTCTCACCGACATGCGCCTGCCTGACGGGGACGGCCTCGACCTCGTGGCCTGGATCCAGGAGAACCGCGCGACCTTGCCAGTCGCCGTGATCACCGCCCACGGCAACGTCGAGTCCGCCGTCCGTGCATTGAAGCTCGGCGCCTTCGATTTCGTTTCCAAGCCTCTCGACCTCGGCGTGCTGCGCAAGCTCGTCGGCAGCGCCATCCGCCTGGGCGCCAGCGGCTCGTCCGAAGCGTCCGCGGATCCCAGCAGTGCCCGGCTCATCGGCCATTCGCACGTGATGGAGCAGCTGCGCGAGATGATCTCGCGGGTCTCCCGCAGCCAGGCGCCGGTGCACATCTTCGGCGAGTCCGGCACCGGCAAAGAGCTGGTCGCCCGCATGATTCATGAGTCGGGCGCCCGCCGCGAGGGCCCGTTCATCGCCGTCAACTGCGGTGCGATCCCGACGGAGCTGATGGAAAGCGAGCTCTTCGGCCACAAGCGCGGCAGCTTCACGGGCGCCGTCGCTGACAAGAAAGGCCTGGTGCAAACCGCGGAGGGCGGCACGCTGTTCCTCGACGAGGTTGCCGACCTGCCGCTACACATGCAGGTGAAGCTGCTGCGCGTCGTTCAGGAAAAGACCGTGCGCCCGGTGGGCGAATCGCGGGAAGAGACGGTCGACGTCCGCATTCTCTCCGCAACCCACAAGAACCTCGCCGAGCTGGTCGCTCAGGGCCTCTTCCGCGAGGACCTGTTCTATCGCATCAATGTCATTGAGCTGCGCGTACCGGCGCTGCGCGAGCGGCCCGAGGATATTGCGGATATCGCTCAGGTGATCCTGGAGAGGCTCGGACGCCGCACCGGTATGCAACCGCCGACTCTGGCGGACGACGCGCTCGAGCTCCTGCAGTCCTATCCCTTCCCGGGCAATGTGCGTGAGCTCGAGAACGTCCTCGAGCGCGCCCTCACCCTCTGCGTCAGCGGCGTGATTACGTCCGAGCACGTCAAGTTGCGCACCACGGCCCGCCCGACAGCAGCCGTGGCACTGCCAACCGCAGCTGCCACGGCCGGCAACGCGGCCCTCGGCGAGCATCTCGAGGGAATCGAGCGCGACGCCATCGTCAAGGCGCTGGAGAAGACTCGCTACAACAAGACCGCGGCGGCGAAGCTGCTGGGAATGAGCTTCCGGGCGCTGCG
>DATAXF010000092.1:0-5090 GCA_036273095.1 Steroidobacteraceae bacterium | reverse complement strand
TCGACCGTGGAAGACGTGGCTCGGCTCGACTTCGGGCGGATCAATCCGGTTACCGGTCCGGTGTACGTCGATGGCGCGCAGCCGGGCGACATCCTCAAAGTGACCGTGCTGTCGTTCGCTCCCTCCGGGTGGGGCTGGACGGCAAACATCCCCGGTTTCGGCCTGCTGGCCGAGGAGTTCAAGGAGCCGGCGCTGCATCTGTGGCGCTACGATCATCGAACACTGGCGCCGTCCGCGTTCGGCTCATGGGCGAAAGTCCCTTTGAAGCCGTTTGCGGGCACTATCGGGGTCGCCCCCGCGGAGCCCGGATGCCACAGCATCGTGCCGCCGCGCCGGGTCGGCGGCAACATGGACCTGCGCGACATCGCCAGCGGAAGTGAGCTGCACCTGCCGGTCGAAGTCGCCGGCGCACTCTTCTCGGTAGGCGACACTCATGCGGCACAGGGAGACGGCGAAGTCTGCGGCACGGCGTTGGAGAGTCCCATGCGCGTGGCGCTGCGGTTCGACCTCGTGAAGCAGAGTCCGCTCACCTTCCCGCGGCTCATCACTCCCGGTCCGGTCACCCGCCACCTCGATGAGCGCGGATACCAGGTGACGACCGGCATCGGTCCGGATCTGATGGAGGCGGCGCGGGACGCCGTCCGCTCGGCGATCGACTGGCTGACACGCGAGCACCAGATGTCCGCGATGGATGCCTACCAGCTATGCAGCGTCTGCGGCGACCTGCGCATCAGCGAGATCGTCGATGTCCCCAACTGGACGGTTTCCTTCTACTTTCCGCGAATCGTCCTCGAATAGTTGCGACGGACACAGTGAGTCAGGCACAGGGACGTGCCCGGCCGCCGCAGGTGGCCGAGTCTCGGGCAAAAACCACGCTTTTTGCCCGAGACGGCGCTGGGCCGGGCAGGATGCCCGGATCCAGCGCTTACAGAAGCATCAGCCGGACTCCGTACTGTCCTCGGTGATCATTCCTGCCGGCAGGATCAGGGTCGGCGAGTCGTCCTCCTCGAACTCTCCCGGCGGCAGCACGCCACCGCTTTCGGCGCCGAGGCACTGCAGCGCATCCTCGGCCTCGATGGGAGCACAGAAGAAATTTCCCTGGCCGAAGTGACAGCCCATCGCCTCCAGGGCATCGGCGGTGGCCTGCGACTCCACCACCTCGGCTATCGAGGTCAGCCCGAGGCTCGAGGCGAGCTGCACCATCGCCGATGCGAGGCTGGTGCCGCCATGCTGCGGGTTACCCGCGCCCACCACCCACGGCCGGTCGATCTTGACGTAATCGAAGGGAAAGAGCTGCAGGTGGTTGAGGGAGGAGTAGCCCGTGCCGAAGTCATCGAGCATGAGCTCGACGCCGGTCTGGTGCAGCCGCTCCAGTGTTTCCCGGGCGGCCACCACGTTGCTGATGAGGCCGCCTTCGGTGAGCTCGAATTTGAGCGCCTGGGGCGGCACCGCCATCTCGGCGAGCTGATCCGAGACGTAGTCGCTCAGCTCCGGATCGCGCAGCACCGCCGCCGACAGGTTGATGGTCAGATAGAAGTCCGTTCCGGGCGGCAGGCGCCGCCGCCACTCGCTGGCGAGCGCGCACACGGTGTGAATGGTCCAGCGCGTGATCGGCACGATGATTCCGGTTTCCTCCGCAATCGGCAGGAACCTCTCCGGTCCGAGCAGGCCTTCGATGGGGTGCACCCAGCGCAGCAGCGCCTCCGCGCCCACCACGTGTCGGCCGCGCAGGGCGACGATCGGCTGGAAGAGGAGCTTCAACTGGCGGCGCTCCAGGGCGACATGCAGGTCGGCCTCGAGGCTGACCAGGCTCGCCGCATCTCCGCCCATCGCAGCGGAGTACATGACGCAGGCGGTCTCCTCCTGCCGCCAGGCCACGGAGAGCGCGACGTCCGCCTCCTGCATGAGCTGCTCCGCCCGCTGCGGCCAGCTCCCGAGGCAACTCATCCCGATGCGCGCAGTGACCCCGAGACGATGCCGGCGCAACTCGAATGGCTCCTGCAATACCGCCTGCAGCTCCGCCGCGAGCTGCGGCGCGGCTTCGGCCGAGCGCAGGTCCCGCACCAACAGGGCGAAGCGGTCGCCGCCCCAGCGGGCCAACACGCTGGCGCCGGAGACCGCTCTCTGGAAGCGGCGGCCGGCCTGCACGATGAGCTCGTCTCCGGCCGTGTGGCCGAGTGTCTCGTTGATCAGCTGGAAGCGGTCGATGGCGATCAGGAACACACACAGGTGCCGGTCGCGGCGCGCACGCAGGATGCGATCGAGCTGCTCCATGAAATAGTAGCGGTTCGGCAGGCCGGTGAAGGCATCGTGAAAGCGCGCGCGATCGACGCTCTGCTGCAGGCCTTCGCGCTGCTCGATCTCGCGCACGAGCCGCTGCTGGGCGGTATGCAGCTGGCGGCGTGTCGTCGCGAGCGAGGTGCGCAGCCGGCCCGTGCGGTGAGTGACATCGTGAGCGATGAAGGTCAGCAGCCAGGCCATCAGGGCGAGAAGTCCGATGTCGGTCGCCAGCATGCGTGTCGGATACCAGCCCTCGCCGGGACGAATCTCCAACTTCAGCGTGCCCGGTGAATTGAACACAAACCCCGGGGGTGCGTGAATGACGGTCACCGCCGGGTTGCGCAGAGGCCCGTTGCCCGAGTCGACGAACGACTGTGAATAGCCCTCAGCGCCGTCGGACCGTACCAGTGCGAAATCATTACCGGCGCCCACCGCGCGCGGCAGCCGCGCCCGCATCAGCAGCCGATCGAGGTCCGTGTAGGCGATCGACCATCCACCCCGGGCACCCGAGTCCGGCGTCAGCGAGCGATCGAGCGGCGCGCGCGCCGCGATGAGCCACTCACTGCCTTCGCGGACCGGACCGAGCAGAGCCGCCGCCGGGGCGGCGTGAGCGGCCGCGGCGGCCTGCCACTCACTCACGATATCCTTGGCGACCGCGGGATCGGATCGGCCCAGGCCGACGATGGCGCCGTCGCTCGCCCATTGAAAGGCGTTGAAATCGGAGTTGGACCGCTGGGGTGACGAGGCGCGCATGGCGAGCGCGTCGAGCTGCCGCTCGATCGCATGCGCGGAGCGCACGGCTGCTTGCTGCGCGGCATCGCGAGCCTGCGCCGCGTGCTCCTGCAGGCTCAGGAAAACGAGGCGCGAGCCGGCTGCGACGACCGTTACGAATACCAGGAGCGCTGGAACCCAGCTCGTGTGGCGTCTGAAGTTGCGGCGCAGGCTGAGCCTCAAGTGGCCTACCTCCCGACGTGCAGCGCGCAAACCACGGTGAGCGTGATGCGCCTCTCGTTGGCTACTTTCATGTAGTCGCCCAGAATGGACCAGTCGCTGCCCGAGAAGGACTTCGAGATGCCGAGATAACCTTCGCGCAACTGCGGCGCCGGCTGCAGTATCCCGGTGTAGAGGTTGACCACGGCCGGCGCCACGTGTCCCGTCGCGCCGCCCACGAGCCAGTTCACCGTGCGGCCATAGTGGTCAACGCGCAGCGTCTCCAGCTCGGTCCCGAGATTTCCCGTAACCGATCGCGCGTACGACGCAGTCGTCTGCCAGTGTGGGCTCCAGAGGTAACCCAGTCCGACCTTTGGCAGCGCGCCATGCGTAGTGTCGACGTCATACTGCTGCCCGTCGAGCTGCAACGTCAGCTTGCTTCCGAAAGTCCCGGCTACGCTGGCTCCCTCGACATCGTAGTTGAAGCGGTGCAGTCCCTGGTAGACGCCGATGTCACCGCTGCCGAGGTGCGCATCGGCGGCGAAGGTCCACTTGGCGCTCGTGTTGCCGGTACTGACCGAGCCGGTGAGCGAGCCAAAGGCCCAATGCGCATTCGCGAGCGTCTGGTATTCACCAGCGACTCCGAGAACACCGGCAGAGAAATCATGCAGCCAGCCGATCGAGCCGCCGCCGCCGCCGCTTGCATCCGTCAGCGTAGAGCCATTCGCGCTGAACATCAGGGTGTTGGTCGACGGTGCGACCGGTGCGACCGGCGGGGTCGGGGAGGTATCGACCGCCCAGGCGGCGTGCGGCGAGAGGCAGGCCGCTACCAGCGCGGCCAGGGGTGAGTATCGCAACGATCTCATCGTGTCCTCGGGAGTGAGGCGCCCGGCAGACGGGCGCCGAGGATGGGTGCATCGAGCGTCTCTGCCCGCGCGATGGGAAGGAAGGCAACCACACAGAGCCGTTCCTGCTCGCCGGGCAGCGCCACGGCCGTGCTGGTCACCTGGAAAACCCGCGGCGAGATCCGCAGGTGCATCTTGCGGCGCCCGGTGAGTCCGGGCTCCCACCAGCGCGGCGGCACTTCGGGCTGCGACAGCAGAGTCGCGGCATCGGCGCCGACGCGAGTTGCGGAGAAGAGCGCGAGCGCCGGCCGGTTGAAGGCGAGCACACGGTCGCGCGCGTCGACGACCACGATCGCCTGCTCCGCGACGTCGAGCGCGGATCGCACGGCAAACGCTTCCGTCATTTCCTCGATGAGGAGCAAGGCCAGGCGCCGCCCCTTGTATGGGATGTGTTGGACACGGACGCGCGTGAGGAAGAGCTCACCGCCGCGTTCGATGACGACGTGTTGGGCCGTGCCTCCCATCCCGTTCACGAGCTCCTCGATGACTTCCGGATAGGTGAAGTGAATCGCCTCGGTGACTTTGCGGCCGGCGGCGGGCGCGCCTTCGATGGACACGGTGGTGAGCTCGGTGCTCTCCGACACAACCTGCAGAGTGCGGCAGTCAACGAGCACGGCGGGGAACGGCAACTCCTCGATGAGGTTTGCCCACAGCTCCCGCCCGCGTCCGACCTCCGACCGCGCAGCCGTAAGGTCGGTGTGGAGGCGGTCGTAGACGGTACCGAGGTATTCGGCGGCGAACGCGCACGCCACCATCAGCACGGCGAATACCTCCAGCATCACGAGGAAGTAGCCGGGAGGGGCATAGAATCCGGGGAAGGGTTCGGTCGCGCGACTCACGCCGTCCAGCAGCGGAGTGAGCTGCGAAGCCTGCGGAACGAGCCCGCTCGCATACCAGCGCAGCTCCGGCGACTCGATCAGGGCAACGGCCGCCACCGCCAGGATGGCCAGCAGGGCAATGGCATAGGGCTGCCAG
>DATAXF010000091.1:0-44272 GCA_036273095.1 Steroidobacteraceae bacterium | reverse complement strand
GAATCCATAGCCGACGACGATGCGCTTCGGGGACGGGCCGCCGGCCCCGTGACCGGTGTACTCCGGCACGTCCGCCGCAGGCCCATGCCCGATGTGGTAAGGGTCGCGGCCGGCGCGCAGCGCGGTACCTGGAGCACTCATTCGGCGGACTCCCGTTGTGACTCCCGCCGCAACTGCCGGTGCTGCAGAGCTGCGCTGCGCGCGGCGCGGTTGGCGCGATCGAGGCGGGCCACTTCCTCGACGGGGGTCAGCTCCTCGTCATGGTCACGCCACGCGAAGACGACGAACGTGGCGTAGGCGCCGGCGAGCCCGAGCACCACCAGCCACCAGATGTGCCAGATGAGCGCGAACCCCGTGATCGTGGCGAGAAACGCGGTGACGAATCCCGTCGGGCTGTTGCGCGGCATCAGGATCGGCTCGTACTGCGGCTCCGGCCGGGTGAGCTGGCCGATCTCGCGCGCGCGCTCCTTCATGTCCCAGTAGGGCTCCTGGTCAGTGACGTCAGGCAACACCGCGAAGTTGAAAGGCGGCGGCGGCGAGGCGGTCGACCATTCGAGGTTGCGCCCATCCCAGGGGTCGCCCGTCACGTCGCGCCGTTGCTCACGAGTCCGCACCGAGACGACGATCTGTGCGATCTGCGCGACGATGCCGAGGAGGATGATGAGGACGCCAACCTCGGCGACGATGAGCCACGGCCGCCACTCCGCGACGTCATAGTGCTGCAGCCGCCGCGTCATGCCCTCGAGGCCCACGACGTACCCCGGACCCCAGGCGACCCAGAAGCCGATGAACCATAGCCAGAAGGCCCATTTGCCGAGCCGCTCATCGAGCGTGAAGCCGAACGCCTTGGGAAACCAATAAATGTACCCGGCGAATACCCCGAAAAGCACGGCCCCGATGATGACGTTGTGGAAATGCGCGACCAGGAAGACGCTGTTGTGGAGTTGAAAGTCCGCTGGCGGCACGGCAAGCAGCACCCCGGTCATGCCGCCGATCGCGAAGGTCACGATGAACCCGATGGACCAGAGCATCGGCGTGCGGAAGCGCAGGGAGCCGCCGTACATGGTGAAGAGCCAGTTGAAGATCTTCACTCCCGTCGGCACGGCGATGATCATCGAGGCGATGCCGAAGATGCCGTTGACGTCCGCCCCCGCGCCCATGGTGAAGAAGTGATGCAGCCAGACCATGAAGGAGATGATGCAGATCGCCATGGTGGCGTAGATCATCGAGCGGTAGCCGAACAGCGGCTTGTTCGAGAAAGTCGAGACGACCTCGGAATAGATGCCGAAGGCAGGCAGCGCCAGGATGTAGACCTCGGGGTGTCCCCAGGCCCAGATGAGGTTCATGAACATCATCGAGTTGCCGCCGCCGGTGTCGGTGAAGAAGTGAAAGCCGGCGTAACGGTCGAGGAGCAGCATGGCGAGAGTCGCGGTGAGGACGGGGAAGGCCGCGACGATCAGGAGGTTGGAGGCGAGCGCCGTCCAGCAGAACATCGGCATGCGGGTGTAATGCATGCCGGGAGCGCGCAGCTTGAGTATCGTGGTGACGAAGTTGATCCCGGTCATGAGGGTCCCGATGCCTGAGATCTGCAGCGCCCAGCAGTAGTAGTCGACGCCGACTCCGGGCGAGTAGGCGAGCTCCGAAAGCGGCGGGTAGGGAAGCCAGCCGGTGCGGTCGAACTGGCCGACGACGAGCGACAGGTTGACGAGGAGCGCCCCCGCGGCCGTGAGCCAGAAGCTCACCGAGTTGAGTGTCGGGAAGGCCACGTCACGCACGCCGAGCTGCAGCGGCACGATGACGTTCATCAGGCCGATCACGAACGGCATGGCCACGAAGAAGATCATGATGGTGCCGTGCGCCGAGAACACCTGGGCGAAGTGTGACGGCGGCATGAACCCGGGCGCGTTGTAGGCCATCGCCTGCTGCGTGCGCATCATGATCGCGTCGATGAACCCGCGCAGCAGCATCAGCCCGGCGAGCATGCAGTACATGATGCCGATGCGCTTGTGATCGACGCTCGTGATCCACTCGCGCCAGAGATAGGGCAAGTATCCCTTGATGACCACCCAGGCAACGAGAGCCAACGCGATGGCGAAGACTCCCAAACCGGAGAAGAGCGGCAACGGCTCGCTCCACGGAATCGCCTGCAGGGTGAGCTTGCCGAGGAGGGTCATTTGAGTGCCGCCGTGCGGGCGTTGGCGGCAGCGCCGGTCGGACCATAGCCCGGCGGCAGCCGCTGCATCACGATGTCCGCAAAGAGGCCCGCCCGCACGGAGCTGAAGGTGTACGGACGCGGTGGCACGCTCTGCCGCAGCAGCTCTCGGTAAGCCGCATCGTCCAACGCGGGACCGGCACTGCGCGTCGATGCGACCCAGGCGTCGAATTGGTGTTGGGGCACTGCGTCTGTGTCGAAATGCATATCGGCGAAGCCGTCGCCACTCACCATCGCGGATTCGCCGCGATAGGTACCCGGACGATCAGCCTCGAGATAAAGGGTCCCGGCCATGCCGTTCATGCAGTAGAGCATGCTGCCGAGTTGCGGGACCCAGAAGGCATTCCATACGGACGCCGAGGTCAAGGTGAGGTGCAGCGGCACGCCCGCAGGGACGACGAGCCTGTTGATGCTGGCGACGCCGAGCTTGGGATAAATGAAGAGCCACTTCCAATCGAGCGAGACCACCTGCACATCGACGGCTGCGGCCTTGGAAGACAGGGGCTGCGCCGGGTCGAGATCGTGAGAGCTGATCCAGGCGATGCCGCCGAGGAAGATGATGACCAGTGTGGGGATCGACCAGACCAGGAGCTCGACGCGCCCCGAGTACACGAAGTCCGGCTGCCGGCGTGCGCGCGCATTGGAGCCGCGGTACCACCACGCGACGCCCAGAGTAGCAGCGATAGTCGGTATGACTATCGCGAGCATGATCACGACCGAGTCGAGCAGGATCTTGCGCTCGGCGTCGCTGATGGGACCTGCCGGCTGCAGCTGTGCGCGGCCACAGCCCGAGAGCCCGCCGAGCACCGCGAGGGCTATGAGCAATGAGCCGACTTTGCCCGCTGTGCCCGAGATTCTTTTCCGGTCGATGGCGGCGTCTCCTGCGGCAGACCAGGATGATACGCCGATCCGATTTCAAAGTTCCTGCCGGGCATCCGCCGGCGCCGATAGGGCTCGAGCCTGGCTCGCCGTCGCAAAACGCTACACAGTTGTACAATAGCGACGGAGCACGCGCGTGGACGTGGCGGCGTCGCGGCCGCGCAACGTTATTTTATCCATTACATCTTGAAATAAAGATGCGGCTTCGGGCAGATTAGGCGCATCTTGAGCACCCGCGCAGAGCCTGTCGGGACACTCGAAGTCGCATTGGCGCACGCGTCCCGTCTGCTCGCCGCGCAGCCGGCAGCGGCCGCCGGGCAAGCGTGCGAGATCCTGAAAGTGGTTCCGCGGCAACCCCAGGCCCTGCTGATCCTGGGACTGGCGCGCGCCATGGTCGGCGACGTCGATGGCTCGATAGATGCTCTGACTCGCGCGGTCTCGCAGCGGCTCGAGCTGCCCGATGCCTGGCTCGCTCTGGCGGACCAACTGCGAATACGCGGCGATGCCGGGGCCGCCGATCGGGCCTACGCCCGCTACATCAAGGCGGCGACGCGCGACCCACGGCTGCTGGGGGCCGCCGCGGCTCTCTGCGACAATCGAATTCCGGAAGCAGAAGCCCTGCTGCGGGCTCACCTGGCGCAGCAGCCCAATGACGTGGCCGCGCTGCGCATGCTCGCCGAGGTGGCGGCGCGCCTGCTGCGCTATTCCGATGCGCAGCGGCTTCTGGCGCGCTGTCTCGAGCTCGCGCCCTCATTCGATGCGGCCCGGAGCAATTACGCCACTGTGCTCAACCGGCAGGGCAGGAGTGCCGAGGCGCTGGTGCAGTGCGCGCGGTTACTGGCGAAGGCACCCCACGACCCGGGGTACCGGAGCCTGCATGCGGCCATCTCGGCCAATCTGGGCGACTACGGCCAGGCGATCTCCGCGTACGAGGCCGTGCTGCGGGAATACCCGCAGCAACCGAAGCTGTGGACGAGCTACGGCCACGCGCTGCGCACCACCGGCAAGGTACCGGAGAGCATCGCGGCATACCGGCGGGCGCTGGCGATGGAGTCGACTCTGGGCGAGGCCTGGTGGAGTCTCGCGAATCTCAAGACCTTCCGCTTCAGCGACGCCGACGTGCTCCTGATGCGCCAGGCGCTCTCCCGCGGCGATCTGTCGGACGAGGACCGGTTGCACTTCGAGTTCGCGCTCGGCAAGGCTCTCGAGGACGCCGCGTCATACGAGGAGTCATTCAGCCACTATGTGGCAGGCAATGCTCTGCGCCGCCGCCAGCACGGCTACGATCCGGATGAGAATTCGCGGTTCGTGCAGCGCTCGAAGCTACTGCTCACCGCGGAGTTCTTCGGCGAGCGCGCCGGCGCGGGAGCCGAGGCCCGGGATCCGATCTTCATCGTGGGCCTGCCGCGCGCGGGCTCGACGCTCATCGAGCAGATGCTCGCGAGCCATCCCCTGGTCGAAGGAACGATGGAGCTGCCGCACCTGCCGAAGATCGCCCGCGAGCTCGCGGGCCCCAGGCAGGAGGAGGAGGGCACCTTTCTCAAGCGGCTCGCCGAGCTCAGCCGCGACGAGCTGCGCGCCCTCGGAGAGCGCTATCTCGCCGAGACCCGGGTCATGCGCAAGACCGAGGCGCCGTTCTTCATCGACAAGATGCCGAACAACTGCATGTATGTCGGCCTGATCCATCTCATCCTGCCCAATGCGGTCATCATCGACGCGCGGCGCCACCCGCTCGGATGCTGCCTCTCCTGTTTCAAGCAGCACTTTGCCCGCGGCCAGTGGTTCACCTACGGGCTCGAGGACCTGGGGCGCTACTATCGCGACTACGTCGAGCTCATGGCGCACTTCGATGCAGTCCTGCCGGGCAGGGTCGGGCGAGTATTCTACGAGCAGCTGATCGAGGATCCCGAGACGGAGCTGCGGCGGCTGCTCGAGCACTGCGCGCTGCCCTTCGAGCCGGCGTGCCTGCGGTTCTACGAGAACGAGCGGGCGGTGCGCACGGCGAGCTCCGAGCAGGTTCGGCAGCCGATTTTTCGGGAGGCGGTCGGGCACTGGCGTCACTACGAGCCATGGCTCGACCCGCTGAAGCAGGCGTTGGATGATGTTCTGACCGACTATCCGCATTACAACAGTATGGAAAAAGGGGAGTGAACGATGACTCGCAGTCGCCGTCGAAAACTGTCACGTGAGCGGGCGAATACGCTCCGCACCATCGTCCGCACGGGCGTACCTCTCGCTTCCGCGCTCGTCGTCGCCATGCCGGCCGCCCGGGCGCAGCAGGCTCCCGGCGCGGATACGCTGCAGACGATCGTGGTCACCGCGGAAAAGGTCCAGGAGAATCTGCAGAACGTCCCGATCAGCGTCGAGGCATTCGACAACAAGAAGCTGACCCAGCTCAACATCGTCAATCTCGACGACTACGTCGAATTCGCGCCGGCCATCTCCTACGTACGCAGCCAGGGCGAAGGCGGCAATGGCGAGCCCGGCTCCTCCCTGCTGTACATCCGCGGCGTGGTGAGCGGCGGCGACGGCAATCACTCGGGCTCGGAGCCGAGCGTCGGCGTCTATCTCGATGAGCAGCCGGTGACGACCATCACGGGCGCCCTGCCGCTTCACATGTATGACATGAGCCGGCTCGAGGTGCTCGAAGGCCCGCAGGGGACGCTGTTCGGAGCGAGCTCCGAGGCCGGTACCGTGCGCATGATCACCAACAAGCCGGACCCGACGAAGTTCGAGGCCGGATACAACGTCCAGGGCAACCTGGTCGACGGTGGCGGACCCGGCGATGTGGTCGAAGGCTACGTCAATCTGCCGATCTCGAACACGGCGGCCATCCGCCTCGTGGCCTGGCAGGAGCACGATGGCGGCTACATCAGCAACGTCGCCGGCACGGATGCCAACGGTTGCATCTTCAACGGCGTGCGTACATTCCCCACCTGGGCGCAATCGGCAAGCGGCGTGGGCCCGGGCGGCGGTACCGGGGCATGCACCCCGTCGGCGCCGATAGGCGCCGGCGCGATCAGTAACGCCACCTGGCGGGAGAAAAATTACAACACCGCCGATACCCACGGTGGCCGCGCCGCGCTCAAGCTCGATCTCGGTGACAACTGGACGATCACGCCCAGCTTCCAGGGCCAATCGGAAGAGAGCAAGGGATCCTTCGGTTACGATCCGGCGGTCGGTCCGCTCGAGCTGGTGCACTTCGGGCCGGACAGCTCGCACGACACCTGGACGCAGAGCGCCCTCACGATCGAGGGCAAGGTCCACGATTTCGACATCGTCTACGCCGGCGGCTACGTCAAGCGCAATCAGCACTCGGTCGCCGACTATGCCGACTATTCGGAGTTCTACGACAAGGTGAACGGCTCCGGCGCGTATTACGTCGGCAACTCCGGCCAGCCGATCATGCCGCAGCAGTTCGTGCTCGGCGGCGGCGATTTCGAGATGTGGAGCCAGGAGCTGCGCGTCACCACCCCGCTCGATGAGCCGGTGCATGGCACGGCCGGAGTGTTCCTGCAGCGGCAGATGCACAACATCTGGCAGCTCTACACCATGCCGGGCTACGGCTGGACCAATATCAACGGCGGCAATCCCAACGGCTTCGGCTATGTCGCGCCCAACGACTACTCGGTTCCCGGTTTCCCGAACGCGATCTGGCTGACCGACGAGCAGCGTGTCGACCGCGACCGCGCGGCCTTCGCCCAGGGCACCTGGGACATCAACTCGCATCTCTCCCTGACCGGCGGCGTACGCTTCTACAAGTACGACAACTCGCTGATCGGCTACTACGGGTTCAATTCGACTTTCTCCTCGAGCGAGGGCGTCGCCACCTGTTTCGAGCCGGCCACCGTCAAGAACGCGCCCTGCAACGATCTCGATGCCCGCACCAGCGCCACCGGCTCGGTGCCGAAGGTCAACCTGAGCTACAACATCGTCCCCGGCAAGATGGTCTATGCGACCTACTCGAAGGGATTCCGGCCGGGCGGCGTCAACCGGGTGGGGGGCAACATCCCCTATGCGGCCGACTTCCTCACCAACTACGAGGTCGGCTGGAAGACGCAATGGCTCAACAACACCCTGCGCTGGAACGGCGCGTTCTTCTGGGAGGACTGGAAGAATTTCCAATTCTCGTTCCTCGGGGCCAACAGCGTCACGATCATCAGGAACGGCGGCAGCGCGCGCATCAAGGGCGTCGAGACGAGCGTCGACTGGCTGCCGGAGAGCAATTTCCTGGTCAGCACGAACTTCACGCTGCTGGATCCGGTTCTGACCGAGAACTATTACGGCTGCATCCCGGGGACTCCGGAGTGTACGCCGCTGCCGCCCGTACAGACGCCGGCTGGAACCAATCTGCCGGTCACGCCGAAATTCAAGGGCAATGTCATCCTGCGCTACTCCCTGATGACCATCGACAACTGGAAGCCGTACTGGCAGGTCGCGGGCATGTATCAGAGCACCACCTCGCCGGTGCTGCTGGTGTCGCAGAACAATGTTCTCGGCAACATGCCGGCCTATGCGCTGGTGAACGTCAAGCTGGGGGCCGACAGCGCCAATGGCATGCGCGTGGACTTCTTCATCAGCAACATCCTGAACCGCAACGCGCAGCTGTCGCGCTACACGGAGAGCAACCCGAGTCTCGACAATCAGATCTATATCGTGCCGGTCCAGCCGCGCACCTTCGGCATCGAGTTCGGCCAGGATTTCTAGTTTATGGCGCTGGAGCCGGGCATCCTGCCCGGCCCAGCGCGGTCGCGGGCAAAAGCGCGGTTTTTGCTCGCGACCTCCGCCACCTGCGGCGGCGGGGCACGTCCCTGTGCCTGCGTTTTATAGCTTGAACGTCGTCAGCAGCAGGCTGGTTTCGCTGCTCGACACGCCCGGCATGCGGCTGATCTTGGCCAACACGCGGTCGAAGGAGGCGAGGGTGTCGGTGCGCAGCTCCGTGACCAGATCCCAGCGGCCGTTGGTGCTGTGGACGCTGGCGACCGCCGGCTCGCCGCGCAGCGCCTTGACGACGGCGTCGACCTGGTTGCCCTCGACGGCGATCGTCATGATGGCGCGGATGTGGTGTTGCTCCTGGATGTCGGGCTTCAGGCGCACCGTATAACCCACGATGGTGCCGTCCGCCTGGAGGCGTGCCATGCGGTTCTGTATGGTGCCCCGCGCCACCCCGAGCTTCTTGGCCAGGGAGGCAACCGAGGCGCGCGCATCGCCGCGCAGCAGCGCCAGGAGCCGATGATCGAGGTCATCCATCGGAGAACTCTAGCAAATCGCCCAACGCAATTGGCGATTTGATCAATCGGCTGTGAGTTTTGATCAGGTTTCTGGCTGTTTTTTGGCCGTGGCGACCGGGATGATCTGCCGGTGGCGGCGCGCGTCGAGTGCGCCGTCCCTTATCCCGGAGAACGATCATGGTCGACTTCATCGGCATTCAGCGAGTCCAGGAGCTCGTCGGCGACTTGGGTCCGGCGGCTTTCATCGCGGGGTTGGCGCGGGAAATCGAGGCCGACTATCGGCGTTGGGGCGAGTTCGAGAAATCGCCGCGTCACGCCACGCATTCCTCCGTGGGCGTCATCGAGCTGATGCCGGCGTGTGACGGCCGCCAGTACGCGTTCAAGTACGTCAATGGCCATCCGAAGAACACGGCGAAGGGCCTGCTGACGGTGATGGCGTTCGGGATGCTCGCGGACGTGGAGACGGGCTATCCGCTCCTGCTCTCGGAGATGACACTCACCACCGCGCTGCGCACCGCCGCGACTTCCGCGGTCGCCGCACGTTGGATGGCGCGCGCGGGCAGCCGCGTCATGGCGTTGATCGGCAACGGGTCGCAAGCCGAATTCCAGGCCATCGGCTTCCACGACTTGCTCGGCATTCGTGAGCTGCGGCTGTACGACACCGATCCGGCGGCGACCGACAAGTTGGAGGCGAATCTCGCGCGGGCGGCTCTCGCGGGATTGCGCGTGGTGCGCTGCCGCTCCGCGGCGGAGGCGGCTCGCGGCGCGGATATCGTGACGACCGTGACCGCTGACAAGCGCAATGCCACCATCCTGACACCCGAGATGATCACGCCCGGGATGCATCTGAATGCGGTTGGGGGCGATTGTCCGGGCAAGACGGAGTTGCATGCGGATATCCTGCTGCGTCCCGATGCGCGTGTCGTGGTCGAGTTCGCGCCGCAATCGCGTATCGAAGGGGAGATCCAGCAGCTCCCCGCGGACTTCCCGGTCGCCGAGCTCACCGAGGTGGTGACGGGCCGCAAGCCGGGTCGCGCCGGCGGTGCGGAGGTCACGGTTTTCGATTCGGTCGGTTTCGCGCTCGAGGATTTCTCGGCCTTGCGTTATCTGCACCGGCTGCATCAGCAGCGCCGCGGGACGCGTGTCGACATCGATCTCATCCCCGATCTCGAGGACCCGAAGGATCTCTTCTCCCTGGTTGGCGGAGAGTCGCGCGCGCGCGCGCGCCCGCTGCCGGTGGAGTTGACCGCATGACCGCAACTCCTCGCACGGTGAGCCTGATAGGCGCGCCGACGGATGTGGGCGCGGCGGAGCGCGGCGCCTCCATGGGACCGGAGGCGATGCGGGTTGCCGGGATTCAGCAGGCGCTCGAGCAGCGGGGACTGCGCGTAGTGGATCGCGGCAACCTCGTGGGGCCCGCCAATCCGCGCGAGGCGCCGGTCGACGGCCACCGCAACCTGCAGGCGGTGCTGCAATGGAACCGGCTGGCGCACGAGGCGGTGTATGAGGAGTTGCGGGCGCAGCGGGTTCCGATCCTGCTCGGCGGCGATCACTCGCTCGGCATCGGCTCGATCAGCGCCGTGGCACGGCACTGCCGCGAGACCGGCCGCAAGCTGCGCGTGTTGTGGCTGGACGCGCACGCCGATTTCAACACCGGCGAGCTTTCCCCGAGCGGCAATCTGCACGGCATGCCGCTCGCATGCCTGTGTGGCTTCGGGCCGAAACCGCTGGTGGAGCTCGGGGGAGCGGTTCCGAGCCTCCATCCGCAGTGGCTGCGGCAGATCGGGGTGCGCAGCGTCGACGAGGGCGAGAAGCGCTTCCTGCACGAGCTCGCCGTCGAAGTCTTCGACATGCGCTACATCGATGAGATGGGCATGCGCCAGACCATGGAGCAGGCGCTCGCCGGCCTCGATCGCGACACTCACCTGCATGTGAGCTTCGATGTCGATTTTCTCGATCCCGACATCGCGCCGGGCGTCGGCACCCTGGTGCCGGGAGGGCCGACGTACCGCGAGGCCCAGCTCTGCATGGAGATGATCGCGGACACGCGCCTGGTGGGCTCGCTCGATGTGGTGGAGCTCAATCCCACCCTCGACGTGCGTAACGAGACGGCGGTGCTCGCGGTCAGCCTGCTGGAGTCGCTCTTCGGCAAGAGCACCCTGGTGCGGCGTCAGGTCACGGCGCCGCCGCTCGATCTGGTCGTCAATAAGAACAAGCGCGCCACGACGGCCTGACATGGTCCGTGCCTCGTCCCGGGCGGCTTGTCCGCGGCGGAGGCGTATGTCATCTTGAGCGCGTGGCAAATCGCGATCCGAAGAGCCGCCGCGCGCCGTCTGCCTCGAAGGCGAAGGCGGACCGTCCGCTTGCTCCCTACGCGGCCAAGCGCGCGTTCACACGCACACCGGAGCCCGGCCCCGCGGTCATCGCCGGGCGGGGCGGTCCTCTTCTTTTCGTCGTGCAGAAGCACGCCGCGAGCCGGCTGCACTACGATTTCCGGCTGGAGCTCGCTGGAGTCCTCAAGTCGTGGGCGGTGCCGAAGGGACCTTCGCTCGATCCCCGCGACAAGCGCATGGCCGTCGCGGTGGAGGATCATCCGTTCGAGTACGCTTCCTTCGAAGGTGTGATTCCAGCGAAGGAGTACGGTGCCGGACGGGTGATCGTGTGGGATTGCGGGGTCTATTCACCGGATGAGGAGCGGAAATACTCGTTCGGCGACCGCGGCGAGGCGGAGCAGCGGATTCACGCCGGAATCGACCAGGGCAAGCTCAGCATCTGCCTGCGCGGCGAGAAGCTCAAGGGCTCGTTCGCACTCGTGAGGACCGCGACGTCGGGACAATGGCTGCTCATCAAGCACAAGGACGGGTTCGCAACCGGGCAGGACGTGGTCCTGCAGGACCGCTCCGTCCTCTCCGGTGTCTCACTCGATGACCTGGTCACGGGTGAGTCGCCGCGCAGGCTCGATGCCGCGCGGCTCGCTCCGAGCGGCGCCTCCGAGGTGATGCCTGACACGTTGGCTCCGATGCTCGCCATGACGGGCGAGGCCGCGCGCTCGGACCCTGACTGGCGATTTGAGCCGAAGCTCGACGGCTATCGCGTCATTGCGTTCGTCGCGGGAACCAACGTGCGGCTGCAGTCGCGGCGCGGCATCGATCTGACGGCGCAGTTCCCCGAGATCGTAGCGGAGCTTGCCGGTCCCGGCGGCGACCACATGATTCTCGACGGTGAGATCGTCGCGCTGGGGCCTGACGGCCGGCCGTCCTTCAACGCGCTGCAGAATCGGGCGCAACGGCGGGGCGAGAAGGATATCGCGGGCGCGCAGCGGCAAGCGCCCGCGGTCCTCGTGTGCTTCGACCTGTTGCATTTCGCCGGTCTCAATCTGCGGCCGGCTCCATACGTGGAGCGGCGCCGCTACCTGTCGCAGTGCCTGATGCCCTCGGCACACGTACAGCTCGTTCATTCCGGCAAGGACGCCGAGGCGCTCTACGCGGCGGCCATCGCGAGCGGCTACGAGGGGGTGGTCGCAAAGCGGCTCGACGGCATCTATCAGCCCGGGCAGCGCGTGACCTCGTGGCGCAAGGTGCGGCCGGTTCGCTCGGCGGAATTCGTGATCGGCGGCTGCACGCAGGGCAAAGGCGCCCGCGAGACTCTGGGCGCGCTGCTCCTCGGATACTGGCAGGACGGGTCGCTCAAGTACGCGGGTCACGTCGGCTCGGGGCTGGACGACGCCGCCGTCGCGGAGTTGATCCGGCGGACCCGCGAGCTGAAAACCCAACGCTCGCCGTTCGCTGAAAAGCCGCCGATCCACCGGCCGACCACCTGGCTCGAGCCGCGGCTCGTGGCCGAAGTCAACTTCAGCGACTGGACGCCGGCGGGCCTGTTGCGGGCGCCGGTGTTTGCGCGGTTGCGGGATGACGTGCCCGCACAGTCGGTCGGCAGGCCGGAGGAGGCGGGCTCGGCCGGCGCCGCCGCGCCGCAAGCGGCACCGGATGCGGTGGCTGAGGTGCTGCAACAGCTGGCCGGGTCCGGGTCCCGACTCGATCTGACCGTGGCCGGCGCACGGCTTCGGCTCACGAATCTCGAGCGGGTGTACTGGCCCGCCACCGCTGACGGGCCAGCCATCACCAAACGCGACTTCATCCGCTATCTGGCCGCTGTCTCGCGCTTCATGTTGCCGCACCTGAAAGACCGGCCGCTCACCATGATCCGCATGCCCGAGGGCATCGCCGGGGAGCGCTTCTATCAGAAGCACTGGGAGCAGGAGCGGCCGGAGTACGTCGCCACCATCCCGATCTTCACCGAGCACACCAGCGACAGCCAGCACTACATCCTGGTGAACAACCTGCCGACGCTCCTCTGGCTGGGCCAGAACGGCACCCTGGAGTTTCATGTCTGGCACTCCCGCGCCGACATCGGGCACGACGCCGCCGGCGGTCCCGAGCTCGGCCGCGACTACGCCGGCTCGCGCGAGACGCTCGAGCAGTCCGCGCTCAACTATCCCGACTTTCTCGTCTTCGACATCGATCCCTACATCTATTCGGGCAAGGAGGCGAAGGGGGCCGAGCCCGAGCTCAACGACAAGGGCTTCGCGACCGGGAGGAAGGTTGCCTTCTGGCTGCGTACGCTGCTCGGGGAGATGGGGCTGCGTGCCATCGTGAAGACCTCGGGCAAGACCGGCCTGCACGTGTTCGTGCCCATCGAGCGCACCGTGACCTTCGACACGGTCCGTCAGCTCTCCGAGATGGTCGGCCGCCATGTCGTCAAGGAGCACCCCAGGGAGGTCACGATCGAGTGGGCGGTGGAGAAGCGCCCCGGCAAGATCTTCATCGACTACAACATGAACGTGCGCGGCAAGACCCTGGCCGCCGCCTACTCCCCCCGCGGCAGTCCGGGGGCGCCGATATCCATGCCGCTGACCTGGGACGAGCTCGAAAGGGCGCGTCCGGAGGACTTTACCGTGGCCAGCGTGATCGGGCGCTTGGAAAAGACCGGCGACCGGTGGCATGATTGGGGTTCGACCAAGCAGAATCTGGCACGAATCCTAGGAACTTCCACCGGTTAGGCACAGTTAGTCACTCGTTGGGCACCCGTCAGAGGCAATCATGGCTGCAGCACGCTCGATCGGATCGGTCACCATCTCGTTCGGGCTCGTCGCGATCCCGGTCAAGCTCTACAGCGCGACTCAGTCGTCGAGCGCGATCTCGTTCAACCTGCTGCACAAGGGTTGCGGCTCGCGCCTGCGGCAGCAGTACGTCTGCATCAAAGACGGCTCCATCGTGGAGCGGGACCAGATGGTCAAGGGTTACGAGTTTGCCAAGGATCAGTATGTCACCTTCGAGCCGCAGGAGATCAAGGCCCTGGAGGAGGCGGGCACGCACGCCATCGATATCACGGAGTTCGTTCCCATCGAGTCGGTCGATCCGGTCTACTTCGACAAGACTTACTACCTGGCGCCCGACAAGGGGGGCGCCAAGCCGTACGCGCTCCTCACCGAAGCCCTGAAGCAGGCGAAGCGTTGCGCAATCGGTCATTGGGCGGCGCGGGGCAAGGCTTACCTCGTCATGCTGCGACCGGTTGGCGACAGGCTGACCATGCAGCAGCTGCACTTTGCCGCCGATGTCCGGCCGGCGAGCGAGATCGAGGTTCCGCAGCAGGACGTGAAGGCGACGGAGCTCAAGCTGGCACAACAGCTCATCAACCAACAGACGGCGGAGAAGTTCGACGCTACCGCCTACACGGACGACCTCAGAGCCCGTATTCAGGCGGCCATCGACAAGAAGGTCGAGGGCCAGGAGATCTCGGTGGCCGACTTCCCCGCCGAGGGTGGCGGCAAGGTCATCGACCTCATGGAGGCGCTGCGCGCGAGTCTCGAGAAGGCGGACGCGGCGCGAGCGTCAACCGCTGAGTTGGGCCCGCGCAGGGCGCCGAAGCGTGCCGAGCCGACGCCGCAACAACAACAGCCGGCCGCCGCCAAGCCCTCACGCAAAGCGGGCAAGCGCTAGCCGCCTGGGATCCCGATGCAATTTTACAGCATGCGGGACGTGGAACGGGTCCTGCAGCTGCCGCGCAGCACCCTGCAGGGACTCGTGCGGCTCGGATTCGTCCGTCCCACGCGCGGCCCGCGGCGGCAGTATCTCTTCTCGTTTCAGGATCTGATCATTCTGCGCGCGGCCCGTGCGCTCATGCAGGCCAACATTCCGCGCCGCAGAATCCGCCACTCGCTGGGGCAGCTGCGGGAGCGGCTGCCGGAAGCGATGCCGCTTTCGGGCCTCGCCATCTGCGCCGTCGGCGATCGGGTCGTGGTGCGAGAGGGGGCCAACCACTGGCAGGCCGATGACGGTCAGTACCTCCTCGGACTCGATGTCAGCGTGCAGAACGGAACGCTGCGAGTGATCGAGCATCGACAGAAAGCGGCAGCACCGGCGCCAGCCCCGGCGGTCGACGATGGGCCTGACGCTGTCGATCGCCCTGTCAGCACGTATGAATGGTTCGGGGAAGCGATGCGTCTCGAGAGCATTGGTGACCCCGGGGCGGTGGATGCCTACGCGGGTGCCGCCGAGGCGGACCCCCGCAATGCGGCGGCATGGATCAACTGGGGCAGACTGCTGCACGAGAAAGGAGAGCCGCGCGCCGCGGAGAGGGTATACCGCCGGGGGCTCGAGCATTGCGCCGCCGATTCCTTCCTGTTCTTCAACTTGGGGGTCGCGCTCGAGGATCTCGGGGATAAGGACGGCGCCCTGGCGGCCTACCACGCCGCCATCTCCGAGGACCCGAATTTCGCCGACTGTCATTACAACCTGGCGCGGCTGTACGAATCCGCGGGCAAAACGCAGCATGCGATCCGCCATCTCGGCCAGTACCGCCGGCTGGTGACGCGGCACGAGCATTGAGGGGCGCTCGGCGCGCGCCATGGCCATCTGGGTCGGAACGTCCGGTTACAACTATCCCGAGTGGCGCGGGAGCTTCTACCCGGACAAGCTCGCGACGACGAGGATGCTGCCGTTCTACGCGGAGCGGCTCGCGACGGTCGAGATCAACTATACCTTCTACCGCTCGCCCAAGCCGTCGATCCTGGCGGGCTGGAGCGGGCAGACTCCGCCCCATTTCAGATTCACGCTGAAAGCGCCGAAGCGCATCACGCATGACGCGCGGCTGCGCGACTGCGCCGAGTCATTGCGCTACTTCCTCGAGACCGCCGCCACGCTCGGTCCGAAGCTCGGGATGCTGCTCTTTCAGCTGCCGCCTTTCCTCAGGAAGGACCTGGCGGTGCTCGATGCCTTTCTCGCGGACTTTCCGCCGGATGTCCGCGCCGCTTTCGAGTTCCGCCACGCGTCCTGGCTCAGCGATGACGTGTTCGAGCGCCTCGAGGCCAGGAATCTCACACTCTGCGTCGCCGACAGCGAGAAGATGTCGACGCCGGTCGAGATCACGGCGGATTACGCTTACTTCAGGCTGCGCGACGAGGGCTACACGCCGGACGACATCGCGCAGTGGGCGCGGACGATCCAGGCGAAGACCGCCCGCTGCAGGGACGTCTACATCTACTTCAAGCATGAAGAGGCGGGGAAGGGCCCACAGTTCGCGCGGCTGCTGTTGGATGCCCTCGGTATCCCCGGCTCGAGGTGATGCCGATGAGCACCAGATTGCCGACGTTCTATCTGACCCACGGCGGCGGCCCATGGCCCTACATGAGCGAGGAAGCGCGCCGGCCCTACGCCAGGCTGGAGGAGTCTCTGCGGCAGCTGCCGCGGCAGCTGCCGCAGAAGCCGGAGGCGATCCTCATGGTCTCCGGTCACTGGGAAGAGCGGGAGTTTGCCGTCATGTCCGGCGCCGCGCCGCCCATGATCTACGACTACGGCGGCTTTCCCGAGGAGCTCTATCACATCCGTTATGCCGCGGCCGGCTCGCCGCCGCTGGCGCAGCGGGCGCACTCCCTGATCCAACAGGCTGGCCTGGCGACGCGACTGGATGCCGGGCGCGGCTTTGATCATGGAACCTACGCCCTCCTGGCGGTCACGCACCCGCGGGCGGACATCCCCGTGTTCCAGGTGTCACTGCGCGCCGATTACGATCCGGAAGCCCACCTGAGGCTCGGCCAGGCGCTCGCGCCTCTCAGGGACGAGGGGGTTCTCATCATCGGCAGCGGCAGCAGCTATCACAATCTGCGGCGCTTCTTCGGGCCCCCCGTTCGCCGCCAGGACGCGGCGCAGTTCGATACCTGGCTGCGGCAGACGCTGGTCGAGTCCGAGCCGGCGCGGCGCTCGCAGAGCCTGCTGGAATGGGAGCGCGCACCGGCCGCGCGGGAGGCGCATCCGCAGGAGGATCACCTCATGCCGCTGCACGTCGTCGTTGGAGCGGCGGCGGCGGAGCCCGGGCAGGTCATCTACAGTCAGGACGACTTCCTCGGCGCGATCGCGCTTTCCAGCTATCGCTTCGGATAGCCGCCAGGTCTCGCCCGAGTCAGGCGCCCGCCAGCCTGGCCGCGATCCGGCTGACGTGCTCGCCCTGAAAGCGGCACATTTCCAGCTCGAGCGCGCTGGGCATGCGCAGCTCGGCGCCGACTCCGGTGACGCAGCTCGCGCCATAAGGGGTGCCGCCGGTGACTTCGCGCAGCGTCGTCAGATCCTTGAAGGTGTAGGGAAGGCCCACGATGACCATGCCGTGGTGCATGAGCGTCAGCTGGAATGAGATCAGCGTCGTCTCCTGACCTCCATGTTGGCTTGCGGTGCTGCAGAAGACGCTGCCCACTTTGCCCACCAGCGCTCCCCGCATCCAGAGTGGGCCGGTCTGGTCGAGGAAGTTGCGCATCTGCGCTGCCATGTTGCCGAAGCGGGTCGGGGTGCCGAAGATGATCCCATCGTAGCGCTCGAGCTCCGCCGGGTCGGCTTCGGGGGCGAGCTGGTCAAGGCGGAAGCCCGATGCTCTGCAGACCTCGAGCGGCACCAGCTCCGGCACCCGTTTGACATCGACGTGTGCGCCGGCAATCGTGCGCGCGCCTTCCGCCTGCGCCTGTGCCATGGCTTCGATATGTCCGTAGCTGCTGTAGTAGAGGACGAGTATGTTCGGCATGGAGGTTCTCCTAGGAGCGTGAGCCGGCGTGGCGCCCGACAAACGCACGCACGATCGAGTTGTACGACAGGGGATTGTCGAGGTTCGGAATGTGGCCGGCGGCGGCAATGCGCGCGCGCTGCGCGCCCGGAAGCGCCCCACTAAGCGCATCGGCGGCGCGCAGCCGGGCGTGCAGATCGTGCTCGCCGGTGACGATCAGGGCGGGTGTGCGCAGTGACGCGATGATGGCGCGGTCCCAGTCATCATCGGGTGCGGCCGCGTCCCGCAGCAAATCCTTGCCGGTATAGCGAGACGTCATTTGCTGGAGGAGGGTCCGCGGGTGCGCCGCGCGCGTCTCCAACCGCATGAGCGGGTGGGCCGCCCAGCGGCGGCGAAACTTCTCGATCTCGCCGCCTGCGACGAGGCCGCGATATTCGGCGAGCGGCAGGTCCTCTTCTTCCGCGGCGGTCTGTTCCGCGAGCATGCGCGGAGGGCCATCGAGGACGACGCAGGAGACCCGGTCAGGGACGCTGCGACACAGGTGCAAGGCAACTCGCGCGCCCTGCGACATCCCGAGGCACGCAACCCGGTCGACCTGCAGCTCGTTGCAGAGCGACAACGCATCCTGCACGTCAGCGGCCAGCGAGGCGAGGCCGGACGATAGCCCGAAGCCGCGCCGATCGAAGCGTATCAGGCGAAAAAAGCCGCCGAGCCCCACGACCTGCGGCTCCCACATGTCGAGATCGAGCGTCCAGCCGTGAATGAGCAATACGGCCGGCCCGCTGCCTTCGTCACGGTAGCGGAGGAGGGCGCCCGCGACGGGCAGGTATCGATCCAGGCTGGCCGACGGCAACGGCATTCCGATAATTCGCATAGCGAAAGTATTTTCGCTATGAGGTTAGAGGCGAGGTGGTGCAACCGTCAAGCGACCGCCTGCGCCGATGCGTCAGGTCAGATCTGCGCGCTCAGGGCGAGCCCGGGAATCGCGCGCAGATCGGCGGAAATCCGCAGGCTCAGCTGCCGCAGCATGCCGAGCCGGTCCTTCACCAGCCGGGCCCGGGTGGTCTTGCCCGAGTGGCTCGAGGAATTCAGCGCCGCGACGACCCTGCCTGATTGATCGAGAACCGGCACGGCGAGAGCAACGACGCCGTAGGCGAGCTCATCGGCAACCGCGGCATAGCCGTTGCGCCGGCACTCGTCGATGAGCGCGCGCAGCGCGCTCGGATCACAGACCGTGCGGTCGGTCAGCGCCTCGAGTCTGGCGGTGTCGAGATAGTGTTGCAGGCGCTCGGAGCTGAGGCCCGCCAGCAGAACCCGGCCCATTGAAGTCGCATGAGCGGGGAAACGGCTGCCGACGTGTGCCTCGAGCCGCAGCAGGGTTCGCACCGAAGCGCGGGCGACATACACGATGTCATTGCCGTCCAGCACCGACATCGCCGCGGAATCGCCGGTCTTGCGCGCGAGCTCCTCGAGGTGCGTCTTGGTGAGGTGCTCGATGTCCATCGAGTCGAGATACGCGGCGCCGAGCTCGAGAACTTTCGGCCGCAGGAGAAAGCTGCGGCCGTGACGCGTGACGTAGCCGAGATCCTCCAGGGTGAGCAGGCAGCGCCGTGCCGTGGCGGCGGGGATCGCCGCGCTGCGCGCGATGTCGCTGAGAGTGGGCGCGGGATGCTCGCGCGAGAAAGCGCGAATGACGGCGATTCCCTTGGCGAGACCCCCCATCGCTTCGCGGCGGCTGTGCGGAATTTTGCGTGCGGCCATTGCCGCCAGTGTATTTCGGTATGCGAAAGGACGGAAGGGTTCTTGACGGCTACCCCGGCCTCGGTTCAGGATCAGTTCGTATAACGAAGAGAATTTCGCTATCCGAAAATGAAGATCGGGCCGACATCGTCTCATGCCACCGCGATCTGCGGCTCCACCGACGCCGTGATCTGGGTCCGCGGCCGCGACCTCGCCGCGGACCTGATGGGCAAGGTCAACTTCACCGACTACCTCTGGCTGCTCATCACCGGCGCCGGCCCGACGCCGGCGCAAAGCCGCATTCTCGATGCGGCGCTGGTGGCGATTGCCGAGCATGGGCTGGTGCCGAGCGTGCAGGCGAGCCGGATGACGCTCGCAGCCGCGCCGGAGGCGCTACAGGGTGCCGTGGCCGCGGGGCTCCTCGGATGCGGCTCGGTGATCCTCGGAGCCGTCGAGGAGTCGGGGCGCTTCCTCAGCGGGATCGCCCGGCGGACCGCTGACGGGCAGGAAGCGCAGGCGGCCGCCGCGGCATCGATCGGCGAGTATCGAGCGCAGCGCCGCGCCATTCCGGGTTATGGACATCCTCTGCACAAGCGCTCCGATCCGAGGGCGGAGCGACTGCTTGCAATCGCGCAAGAGGTCGGTAGCGCGGACGTGCACGTCGAGGTTGCGCGTACCGTCACGCGGCTGCTGCCCGAGCTCACCGGCAAGCCGCTCGTTCTGAATGTCTCCGGAGCCCTGGCGGCGGTGTTGCTCGACGCCGGCTATCCGCTGCTGGCGCTGAAAGGTGTGCCGCTGTTGGCGCGTACCGCGGGCCTCATTGCGCACCTGGTGGAGGAGCAGACGCGCCCCATCGGCTTCGCGATGTCCGCCGCGGCCGCCGAGGCGATCAGCTACGACGGCGATGCGCCGCCGGGGTCGAGCCCGAAGCCATGACCCATCCGATCCAACAGCGCGCCAGCCTCGCGGGGGTCCTCGACGGAATTCGCGTCGTCGAGCAGGGTACATTCATCACCGGTCCCTGTGCCGGCATGATGCTCGCCGATCTCGGCGCGGATGTCATCAAGGTGGAGAGTCCGGAGGGCGACCCCTACCGCAGCTACCAGGGCGGCGGATACTCGCCGCACTTCCAGGCCTACAACCGCAACAAGCGCGGCATCGCTCTCGACCTCAAGCGCACTGCCGACCGCGAGCTGTTCGAAAGGCTCGTGTCCGAAGCGGATGTCTTCATCCAGAATTTCAGGCCAGGCACCGCGGAGCGCCTCGGCTCGGGCCCGGAGCGGCTGCGGCAATTGAACCCGCGGCTGGTCTACTGTGCCATCAGCGGTTTCGGCCGCGATGGACCTTACGCGGAGCGGCCGAGCTATGACTCGGTGGCGCAGGCGCTCAGCGGTTTCCTCAGCGTCGTGGTCGACCCGCGCGATCCACAGTTCCTCGGACCCGCGCTCGCGGATGCCATCACAGGCATCTATGCCGCCTACGGCACCCTTGGAGCGCTGGTACAGCGCGGACGGACGGGTGAGGGCACGTTGGTCGAGGTGTCGATGCTCGAGGCGATGACGCACTTCGCTGTGGAGCCCTTTGCGGCTTACTTCGCGCTCGGCGCGGTACCTCGCTCGGCCGACCGGCCACGTCTGGCACAGGCTTACATTCTGCGCACCGCCGACGGGCGGCTGATCGTCCTCCATCTCTCTTCACTCGAGAAGTTCTGGACCGGCCTCGTCGAGGCTCTGGGCGACCCACAGCTCGCGCTCGAGGCCCGCTTCCGCACCCGACAGGCGCGCATCGACAACTACGAAGCGCTGCGCTCGGAGCTGATGACCCGCTTTGCAGCGAAGGACCTGGCGCATTGGGCTGAGCGGCTGCGCCGCCACGACGTGCCGCACGCGCCCATCAACGGTGTCGACCAGGTGGTTGCCGATCCTCAGGCGGAGCATCTCGGGATCATCGTTCCCGTCGAGACGCCGCATGGCGGCGACCGCGCGGTGCGTCCGCCCGTCAGATTCGCGGGCGAGCATGCCGCAAGTGTCAAGGCGGCGCCGCTGCTCGATGAGCACGGAGCCGAGATCCGCGCCGCACTGGCGGGCGCGGGCGGGTGGCCGGCCCGAAGGTAGTGAGCACCGGACCCGAATATCGAATTCATAACAGGGGGATATCAACGTGCGCACATCTCATGCAGGATGGTTGGCCGCGCTGACCATGGTGCTTTCGCAGCTGGTCGTCATCGCTCCGGCGAGGGCGCAGAGCGTGGCTCAGCTCCAGGAGATCATCGTGACGGCCCGCAAGCGGCCCGAGCTGTTCCGCAATGTGCCGATGACCGAAAGCGTATTCACCCCGCAGACGATCAGGTCGGCCAACATCACCAGCCCGCGGGACTTCATCGCGATGGTGCCGAACATGACGCTGGTTCAGACCCAGAACGTCGGCAACGCTTTCGTCACTGTCCGCGGTATCTCCCAGGCCCGTAACAGCGAGCCGTCCGTCGCCGTGATAGTCGACGGCGTCGAGGAGACGGACCCGGAGGAGTTCGCCCAGGAGCTCTATAACGTCCAGCAGATCGAGGTGCTGAAGGGCCCGCAGGGGGCGCTCTACGGTCGCGACGCCATCGGCGGTGCAATCATCATCACGACCACCCCTCCGGCCGATCATTTCGAAGGTAGCGTCACGGCCGGTATCGGCAACGGCATGGCCGAGCGTGGCCAGGGCATCTTCAGCGGCCCGCTCGACTCCGCGGGCACGCTGAAATACAGCGCGGCCCTCAACTTCTATAACACGGACGGCTATCTCGAGAACGCCTACCTGCATCGCAAAGCAGATCCATACCGCGACTACTCCGGGAGGCTGCGCCTTCTGTGGGAGCCGGGCGGTCCTCTCAGCGCCGATCTGCGCCTGCTCTACGATCGCGTGCAGACCACCGCGTACTATTACGTGATACCGCGCGATGACGAGGCAAATGTCTTCTCCAGCTTCACTACCGCGCCGGACGCGAACGACACCACGAGCCCGATCCAGGTCAACAACGAGGGCACGGACGATCGCGACATCCTCGACATCCCGCTCAAGCTGGACTATCGCCAGGACTATGGGACATTCACCGCGATCACCGACTACGATCAGACGAAGGAGATCGACACCGGCGATGCCTATGACTTCAGGCCGATCGGCACCTCGATCGCGTACAACGATTTCTTCGCCACCATTCCGGCGTCGCTCGGCGGCCCGCTCGACGAAAGCCAGAGCCAGTTCATCCGCGTGCACTCGTGGAGCGAGGACCTGCGCTTCACCTCGCCGTCACAGCAGCGGTTCACGTGGATCGCGGGGGCTTACTTCCTGCACAAGGAGCGGTTCATCTCCACGGACAACATCGTCGACCGGGGTCTCGGCGTGCCCGCCGTCTACGAGACGCCGCTCGTCGATCCGACCAATCCCTTCGCGACCAATACCAACGTCACTTTCCTCGCGGATGGGCAGAAGAGCAACGCCTGGGCGGGCTACGGCGACGCCACCTATAAGCTGACGGATCGGTGGGAGGCCGATGCGGCGCTGCGCTATGACGAGGACAAGGTCAGCGACACCACCCGAACGCCGCCGTACTTCCTCGCGATGGTCCTGGACCCGACCGCTTACGATGGCGAAGTGCGCACGCAAACCTGGGGTGCGTGGCAGCCGAAGTTCACACTGCGCTACAAGCCGAATGACGACTGGACGCTGTATTCCGACTGGAGCCGGGGCTTTCGCAGCGGCGGATTCAACCAGACGGGCGTGGGCGCGGTTGCCGCCGCGAATGGCATCAAGGGAGTCAACGATACGTTCAATGCCGAGATCGCGGATACGTACGAGCTGGGAATCAAAGGAGACATGCTCGATCATCGGCTGAGTGTCGATGCTGACGTGTACCACACGCATTCCGACAATGGCTATTTCTTCGTGTACCTGTCGGAGAATTCCACCCAGAATCTCGGCAATCTGAATGCGACCTACAAGGGTGCGGAGTTCCAGGTCACGGCCTATCCGACGGAGAATCTGCAGCTCTACGCCGGCTATGGCTACACCGACAGCCGGATTACGAAGATGGTCGATCCCACCGTCCTCGGCAATCAGGCGCCGCTCGTCTCGCGCGACACGATCAACGCGGGCGCGATGTACATGCATCCGCTGAGTGACGGGCTCAAGGGAACGGCTCGCCTCGACTTTCAAAACATCGGCCGCACCTGGTGGGATCCCTACAACGTGACCTCACGCGATCCGGTTTCGCTGGTCAATCTCGACCTCAGCCTGCAGGGCGACCGGTGGACGATCACGGCCTGGTCGAAGAACCTCACCAATACGATCTATAATGCAGAGTTCTCCCCGGGAGGGTTCCTCTGGCGGGCCCTGCCGCGGCGCTACGGGCTCGATTTCGAATGGCGATTCTGATCTGGAGATATCCATGGCTACGCTAGCAAAGCTGCCCACCCGCCTGCACCACATGGCCTATGTCACGCATGACCTCGAGGCCACGCGCAAGTTCTACGAGGACGTGATCGGGTTGCCGCTGATGGCCACCTGGTGCGAGATCGATCAGCTGTTCGGCGCCGAGCGAGTGTATTGTCATCTCTTCTTCGGAATCGGCGACGGCGGCGCGCTCGCGTTCTTCAAGTTCGCGAAGCCGGAGGATGACAGGGAGTTCGGCCCGGAGATGCCCTTCACGCCGTTTCATCACATTGCCCTGAACGTGGACGGTCAGACGCAGGCGGACATCGAGAGGCGGCTGGAGGAGAACGGCTACACTCCGCCGAAGACATTCGTGCTCGAGCACGGCTACTGCCGCTCGGTGTATGTCACCGACCCCAACGGCCTCATTCTAGAGTTCACGCTCGACGCCCCGCGGGCGGACGAGATCGCGCACACCCGGCGCACGAATGCCCATGCCGACCTCAAGCGCTGGCTGGCTGGAGATCATACTTCCAACAACACCTACCGGCCCGAAGGCACCTGATGCAGCGCAGCAGCGATCGCATCCTGACCACCCACGTCGGGAGCCTGCCGCGCACCCAGGCCGTGACCGATGTCCTGTTTGCCCGCGCCGCGGGACTGGCGGACGAGCCCGGGGCTGCCGCCACCATCGCAACCGCGGTGACGGAGGTCGTGCAGCGCCAGGTGCGTGTCGGCATCGACATCGTCAGCGACGGTGAGATGAGCAAGATCAGCTACGCGACCTACGTGTCGGAGCGGCTGTCAGGTTTCGACGGTGACACGCCCAGGGAGCCCGGGCAGGATCTGGTCGAGTTTCCCGGTCTTCTCAAGAAGCTCGCCGAGCGAGGGGCGACGGCCAAGTACCGCAGGCCGCGCTGCGTGGGGCCGGTGCAGGTGAAGAATACGCGTCCGCTTGCTGCCGACCTGGAGAACCTGCAGGCGGGCGTAGCGGCAGCTTCGCCGGCCGGAGCGTTCATGAACGCCGCCTCCCCGGGAGTCGTTGCCCTGTTTCAGCCCAACGATTTCTACGCTACGGCGGATGAGTACCTGGAGGCGCTCGCCGAGGCGCTGCGGAGCGAGTATGAGGCGATCGTTGCCGCCGGCTTCCTGCTGCAGATCGATGCGCCCGACCTCGGGATGGGCCGGCACACGATGTATCGCGACCGCACCGAGGAGGAGTTCACGGCTCTGGCGGCACGGCACATCGAGGTCCTCAATCACGCGTTGCGGAACATCCCCGCGGACCGCGCGCGCATGCACGTATGCTGGGGAAACTATGAGGGGCCGCATCATCACGACATTCCTCTCGCCCGGCTGCTTCCCGTGGTGCTGCGCGCCAAGCCGCAGGCACTCCTCTTCGAGGCCGCGAACCCGCGGCATGCCCATGAATGGGCGGTCTTCAAGGACGTGAAGCTCCCGGAGGAGAAGGTTCTGATCCCGGGTGTCATCAGCTCGACCACCAACTATATCGAGCACCCGCTGCTGGTGGCGGAGCGGCTGGAGCGGCTCGCCGCGCTCGTCGGCCGGGAGCGGGTGATCGGCGGCAGCGATTGCGGCTATGGAACTTTTGCGGGCTTCGGGCCCGTGGAGCCGGACATCGCCTACATGAAGCTCGCCGCTCTGGTCGAGGGAGCGCGGATCGCGAGCGGGAGACTTTGGCACCGCTAGCATGGTAGCTTTGTGCCCGTTTCCTTTGCTTCGACCGATGGAGAACCAGCATGAAACTGTTCTATTCCAGCGGGGCGTGCTCGCTTTCGCCGCACATCGTGGCCCGTGAGGCCGGCATCGAGCTGCGCCTGCAGAAGGTGGATCTGAAGACGAAGACCATCGCCGCGGAGGGCGATTTCTTCGCCATCAATCCCAAGGGCTACGTCCCGACGCTGGAGCTGGACGATGGTGAGATACTCACCGAAGGTCCGGTGATCGTGCAGTACCTTGCGGATCGCAAGCCCGAGACGGGACTGGCGCCAGCTGCCGGCACGATGGCGCGCTATCACCTGCAGGAGTGGCTCGGCTTCATCAATTCGGAGCTGCACAAGAGCTATTCGCCGCTCTTCCGCCCTGACACGCCGGCGGAGACCCGCGCCGATCGGCAGGCCTATCTCAACAAGCGCTACGCCGTGGTCGAGAAGCGGCTTGCGGGCTGCCCTTTCCTGATGGGCGACAAATTCACGGTAGCCGACGCTTATCTTTTCACGGTCACCAACTGGGCAGCCAAAGTGAAGTTCGATCTCGCACCGTTCCCCAATCTTCGCGCCTTCCAGGAACGCGTCGCGGCGCGTCCGGCAGTGAAAGCGGCGATGCAGGAGGAAGGTCTGATCAAGTAGCAGCATGCGGCGAGGCGTTCGTTCCAGCAGGCTCGCCGTCGTCGGCGCGATCCTGTTTGCCCTCGGCGCCTGTGTGACGCGGCAGATTGCGCCGCCTGCGCCGGCACAGGCACCCGCGGCGCGCCCGCTCCCATCGCCGCCGGTCGGCAGCCCGTTCGATGTCATCCCGGCCGAATCGCGCCTCGTCGTGCGGGTATACCGGGCCGGTGCGCTGGCGGCGCTGGGTCACAATCACATCGTCGCCTGTCGCTGTCTCACCGGAACCATCTATCTGCCGCGCGACCCGGCGCGCACCAGCTTCGATCTGCGCCTCGCCGTTACGCAACTCACGGTGGACGATCCTGTCTTGCGCGCGGCGGAGCACAGCGCTGACTTCCCGCCGGACGTCGCGCCGTCCGCGCGGCAGGCGACGCGTCACAACATGCTCAGCAGCGTTCTGTTGAATGCAGCGAGCTATCCCGACATCGCGCTGCGCTCCGCGGGCTTACGGCCGTCACCCGACGGCAGGCGCGATGACATCGTGGTGCAGGTGCTGGTGCAGCTCGGTGGCGAGTGGCACTCCGTCGCGGTGCCGATGCGCCGCGAGATTCAAGGCGACGAGATCACGGTGAGCGGTGAATTTCCCCTCAGGCAGACGGAGCTCGGCCTGACTCCGTTCACCGCGCTGGGTGGTGGGCTGCGGGTGAAGGATGGCATGAAGGTCTGGCTCAGGCTGGTGGCAAGACGGAGGAGTGGCAGGTGAAATACCGCAAGTTTGGCCGAATCGGCTGGGACGTATCGGAGATCAGCTTCGGCGCCTGGGGGGTGGGCGGCGAGTGGGGCGCCGTGGATGACGAGGAATCCATTGCCGCCATGAAGAGAGCTCTCGAGCTGGGAGTCAACTTCTTCGATACGGCGGATGTTTACGGAGACGGCCGCTCCGAGCGCCTTCTGCGGCGACTGCGCAAGGAAACCAAGACGCCTTTCCACGTTGCAACCAAGGCGGGGCGCCGGCTCGATCCGCATGTCGCGGCAGGTTATAACAGGGAGAACCTCGCGGCTTTCATCGACCGCTCGCTGCAGAATCTCGGGGTTGACTCGCTCGAGCTGGTGCAACTGCACTGCCCGCCGACGGACAGCTACTATCGGCCGGAGACATTCGCCGCCCTGGACGAGCTGGTGACGGCGGGCAAGGTCCGGCATTATGGTGTCAGCGTGGAGAGGGTCGAGGAGGGACTCAAGGCGATCGAATTCCCCAATGTGGAATCCATCCAGATCATCTTCAACATGTTCCGCCAGCGCCCCGCGGAGCGCTTCCTCGCGGAAGCGCAGCGCCGCGGAGTCGCGACCATCATCCGCGTACCCTTGGCCTCCGGAATGCTGACGGGTAAGCTCACCGCGACATCTACATTTGCGCAGGACGATCACCGCAACTTCAACCGTCACGGTGAGGCATTCGATGTGGGGGAGACCTTCTCGGGCGTCCCTTATGAGGTGGGGCTGAAAGCCGTCGAGGAGCTGAAGGCACTCGTGCCCGGCGGAGCCACGCTGGCGCAACTGGCCCTGCGCTGGATCCTCATGTTCGAGGGCGTCTCGACCATCATTCCCGGCGGCAAGAACCCGCGCCAGGTTGCGGACAATTGCGGCGCGAGCGCGTTGCCCTCTCTCACGGAGCAGCAGATGCGAGCGGTGCGGTCCGTCTACGATCGCTACATCCGGCCCACCGTCCACCAGCGCTGGTAGAGTAGACTAGCCCCGAAATGGGGGCTCGAGACCGCAGAATCCACCGGCGCGATGCGATCCTGGTCGCGATCCTCACCGTTGCCACCTGGGTGGTGTGCGGCATTTTCAACGTCACGGAGATGTTGCGCAGGCTGAACGCGCCCTATGAGCGGTACCAGCTCGACGAGCTGCCCACCGTCCTGCTCGTGCTGGGCCTCGGCCTGACCTGGCTCGCCACCCGTCGCTATCAGGAGGCGAGGCAGGAAATCATCCGCAGGAAATCGGCGGAAGCGCAACTTGCCGCGGCGCTGGCGGACAACCGCCGCCTGGCGCAGCAGTATGTCGAGCTCCAGGAGACCGAGCGCAAGGCGCTCGCGCGTGAGCTGCACGACGAGCTCGGGCAGTATTTGAACGTCATCAAGCTCGATGCCGTCGGGATTCGCGACGACTCGCAGGCGTCGCAGGCGGCAACTCACCGTCGGGCGAGCACCATCGTCGAGATCTGCAATCACGTCCATGGCGCGCTCGCCACTCTCATCCGCGAGCTGCGGCCGACGGGCCTGGACGAGCTGGGACTTGCAGCCGCGTTGGAGCATTGCGTCGCGACCTGGCGGCCACGCCTGCCTGATGCGTCGCTGCGATTGGAGATCGCGGGAGACTTCAGCGCGCTGCCCGAGAGCACCATGGTCACGCTGTACCGGCTCGTTCAGGAGGCGCTGACCAATGTCGCAAAGCACGCTGCCGCAAGCCACGTCAACATCCGGCTGGAGCGCGCGGGAGCACACGGGGCCGACGACGATTGGATCCTCGCTTCCGTGTCGGATGATGGGGTTGGTGCCTCGCCGGGGCTGCCGACCCGGGGACTTGGACTGATTGGCATGCGCGAGCGGGTCATGGCGCTGCAGGGGACGTTGGTGTTCACCAGCTCGCCCGGGCGGGGGTTCGAGCTTTCGGCCAGGATTCCGGTGCCCCCGGAGGCGGCCGCGTGATCGGCCCGATGAAGATACTGCTCGTCGATGATCATGCGATCGTGCGGGAAGGCTATCGGCGACTTCTCGAGGACGAGGCAAACATCCGCGTCGTCGGTGAGGCTTGCAATGCCGCGCAAGCCTGCGAGCAGGCACGCTCGCTGGCGCCGGACGTGGTGGTGATGGACATCGCTCTGCCGGGAGTCACCGGGATCGAGGCTACACGCCGCATGGTCAAGGATCAGCCGCAGCTGCGTGTTCTGATGTTCAGCATGTATGACGATGCCATCTACGCGCGCCGCGCGCTGGAAGCCGGAGCATTGGGTTATCTGAGCAAGGCCAGCGCGCCGGAAGTCCTGGTGCGGGCGATCTATGCGGTGTCGCGCGGCGAGCGCTACGTGAGTCCTGACGTGGCGACAAATATCGCGCGGTCGTCCGCGCAGCCACGCAAGGTGGATCTCGCGGCGCTAACGCCGCGAGAGTTCGAAGTGCTGCGACTCCTCGTCCAGGGCGAGACCGTGAGGAGCATCAGTGAGAAGCTGGTACTCTCGGAGAAAACCATCGCCAACCATCAATCGGCCATCCGCGAGAAGCTGGGAGTCAGGAACGGCGCCCAGCTCGCACGGCTCGCCTCACAACTCGATTTAACGTCTTTCCCTCCCTGAAGGGAGGGGATTTCCGACTACTGGAGGCCGACGTTCCGGCCCAAGACAAGGATATTGATAGCTGAGTTGATGTCTCGATCATGCGAAGCACCACATCCGCCACAGAACCAGTCTCTTACTACGAGGTCCTCTCGGCCTTTCGGGCCGCCGCATGCGCCGCACGCGGAACAGACCTGCGTGGTCAATCGCTCGTCGACCTCGATGTATTCGGCTCCATGCTTAATAGCTTTGTAGTGGAGCTGAGATCGAAGCTGCGACCAGCCGGCATCGAGTACGGACTTCGCCAGGCTGGTTTTGGCAAGCTCACATCGACCGGTGGTCGCATCCTTGATCCTGTACCGGTACGTCAGCACCATGGCAACATGGTCGTAGATACACGGTGCGAAAATAAGACCGACGCAAAACATCCTGCAGGCATTTTCACGCTTGATTTGCCGTCGGGTTGCGACGCTGAAACCCACGGGAATACAAATTCGATAGTGATCGACAGCGCGCCTCCTCCTCACCGTAAACGGCGAGGTTTCCGGCGCGGAGAGCTCAGATGACCGAAACCACCCTTCGAGCGCTGGTACTCGATGACAATCCCCATGACCGACAGCTCACTCTGCGGGAGCTGCACAAGGAGTTTCCGGACGTGGAGGCCATCGAGCCGCTGGACGACGCCGAGTTTCGCGAGGCGCTCGCGAATGCGACCTTCGACATCGTCGTCACGGACTTCAATCTCAAGTGGGCGAACGGCGTGGACATCGTCCGCGCGGTCAAGGAGGCCCGGCCACATTGCCCCGTGATCATGTTCACCGCGACCGGGACGCAGGAGGTCGCCGTCGCCGCCATGAAAGCCGGCCTCGACGATTATGTGATCAAGAGCCCGAAGCACTATCTGCGCCTCGCCGTGGCCGTCAGGTCCTGTCTCGACCGCGCCGAGATCCGGCTGCGGGCATTGCGCTCGGAGACGCGCCTGTACACGCTTCTCGAGCGGCTGAACGTGGGAGTGCTGCGCATGACCGTGGAGGGTGATGTCGTTGACGCGAATCGCGCCTGCAAGGCGCTGCTCGACCACTTCGAGGCGCAGACCGAAGGCTCTGGCAACGGGCTTCTCGGAGCGATCCGCCAGGAGTTGCCGCGGTTGACGCGTCGCAACGATCAGGCCGAGCGCGAAGTCGAGCTGCATGCCGGCGGCGGAGAGTCGGTCTGCGTATACCTGTCGCTGCTGCGCGTGCGCATCAATGGTCATGATGCCGTCGACGTCCTGGTCGAGGACGTGACGAAGATGCGGCGCTCCGCCGAGCGCAACCAGGAGCTCGAGCAGGCAAACCGGGCGCTCGAGGCATTCGCCTACACGGTGACTCACGATCTGCGAGCGCCGCTGCGGAATCTGCAGGGCTACGTGCGGGCAATGGTGGAGGACTGCTCGCAAGGGCTCGGGGAGGACTGCCGCGGGTACGTCAGCTCCATCGAGCAGATTGCCGTCAATATGGACGGCATGATCGCCGATGTCCTGGAGTTCAGCCGGCTCGCGCGCACGGAGCTGCCGACACGGCGGCTGGAAGTGCGGCCGGCGGTGGATGAGGCTCTCGCCCTCCTCAACCAAGCCATCGAGGCCAGGTCGGCCAAGCTCGAGCTGGCTGTCGGGCCGGAAGTCAGCGTCATGGCCCACCAGCAGACACTCGTTCAGGTGCTGACCAATCTCGTCTCGAATGCGCTCAAGTTCGTGGCCGAAGGCACGCCGCCCGAGGTGCGCATCCGCACGGAGCGGCGCAATGCCAGCCGCATACGCCTCTGGGTGGAGGACAACGGTATCGGCATCGAGCCGGCCCAGCACGGCAGGATCTTCGAGGTCTTCCAGCGCCTCCACGGCGAGGAGAAGTACCCTGGCACGGGCATAGGACTTGCGCTGGTCAAAAAGGGAGTCGAAAGGATGGGCGGCCAGGTCGGCGTCGAATCCGCGCCCGGCCAGGGAAGCCGCTTCTGGATCGAGCTTCGTGCGGCCGGGTAGCTGTGACCCGGCATGTCGGCTAGACTGCGGCGTCGAGAGCGGACGGCCACCTAGAACGAACGCAGAACAGGCCGGTCCTTCGGGGAATTGAGCGAGTCGCGCCAGATCGAGGCGGGCGAGCGATCGCTCGAGGGGAATTTTTTTTTGCGCGCCATGCGGCTGCTGCTCATCGACGACAATCCACATGACCGGGAACTGGTCACTCGGGCGCTGGGCCAACATTTCGGCTCCGTCGACATCGTGCTCGCGCGCGACGCTCAGGAGCTCGAGCGGGCGCTCATCGACGATGAGTTCAACGCGGCGATCATCGACTATGAGCTGCGGTGGACCACCGGAATCGAAGCTCTGCGCAGGATCAGGCGCTCCCGGCCTGATTGTCCGGTCCTCATGTTCACCGGCTCGGGCAGCACGGAAGTTGCCGTCGAGGCGATGAAGGAAGGACTGGACGACTACGTCACGAAGACACCCAAGCACTATGCGCGCCTGGCGTATGCGCTCGAGTCATGCATCGAGCGGCGCGCGGCCGTTGCCGAGCGCAAGCGGGCCGAAGAAGCGCTGCGGCTCGCCGATCGGCGCAAGGATGCGTTTCTCGCAACCCTGGCCCACGAGCTGCGCAATCCGCTCACGCCGATCCGCTACGCCACCCGGCTGCTCGAGCCCGGCGTGCCGCCGCAAATGGCGGACGATGCGAGGAAGATGATCGACCGGCAGCTCGCCCAGATGGCGCGCCTGCTCGATGATCTGCTCGATGTTTCCCGCGTCACGCGCGGCGTCCTCGAGATCCGCCGCGAGCAGGTCGATGTGCGCGAGATCATCGAAACCGCCATCGCCTCGGCGAAACCGCTCGCGGAGACTGCGCGCCAGGAGCTTGCGGTGAGCGTGCCCACCGAGCCGCTTTGTGTGAGCGGGGATGCCGTGCGCCTCGCGCAGATCCTCTGGAACCTGCTCCACAACGCGACCAAGTACACCCCCGCGGGTGGGCACATCACGGTGACGGCGACAGCGGTAAGCGAGGAAATCATCGTAACGGTGAAGGACGACGGGGTGGGCATCGCGTCCGAGGGGTTGCGCAAGATCTTCGAGCTCTTCGTGCAGCTGGAGGCGCCCGGAACCCGTTCCGCGGGCGGACTCGGCATCGGACTGTCGCTGGCCCAGGACCTCGCGCGGCTGCACGGCGGCCGGATCGACGTCCATAGCGAAGGGCCGGGACTCGGCAGCGAATTCGTCGTCCATCTGCCGCAGGCGAAAGAGGTGGCAGCGCTCACCGAGGCCGTCGCCGCGCCTGAGAAAATCACGGCGTTGGGTGCCTCCGGCATTCGCGTGTTGATCGTCGATGACAACGTGGACGCCGCGACTTCGCTGTCATACGTGCTGGCGCTCGCCGGTTATCACACGGCTGTAGCTCATGACGGGAGGCTGGCGCTCGAGGTCGCCGAGACGTTGCGACCCGCCATCGTGCTGCTCGATATCGGTCTGCCGCACATGTCTGGACACGAGGTCGCCAGGCGGCTTCGCGCCGCGCCGTGGGGGCGAGACCTGCGGCTGATCGCGGTCACCGGTTGGGGACACGAGAGCGATCGGGCGAAGAGCCTCGAGGCCGGCTTCGACGCTCACCTCACCAAGCCGATCGATCCGGAGATGCTGCTTGAGCACATTGCGCAAGCGGCGCGTACGGTGGCATAGCGGGCAGCAGGCCGGTTTCCGCCAACAGCGCCAGCCACGCCGGGAGCGAGTCGGTGCCGAAGCGGTCGAGCAGCGCGTCCGTCACGACGAACGTTCCGTCGATGCCGTGCGTGGCGCAGGCGAGCGGGCCGGAGTCGGGGATGTGAACGAACTTCCTGTATTGGGTGAGGGCCGATAGCGGCAGGTTCGTACCCCAGGGATCCGTCAGCAGCTTCACCTCTTTCCAGGCGCTCGGATCCGAGCCGCACTGCGCGACGTTGCGGAAGCGAAATCCCAGGAACTTCCGCTGCGAGTCAGTGAGGCGTCCCGAGGTGGTCAGGGCGCGAATGGCGAGTGCTTCGATCACCTGGCGGATTCCCGACCAGATCGGGCACTCGGATTCGAGGGCATTTCTCGCGAAATTGAGCTCCAGAGGCTGCTTGGAGACCACCACACCGCCGACGCCCAGCTGCCAGGTGCTGAAGTGCCGGACGAAGACCTCCTGGCTGTACACCTCGAGCGCATGTGCGCCCTGGACGATCCGGTAATAGGCGAGATCGTCCTCGAGCGTCCAGAAATCGTGAGTCGATGACGTCGGCATCGCAGACCTGCCTGATTCTCATTGCGACTTTGTGTCGCAAAGTCAGACTCTACGACGCAAAGTGCGGAGAATGCAAGAGCCGGCCGGGGTCAGCGGGCTTCGAGGTGGCGCAGGCCCTTGGCGCGGCCGTCTTCGGTCTCGGCCGATGCGCCGGCATCGAGCAGCACCTGCTCGAGGACCGCGAGATAGCCGAGAAAGCGCTTGCGCCCCTCGGTCGTGATGCGGCAGAGCGACAGCGGGCGAACTTCCGTGGTCTTCCTGATCTCGATGAGATCCGCTTCCTCGAGCACCTCGAGATGACGGGCCAGGTTGCCGTCCGTCAGCCCACAAAGCTTCCTGAGCGCGGCGAACGGCAATCCCTTCGGATGCGCCAGCAGTGCGGTGAGGGCGCCGAGGCGCGCACGCTCGTGCATGATGCGGTCGAGACCTTCGTAGGCGAACGGATGCGCCCGCTGGCCCTTGGATTTAGCTCTCTTCATTGTTCCGTCGATATCCGAACTGCAGCACGCCGGCCACCAGCAGGTGGCCGACCCCGAAAGGTATGCCCATCTCCAATGGAGATGCGGCGGCGTCGGGCCCGATCGCGAGGCAGGCCATGCCGGTCGCGAGATACCATACGCCGACCCAGAACGTTGCCCGCGGCAAAAAGCGGCACGAAGCGAACACTCCCAGGCTGAACAGCATCTGCCACAGGCCCGGCAGCATCCACACGCTCTGCGGTGCCGCGCGTGCCACCACGGCGGTCAGCAGGATCCCCGCCACGATTGCCGGCAGGAATTGTTCCAGGGCCGCATGCAGCATCTGCATAGCCAGGGATGAGTGGATGCGCCGCGCGCGCGCGATGGCCTCGAGGCTGATCAACGTGAGCGCGACAGCGGCGGCGCCGATCCACATCGTGAGGAAGCGGGCGGGCTCGAGCTCCAGATCGATGGCCCAGCGCCGCTGCGCGGCAGCGATCACGATGGCGAGCACGCCGGTGCAGGCGAGGGTGAGGGGGCCGTAGCCGCGAAATTCGGTATAACGGGCCATGTGCCCGCGGATCGACTGGATCTCCGACAGAGCCTCGCGCACATCCGGCATTGGCCGTCACCTTTCAACTTTGCCGCCGCGAGTATAGTACAGGCGGCGATTGACGCATAATCCGCGCATGAGACGTCATATTGCGCTTCGCCTGCTACCGTTGGGCCTGCTGCTGGGCCTGAGCGTCGCCATCGCGGCAGTGCCGCAGAATGCGCCGGCACAGAGCTGGCCGATGTTTGGTGGCAACCTGCAGAGCAGCAGCGCCAATCCCGGGCGCAGCGGGATCACCGCGACGAATGTTCATCTGCTGAGGCGCCGCCAGGTGGTGCTGGATGGCCTGGTGGACGCGAGCGCGATCTATCTGCATGGCGCCGCGATCCGCGGTGACCGCCACGACGCCATCTTCGTAACCACCACCTACGGCAGGACCCTGGCGCTCGATGCCGCCAGCGGCGATGTTCTATGGGAATACACCCCCGCGGGTTATCGCGCCCTGGCGGGTACACGCCAATTTACCAACTCGACGCCGGTGGCGGCCCCTGACGGCCATTTCATCTACGCCGCTTCACCCGACGGATACATCGAAAAGCTGGCAATCGGCGACGGCCGGCTCCTTTGGCGCACCGCGATCACCGAGCTGCCGCTGCGGGAAAAGATGGACTCGCCCCTGAAGCTCTTCCGTGGCCGGCTGGTCGCAGTCACCGGAGGATACATCGGCGACCGGCCACCCTATCAGGGCCATGTTGCCATAGTCGACGGCGCCTCCGGCAAGCTCCTCGACGTGTGGAATTCATTGTGCAGCAACCGTGCCAAGTTGTTGCAGCCGAGCTCGTGCCCGCAGACCCAATCGGCCATCTGGGGCCGCGCCGGCGCGGTGATCGATCCCAAGGATGGTCGGATTTTCATCGCCACCGGCAATGGCGACTGGAACGGCACGACGGACTGGGGCGATGCGATCGTCGAGCTCGACTCCACGGCCACGAAAATTCTGGGCAACTACACGCCAGCCAACACCCAGGAGCTCAATGACGACGATCTGGACCTGGGTTCGACCTCGCCCGTGCTGCTGGATGGTGACCTGATCGCGCAAGGGGGCAAGGACGGCAACATCCGGCTGCTCGGCCGGCAGCAGATCGCCGGCACGGCAGCGCACAAAGGCCACGAGCTGCAGGTCGTTGCCACTCCCAGCGGCACCGATCTCTTCTCCCAGCCGGCGGTGTGGCGGCACCACGGCCAGACCTGGATGTTCGCCGCGGACAACGGCGGTACCGCGGCCTGGCTGGCAGCGAGCGGGATGCTCCACGAGAGATGGCACAACCACACCGGCGGCACCAGCCCCTTCGAGGCTGGCGGCCTGTTGTTCGTTTACGCGCCGCGTGGGGGCCTCAACGTGTATGACGCGGCTTCGGGCAAGCGCATCGCGCAGTTGTCCTGCGGGCCCGGCCACTGGAACAGCCCCATCGTGGTGGACGGCAGGATCATTCTGCCGGAGGGCAATGCCAACAGCCGCGCCACCAGCGGTGTGCTCGATATCTGGGCGCTGCCCGCGGGTTAGCCGCGGCCTGCCATGTCCAAGTCCACCCCGGTCTCCAGACGAGCTCTCCTGGGCTCGACCCTGTTGCTGGCCGGCGGCCCGCCTGCGCGCGCGCAGGCCCGCGGCGACACTTCGCTCTGGGACTTCTACCGGAAGACGCTGCGGCGCGCGAAATACATCGATCTGACGCATGCCATTGCGCCCGGCGGCCCGATAGGGGAGGGCTTTGCGGACTTCAAAGTCGGAGCGGCGCGGGCCGGAGTCTCGATCCCCGGTGTCATACGCAAAGGGGAGCCTTTCAACTACGCGACACTGGGTGTGGCCATTACCGCCTACGACCTGCCCATGGACCACATCGGCACCCAGTTTGGACCGCCCGCGCATATGAACGAACATGGCGCGACGATCAGTGACATTCCGCCGACGGTGGCGCTGCGTCCCCTGGTCGTCGTCAATGTTGCGTCCAAGGTCGCTGTCGATCCCGGTTATCAGGCCACGGTCAACGACGTGAAGGAATGGGAGCGCCGCCACGGACCGATTCCCGCCGGTTCCGTGGCGATGATCCGCTCCGACTGGTCGCAGAAGTGGCACGATCCGCAGCGCTTCACCCGTGCGCCTTTTCCGGGGGTGACGCTGGCGGCTCTGCAATATCTGCATCTGGAGCGACACGTCCTGATGCACGGACACGAGCCGCTCGACACCGACGATACCGCGCCCCGATTCGTCGGCGAGAGCTGGCTGCTGAAGCACAATTTCGCTCAGGCGGAAGGCGTCGCCCATCTCGACCGGGTGCCCGAGAGCGGCGCGCTCATCGCGATCGGATTCGCGAAATTCGCCGGTGGCACCGGTGGCTTCGCCCGCTACATCGCCATCGCGCCGCCGGAGTGGCCGCACGGCACCACGATCGCAGAGGCGCCCGGGGCGCCGCTGCCCACGCGCCGTCGCGCGCTGAGGCGCGGCCGCGACGGTGTGTTGAGTTAGGTTCCGGGTCGGCCTGCCGGCGGCGCGCGAGTCACGCTGAGCTCGGTCTGGGTGTCAGGTGGCGGCCTTCGGGAGGGGGACCGAGGTGGTGCGCTTGAGCTCCTCCATGGAGAATACCGCTCGAACTTCCGAGCAGCGGATCGAGCCGATGAGGAGCTTGTAAACCTCGTCATAGCTGGCGACATCCGGCAGCTGCAACTTGAGCAGATAGTCGACCTCGCCGCTGGTGCGGTGAAACTCCGTGACGGACGGAATTGCGCGCACGGTCGCCGCGAAATGATCGAACCATTCCTGCGAATGCTCGGCGGCACGGACCAGGACGAACATTGTCAAACCGGCGCCCACCCTGGCTGCGTCGAGGAGGGCTACCCGCTTCTGGATGATCCCGGCCTCCTCGAGGCGCTTGATCCGGTGCCAGCAGGCATTATTGGAGAGATGCACCCGCTCCGCGATTGCGGCTACCGATTGCGAGGCATCTTCCTGCAGCAGGCCCAGGATGCGCAGATCCGTACCGTCGAGGTCGAGCATGGGAGATTTTCCCGTGAAAGCCTATCTGCGTAGTCTAAATGGTGAAGATATTCGATGCCACTTTGGATATTGTCCTCCCATCGACCCAAAAGCAGGGGCACCGTGTTCACCCGCCTATTTCTCCAGCACCCCCAGTCCATCGGGGAGTCCTATCTGGAGCATCAGCGCCATGCGCTCGGGTTCGGGTTTTCGCTGCTGTTCGCCTCGCTGGCCTGCTTCATCCATGCAATGGTTCCGGGGCTCTGCGTCCGTACGGGCAGCGACGCCATTACGCGATTGCATGATCGGATGGTCGTCCATCGGACCGCGCGTGACGCGGGTCGGGCGTTGCGCGTCCAGGCCTGATCATCGGGCCGGATTTTCGCCGGGCTCGTCCCGGTGCAACAGCTTGGCGCCCAGATGCAGCGCCAGGCCGACGATCAGCCACGAAGTGCCGATGACCTTTGCGTTTCTATCGGCGGTCCACAAGACGTACCCGACGATCAGTATGCCGAGCGCGGGGACCGCGATGTGCCGCCCCCACCTTCGACGGGCCTCGTTGCGAGCGAAGTGAGTGATTACGGAAACCTGCAGGGATACGAAACTCACCAAAGCTCCAAACGCGACCATCGACACCACGAGCGCCAGGCGATCGACCAGCAATAACGCAAGCACGAGCGTGATGGCCGCAACGAGCAGCGTGGAGCGGACCGGCACCTTCCGAACCGGGTCGACATGCGCGAGCGCGTGCGGCAATTTCCTGTCTCTCGCCATTCCAAATATCACCCTGGCGGCTGCGGCCTGCGCGGTGACAACCGCCGCAATCACGGCCAGGACCTGTCCCGCGAGAACGAGAGTGAGCTTGAACCCGTAGCCGCCGATACTGTCGGCGATGTAATAAAAGGCGGCGTCGGTTGCGTCACCGGCCGGCAGCTGGGTGCGCCCGAGCAGGAAGAGAGAAGCCAGCCAGGACTGCAATATGAAAAGAAATGCCGTCACGAGAAGAGACAGCAGAATGGCCTTGCCGACCGCGCTGGGGCCGTCCCTGGATTCTTCCGACAGGGTCGATACCCCGTCAAATCCAAGAAAGCTGCTCATCGCCAGCGATATGCCGCCAAAAATGATGCTTGGCTTGAATTCATGCGAGTTATAAAACGGCGCGAGTGAGAACCTGGCGCCATCGACGTGATGCCTGACGCCGATGATCGCAAGCACGACGAACAGCAGGACGATGGTGAATTGAATTGCAAGCAGCACCAGACTCGCCCGCGCGGTGGTTTTGATTCCCAGGTAATTGATCACGGTGACGATCGTGACCAGAATCACCACGGATAGGGTTCTGGGCATGCCCGGTGCCGCGGCTTGAATCGCGATCGCGGAAACCACATAGGCCATTACCGGCACCAGCACGTAGTCGAGCAGGATCGCCCAGCCGGTGAGAAAGCCGGCCGTGGAGCCCAACGTCTGGCTGGCGTATGTGTATACCGAGCCGGCGACGGGAAAAACCTCGACCATGGTCGCGTAGCTCAAGGCGGTGAACAGCATGGCCACCAATCCAACAACGTAAACCATGGGCACCATGCCGTGGCTGACGTTGAAGATGACGCCGAATACCGCGCCCGCCGCCAGCGGAGAAATTTCCACGAGACCGTACGCGAGCAGCTCGGCGAGACCGAGGGAGCGGCTGAGTTCCTGCTTGTAGGATAGCTGCGCACTGGCGGCGTCTTCATCGCGGGTCATGTTAGCTCATCCAATGTAACCGCATCGTCAGGATGCGCGCGTCATCTTAGCGTTTTGCGGCTGGCGCGCTCAAGCCGCGAGAGCAGTTAATTTCGCGAGCGGAGCGCGCTGTTAAAAACGTGCTAGTCGAATGCTTGCAACGGGCTAATCCGTTGCAGCCTCGGAGAGGTATTCTCATTCCGTACTGACCGAACCTTGCCGACGTCAACAGCAAGCGGGGGTGAATCATGCGTATGCGTGAAAAGGTGGTGCTCGTCACCGGCTCGACGCGCGGCATCGGCAAGGGGATCGCGCATTGCTGCGCGCAGGAGGGCGCGCGCGTGGTCGTCCACGGGCGCTCAGTCGAGCGTGGCGAGGCGGTCGTAGCCGACATCAGGAAAAAAGGCGGCGAGGCGATATTCATCGCCGCTGATATCGGCAACGAGGAAGAGATGAGCGGCCTGATTGCAAAGACCGTGAAGCATTACGGCCGGTTGACCACTCTCATCAACAACGCGGCACCGCTCGATCTGATCGGGCGCGGCCAGGATCACGCGGTTGAGGCGCACAATCTCGATGCGTGGGAGAGGATATTGCGGTTGTGCCTGACGTCCGTCATGTTGGCGAGCAAGCACGCGATTCCGGAAATCCGCAAAGCCGGCAGCGGCTCCATCATCCACATAGGATCGGGATCCGTGCACGCCGGCAATATGGACATCGACGCCTACATGGCATCGAAGAGCGCGCTGATCGGCCTGACCCGCTCGATGGCGGCGGAATACGCTCGCGACGGCATCAGGGTGAATTGCCTGCATCCGGGCTTCTTCACCGGTGACGATCCGGAGCAGAGGACCATGGAGCCGTACGCGGGCATCTTTCTGGGGTCGCAGCTGCTGCGATATTGGGGCGAGACCGAAGACATCGGCTGGGCGTGCGTATGGCTGGCCTCCGATGAGGGCAAGTTCGTCACGGGAACGAACATTCCGGTCGACGGCGGCCAGAGCATCAAATCACCCATCAAGCCGCTGTTCCGCACGGAGGAGTGAGCGCGCCGGGTGGCACCAGGGCCATGGCCGCAATTCCGCCAAGACTCCGCAGGGGATATCTCCAATGCCTGTTAAAAAGACACTCTGGTCGGCTCTGGGGGCGATAGCCGGTCTGCTCGCATATTCGGTGTGTGCGGTGGCGGCTCAGCCGGACGGGGCCGCGGCGGCCGATTCGCCCGCCACACAGTCGGCCGCGCCCGCGTCGAACCCCGGTGACCAACTGGTGCTGAAGGAGGTTGTCGTGACCGCGGAGCTGGTCAGTCAACCGCTGCAGAATGTGCCCGAGGCGGTGTCGGCCGTGAGCGGCGCGGAGCTCAACGCCATGGGAGCGCAGTCGTTCACGAGCTATGCCCGGAGCGTTCCCGGGCTGAATTTCATCGATTTGGGGGACGGCCGCGAGAACGTCAATATCCGTGGGTTGAGCAGTACGGTCGGCGCGGCCACTGTCGGTTACTACATCGGGGACATACCGGTGGAGAACGCGCATGGCGGGCAGTACGACATCTCCAGCTTCGGCGGCTCGCCTGTCGATCCGGATATCCTCGATCTGGATCGGATCGAAGTGCTGCGCGGGCCGCAGGGAACCCTCTACGGCTCGGGCTCCATGGGGGGCACGATCAAGATGGTTCCGCAGGCGCCGAACCTGACGCAGGTGGAAGGGTCCGTCGGGGCCGGTGGTCAGGTGACCCAGGGTCAGGGCGGCGCCTCGCCGGGCGGCAATGCAGATTTGATTCTCAACATGCCGATCGTGGATGGGGTCGCCGCGGTGCGCTCGGTCTTTTGGGGCCGGGACGATGGCGGATTCATCGATCGGACGTACGGCGGCGCCGGTGCTTTCGGCAGTCCGACGGCACTGGCGACCGGAACGGTGAAAAACCTGCCCGATGAGCATACCTGGGGACTGCGGAGCATCGGCCTGCTGGAGCCCGCGCCGGGACTCACCATTTCCGCGATCGTCTTCCTGCAGAACCAGCATTACAGCGGCTACCAGGACATCACCGGCGGCGCGACCAATCCGAACAACACCCTGGAGCAGGTGTTCATCGACAACGTGGCGGAGCCGCAGGATAACCGCTTCACGCTGACCGGCCTTACCGCCGAATACGATTTCGGCAACTTCAAGGCGCTGTCGGCCACCAGTTACCAGATCAACCGTGAGCTGACTACCATGGAGGGCACGTCGGCGACCGTTCTGCTGCCGATTCTGTTCGGTGTCTCCAGCAGTCCCGCCGCGCCATTCCCCAATCTCGCCGAGGTCTCCTTCGATACCAACACCTGGACCGAGGAGGCACGGTTCTGGAACACGAAGAGCATCTATGGGCTCGACTTCCTCGCCGGCCTGTTCTACGAGAATCAGCGGCAGGATGAGTTCTTCAATTGGGCGTCCGCCGAATACAATTCGGTCGAGACCGGAAATGACCCGGGCAATCCGCTTTATGCGCCCGGCGGCGACATATTCTCGGATCGATTGACCGGATTCGAGCGACAGACGGCCGAATTCGGCCAGCTCACTTATCACGTGACCCGGTCGCTGCGCATCCTCGTGGGTCTGCGGCACTTCACCATCCCGAACGGCAGTACCCTGGTTGAGACACCAAGCGTCCTGATCGGACCCGCCACCGTCGTCACCCCGGTACGCGCAAACTCGGGCGGCACGGTTTACAAGGCGGAGATCGCGCAGAATATCACCCCGAATCACCTGCTTTACTTCGAGTTCTCACAGGGCTTTCGGCCCGGCTTCGGCAATGGACCGGAGGCATCCTTCTGCAATGCCGGCACAGTACCGGCGCAGGTGAATCCGGACTCGCTCAATCAATATGAGCTCGGCGCCAAGACCCGATGGCTGGGCGGTCGGGTGCGGGTGAATGCGGACGTTTACCAGATCAACTGGTCCGCCATTCAGCAGAACGTGCTTCTGTCCTGCGGCTTCGATTACACCAGCAACTTCGGCTCGGCGCTCATCCGAGGATCGGAGCTGGACACCGCGGCGCGGGTGACGGATTGGCTCACCGCCGGCCTTTCCGGCGGCTACGTGCGTGCGCGGCTGGAGCAGAACACTCCGCCGGCTCAATGTCTGATCGCGGGAAGTTGCGCCATGGACGGCGACCAGATCCTGGGCGTACCGAACTGGCAATACTCGCTGTATGCGGACAGCACATTTGCGATCGCGAGCAATTACCAGGGCTTCGCGCACCTGGACTATTCGTACACCGGGCATTCCTTCAATGAGTTCGAGCGGGAGATTTCCGACGATGGCAGCCCGGAAGGGCCGATCAATCCGCTGTACGAAGACCAGCCGTTGCGTCTGCTGAACCTCAGAATGGGAGTCCGGCACGAGGCGTACACGGTTTCCTTCCAGGTCGCAAACCTCCTGAACAACGTCGTGCATCTGTCGACCGATCCATTCTCCAACATAACGTTTGCCATTCCCGGGCGCCCGCGCTACGCGGTCAATCGCCCGAGAACGTTCATGTTGAACGCGGTGTATGATTTTTGATGCCGACAGAGCTCAATCAGTTGCGATGCGGGTTTCTGCAGCCGCCGCTCGAATCGAAGCCGGGGGTCTGGTGGTGGTGGCTCGGCGGCGCAGTCAGCCGGGAAGGGATCACCGCGGACCTGGAGGCCATGCGGCGGCAGGGCATCGCCTACGCAATGGTGTATACCGCCGGTCAAGGGGGACCGAGCGCACCTAAAGGCTGGCCTTTCATGAGTGAGGCCTGGCGGACGCACTTTCGCTTTGCCGTTGAGGAGGCTGCGCGCCTCGGGATCGGCATAGGCGTGAATATCTGCGAGGGATGGAACTGCGGCGGTCCCTGGGTCACGAAGGACGATGCGGTCAAGGATCTGGTGTGGGATGAAGTGACGATCGAAGGGCCTGGACAGATCGATCTGGATTTGCGCACGCCATGGAAGGTTTTGTCGCTGCCGGGGACGCTTCCTCAACAGCGGGAGGAGGTCGTCCACTGGTATCGGGATGTCGCGGTGCTGGCGTGTCGCGAGCCCGAGCCTGGGGTGTGGCGGCTCGAGGACATTCAGGATCTGACGGATCGCACACGGGAAGGACGGCTGCGATGGCAGGTGCCCGGGGGGCGGTGGACGGTGCTCCGCTTCGGGTGCGCAGTACGTGAGGAGGCGAGCATGGACGCGGAGGTAGGCTACCATCTGACGAAGAACACGATCTCGCCGGAGACAGGTTGGGAGATCGACCCGATGAGCGCCGCTGCGATGGACCGGCATTTTGCGCACACGGGCGCCAGGCTCATAGCGGATGCGGGCGAGCATGCAGGCCGGACGCTCAGCTTCCTGCAGATCGACAGCTGGGAGGTCGGGATCCCGACATGGACGGGCGGGTTCGCCGATGAATTCCGTAGCCGCAGGGGTTACGACCCCATCCGATATCTACCGGCTTTGGTGGGTAAGACATTCGACACGGCCGAGGTGGCGGGACGCTTCGCCTGGGACTTTCGCCGTACGGTCGCCGACCTGATAGCCGAGAACTACTATGGCCGGCTCGCGCAGCTGTGCCGCGAGCACGGACTCGGCACCCATTGCGAGGCTGGAGGGCCGTTTTACACGCACTTCATCGATGCCATGGAGTGTCAGGGATCCCAGGACGTTCCGATGGCGGAATTCTGGAGCTCGCGCCGGCCCATACAACTATGGGGGGAGAGCTTCGAGGTCGTGCAGGGTGTCTCGACCCCGTTCTTCCGCACCGTGGAGGAGGAGTATCCGGCTACCTGTTTCGGCACGATCAAGCAGGTCGCGAATACCGCTCACGTCTACGGCAAGAGAATATGCCAGGCGGAGTCCTATACCAGCACCAACGAGGATTGGTCGGAGGATCCATATTTTCTCAAAGCGCTTGGCGATCGCGCGTTCTGCCTGGGACTGAATCGGCAGATCCTTTCTTTCTACGTGCATCAGTCGACGCTCGCCGACAAGCCCGGATATGAGTGGGAGCATGTCGGGACTCATTTCGATCG
>DATAXF010000090.1:0-8152 GCA_036273095.1 Steroidobacteraceae bacterium | reverse complement strand
CCGCTCACGCCGCGTAACCTTGCCCTTCCGCTCGTAGGCTGCCGATGCAAACGTGGTCTGCTTCACCGAATCCCCTTGAACGCTACTGCCCGCTGCACACAGTATCGGTCAAATAAACCTACCTGTGCAGAGCTTCCCTAGGCGTGATCCTCCAGCGACGGCGGGTCCGCTGCGTCCGGGTTGATTACGCCGAAGAGCGCGGGCGTGTACGCATAGAAGAGGCGTGCTTTTTCCCGATGGAGAAGCTCGAGGAGCTTCTGAGCCTCCTCCTGGGTGACGATGAATTCCACCTCGACGGTGAGTGTCCCGGCAAGCTCGCAGAATCGTGCCTCGTGCAACATATGATGTCGGCCGAAACCGGCCATGGCCTTGAAGGCGGAGCCGCCGCGGATGCCGAGCTTGTTGCCTTCCTCGAGCAGCCACTCCCAGATCGGTCGGCCGTGGTGCCGGTGATCTTCGCGGACGTAGAAACGAAAAAGTGAGCCTTGCATTGCGAGAGTGTAAGCTCGCGGACGATGGAAAAGCACGAGCTGCGTGCCGCCGGGTCCCTGGCGGCGGTGTTCTCCGTGCGGATGCTGGGCCTTTTCATGGTGTACCCGGTGTTCGCCGCCTTCGCTCGCCACCTGGCCGGCGCGACTCCGTACACGATCGGGGTCGCGCTCGGGATTTATGGCCTGAGTCAGGGCCTGCTGCAGATACCTTTCGGCGTGCTCTCCGACCGGATCGGACGCAAGGTGATGATCGTTCTCGGTCTCATCGTTTTCGCAGCCGGAAGCGCGGTCGCGGCGAGCGCGAGCACGATCGATGGGATGATCGTCGGACGACTGCTGCAGGGCGCGGGCGCGATCGGCTCGGTGGTCCTCGCTCTGGTTGCCGATCTCACGGCGGAGAAGAGCCGCACCAAGGCGATGGCGCTCGTCGGCATGACCATTGGGTTCTCGTTCCTGGTGGCGATCGTGACCGGACCCGCCGTGGCAGGGTGGGTCGGCGTCGGCGGGATCTTCTGGCTGATGACGGCGCTCGCCCCGGTGGGTATTGCGATCACTCTCTTCGCGGTGCCCGCGCCGCCGCCTCCGCACGTGCAGCCCGATTCCGAAACGGTCCCGGCACTGATCAGGGCGAGTCTGCGCAACCCGCAACTGCTGCGTCTCAATTTCGGCATCTTCGCGCTGCACGCGATGCTCACGGCGAGCTTCCTCGTGGTGCCGGCGCTGCTGCGCGACACCCTCGGCGTCAGTTCCCGAGATCAGTGGTGGGTGTATCTGCCGGTGCTGTTGGTGTCGGTTGCCGTGATGGTTCCGGCCATCATCCTGGCGGAGCGGCAGCGGCGGGTGAAGGGCGCGTTGGTGATCGCCGTGGCAGCGATGGCGATGAGTCAGCTCATGCTGGCGGTGGGCGGCGCGGACGCGTATGTTCTCCTCGCCGGGCTCGTGCTCTTCTTTTCCGGGTTCAACATCATGGAGGCAAGCCTGCCCTCGCTCGTCACCAAGACCGCGCCGGCCGGAGCCACCGGTACCGCGACGGGGATCTACTCGAGCTCGCAGTTTCTCGGTATTTTCGCCGGCGGTGTCGTCGGCGGCTGGGTGCATCAGGCGATCGGCACCGCCGCGGTGTTCCTGTTCGCGGCCGCCGTCGCCATCGCCTGGCTGTTGGTTGCTGCGACCATGCGCGGCCCCGCCATGGGGTATGATAATGGCCAAGTGCCGATCACCGCTCGGAGGAGCCCCGACCGATGACACCCGACTGTCGGCAATCGCGGACATAGAAGGATGCGACTGCTTCATCTGGCCGCGCTCGCCGCGCTCTTGTCCCCGCTGACCGCGTTGCCCGCGCAGGCGGAGGTAGCGCCGTTCGATCTCGCTGGGCCCAACGTGCAGGTCACGGTTGGACGCGGGCAAGAGACGCTGCCGATAGCCGAGGTACCGAATCTCGCCGTCGGCGATCAGCTGTGGGTTCGCGCCGATCTGCCCGCGACCCAGTCGCAGCATTACCTGCTCGTCGTCGGCTTTCTGCGTGGCGCCACCAATCCGCCGCCGCGCGACTGGTTTCACGTCTGCGAGACCTGGAAGCGCAGCTGCGCACAGAACGGGCTGAAGCTCACGGTGCCGGAGGGCGCCGGGCAGGTGCTGGTATTTCTCGCGCCGAAGGCGACCGGGGACGTCAGGACCCTGATCGGTGCCGTGCAAGGGCGGCCCGGCGCCTTCGTCCGCACTTCACAGGACCTCAATCAGGCGGCGCTCGACAGCTCGCGGCTGGATGCCTACCTCAGGGCCGTACATGCCATCGACGAAAGCGCCCCGGGCAAGCTCAAGGAGGCCGCACCGCTGCTCGGGCGCAGCCTCGCGATCAAGGTGAAGCAGAGCTGCCTGGATCGCATTCCAGAGCTGCAGGCGCCCTGTCTCATGCAGGGCCAGGACGCGCTGATCCTCAACGACGGCCACAGCACTTCGATCGTCGAGGCGCTGACCTCGGGCCCGGAGGCCGATCTGGCCATGGAAGCGAGCTACACGCCGCAGCTGAGTTACGGCTACTACAGCCCGTATATCGCCTCCGTGCTCGATATCGCGCGCATCTTCGGCTCCTTTACGACCGCGCAGTACGCGTACATTCCCGCGCTCGCGACGCAGCGCGGGGAGGTCCTGGGGCTCACCTTGAATACGCCGCCGTCGTTCCACGATCCGAAGTCGGTGCTGGTGACGGCGCTGCCGGCCGTCGAGGCGCCGCAGCCGCCGCCGCTGCACGCGGTCGATCCCAAGGAGATCTATTGCGCGCGCAAGAGCTCACTCGTGCTTCCGGTGGAAGGAGCGCCGCTCGTGTTCTCGACCGGCTATGCGCACGACCTGCGCCTCAGCCTGACGGGCAGCAACGGCAAGACGATCGACCTGCCCGCCACGGCAGATCCTGAGCAGGGCGGCTTCGTGGTCGACACCTCGGGCGTCGGAGCCAGGAGTCTCGGCAACATCGTCCACGGCTCCCTCAAGGGATACTGGGGCTTCGAGCCTTTCGCCGGGCCCGCCTTCCAGCTGGTCAACGCGCGTGCGCAGTCCTGGCGGCTGGCCGCCGATGAGCGCGCGGCGGCGATCGTCGGCCGTGAAAACACCATTCATCTCCAGGCGAGCAGCGTGAGCTGCATCGATCGCATCATGGTGCGCGACCCGGCAGGCAAGGAGCTCGACGCCGAATGGAAGGCCGTGGGCTCCGGCGAGGTGGAAGTGAAGCTGCCGCTGCAGGCGGCGCAGCCCGGGCAGCTGACTCTGCTGGTCAAACAGTACGGCGCCACCCCGCCGCAACCGGTGCCCCTGCAAGCCTTTGCGGAGGCCGCTCACCTCGATAGTTTCTCGTTGCACGCGGGCGATAGTCAGGGCGTGCTCAGCGGCAGCCGTCTGGATGAGGTGGCCGGGCTCGCAGTCTCCGGCGTCGCGTTCATCCCCGGAGCGCTCGCGAGCAGCCAGGGAGTCGACCAGCTCACGCTGACCGCACAGGACGCTGCGGCTGCGGCGGCCCTGAAGCCGGGCGATGCAGGACTGGCGAAAGTCAGATTGAAGGACGGCAGGGTGCTCGATCTCGAGGCGCTGATCGCCGCGCCCCGCCCGGACGTCGTCCTCATAGGTAAGAGTGTGCAGCCCTCGTCCTCGGATTCCGGCAGCCACATTCAACTCGTCAACGATGACGAGCTGCCCCAGCGTGCGCAATTGACCTTCTCCGTGCGCGCCAAATCGCCTGCTGCCTTTGATCACGACGAAATGCTGCAGATAGCAACCGCGGACGGCTCGTACACAACCACGCTCAGCCTTGCCAACGGCGGCATCACGCTGGAGAACCGCTCGGTCGCCATCGCGACTCTCGATCCCGCCCAGGCGTTCGGACCCTCGGCTTTCGGACCGTTGCAGTTTCGCGTGGTAGTGGGGGGCGTCACCGGCGACTGGCAGCCGCTTGCGACTCTGGTACGCCTCCCGAAGCTGCACGAGCTCGTGTGTCCCGCGACGCGGGAGCTTGCGTGCAAGCTCTCGGGCAGCGATCTCTTTCTGGTCGACTCGATCGCCACCGATCCGCATTTCGATCATCCCGTACAGGTCCCGGATGGCTTTCCGGGCTATGCGTTGCCGATACCGCATCCCAAGGACGGGCGGCTGTTCGTGAAGCTGCGGGACGACCCGGGTGTCATCAATCTGGCATCGGTCGATACGCGTGAGCTGCCTCCCAGCCAACAGGAGGAGGACCGCGCGAGCGTCCGGCATGCCGCCGCAAGCCCGCCCGCGAGCGCGCCGCCGCCGAAGCCAACACCCGCGCCTCCCGATCTCAGCTGACCATGTCGCCGGGGTCGTGCGATCCTTCGGCCATGCGCAAATCCTGGGTCTCGTTGTTGCTCGCTGCTTGCGTCGCGACGTCCGGCTACCCGGCGCACGCCGCCAACTTCGACGTTCGCCCCGAGGAGGCCCTGCTCGCCCGCCTGCTGCCTCACCAGGCGAAGCAGTTCGAGCTCGGCACCCTGCCTGCGCAACCCGGGCGCGAGCAGTTCCGTATCTCGAGGGCGAACGATCACATCGAGGTTGCAGGCAGCACACCGAGCGCGCTCCTCTTCGGGTTGAACTGGTACCTCAAATACGTTGCGCACGTGCAGATCTCGCCGAATGGAGATCGCGTGGGCCGCGCGGCCTTGCCACTGCCTCGAGCCGCGATCGCGCGCAGTACGCCGTATGCATACCGTCTCGCCCTGAACGAGAACGTCGACGGCTACTCGGCGCCTTACTGGAGCTGGCCGAGATGGCAGCGGGAAATCGATGTGCTGGCGCTCTCGGGGATCAACGCCGTGCTGGTGGAGCGGGGCACGGACAGCGTTCTCTACCGGACGTACCGCGATTTCGGGTATTCCGACTCCGAGATCCGCCGCTGGCTCGCCGCGCCTGCGCATCAGAACTGGCAGCTGATGGGCAATCTCTGTTGCTTCGGCGGCCCGCTCAGCCGCGTGCTGCTGAAGAAGCGTCTGATCTCCGCGCAGAGAATAGTGGCGCGGCTGCGCGAGCTCGGCATCACTCCGGTCCTGCCGGGCTACTACGGCATAGTGCCCGCTGATTTCCAGCAGCGCTTTCCCGGCTCAGACGTCGTGCCCCAGGGAGAGTGGGCCGGCTTCACGCGCCCGGGCTGGCTCGACCCGCGCGATCCGATGTTCGGGCGGCTGGCGGCCGCGTTCTATCGGCATCAGCGCGAGCTCCTCGGCGACAGCGGCATTTATGACATGGAGGTCTTCCAGGAAGGCGGCCAGGCCGGCGATGTTCCGGTGCCGCAAGCCGCGCGGGCCGTGCAGCAGGCCCTCCTGACCGCGCACCCTGGCGCAAGCTGGATGATGCTCGCCTGGCAGGGCAATCCGCGGCAGGCTCTGCTCACCGGCGTCGATCGGCGGCATCTGTTGATCGTCGATATCGATCACTCGCGGGTGCCGCGCGAGCACCGGCAAAGGGATTTCCGTGACGCACCCTTTCTCTTCGGGGGGCTATGGGAGTTCGGTGGACGCACGACACTCGGCGCCGACGTCCGTGATCTTACCGATCGGCTGCAGCGCGTCGGCCGTACGAACGGCAACATGGCCGGCACAGCCGTTTTCACCGAGGGCATGGGCACGAATCCTTTCATGTTCGATCTCTTCACCGAGATGGCATGGCGCGACCGGCCCCTGGACCTCGCGGCGTGGACGAGGGCATATGTCCTGCGTCGCTACGGCGCAGCCGATCCGCACGCGCTCGCCGCATGGGACGTCTTGATACACACCGCGTATGACATCCATGTCGATCAGGTCGTCTTCAACAGCGAGCGGGATGCGGCGCAGGAGTCCTTGTTCGATGCACAGCCCGGTCTGACAGTCAATCGCGCATCCAACTGGTCACCGGAAGACATGCGCTACAGCGCCACGGAGTTCGAGCGTGCGCTGCCGCAGTTGCTGCAGGCGGCGCCGGCGCTGCGCGCGAGCGAGACGTTTCGCTACGATCTGGTGGACATCGCGCGTCAGACACTCGCCAACGAGAGCCGCGCGCTGCTGCCCCGGATCAACGCCGCCTACGAGGGCAGGGACCCCGGCCATTTTGAGGCGTTGACACAGTGTTGGCTCGGTCTGATGGATATTGAGGACAGGCTGCTCGCGACCGACCGGTTCTTTCTGCTCGGCAACTGGCTGACCCAGGTAACGCCCTGGGCATCCTCGCCCGACGAGCGTGCGCGCCTCGAGTTCGACGCACGCTCCCTCCTCACCATCTGGGGCGATCGGCAGGCGAGCGACGAGGGCGCCTTGCACGATTACGGCAACAAGGACTGGGCCGGATTGACCCGCGGCTACTATCGCGTGCGCTGGCAGCGCTACTTCCAGGCGCTGGATGAGTCGCTGCGTACCGGCGCCGCGCCGAAGCCGATCGATTGGTACTCCTTCGGCGAGGACTGGAGCCACGGCAAGCAGCGCTATTCGGCTCGCCCCCGGGGCGATGCCTACACGCTGGCCAGCCAGGTGGCGAGCGTGATGCGCCGGGGCGGGTGTCCTTAGCTCAAGTGCACGCGCCGCCCAGGAGGCCGGCGCGCAGTTCCGGCGACGGAGGCGAGGCGCCGAGCCAGATCGCGAGGAAGGCTGTTGCGAAGTCGTCTCCGGGAATGGTCCCCTGCACGGCGCCATCGAGGGAGTATTGGACGCCGACGCCGGGAATGCGCAGGAACGACATCCTCTGACCCGACCTGACACCGTGCATCCAGTTCTCGAGCTGGATGATCCGGCTCTGAAGTGGCGCCGGTCTGCCGGCCGCGCTCTTCGCAAACCCTTCCTCCCAGGCATCGCGCAACTGACTGGCACTGGCGCGAAAGACGAAGGCGAGATCGACTTCGACCGGGTCGCGTGAGTTCAGAATGGCGTCCGCGTCGGCTGTGGGATGGGCGACGTAGAGCGCCCCTACGTAAACCTTGATGCCGAAGATCGTGGCCTTGCGCAGCCCGAGGCCGTTCAGCGTCAGCGTCTGGCCCCGGGCCTGGATGTGCTCAGGAAACGACACCCCGTCGCACTCCCGCGCGGCGGCGGTGCCGGCAGAGGCCACGCTGAGGCAGCATGCGGCGAGAGCCGCTGCGAAGGCTGGCAGGTGGACGGCAGGCGCGCGCGTGCTCATCGGGCAAGCCTAGCACGACATCAGGGGGCGGACTGCGGCGCGCCCGGACCCCGATACTCGCAGCCGCTGGTGCAGGTCTCGTGGATGACGATGCGGCTCAAGCCCGGCAGGCCAGGGGAAAGGCGCTCCCAGAGCCACGCCGCGAGCCGCTCGCTGGTCGGATTCTCGAGCCCGGGAATCTCATTGAGATACCTGTGATCGAGCGCCTCGTGAAGCGGCGCGAAGGCGGCCGAGAGCTCGCCGAAATCGCACACCCAGGCGAGGTGCGGGTCGAGTGGACCCGAGACGTGCACGGCGACGCGAAAAGAGTGGCCATGCAGCCGCGCGCACTTGTGGCCGGGTGGAACGTTGGGCAGGCGGTGCGCCGCCTCGATGCGAAATTCCTTGAAGATCTCCATCCCTGGCAATGTACCAAAGACTGCGAAAAAACCCCCGCCGTCTTTGCCGGACGGCGGGGTGTAGGCAGGTCACGGACCGTGAACCGTTAACCGCGTCGCATGACCGCCTGTGCACCAATGGCTGCGAGCCGCGCGCTGCCGATCTGTCCGATGGCCCGGGCGATCGCTGCCCGCTTGCACTCCTTGCTCTTGTTGATGACATCGGAATAGAGCGAGTCTGAGCCCGGGCATACCTCATCGGCGGCATTCACGATGCGCCGGTAGAGCGCGCGGGTTCCCTGCTCGGTGGCGAGGTCGTTCGCCGTGTAATAGACGTTCAGCTGAAATCCGTTGGCGTCGGCCGATGCAACGGCCGGCGCTGCAAGGAGTGCCCCGGCCGCGAGGACGCCCAAAGTGAGGGCGGCGGTGAAGGCGCGCGGGCGGAAGCTGGCGTTGGGGGTGAAGCGGCTCATGGCGATCTCTCCTGTCAATGTTTAGTCGAGCGGTCTCATTCACTTCGACACGCATATGAGACTCTCGGTTTAAATGCGGCGTAAGCCGGGCGGCCACGTATTCGTCCCAGCCAGCGACGGGTTCGCCCGGGCCGCGGATCGGCCGGCCCGCACGGCCTGCCGCCAG
>DATAXF010000089.1:0-19562 GCA_036273095.1 Steroidobacteraceae bacterium | reverse complement strand
GTCCGGCCACCGCCGGAACGCCGAAGGCGCAAGCTCCGCCCGGAAACGCTCAGGCACACGAACGGCAGATCGCGGGGTCTCTGGAGAGTGGTGGACGCCGCTGGCGCCCACCCACCGAAGGGGAGCGGCGCCGTCGGCGCCCGATCTCTCAGGTCACAGGACAGAGGGCGGCAAGGGCATCGTATGCCCCTGCTGCGCGTGATTGGATGCCGGAGTGACCTGTGACACGACGAACCCCGCTATTTGACCTGCACCATAAGCTCGGCGCCAGGATGGTCGACTTCGGCGGCTGGGACATGCCGCTGCAGTACGGCTCTCAGATCGCGGAGCACCATGCCGTGCGCCGCGGCGCAGGCGTGTTCGACGTCTCGCACATGTGTGTCGTCGACCTCAAGGGCGCGCGCGCGCGGCAGTTCCTGCAGCGGCTCCTCGCCAATGACGTCGACAAGCTGAAGGTGCCCGGAAAGGCGCTCTACGCCTGCATGCTCAATGAGTCGGGCGGCGTCATCGACGATCTCATCGTCTACTTTCTCGAAGAGTCCTTTTTCCGCGCGGTCGTCAACGCGGGTACCCGCGACAGCGATCTCGCTTGGATGCGGCGGCAGGCGGCGGAATCCGGCGTCGAGCTCATCGAGCGCACCGACCTCGCGATGGTGGCCGTGCAGGGTCCGGAAGCACGCCGCAAGGTGGCGGGCCTGCTTTCATCTGCCGGCGCCGCGAGCGCGCTTGCTCTCGAGCCGTTCTTTGGACGCGAGACCGATGGTTGGTTTGTCGCGCGCACGGGCTACACGGGCGAAGACGGCTTCGAGGTTATGTTGCCCGCAACGGACGTCGAGCGGCTATGGAAGGCATTGAATTCCGCCGGTGTTACCTCGTGCGGACTGGGCGCACGCGACACCCTGCGCCTCGAGGCCGGGATGAATCTCTACGGCAACGACATGGACGAGAGCACTCACCCCTTCGAGTCAGGCCTCGGCTGGACCGTGGCGCTCGAGCCGCGTGCGCGGGCTTTCATCGGCCGCGAGGCGCTCGAGGCGATTCGCGCCCGCGGGCCGCAGCGCAAGCTCGTCGGCCTGGTGCTCGAGGGGCGCGGTGTCCTGCGCCCGCACCAGAAGGTGCTCGTGCCGGATGCCGGCGCAGGCGAGATCACCAGCGGCACCTTTTCTCCCACCCTGGAGCGCTCGATCGCGCTGGCCCGAGTGCCGGCCGCGGCCGGCGCCGGTGTGCAGGTCGATATTCGCGGCAAGCTGCTCGATGCGCGCATCGTGCGACCGCCGTTCGTCCGTCACGGCAAAGTGCTGGTCTGATTCCGAACCGTTACCTGAATCTCCAATCCAAGCTCAAGTCTGGAGCGCCGCATGAGCAACGTTCCTTCCGATCTCAAGTACACCAAAACCCACGAGTGGGTGCGCACCCTGCCTGACGGCACGGTGGAAGTCGGCATCACCGATCACGCCCAGCATGCGCTCGGCGATCTGGTGTTCGTGGAGGTGCCCGAGGCCGGGCGCAAGCTCTCGGCCGGCGAGCCGTTCGCAGTCGTGGAGTCGGTCAAGGCGGCCTCGGACGTCTATTCGCCCATCGCGGGGGAGGTGACCGCCAGTAATGCCGCGCTCGCCGCGGAACCGGAGGCCATCAATACCGATGCCTTCGGCAAGGGCTGGCTGATGCGCGTGCGGGCGGCGGCCGGCGCGGGCACGACACTCCTCAGCCCCGCGGAATACGAGAAGCTGATCGCGGAGGAGGGCGCCTGATGGCGTTCATCCCTCACACCCGCGAGGATGTCGAATCGATGCTCGAGGCCATCGGCGTCGGCAGCATCGAGCAGCTCTTCGATGAGATCCCCGCCAGTCTGCGGCTGGCTGCCCTCGCGGGCGTGCCTGAGGCCGCGAGCGAAATGGAAATCGGCCGGCTCATGGCCGAGCGGGCGCGCCTCGATGGGCGCCCGCTCTGCTTCATCGGCGCGGGCGCCTACGAGCATCACATCCCCGCGGCCGTCTGGGCCATTGCGACACGCGGCGAGTTCTACAGCGCCTACACGCCTTATCAGGCGGAGGCGAGTCAGGGCACGCTGCAGCTTCTCTACGAGTACCAGACCATGATGGCCAGCCTGACCGGCATGGAGGTCTCGAATGCATCGCTCTATGACGGGGCGAGCGCCATGGGGGAAGCCTGCCTGATGGCGGTGCGCGCCAATCGCAAGTCGCACTCGAAGCGGATTCTCGTACCGGCCACCGTACATCCGCACTATCGCAGGACGGCCGCGGCCGTGGCCGGCAATCAGCAGCTCGTCTTCGAGGAGGTGCCCTACTGCACCGAGGAGGGCTGCATTGCCGCCGGCGCGCTCGATCGCTTCGACGGCCAGGACATCACCGCGCTCGTCATTCAGCAGCCGAACTTCTTCGGACGGCTGGAGGATGTCGATGTGCTCTGTGACTGGGCGCACGCGCGCAACATCCTGGTGATCGGCGTGGTGAATCCCACCTCGCTCGCGCTGCTGAAGCCGCCGGGTCAGTGGGGCGGGAACAAGGGCGCGGACATCGCGGTCGGCGAAGGCCAGCCGCTCGGAGTGCCGCTCTCCTCGGGCGGCCCGTACTTCGGCTTCATGGCCTCCCGCATGGAGCACGTGCGCCACATGCCGGGCCGGATCATCGGCCGCACGCTCGATGCGGCCGGCCGCTCTGGCTTCACGCTGACGCTGCAGGCCCGTGAGCAGCACATCCGCCGCGCCAAGGCAACTTCCAACATCTGCACCAACCAGGGACTGCTGGTGACGGCCGCCGCGGTCTACCTCTCGTTGATGGGACCCGCGGGCCTGGAGCGGGTCGCCGCTGCGGCGCATGCGCGCACGCGCGAGCTCGCCGGCGCGCTGACCCGGGTGCCGGGCGTGCGGCGCCTGTTCCGCGGGCCCGTTTTCCACGAGGAGGCCATTGCGCTCGATCGCCCCGTGGCGCCCGTGCTGGAGAAGCTCACCGCGCGCGGGATCCTCGGCGGCCTGGACCTCGCCGAGCACTATCCCGAGCTCGGCCCCGCGCTGCTCGTCTGCGCGACCGAGACCAAGACATCCGCTGACATCGAGCGTTATGCGAGCGCGCTCGCCGAGTGCCTGCCCGAAGCGCGCGCCGCCTGAGGCTGCAAGATCATGACCACCCGACTGGAAAAGCCCATCTTCGAGTATTCCGTCCGCGGCCGCGGTGCCGAGGACCAATGGCCGCGCGACCCCGGACCGGCCGCAGCCGACGACCTGCCCGCGAAGCTGCGCCGGGTAACGCGGCCTCTGCTGCCCGAAGTCAGCGAGCTCGAGACGGTGAGACACTTCACGCGCCTCTCACAGCTCAACTTCTCCATCGACACGCACTTCTATCCCCTCGGGTCGTGCACGATGAAGTACAACCCCAAGGCATGTAACCAGTACGCGATGCTGCCGGAGCTGTTGGCCCGCCATCCGCTGTCGCCCGAGAGCGTGGGACAGGGCTTTCTCACCTGCATGTACGAGCTGCAGGAGATGCTGAAGGCGGTGACCGGGATGCAGGCCGTGGCGTTGAGCCCGATGGCAGGCGCCCAGGGCGAATTCGCCGGCGTCGCGATGATTCGCGCCTATCACCGCGCCCGCGGCGATCTCGAGCGCAACGAGATCATCGTGCCGGGAGCGGCTCACGGCACCAATCCCGCCACCGCCACGATGTGCGGCTGCGTGGTGCGCGAGGTGCCGGTCAATGCGGAAGGCGACGTCGACATCGAGGCGCTGAGGAGCGCCGTCGGCCCCGGGACCGCGGGCATCATGTTGACCAACCCGTCCACCCTCGGCGTGTTCGAGCGGCGGATCGAAGAGGTGGCGCGCACGGTACATGCCGCCGGCGGCCTGCTCTATTACGACGGCGCCAATCTCAACGCCATTCTCGGCAAGGTGCGGCCGGGCGACATGGGCTTCGACGTCATCCATGTCAACCTGCACAAGACCTTTTCAACGCCGCACGGCGGCGGCGGTCCCGGCGCCGGACCGGTTGGAGTCAGCGCCCGGCTGGCGCCCTTCCTGCCGGTGCCGATCGTCGGGCGCCGCGGCGAGCGCTATTGCTGGCTGACGGAGCGGGACCTGCCGCAATCGATCGGACGGCTCTCGGCTTTCATGGGCAATGCCGGCGTGCTGCTGCGCGCTTATATCTACATGCGTATGCTCGGCCGGGAAGGAATGGCGAAGGTGAGCGAGTACGCGACCCTCAACGCCAACTATCTCCTCGCGCAACTCACGCGCGCGGGCTTCGATGCGGCTTATCCCGACCGCCGGGCCAGTCACGAGCTCATCATCACTCTCAAGCGCCAGGCGAAGGAGCTCGGCATCACCGCCATGGATTTCGCCAAGCGGCTGCTCGATCACGGCATGCACGCGCCGACGACGTACTTCCCGCTCCTGGTGCCGGAGTGCCTGCTCATCGAGCCTACGGAAACCGAGAGCAAGGCGGCGCTCGATGCCTTCATCGCCGCCATGAGCGAGATCCTCGCCGAGGCCGCGCAAGAACCCGAGCGCGTCACCGGCGCTCCGCATACCATGCCGGTACGGCGCCTGGATGACGTTCGGGCGGCCAAGCAATTGGATCTGACGTGGAAGCCGGCCGGAGCCCATGCGATTTCCTCGACGCCTTAGCCTTCTACTGTTCGCCGCCTGCGCGCCCTTCAGCCTCGCCGTCGCGGCGCCCCAGGCGGCCTCGCCCGTCGCCGAGCAGAATTCCCCACCGCCGGCGGCCGTGCCGATTCTACCGCGCGCGCCGGCCCGCGCTCGCGCGCCGCGGGTCCCGCTTCCGCGCGGAATGCGCCAAGCCGCGCATCTCGCCCATCAGGCGGTGGTGGGCGAGGCCAACCCCACGTGGGCAGCCACCCTCGAGCGCATCGCGAGCAGCGTCGTCTCCATCAACGTCGATGAGGTGCGTTCCTTCGACACGGATTGGAACGAGACCGCGCAGGCGACCGGATTTGTCGTTGACGCCAAGCGCGGCATCATCCTCACCAACCGGCATGTCGTGACCCCGGGGCCGGTGACCGCCGAGGCGGTCTTCCTCGACCGCGAGGTGGTGCAGCTCTATCCCATCTACCGCGATCCGGTGCACGACTTCGGCTTCTATCACTACGATCCGACGAAGCTGCACTACATCCAGCCGAAGCCGCTCGCGCTCTATCCCCAGGGCGCCGAGGTCGGCAGGGAGATCCGCGTGGTCGGCAACAATGCCGGCGAGCAGCTCTCCATCCTCGCCGGCACGCTCGCGCGGCTCGACCGGGAGGCGCCGGACTACGGCTTCGGCAAGTACAACGACTTCAACACCTTCTACCTGCAGGCGGCGTCGGGGACTTCCGGCGGCTCGTCCGGATCTCCTGTGATCGACATCCAGGGCCGGGTCGTCGCGCTCAACGCCGGCGGCGCGGACAACTCCGCCTCGAGCTTCTATCTGCCGCTCGAGCGCGTGCGCCGGGCGTTGAAGCTGATCCAGCGGGGCCAGCCGGTCACCCGCGGCACGATCTACACGGTCTTCGGCTACACGCCCTATGACGAGCTGGAGCGCCTGGGCCTGCCGCTCGACATCGAGGCGGCCGTGCGCAGGCAGTTTCCGCAGCGCACCGGCATGCTGGCGGTCGCGAGCGTGCTGCCCGGGACGCCGAGCGCGCTCGCGCTGCAGCCGGGGGACATCCTGCTGCGGATCAACGGCCGCTACGTGACCACGTTCGATCCGGTCGAAGAGACTCTCGACTCCTCGGTCGGGCGGCAGATCCGGTTGGATGTCGAGCGCGGCGGCAGGGCGGTCTCGGTGACCCTGCCCGTGGGCGACCTGACCGCCATCACGCCAAGCAGCTACGTGCAGTTCGGCGATGCGGTGGTCAACACCCTTTCCTACCAGGAGGCGCGCCAGCTCAACGTGCCGCCCCGCGGGGTGTTCGTCGCCAATCCCGGATATGTGTTCGGCGCCGCCGGAATTCCCCGCGGCGCGGTGATCAGCCAGCTCAACTCGACGCCGATCGACGATCTCGCCGACTTCCGCCGGGCGCTCGCCGGTCTCGGTAATGGCGATTATGCCAATGTGCGCTTCACGACGGTCGAGGATACCAACGGCAGCGAGCTCGGCTCCTTCCGCATGGATCGGCTGTGGTACCCGGACGGACAATGCGTGCGGGACGATGCGCTCGGCACCTGGCCGTGCACGCCTCTCGGGCCGGGCCCGCAACCCAAGCCCGATCCGGTGAGCTCCACCGGGTTCCCGAAGTATAAGGACCCGCGGCTGACAGCTCTCGCGCCTTCGCTTGCGACGGTGACCTTCAACATGCCGTACTCGGTCTCGGGAGTGACCGAGCACTTCTACCATGGCACGGGACTCATCGTGGACGCGCAGCGCGGCCTCGTGGTGGTCGACAGGGACACGGTGCCCGTCTCGCTCGGCGATGTCACGGTCACGTTCGCGGGTACTGCGCAGGTGCCGGGGCGCGTCGTCTACGTCGATCCGGTACATGACTTCTCGATCGTCGCCTACGATCCCAGGCTCATCGGCACGACGCCGGTGAAAGCCGCGACTCTGAAGCCGGAGAAGCTCACGCCGGGCGAGCCGATCTGGGTCGTGGGGCTCGGCGATGACAGCCAGATGCATGCGCGCGCGACGGAGATCGCCAGCATCGATCCGCTGTCCCTGCCGCTTTCGCGCACCATGCGCTTCCGTGATACCAACATCGAGACCATCGGCCTGGTGAACCCGCCGAGCGACTTCGACGGCGTGCTCACGGATGCCAGCGGCAACGTGCTGGGAACGTGGTCCAGCTTCGCGTATGACAGCGACAACAGCATCGCACAGGCGTTGCGCGGCGTGCCGATCGATGTCGTGGCGGACATGGTCGATCGGGTGCGCAGCGGCCAACCGCTGCATTCCCTCGATGTCGAGCTCGATCCTGAGCCGCTCGCGAGCGCGCGCCAGATGGGGCTGTCGGCGGATTGGGCGTCAAAGCTCGCGGCCCACAGTCCCACGGAGCGTGAAGCGCTGACCGTGATACGCACGGTCGGCGGCTCACCGGCGTCGTCGCTGTTGCAGCCGGGCGATCTGGTGCTGGCGCTCGACGGCAAGGTGGTGACGGAGTTCCGCGAGGTCGAGCAGGCGACCGCAGATCGGGCCGAAGTGCAGGTAACGGTTTGGAGGGGCGGCGCCGAGCAGACCCTCACGGTGCCGACGGCATCCCTGTCCGGGGCGGAGCTCGAGAGAGTGGTGCAGTGGGCGGGGGCAACGCTGCAGGCACCATTCCAAGCGATGCGCGCGCAGCGCGGCATCGTTCCCGTGGGCGTTTACGTGGACTACTTCGCATATGGCTCGCCGGCGGCGCGGTACGGGCTCTACCCGGGTCGCCGCATCGTGCAGGTCGACGGCCAGCCGACGCCCGACCTCGACGCGTTCATCAGAGCGGTTGCCGGGAGAGCGGACCGCTCCTCTTTGAGACTGACCACGATCACCTGGAACAATGCGGCGAGTGTGATCACCCTGAAGCTCGACAAGCATTACTGGCCCGCCTACCAGCTTCTGCGGACCCCCGACGGCTGGAAACGACAATCACTGGAATAGTTGAGCTGCTTCACACTTTCCGGACTGTCGTCAAAATGCAACGCATGGTTTGGTCGAGGGATCGCCTGCCGGCCTTGCTAGAATCCGCACCATCATGGTTCGAGTGGTCAGAGCTACCCAGGTCGAGATCGAGACTGCCGTGCAGGCGCTGCGCGACGGCGAGCTCGTGGCTTTTCCGACGGAGACGGTCTACGGGCTGGGCGCCAACGCGCAGAATCCCGCCGCCGTCCGCAAGATTTTCGAGGCCAAGGGCAGGCCGAGCAATCATCCGGTGATCGTGCACCTCGACAGCCCGCGCTTCCTGCCTCGCTGGGTGCGGGAGGTGCCGGATGCCGCCATGACGCTCGCCGAGCGCTTCTGGCCGGGACCGCTCACCATGGTGATGTCTCGCGCCGCCAACGTTCACGACGCGGTGACGGGAGGGCAGGACACCGTTGCCATCCGCGTTCCCTCGCACCCGATGGCGCAGCAGCTCCTCACAGCCTTCGGCGGTGGTATCGCCGCCCCTTCCGCCAACCGCTACGGCAGGCTCTCGCCGACTCGCGCCGAGCACGTGCGCGAGGAGCTGGGGGAGCAGGTAAAGGTCATTCTCGACGGCGGCGAGTGTCAGATCGGGCTGGAGTCGACGATCATCGCCTTTCAGGGACAGAGCGTGCGGCTCCTGCGCCCGGGCGCCATCACCGCGCCGCAGATCCGACAGGTCATCGGGGAGCTGCTCATAGGCGCGGACGTCGAGTCGCCCCGCGTTCCCGGCGGCACTTCCTCGCATTACGCGCCCACGACTCCGATGACTATCGTGCCGTCCGGCGCGATTGACGCGCGTGCGGCGGCGCTCTCGGAGGGCGGCCGGCGCGTGGCGGTGTTGGCGCAGCGCCTGCCGCTGAAGTCCCACAAGTACGTCACATGGATCAATGCCGGCCGGCGGCCGGAGCAGTACGGGCACGATCTCTATACCAACCTGCGCACGCTGGACAAAGCCGGCTGTCAGCAAATCCTGGTGCAGGATGTGCCGGAGGGCGAGCGCTGGACCGCGATCCGCGACCGGCTGGTGCGGGCCGCGGCGGCCGTCAGCGACATCGACGACAGCGGCACCATGGCGGTATTGCCGTAAAGTCCGGTCTGTGACTCGCCGATCCCGATTCATCGATCCGTTCCAGCCGGCGGAGGTCCGGCGGCTGGTGCAGCAGTTCGGCTCGCCGCTCATCATTCTCGATTGCGAGCGGGTGCGGGTGCAGTTCAGGAAGCTGCGCGCCGCGCTGCCCGGCGTCGACCTCCACTATGCGCTCAAGCCCATGCCGCACGCGGCGGTGGCGCGCACCGTGCTGGCGGAAGGTGGTTTCCTCGATCTCGCGACCACCGGCGAGGTGCACCTGGCGCGGCGTCTCGGTGTCACGCCCGACCGGTGCATTCACACTCACCCGATCAAGCGCCCGCAGGACATCCGCAACGCGCTCGATTTCGGTATCCGCACTTTCGTGGTCGACAACCCCGACGAGGTGCGCAAATTCGAGCGGCTCGCCGATCGGGTCGAGCTGCTGCTGCGCGTGTCCTTCCGCAGCCCCGGGGCGATGTGCGACCTGTCGCGCAAGTTCGGCTGCGATCCGGAGGACGCGCTGGCGGTTGCGCGGCTGGCGGCGGAGCTCGGCATCAGCGTGCGCGGCCTGTCGTTCCATGTTGGCTCGCAGGCGGCTGACTCCGCCAAGCACGTCGAGGCCATCGTGGCTTGCGCCAAGCTGATGTCGGCCGGACGCAAGGCGAAGCTCGGACCCCTCGATACGCTGGACATCGGCGGCGGCTTCCCCATCGATTACGCGCAGCCGGTGCAGGACATCGGCAGGTTCTGCGAGCCGCTGCGTGAGGCGCTGGCGAAACTTCCCAAGAGGGTGCGTGTGATCGCGGAGCCCGGCCGCTATATCGTCGGGCCGGCCGTGATCGGTGTCGCATCCGTCATGGGGCGAGCGCGCCGCGAGGGACATTGGTGGTACTACCTCGACGACGGGCTCTACGGCTCCTACAGCGGGCAGCTCTACGATCATGCGCGCTATCCCGTGGAGCCGCTGCGCGACAGTGAGGAGCGCCTGCCGTCGGTGCTGGCGGGACCCACTTGCGACAGCATCGATGTCATCGCGGAGAATCTTCTGCTGCCGAAGCTGGAGGCGGGCGATCTCATCGTGGGACGCGCCATGGGCGCGTACACGTGGGCCAGCGCCTCGGAGTTCAACTTCTTCCCCAAGGCGACCGTGGTTGCCGTGAACGGCACACCCGGGGACACCGGTACCGTGATGCCCTTCCCGCTGTGAGCGTTCGGCTCAAATCGCCGGCCACCGCACATCGCCCGAGCGAGGGCCGTCGTAGAATTGGCCGCGCATGATTCGTAACGTCGTGTTCGACATCGGCTGGGTGTTCGTGCATCTGGATCACCAGCCCTTCCTCGACTTCCTGTCCGCTCACGGAGTGGAGGCGCCCGTTCTCGAGTCGGTACTCGAGCGCATCGCGCTCGAGGATCATGAAAGCGGGCGGATGGATGGCCGGCGGTTGCTCGAGCGCTGCGCCGCTCTCGCGCCGCGACCCATGAGCCTCGAGGCGGCGCACTCGAGCTGGGTGGACATGTTCGAGCTGCAGCCGGCGATGGTGGACCTCGCGCGCCGGCTGAGCGAGCGCTACCGGGTCTATCTCCTCTCCAACATCGGCGACCTGCACTGGATACACCTCTCGCGTGAATACGAGCTGCACCGCATCGGCCATGGCGCGCTGCCCTCGTTCCTCGCCGGCGTGATGAAGCCGCACGACGGCATCTATGTCGAGGCCGAGCGGCGTTTTTCGCTGACGCCGGCGGAGACAGTGTTCATCGACGATCGCTCGGAAAATATCGAGGCGGCGCGCCGCCGCGGTTGGCACGGCATCGTGCATGGCGGCTACGACACTACGGTTGGGGCGCTCCGCGGCCTCGGGGTCGAGTGTTGAACATGAAGAACGAGACCGCACCGGCGCCGGAGACGGCGATTCACCGGCAAGTGGCGGCGGCCAGGGCAGGCCGCGAGCCGCGTGTCATCGCGCGTCTCTTCTCGGGTTGGGCCGTATTCGGCGAGCGGCAATTCCTGCGCGGTTACGCGCTGCTCCTTCCCGACCCCGTCGTCCCCAGCCTCAACGCTCTCGGTGCGCATGAGCGCGCGCTCTTCCTTCAGGACCTGGCGCGTCTCGGCGATGCGGTGCTCAAAGTGACGGCAGCGGAGAGAATCAACTACGCAATCCTCGGCAACCTCGAGCCGGCGCTCCACGCCCACGTCATTCCCCGCTATGCGGACGAGCCGGCCGAGCTGAGGACGGCCCATCCCTGGGCGTACGACTGGGACGCCGCGCCGCTCTTCGACCGCGCCGCGCATCAGGAGCTTGCGGAAGCGCTGTTGAAGGAGCTCTCGCGCATGGGGGTCACCAAGCCGATGCGCTTCGACCCGGGATCCAACACCGGCGCTCCCGGCTGATCGCCCTGGGCGCGATCCCGCTTGCAATCCGCGCCGCCCAGGCTTAGGCTAATTTTAACAAGTAAATGTTACCGCTCCCTCGGGAGCGGGTGAGAGCCGGCGGGACAGCCTTGGGGGAGTGGGCAATATGCTGAAGCTGCTGCGAGTGACCGCAGCCTGTTCGGTTATTTTGCTGTTGACCGGTTGCGGCGGGGGGTCCTCCGGGAGCTACCCGCTTCGAGATGAACGATCTCTGGAAGTACCCCACTCAGTGACGGGGCATCACCCGGTCAGTCCGGCATCGGCGTCATTCGTCCGATGAGGGCGTCCTCGAAGCCGAAGTTCTGCAGGTCGCGCATGCGTTGTGGGTAGAGGATGCCATCGAGGTGGTCGACCTCATGCTGCACCACCCGCGCATGGAATCCCTCGACCGTGCGGTCGATGGGCGCGCCCTCGAGGTCGAAGCCGCGATACCGCAGCCGCCTGAATCGGGGCACGAGCCCGCGCAGCCCGGGGACCGAAAGGCAACCTTCCCAGCCTTCTTCCTGCTCGTCGCCGAGCGGTGTCAGCTCGGGGTCGACCAGCACCGTGTAGGGTATCGGGGCGACATCGGGATAGCGCGGATTGGACGTCACTTCGAAGATGACCACCCGCAGGCTGACGCCGATCTGCGGCGCCGCGAGACCGGCACCATGCAGAGCGCGCATGGTGTCGTTCATGTCGGCGACGAGCGCGGTGAGCTCCGCGTCGAAACGCTGCACGGGAGCGGCCACCTGCTTGAGCAGAGGCTCACCCATCTTGAGTACCGGTCGCACGGCCATGGACGGGAATGTATCACTTCAGCCAGTGCGATGGTCCCGGAACACCAGTGGCTGCTCGGAAGGAGGCGCAGTCGCGCGTTGCTCCGCGCGCTCCACGGCCTCGGTCACGAGATGATGATGGGGTGAGAGATCGCACACCGGGTCGGCGTTCGCCGCATCACCGGTGAGAAGGTATGCCTGGCAGCGGCAGCCGCCGAAGTCATGCGAGCGCTCCGGGCAGCTGCGGCAGGGTTCCTTCATCCAGTCCTCACCGCGATAGCGGTTGAATGCCGGCGAGTCGTACCAGATCGAGTGCAGGCTCGACTCGCGCACGCTCGGGAAGGTGAGGCCGGGCAGCATCCGGGCCGCCTGGCACGGCAGCGCGACGCCATCCGGTGCGATGCCGAGGAACACCCGTCCGAGACCGCTCATGCAGGGTTTAGGCCGCGTCTCGAAGTAGTCGGGCACCACGAAGAAGATCCGCATGCGCGAGCCCACGCGCTCGCGAAAGCGTGCCGTGACTTCTTCCGCGCGCTGCAACTGCGCGCGGGTCGGCAGCAGCCCGGCGCGATTGCGCCACGCCCAACCGTAGTACTGGGTGTTGGCCAGCTCGACATAGTCGGCGCCCATGCGCTCGGCCATCCCGAGGATCTCGTCCACGTGATCGATGTTGAGACGGTGCAGCACCACGTTGAGGACCATGGGGTAGTCGTACTTCTTGATGAGCCCGGCCACCCGCGATTTCAGCTCGAAGGTGCGGGTGCTGCTGAGGAAGTCGTTCATCACGCGCGTGCTGTCCTGGAAGGAGAGCTGGATGTGATCCAGTCCGCCGTCCTTCAGCGCCTGCAGACGCTGCTCGGTGAGGCCCACCCCCGAAGTGATGAGGTTGGTGTAGAAGCCCAGCCGGTGTGCGTCCGCGACGATCGTCTCGAGATCATCGCGCACCAGCGGCTCACCGCCCGAGAGCCCGAGCTGCACCGACCCCAGTTGCCGCGCCTCAGCGAGAACGCGCAGCCATTCCCCGGTCTCGAGCTCGCGGCCGACACTTGCGAAGTCGGTCGGGTTGTAGCAGAAGACGCAATGCAGCGGGCAGCGGTAGGTGAGCTCGAGAAGGAGCCAGAGGGGCGGGCCGGGGCGTGCGGAGCCGTTGCCGTTCTGGCCGTGCGGGACGGGTACCGGATCGCTCATCGGGTCAGCTCCAGCCACGTGCGCTCCACCGCGAGGGAGATGAATGCGCAGACGTCCTGCGTCAGCCCGGTGAGGGCGTACGTGCTCTCGAGATCGGTGACGATGTCGGCAACCGTGCGCCTGCCGTTGCAGCGTGTCAGGATTGCGGCGGCGCTCTGGTTGAGCTTCACCATCCCCTCGGGGTAGAGGAGCACATGCGCTTCCTGCGCCGGTTCCCACTGCAGCCGAAAGCCCCGCCCTATCGCCGGACGTGCCGCCGTGTCAACGCTCGCCATCAGCGCAACCCCATTTCAATGCACCCCGAACTTGAGAGCCATCGCGTCATTCATCTGCCACAGCACATCGAGCTTGAACTGCAGGATCTCGAGTGCCCGCTCCTGCTCGGCCCGGGTGCGAAAGCGCTCGAGCGTCGCTGCGAGCGCGAACTCGGCATCGCGATTGGCGAGGCTCACACGGCTCTGGAAGTAGTGCAGGCCGCCGCGATCGATCCAGGGATAGTGCTCCGGCCAGCCGGCGAGGCGCTGCCGGTGGATCTGCGGCGCGAAGAGCTCCGTCAGCGCGGCGCACGCCGCCTCGTGCCATGGCGCGCGGCGGGCAAAGTTGACGTAAGCATCGACGGCAAAGCGCACACCCGGCAAGACGTCGGTCAGGCTCTCGACCCGCGAGCGCTCGAGGCCAACAGCGTCCGCAAGTCGCAGCCACGACTCGATGCCCCCGGGATCATCCCCGTACCCGTCGTGATCGAGAATGCGCTGCACCCAGTGGCGCCGGACCTTGCGGTCGTCGCAGTTGGCAATGATCGCGGCATCCTTGATGGGAATGCTGATCTGGTAGTAGAAGCGGTTGGCCACCCAGCCGCGGATCTGCTCGGGCCGCGCGCGGCCCGAGTTCAGCATCACGTTGAAAGGATGATGGATGTGGTAGTCCCGGTCCTGGGCACGGAGCCGGCTCTCGAACTCGGATGGGCTCCACGGCGCTTCGCTCACAGCTCGATCTCCATTCCGTCCCGGGCCACCTCGATCCCGCGGCGGCCGAGCTCGGCCCGCTCGGGAGAGTCCTCATCGAGGATGGGATTGGTGTTGTTGACGTGGATCAGGATCTTGCGGGTGTCGTCGGGCAGCCGTCCGAGCCACTCCAGCATGCCGCCCGGCCCGCTCTGCGCGAGGTGGCCGATGTCGCGCGCCCGCTTGCGCGACAGGCCGAGCCGGAGCATCTCATCGTCGCTCCAGAACGTGCCGTCCACCAACACGCACGCCGCCGACTGCATGGCCAGCCAGGTCGGCTGGTCGATGTCGGCCAGGCCGGGCGCATAGAACAGGGATTTGCCGCTGTGCTCATCGGTCATGCTGAGCGCCACGTTGTCACCCGCGACGGGGGATTCGCGATTGGGAGAGTAGGGGGCGGGTTTGCCCGCGACGGGCAGGGCGCGCCAGCGGACACCGGCCATCCCCTCGACGCCGAAGTCGCCGCCGTCGAGTCCGATGCGCCTGCGCTCGATGCCGCAGTAGTGCGCCAGTACCTGGAAGATCGGATTGCCCCGGGTCAGATCGGCGTAGACCGCATCAGTGCACCAGAGCGGCCAGGCGCGCGTCGCCTCGCGCAGCATGTAGAGACCGGTCGTGTGGTCGACCTGCCCATCCACGAGCACGATCGCACAGATCGCCGTGTCACGCGGCGCGCGGCCCGGCTGAAAATCCGGTTGGGCGCGAATCTGGGTGAGGATGTCGGGGGAGGCGTTGACGAGCACCCAGGAGGCGGCGTCTCCACGGCCTACGGCGATGGATGACTGCGTCCTGGCGCGCGCCTTCAAGGCTCCCCCGCGCACTCCGGCGCAGTTGCGGCAGTTGCAGTTCCACTGCGGGAAGCCGCCGCCCGCGGCCGAGCCGAGCACGCGAATTCTCATTCGCAAGGACCGTGCGGGCGGCGCATGCGCCGCGCCACCGCGACACATGCGCCGCGCGCTTCTTCCCGGTCAGCGATGGGCGATGTACATCGTGATTTCCATGCCAAAGCGAAGGTCAATCGCCTGCGGAATTTCCCATTTCATGACCAGCTCCTCGTCGTTTACCGTGAAGCCGGACCGGATGGTCCGGCGCCCCATCCTCGCCAAGGCGCCCCGGCGGCGGGAAGCGGATCATCATGAATCGCTGCTCATGATTTTCATGAGTCGCAGGCGCCGCGGCGCTGATAGGATGGCGCTCACAGTATCGAGCCCCGGCATTTGCCGATGAAGCTGCGCACGCGCCTGCATCTGGTGGTCACCGGCCTGACGGTCGCGTGGGTGATCGTGCTGCTCACGTCCGAGGTGCAGCTGACGCAGTCGCGTGTAAGGGAGGACATCCTGTCGGCGAATCAGGTGACCATCCAGCTCCTCGGCCGCCTGATCAACGTCTACGGGCTCATCGGCGGCCCGGGCGCCGTCAGCCACTTCCTGACACAACTCGGGCACGTGCGCTCCAACGACATCGTGCTGGCCTATCCCGACGGCCGCGTGGTCTATCACTCGCCCCCCGCCACCTACAAGGCCGGCCGGTATGCGCCCACATGGTTCGCGCATCTCGTCGCCCCGAGCATCCCGCGTTACGTCTTTCCCCTTCCCTCGGGCCTGGAGCTGATCGTGCAGGCCGCGCCTTCACGCGGCATTCTCGATGGCTGGGATGCCATCACTCGCCTCTTTGCCATAGCCGCGATCATGTTGGTGATAGTCAATGGCGTCGCGTTCTGGATGGTCGAGCGGGCGGTGGCACCGGTCGTGATCGAGCAGCGGCTGGATGAGGAGCGGCGCCTGATCGCCCACGAGCTGCATGACGAGTTCGGCCAGTCGGTGACCGCGATCCGCAGCCTCGCGCAGGCGATCGTCGGCCAGTCGACCCAACCGCCGATGCAGGAGGCGGCGCGCCTGATCTCGGAGGAGGCCGCGCGTCTCTACGACGCCATGCACGGCCTGATACCGCGGCTGGCGCCGACGGCTCTCGACAGCCTGAGCTTTTCCGAGGCTCTGGAGGGCCTGGTGCGCGACCTGCAGAGGCGGCACCCCGCCGTGGTCCTCACGCTGCGGCATGAGCTGGCACTCAGCCCAGGTCCCGGTGTCTCGCTCGCTGCCTACCGTGTGGTGCGGGAGGGCCTGATCAACGCCTTGCGCCACGCGAACGCGTCGCGTGTCGAAGTCGAGTTGCATGCCGAGTCCGGCAACCTGACGGTGACCGTCACCGATGATGGTGTGGGGCTGCCCGAGGATTGGTCCCGCCCGGGGCATTACGGCCTGCGAGGCCTCGGTGAGCGGGTCGGCCACCTGGGCGGCAAGCTGACTCTGCGCAACAGTGAGCGCCGCGGCACCCTGCTCATGGCGCAGATACCGCTCGCCGGCCTGCCGCGGGTGAGCGCATGATCCGCGTGCTGCTGGTCGATGATCATGCGGTGGTGCGCACCGGCTTTCGGCTGCTGCTGCAGGCGAGGCCCGATGTTGCCGTGGTCGGCGAGGCCGATTCCGGCGAGGCCGCCTGCCAGCGCTACCTCGAGCTGTCCCCGGATGTCGTGATCATGGACATCGCGATGCCCGGCATGGGCGGCATCGAAGCGTTGCGGCGCATCCGCGCACACGACCCGCAGGCGAGGGTGCTTGCGCTCTCCGCTCACGATGACCCGATGCATGCCCGGCGGGCGCTGCGCGAAGGAGCACTCGGCTTCCTGTCCAAACGCAGCGCGCCGGAGGCATTGCTCGAAGCCGTGTCGGGAGTTGGCAGCGGGCAGCGCTACATCGATCCGCGCGTCGCGCAGCGGCTGGCGCTCGAGGACATCGGGGGGACGGAGTCATCGCCCATCAAGCGCTTGTCGGAGCGGGAGTTCGAGGTCTTTCTCCGCCTGGCGCGCGGCGCCAGCGTGCAGCGCATCGCCGATGACCTGAGGCTGTCCGCCTCTACGGTCGGCACGCATCTCTACAACGTCAAGCAGAAGCTTGGAGTCTCCAACCAGTCGGAGCTCACGCTGCTCGCCATTCGCCACGGTCTCATCGAGGCGTGAACGGCGGGATCTCGGTGACGGCCATCCGACCGATCCGGCGGGCGGTGAGGCGCTCGAGGGAGCGTCTTGCAGCGGCTTTCGCGATATGCTTGCACCAGAGAGGGGTATCGCGCTGTCCCTGGCGGCGGAACCGCTCGCAATCACAGGTCCACTCGATGCGTTCGTCGCCCGTCCGCAGTACCTGCACGGTGCGGCTGGAGAAGTAGTACGTGCCTAGGACCGTGACATCGCCACGGCGAGCCTGGCGTTTGGCAAGCCTGAAGGGCATGGGAGAAGCATATCGCGGCCCGCCTGTGGAACGCTTGTGGATTAGCTGTGCACGTCCTGTGATGTGAAGACCCCGGCGCAAAAAGACGAGGCCGACGCGGCGTCGAGCCACGGCGCCGGGCCACTGCTCGGCCTTGCTCTCGACGAAGTCCGCCGGCTCGGCGACTTCACCACCAGGCCGCGCGTCCTGCTGATCTCCGGGATCGCCATCCTGGTCGGGACGGCGGGAGCACTGGCCGGCCTGGTGCTGCTCAAGCTGATCCGCCTCTTCACCAATATCGCCTATTTCGGCCGCCCCACGCTGGCGCATCTCTCGCTCGCCGCCTCGCCCCTAGGGGTCGCCGCGATCGCGGTACCCGTCATCGGCGGCCTCATCATCGGGCTCATGGCGCGCTACGGCAGCGACAAGATCCGCGGCCACGGGATTCCGGAAGCCATCGAAGCCATCCTGCTCGGCCGCAGCCGCCTCGATATCAAGGTCGCCATCCTGAAGCCGCTGTCCTCGGCGATCTCCATCGGCACGGGCGGCCCGTTCGGCGCCGAGGGTCCCATCATCATGACGGGCGGCGCGATCGGCTCGCTCATCGGGCAGGCGCTGCCCGTCACCGACGGCGAGCGCAAGACGCTGCTGGTCGCCGGCGCCGCGGCCGGCATGACGACCGTGTTCGGCACCCCGATCGCCGCGATGATGATCGCGGTCGAGCTCCTTCTTTTCGAGTGGACCCCCCGCAGCTTCATTCCGGTCGCGGCGGCGGCGATCACGGCCGCGATGGAGCGGCCCTGGCTCGGCTTGCAGCAGCCGCTCTTCCCATTCCAGGGCGGTATGGATCCATCCGTGGCCGGGCTTCTCTGCTGGTTGCTGATGGGCCTGCTGGCGGGGGTGCTGTCGGGCCTGTTGACGCGCTTCGTCTATGCCTGCGAGGACCTGTTCCTCAAGCTGCCGATCCACTGGATGTGGTGGCCGGCGATCGGCGGTCTCGTCGTAGGCGTCGGCGGCCTCATCGATCCCGACGCGCTCGGCCTCGGCTATCACAACATCTCACAGATGCTGCACGGCGGCACGGTGCCCGCCGCGGGACTGCTGCTGCTGGTCGTCAAGGCGGTGATCTGGGCAACGGCGCTCGGCTCGGGCACCTCGGGCGGAGTGTTGGCGCCGCTCCTCATCATGGGCGGCGGTCTCGGCGCGGCGCTCGCGCCCTGGCTGCCGGCGGCGAGCGGCGGCTTCTGGCCGCTGCTGGCGATGGCGGCCATCCTGGGCGGCACCATGCGCTCACCCCTCACCGCGACTTTCTTCGCGGTCGAAGTGACCGGCAATACACACGTGCTGCTGCCGCTCGCGACCGCCTGCATTACGGCTCACCTGGTGACGGTGCTGCTGCTCAAGCGCTCCATCCTGACGGAGAAGATCGCAAGGCGAGGCCACCATCTGCTGCGTGAGTATCGGGTCGATCCCTTCGCACTGGCGACGGTGAGTGAAGTGATGACCCGCGAGGTGCAGACGCTCCCGGCCAGCATGACTCTGGAGCAGACGCTCGCCTTTCTCGCCGATCCGGCGACCTGTCACCCGAGCTTTCCGGTCATCGACGAGCAGCGCCGGGTGCTCGGTGTCGTCGATCCACCTCTGGTGCAGTCCTGGCTGCGCGACGGCAAGCCACCCGAGGCCGTCATCGGTGCTCTGCTCGTCGGCACTACCGTGCCGGTGGCGTATCCGGACGAATATCTGGAGGGCGTCATCACCCGGATGATGAGGACCAACGCCGGGCACGTCCCGGTGATAGCCCGCGCCGACTCGCAGCTGGTCGGTTATCTCGGCTGGCGGGATCTGCTGCGCGCCTGGGAACAGGCGCAACAGCAGGAGGTGCGGCGCACGCTCTTCTATCGCTTCGGGCGTCGAGACGCCAAGGGCCGCGACAGCCCGGCGTCAGCCGATGTCGGCGAGGACGGCCGGCACATGCCGCCGCAGTAGTAGGTTTCGCGCTTCCCACTGCGCCGCCGCATCCAGTGTCTCGAGGAAACGCACCTCGCCGCCGGTGAGCGTCGCGAGCGGCAGGCCATCGCGGTAGAGAATCCTGTTGGCCGCGAGCGCGGGCAGTCGCGGGCCCGGTGTCAGGATGCCGGGCAGGTTGAGCGGATCGGCCGCGGAGAGCGACAGCCATTCCGTCTCGCGCGGCCGGCGGCGCACCTCCCGCAGAAGTCCCACCGCCTCGGGTGCGGCGAACTGCTCGCCCGAGAGCCCGGCGACGAAG